>NZ_JBIUZU010000013.1:0-139918 GCF_044745225.1 Pandoraea sp. NPDC087047
GGAGCTTATTCCCACAACGACGCCGGATAGATTTAGGCAAGCCAAACACTGCACCAAACATCAGTCTTGCAAAAATGGGGGTGACCATAGATTTTTTATTACGTCGATGTTTTGATGGGGGCGTGCGACGCGATGGCATTACCAGGGTAGGCCGCGTACTTGCATCTCGTCGCCGCGCCTGCTCTTGGGAATATGCTGAGAATTTCGCCTCGTCGCCCCGCTGCTACCGAAGTCTTGCGACCCTCTCCGGTTTCGCCCTGTTTCAGGGGCTCCCCGGTGCTCATGCGAGCGCCGACATGTAACAAGAGAGGAGATGGCAATTCATGGAAATTTGGCTCAAACCGATAGTCGACGCGATCGGTAGTGTGCTTTCGGGGTATCCCCTCGTCGTCGCTTTGCTCGGTGCGGGCTTGTACTTCACGGTACGGTTCGGCGGTATTCGGGTGCGCACGCTCTGGCATAGCCTCTGCCTGTTGCGCACGTCTGGCAGCACCACCGGCATTTCCCCCTTTCAGGCGTTCGCGACCGGACTGGCGAGCCGCGTGGGGACCGGTAACATCGCGGGCGTCGCGGTCGCGCTGACTATCGGCGGTCCGGGCGCGATTTTCTGGATGTGGATGACCGCGCTGCTCGGCATGGCGTCTGCCTTCGTCGAGTCCACGCTGGCGCAGATTTTCAAGATTCCGCGCCACGACAATACCTTTCGCGGCGGCCCGGCGTATTACATTCAGCTTGGTCTGGGGTCGCGCAAATTCGGCATCGTCTTCGCGCTGGCGCTACTTTTCACGTTCGGCTTCGCGCTCAACTCCGTGCAGTCGCATTCGATTGCGGAAGCACTGGAGGCGTCGTTCGGATGGGAGCGTCAGTGGATCGGCGTTGCGCTGGTACTGATGACGGCACCGATCATCTACGGCGGGGTGCGCCGCGTGGCATGGTTCGCGCAATGGGTCGTGCCGGTCATGGCAGTGATCTATCTCGGGCTTGCGACGTACGTCTGCCTCGTCCACATCGATCAGATTCCCGGCATGATCGCGATGATCTGGCGTCACGCCTTCGGACTCGAACCCGCGACGGGCGGTATCGCCGGCTACGCGGTGACGCAGGCGGTGCTGATGGGAGTGAAGCGCGGCCTCTTCTCCAACGAGGCCGGCATGGGCAGCGCGCCCAACGCCGCGGCGGTCGCCACCACGAAGCATCCGGTGCAGCAGGGGCTGATGCAGATGCTCGGCGTGTTCTTCGACACCATCGTGGTCTGCTCTGCCACCGCGTTCATGATTCTGCTCTCGGGCCAGCTCATGCCGGGCGCGGCCCCGGAGGGCGCGGTCCTCACGCAACGTGCGCTCGCGGTGCACTTCGGCGACTGGGCCATCATCTTCACGGGCGTTACTGTGTTCTTCCTTGCGTACTCCAGCGTGCTGGGCAACTACGCGTATGCGGAAGTGAACATGGATTACATGACGCAGCGCCCGTGGATGCTCAACATCTTCCGTGCACTGGTGCTGCTCGCCGTGATGCTCGGCTCGGTAGCGAGCCTGCCGCTGGTGTGGAGCTTCGCCGATGTCGGCACCGCGCTCATGGCGTTCATCAACCTTGTTGCCATCGGTCTGTTGATGAATTACGCGTTGATCGCGTGGCGTGACTATCAGGCGCAACGCAAGGCGGGTATCGCCGAGCCGATCTTCACGCGTGACGTGCTGCCCCAGAAGATGCGCGAGCGTCTACCGAAGGATGTCTGGCGTGCGGAGCGCGGCGACAACGGTTAACGGCGATGCCGCGCGATATGTGCCATTGATATTTCGCTGTTGTTCGAATTGAAAAGCCGCGTGGTCGATATCACGCGGCTTTTCATTGTTGGTTCGTGCTTTTGGATTCGCAGCAGCAGGCACCATTTAGCGGATAAATCCCGGCTATTTCGCGAGCAATGTCATTGATAATGCTGATCTCAATGTTTCAGCATTCACCGATACATGACTCTGTGATTGTCGGAGGATTCCAAAGAGGACAAGTCAATGAGAAGAAGTCAAACAGGCATTTTTCTTGTTTCCGCGGCGATGGCGATTGCTGTCGTCGGCATGCTGATTACGTTCTGGGGCGTGAATCAGATGCGTCAAATGCGAATCGAACGGGCAGAACGGGCTGGGCAAGGGCTCAAGATCATCGGCAACGCGGCAGATACATTCGTCGTGAAGCATTACAAGGAGATTGAAGCGTTGCTTTCGGCGCCTGGCAAAAGCGTTACCCTCAAAGGTCACACCTTCACCCGTATCCCTCCTTCCTCGTCGTTCGATCACGCGTACGTCGGAAATCTGGACGCTAAAGCACTCATTGATGTGCTCGATCTCTCCGGCGTGGGAAGCAAGCCGCCCTACGGCCTGGGGAACTATGACATCCGGGTGTATCGGAAATGCGATCGGGAGCACCCGCCAAATTGCCAGATCAATTCGCTGACATATCTCACTGAGCCGGCAAAGCGCGCATATACGTCATCGCCCGACTACGCGTTCGCTGCGATTGCCGTGAAGGCGGTCGGTGCCTTCGGTGGGATGTCCACGATGGACAAGCCGGAAGCGTTTCTATTCGTCGGTGAAGACATGAAGCCAATTTCGCAGGCAATACCCAATCCTTTGAGAGCGCCCGGATTGATCGCCATGCGCGGAGGCTTCCTGACACATAGCCAGGATGTCAACGTCCGGCGCGATGGGTCGCGCAATATCACCGGCGATCTTGATTTCAAGAGCGGCGTGACGAATCAAAGCATCAAGGGGGTCAAAAATATTGTCGGTGTGGGAAAGCTCGAAATGCAGGAGCTCGAGATCAAGGGCAACGCCACCATCAAGGGCCAGTTGCATCTGAGCGATGGGACCGACGCGACCCGACAGAATATCGTTGGCGCCCGAAATATCGAAGGCGATGGCAAGCTGACGATGGCGGAACTGGATGTGCAGGGAGCGACCGTGGGCGGCAACGCAACCATTAGCGGCAACTTGGAGGCAAAGAGCGGGGCCTCGGTCGGCGGTGCGTTGAGAATGCAACGCAACAATATCGAGCATGCGAATCGCGTGGATGCGATGCGGCTGCGATCCGAATCGGGCGTCATTCAACTCGACGGTGTCAAAACACTCCACGGCAATTGCAGGCAAGGCGAAATCGGTCGAGACGCCAATGGCAAAATGCTGTCGTGTCAAAACTCGGGCGACTACTGGTCGTGGCAATTGGCGACAACGACCAAGTACGTCACCAAAGTCGTGAATAGAGATGTGGAGCGAATCGTCGACCGGCCCATCGTCATGGCGAAGTGGACACAGACATACGCGGGTTGCAACGGCTATCGAAAGCCTGCAGGGAGCAGTTGGCGGTGGAGTGGATACTACGGAAAAGTCGATAAAGCGGAGTTCTGCGCCATCTTTGCAAGAGGATGGTGTGACGCAAGCGCCTTCGGATACTGGGACAACGCCTACGTGTACAACGTCGACGAAAATGGTATTTCAGTCAGCTCTGGCGGTACTCCCTACGTCGGTTTTGGAAACACCTACGGCGAATTGGTCTGTGGTTTTCGATCCAGAGAGGACGCTCTCGCGGGAGGCTTCACGCCTTGCGATAACTCGAACAATTGTTCCGCGCCGTACTGACATCACTCGTTCGTCTCGACCCTCCCTCGCTTCGCCCCGAGCCGCTCGCTACCCGCTGAGTGGTCAATTGAGGGCTTGCTGGCACGCATCAAATCACAAAGGCCGGTGAGTCATCCTCACCGGCCTTTGTCGATTGCAGCTATCCAGACATCGTCAGACGCTTACTTGCCGCCGACAGTCTCCAGCACCGTCCACTTGCCGTCGACCACCTTGTACAGGGTGATCGAGCCGTACTTCAGGTCACCCACGTTGTCGTAAGCCAGCTCACGCGTGGTCACGCCGGGCATGCTCGTCTTGGCCAGCACCGGCAGGTACTTCGCCGGGTCGGTGGAGTTGGCTTTCTTCATGGCCGACATCATGGCCATGGCGCCGTCATAGGCGTACGGCGAGTATGTTTCCGGACCCGCGCCGAACTTGGCCTTGTAACGCGACTCGTAAGCGGCGCCACCCGGCATCTTGTCGAGCGGCAGACCCGCGAGCGAGACGACCGAGCCGTTGGCGGCGTCGCCGGCGATCTTCAGGAAGGCGTCCGACTTGACCATCTCGCCGGCCATCAGCGTTGCCTTGATGCCCAGTTCGCGCATCTGCTTGGCGAGCGGGCCGGCTTGCGCGTCGGCGCCGCCGTAGAAAATCATGTCCGGATTGGAGCGCTTGAGGTTCGTCAGAATCGCGCGGAAGTCCACGGCCTTGTCGCTGGCGAACTCACGACGCACGATCTTGCCGCCGGCGCCCTTGGCAGCCTTCTCGAATTCGTCTGCCAGACCCTGACCGTAAGCGGTGCGGTCATCGACGATGGCGATGTTCTTGAAGCCCAGCTTCTTGACGGCGAACGTGCCGACGACCGAACCCTGCTGGATGTCCGAGGTCATCATGCGGAAGGTCGTCTTGAAGCCTTGCTTGGTGTATTCCGGGGCCGTCGCCATCGCGATTTCGGGGATGCCGGCTTGCGCGTAGATGCGCGAAGCGGGAATCGTCGTGCCGGAATTGAAGTGGCCGAGCATGCCCTTGATGCCGTTGTCGACCAGCTTCTGCGCGACCAGCGAGCCCTGACGTGGGTCGGCCTGATCGTCCTCGGCCTGCAACACGAACTTCACCGGTTTGCCGTCGATGGTCGGCTTCGTGGCGTTGTACTCGTCGACGGCAAGTTGAATGCCGTTCTGCATGTCCTTGCCGTAGTGCGCCTGAGCGCCCGTGAGCGGTGCGGCAAAACCCAGCTTCACTTCCTGCGCCTGTTGCGCATTGGCCGCGCCGAACGCGAGTAGCCCCGCAACTGCGACGGCGCTAGCCGTAAGCTTCGATTGCATCAACCCTCTCCTTGCATGTGTTTGTCGTTGAGTGGCGTGTCTGCGGGATCGCCGCTGCACGCCCTTCTTGAAACGCCGCTGGCACCGGGCTGGTTGGCCCAGGACGGCTTCAATTGCAATCAAACGCAAAATGCGTCCGACGCGGCAGTATTGGATGGCCGCACGCGCCGGTCAAGAGGGGGTTATTCGGATGGAAGGTGCTACTGGCTTATGGGGCCGGTTGCGCCGTGGGCGCGTTGGTGCCACCGCTGCCATTGTGGCCGCCGGTGATGTCCGTGCCGGTCGTCCTGCCTTCCTGGATGTCTTTCAACGTTGCTTCTGCGACGGCGTAACGGGCCAGCACCTCGGCGCTCGGCGCACGATCCAGGCGGCTCACCACGAAGAGTGCCAGACCGCCCAGTGCGAAGCCCGGCACGATTTCGTACAGATCGAACCAGCCGAACTGCTTCCAGATCAGGACCGTTGCGGCGCCGACGACGATGCCCGCGAGCGCGCCGTTACGGGTGACGCGCGGCCACAGCAGCGTGGCGAGCACCAGCGGACCGAAGGCCGCACCGAAACCGGCCCAGGCATAGCTCACCATGCCGAGCACGCGGCTTTCCGGGTCGAGCGCGAGCAGCACGGCGATAACGGCCACGGCGAGCACCATCGTGCGGCCGATCCACACCAGACGGCGCTGGCTCACCGGCCCGCGCGCGAACGTCTTATAGAGGTCTTCGGTCAGCGCGCTGGAGCACACGAGCAACTGACACGACAACGTGCTCATGACCGCCGCCAGAATGGCCGCGAGCAGCACACCCGCAAGCCACGGCGTGAAGAGCTGGGTCGTGAGCGACATGAAGATCGTCTCGGGGTTCGCGAGCACGCCTGCGCCCTGCGCCGGATGCGCGCTGTAATACGCCAGCCCGAAGAAGCCCACGGCCACCGCACCGGCGAGGCACAGCACCATCCACGTCATGCAGATGCGGCGCGCTTGCGGAATCGCGGCCGCCGAACGCGTGGCCATAAAGCGCACGAGAATGTGCGGCTGGCCGAAATAGCCCAGCCCCCAGGCGAGCATCGAGATCACGCCGATGGGGGCGAGATCGCCGAACCAGTCGGTGTGCGCCGGATGCACGGCAGTCACGGCATCGATGGCCGCCGTGGGGCTGCCGACGCTGGTGATCACCGCAATCGGCGTGACGACCAGCGCAGCGAACATCAGCGACGCCTGCACGGTGTCGGTCCAGCTCACGGCGAGGAAGCCGCCGATGAAGACGTAGGCGATGGTCGCCACGGCGCCGATCCACAGGGCCGTCTGGTAGTCGAGGCCGAACATCGTCTCGAACAGACGGGCACCGGCGACGACCCCGGACGCGCAATAAATTGTGAAAAAGATGAGGATCACAAGGGCCGTAACGATACGCAGCACATGGCTACGGTCGCCGAAACGCTGCGTGAGGTACTCGGGTAAGGTGAGTGCGTTGCCGCAGACTTCCGTGTGCACGCGCAGTCGCGCTGCCACGAGACGCCAGTTGGCCCACGCCCCGATGGCCAGACCGATGGCGATCCAGACACCCGACAGGCCGCCCGCGTAAATGGCGCCGGGCAGGCCGAGCAACAACCAGCCGCTCATGTCGGAAGCGCCGGCGGAGAGTGCGGTGACGAAACTGCCCAGACGGCGTCCGCCAAGGATGTAGTCGGAAAGATTGTTCGTGGAGCGGTAGCCGAGCCAGCCGATCACCAGCATCAGCAGCAGATAGACGGTGAACGACACCGCCGTCGGATTCCAAACGGACATGTTGCCTCCTTGAAGCAGCGGCGCGGTGCACGTCTGGTCCGTCTCCCGGCATGACGAAAGCGGCTTCAACGCGCAACAACGACCGCCATGGCCGGCGATACGTGTCGCCGGCACGGGTTGACCGCGCGAAGGCGGTGAAACGCGTGATATGTGGGGGGCGGCGCGAAGATACCGCGAATGAGCGTGGCGCGCATGGCTACGCAATGTGCGTGAGGGGCGCAACAAGCGGGGAACGTGGGGGAGAGGGCGGGGATTGTCCGATAAGAATGACGCGTAATGTATACGCATCGCGGCCGCCAACGTCCCGAAACGAGGGGCGTTGGCGGCCGCTTACGACGGCAACGTGCTGTGGGCGCTACTGCGGTGCCGCAGCGATCAGCCGATGGTCATGAGGTTGGCGTTCCCCCCGGCGGCGGCCGTGTTGACGGACACCGAGCGCTCGCACAGCAGACGCTCCAGCGCGTAGTCGTCACCGGCGGCCAGCGCTTCGGGCGCGAGACCCTGCATTGACAGGATCGGGCCGTTGCGTGTCGCGATACGACGGTTCAGCGCGCGCAGCTCGTCGCTGTCGCCTTCGAACAGCACGGCGGCAAGCGATGCCTCGCCGGCCGCATCCGCGCCCGCGGCCAGGACCGACGCACGACCCTTGAGCGCGGCAGGCAGGGCGCTTACCAGATCGCGGGCGGCGGCGCTGTCGGCGAAGACGGCGTGATTGCCCGTGGCCAGCGCAGCGGCCAGTTGCGTACGCGCGCCGAGCGCCGTGGCCGCCACGCACAGCACCGGGCCGCGCGGCTCCAGGCCGTAGGTGTTGCGCTCGCCGGTTGGGCCGGGCAGCACGACGGTGGCGTCGAGGGCCGACGTGGCCAGATAGCGGTCGACGCGATCGATAGCGGGCGCGTTCTCCGGTTGCTGACGCAGCCAGTCGCGATAGCTCACCAGCGGCGAGAGCGCGGCGTCGTTGCGATTCAGTTCCGGGGCCAGCGCAGCCGGACGCGTTGCCAGCAGTCGCGGCAAATACATCGGACCGCCCGCTTTCGGACCCGTCCCGGACAATCCTTCACCGCCGAACGGCTGCACACCGACCACGGCGCCGATCACGTTACGGTTCACATAGACGTTGCCGACATGGGCGCGCTCGGTCACGTACGCAATGGTTTCGTCGATACGCGTATGCACACCGAACGTCAGCCCGTAGCCCGTGCCGTTGATCTGATCGAGCAGCTTGTCGAGTTGCGCGCGCTTGAAGCGGATCACGTGCAGCACCGGGCCGAAGACTTCGCGTTGCAGCGCCTTCAGGTCGGTGAGTTCGATGAGCGTGGGCGCCACAAACGTGCCATGACGGGCGGCGTCCGGCAGCGTGAGTTGCTCGATCGGGAAGCCCTTGCCGCGCATCTGTTCGATGTGGCGGTTGATGCCGCTCTGCGCCTCGGCGTCGATCACCGGACCAACGTCGATGGCCAGACGATCCGGGTTGCCGATAGCCAGTTCCTGCATTGCGCCCTTGAGCATGTGCAGCGTCTTGTCGGCGATATCGTCCTGCAGGCACAGCACGCGCAGGGCCGAACAGCGTTGACCGGCCGAATCGAAAGCCGAGGCAAGCACGTCGTACACGACCTGTTCGGGCAACGCCGAGGAGTCGACGATCATCGCGTTCTGACCGCCGGTCTCGGCGATCAGCGGAATCGGACGGCCGTTGGCGTCCAGCCGGTCGGCCAACGTGCGCGCGATGATGCGAGCCACTTCGGTCGAGCCGGTGAACATGACGGCCTTGATGCGGGCATCGGCCACGAGCGCAGCGCCCACGGTTTCGCCCGTGCCCGGCAGCAGTTGCAACGCACCGGCCGGCACCCCGGCGGCTTGCATCAGACGGACGGCTTCGGCGGCGATGAGCGGCGTTTGCTCGGCCGGCTTGGCGATGACCGGATTGCCGGCGGCCAGGGCGGCCGCGACCTGACCGATGAAGATGGCGAGCGGGAAGTTCCACGGGCTGATACACAGCACCGGGCCCAGCGGGCGGTGCGTATCGTTGGAGAAGCCCTGGCGAATCTGCGCGGCGTAATAGCGCAGGAAGTCGACGGCTTCGCGCACTTCGGCCACGGCGTTGGGCAGCGACTTGCCTGCTTCGCGCACGCACAGGCCCATTAGCGTGGGCATGTGCGCTTCGAGCAGATCGGCCGAGCGCATCAGGCAGTCGGCGCGTGCTTCGACCGGCGTGGCTTGCCAGATCGGCGCGGCGGCCACGGCGTGCGCAAGGGCGGCTTCGACGTCGGCCGAAGTGGCCTCGATGACCTGACCCACGGTATCGCGCAGATCGGCCGGGTTGCGCACGACACGCGGCGTGCCCGTGGTGCGCTCGCCGTCGGCCAGCATCGGTGCAGCGCGCCACGGCGTGCCCGCGCTGGCGAGCAGCGCCGACGACAGCGACGCGAGGCGGTGTTCGTTCGAGAGATCGAAGCCCGACGAGTTGGCGCGCGAAGTGCCGTACAGATCGCGCGGCAGCGCAATCTTGGCATGCGGCGCTCCGAGCGGTTGCACCTTCTCGGCTTCCGAAATCGGGTCCGCGATCAGTTCGTCGACGCTGATGGTTTCGTCGGCAATGCGGTTCACGAAGGACGTATTCGCGCCGTTCTCCAGCAGACGCCGCACGAGGTAAGCCAACAACGTTTCGTGCGTGCCGACCGGTGCGTACACGCGGCACGGACGTGCCAGCTTGCCCGCGGCGATGGCGCCCACGACCTCTTCATACAGCGGCTCGCCCATGCCGTGCAGGCACTGGAATTCGTACTGGCCGGGGTAATAGTTGTTGCCCGCGAGGTGATAGATCGCCGAGAGCGTATAGGCGTTGTGCGTGGCGAACTGCGGATAGATCGCGTCCGGCACGGCGAGCAGCTTCTTCGCGCAGGCGAGGTAAGACACGTCCGTATAGATCTTGCGCGTATAGACCGGATAGCCTTCCAGACCGTCGACCTGCGCACGCTTGATTTCCGTATCCCAGTAAGCGCCCTTGACCAGACGCACCATGATGCGGTGGCGGCTGCGACGCGCCAGATCGATGATGAAGTCGATCACGAACGGGCACCGCTTCTGATACGCCTGCACCACGAAACCGATGCCGTTCCAGCCGGCCAGTTCGGGGTCGAAGCACAGCGATTCGAGCAGATCGAGCGAGATTTCGAGGCGGTCGGCTTCTTCGGCGTCGATGTTCAGGCCGATGTCGTACGAGCGGGCCAGCTTGGCGAGCGCCTGCACGCGCGGCAGCAGTTCCGTGACAGTGCGCTCGTGCTGGCTGCGCGAGTAGCGCGGGTGCAGCGCCGAGAGCTTGATGGAGATGCCCGGGCCTTCGTAAATGCCCCGGCCGGCCGACGCCTTGCCGATGGCGTGAATGGCTTGCTCGTAGCTTGCGTAGTAGCGCTGCGCGTCCTCTTCGGTGGTTGCGGCTTCGCCGAGCATGTCGTACGAGTAGCGGAAGCCTTGCGCTTCGTACTTGCGGCTGTTGGCCAGTGCTTCGGAGATGGTTTCGCCCGTCACGAACTGTTCGCCCATCAGACGCATGGCCATGTCAACGCCCTTGCGGATGAGCGGCTCGCCGCCACGGCCGATCAGGCGCGTGAGGGCCTTGGTGAGACCGGCTTCGCTGGTGGTGGTAACGAGCTTGCCGGTGATCATCAGGCCCCAGGTGGCGGCGTTGACGAACATCGACGGCGAATTGCCCATGTGGGCGTGCCAGTCACCCTTGCTGATCTTGTCGCGGATGAGCGCATCGCGCGTGGCCTTGTCGGGAATGCGCAGCAGCGCTTCGGCCAGACACATCAGGGCCACGCCTTCCTGGCTGGACAGTGAGAATTCGTGAATCAGACCTTCCACGCCGCCGCCGGTGCTCTTGCCGCGCAGGGCGACGACGAGCTTGCGGGCGAGGTCGGAGGCGAGCGTCGCGGTTGCCGGCGGCAGCTTGGCCTGACCGACGAGCACGGGCACGCACTCCGGTTCCGGGCGGCGATACGCCGCGGTGATCGCCGCGCGCAGCACCGATTGCGGTTGCACGTTCTGGGCGAATTCGAGGAACGGGTGCGGCACGGTGTCGTCGCCGGCATGGCCGTCGATCACCTCGGTACCCGACTGGGTTGCACCGCTCAGTTCGGGCGGCAGCGCGCCGCTCTCGATCCGTTCCAGATACGCAAAGATGGCCTGTTTGATAAGCCAGTGCGGGGTGCGCTCGATTTGCTGGGCGGCCGTCTTGAGCCGGGTGCGCAGGATATCGTCGACTTTGACGCCGAGAGTGGTGTTAGCCATGGAAGGGTTGCCTGATGACGCGGGATCGCAAAAAAACGTGACACCCATAGGGGGTGAATTGCGGCATCGTAACCGGCTTTCCGAAGAGGTGCAACCGGAGTCAAAATTCGGGTTGCACCTGATGCGTCATTCGCCATCGACGCCACGCCGGGGCGCGTGCGTGTCCGTCAGCGTGACGGCGCAGAAAGTGATGGGGAACGTCCGATTTTTGCGTCATACGGCACAGCGTCAGGCATCGACCCGATTCGGCATAAAGCGATTCAGAGAAAGTCGATACAGGTCATCACCGAGTGCGACTCGCTCGATTCGAGCATGTAAAACGTGCGATTGCCGGTCTTGTACCAGGATTTGGTGTTCCAGCCGGTTGCCGGGTCGTATGGCTCGGAGCCGTCGACGGTCGGCGAGACGGCATACACGCGCACCTTCGGATTGTTCTGCTGGCGGCAGGGGGAGTTGTCGATCCGGGAGACCCAGCAAAAATCGTGTCGCCACTTCGATGGGAGGTGTCGTGTTGTGCAGTTGAGGTATTCGTAGGTGGTCACCTGGCTATTGACTTTGCCTTTCAACGGCTCCCACACGAGTTTCTGCGTGCACGAATGAAAGTTGCCGAGGTTGTCTCTGCCGATCTGGCCGATGGAGGTGCATGAGGTGTTGGCAACAATGGGGGTGCCGAATGTGATCGTGCCCGCGGCGCGTTCGGCACGGCTGTCGCCTTCGCCGATGTGAACAAAACCCGACGCCGCCACGTTGCCCTTCTTGGATTCGGCGGTGCCGGCAATGGTCAGGTTGCCATCGTCGTTATAGATATCCCCCTTGGCCCACAGATTGCCGTAGGACCAGATCCCTTTCTCGGCGGCGACGTAGCCTTTGGTAGGTTGCCGGCGTACATCGTCCGTCATTTCCTGCGATTGGCCCGCCAGAATGTTGCCCGCGCTGACGAGGTCGTTCTTGCCCATCCGGAGGTTGCCGGTCATGACATCGGAGCCGTCGCGCCGCAGGTAGCTGCTCATCGGACCGAGCGGATAGCCGGCGCGAACGGCGAGCAGGCCGGGCGTTCGATTGGCGTCCGGATTGGCGAGTCGATTGGGTGTGTCCGTCTCACCCGCGGGGGTTTGCGGGAACGTGATGTATGCCGGCGTGGCGTCGCTTGAAAAGCCGCCGTGCACGCCGATCTTGCGGATCGCGGTCGTTAGCATGTTCATGTCGGCGTGCGCGCTGTAGGTTCGCTTGAGCGGCTGGTCGATGTAGACGAGCGCGTGAATGCTCGCATCGCGCGCGTGCTTCTCTCTTGTGATGCTGACCACGTAGCTCGCCCCGGGCATGGTCGGCGGGGAGGCGCCAACCCCCGGCAGCTTCATGATCTTGATGATGTCGTCCGCCGTGATGTGGCGGGCGCGGGCGCCAACCCGCAGTTGGAGCGAGAGCGGGTCCGCGCCGCTTCGTATGACTTCTACGCCATAGGGCTGAAGCTCGCCTGCATCCGTGAGGCGCACGGCGTTCCCGTCCTCGAACGCCTTACGAATGGCGGCATGGTGTTTCACCATGAACGATTGCGTGCCCTCGCCGATGAGCTTCAACGCCTCGCCCACGACCTCGGCCTTTTGGTTGCGCAGCGATTGCACGTACTGCTGTAAGCCGAAGGTGATCAATATGCCCACCACGGCCACGGCGATGGTCGCCCCGATCAGGAACACGCCGCGTTGTCTGTATCGCATAATTCTGCCAATAGAGTTGCCTGTGTCGCATCGAGCGACGCTCGATATCAGGGCAAAGGCGGAATTCTGGCGCAGACGGCTTCGGCGGTGTTTGGGGGGTGTCTCAAATGCTTGAGGGATCAGTCCTATATCGAAAGCGTCGCGGGCATATCGACGGTGTGACGCTTGCGATCGCAGTCATCCACGGCGCGTGACGGGCAAGCGAAAACGAGATTCGGCGGCGCAACGCCAATCGCCCCGACGCGAGCGCCAGGGCGATTCACGGAAAATCGGATGCGCGACGAAACGGCTTACTTCTGATCGTTGCCGTAGGTCTTGCCGAGATATTCGGAAATCAGCTTGACCTGATCTTCGGGAATCGGCGCGCCGTACACCTTCACCATCTTCGTGACTTCGGCGCTCCAGAACGCGGCTGGCATTGGCGGCTGGCTGTTGACGTAGTCGATCGAGTGACACATCACGCACCACGCGCTGGCGGCCTGATGGCCGGCGAGCGTCGAGGCTTTGAGTTGACCCGTTTCCTGCGGCAGCTTGATGTCGAGCGCTTGGGCGGGGCGCGGCGCCAGGAAACCGAGGCCGAGCAACAGGCCCACGGCCAGCGATGTTCGCACCGAGCGAGCGCTTGCGACCTGGCGCGAACGGGCTGCCGAATGCGGCAGCGTGGAAGGCGTTGAAATCGTCATGTTCGTTTCTCCCGTCTCACGCTGCGATCACGCGCACGGTTTCCACCCCGTTGCGCAGATAGCCGGCCGGATTCCACAACGATTGCAGCGGTTGCGATACCCCTGCGCGATTCGTCGCCCGAACTTTCAGAACATACTCACCCGGCTGCGGCGGCATGAACGACGCCGTCCACTCGCGAAACGAGTACTTCGACAACTCGCTGCCCAATTGCGCGGCTTGCCATGTCTGACCGCCATCGGTCGAAAACTGCACGTCGCGAATACCTTCGCCCCCATCGAACGCAATGCCGCGCACGCGCATCGCTGTGCCCGCCGCGACCCGCTGGCCGTCGGCATGGCTGGTGACGAAGGAGCGCACCGTGAAGCGTCCGATGGGCTTCGTTTTCTCCGGCGCTTTGCCCGGCTCGACACAGTGGCAGTCGTTATCGGGAATGCGATAGGCCGTGGCCATCCAGAAGCCGTCGAAGACGTTGTCGACGACGTTGATGTCCGCGAGATGCTTCACCCAGTACGTGCCGTAATAGCCCGGCACGACAAACCGCACCGGAAAGCCGTTGAGCATCGGGAGATCCTTGCCGTTCATGGCGAACGCCACCATCACTTCGCCGTCCATCGCGTGATCGAGATCGAGTGCTTTCACGAATTCGGGCGTGGCCGGGACGATCGGCCGGTCGAGTCCTTCGAACGTGACTTGCTTCGCGCCGGGAGATACCCCCGCGCGCTCGAGAATCCGCTTGAGCGGAATGCCGCGCCAGCGCGCGTTGCCCATCGCGCCGTTGGCGATCTGGCCGCCGCCGACACGCGGCTCGAAGAAGCCCCGGCTGTTGCCCGAGCACTGATGCACGGCCACGATGTCCACCGGTGCGCCGAAATCCTTCTTGAGCGACGCGAGCGAGATGTCGAGCGGTTTGGCGACGCTGCCCCCCACGCGAATCCGATGTTTCGCCGGATCGATGTCGGTCGGAATGCCCGCGAGGTGATAGCGCACGAAGAAGGCGTCGTTCGGCGTGATCAGGCCGTCGTTGAAGACGTCGAAGGGCGTTTCCAGTTGAGGCGGCCGGGCGGTGAGACGGATCAGCGGACGCTTCTGCGGATACGCAACGAGCTCGCGCTCGCCGTTGGCAAACGGTAGCGTCACCGTCTGCGGTGCGACGGTGGCGGCGAGTACGTCGAGCGCGCGTCCCGCGAGGCTGGCGCCGACGCCGAGGGCCCCGGCGCGCCGCAGGAAGCGACGGCGCGAAACTTCGGCGACGGCCGATTCGGCAGGTGACTCGGAGAAGGCGTATTCGGGAGGAACGGGCGGGGATGCAGCAGCTTGCGGCGCCGTTCGGGCGGCGCTTCGGGCGTGCGACTTCATCGGATGTCTCCTGTGGGACTTCGTATCGTGCAGACGAATGCAGATGACGCGAACCGTTCGACGTGCAGCGTTCTGATGACCGCTTTCTGATGACCACTTACGGCCGCATCGTCGGAGATTCTTCCAATGTTGTCAAATTTCCGGAACGTTATATACCGATTTATATTTCGAGTGGGTCGACTTCGAGATGCCAGCGCACGGGTGCCCTGAGCGCGCGCAACTCGCCCATCCAGTGCGTGAGAAAGCGTTGCAGCGCGCCGCGATGCGGGCTTTCGACGACGAGTTGCGCGCGCTCGGTGCCCGCGATCCGGACCATCGTCATGGGCACGGGGTCCCACAAGGAGATGCGCGGGTCGTTCAGCGCCGGGGTGGCGGCGATCTCGCGGGCCTGTTTGAGGAACGTCATGGCGTCCTCGAGCTTGCGGGCTTCGGCGCGTAACAACGCTTGATGCGTGTACGGCGGGAGCAGCGCGACGCGTCTTTCTTCCAGTTGCTGTGCCGCGAAGCCCGCATAGTCGTGCCGCATGAGCGACGCGAACAGCGGGTGAGACGCATAGCGTGTCTGGATCAGCACGTCGCCGGGGCCGTCTGCACGTGCGGCGCGTCCGGCGCGGCCCGCCACCTGCATCAGTTGGGCGAAGAGGCGCTCGGCGGCCCGGAAGTCGTGTGAGAAGAGGGCGCTGTCGGCGTTGACCACGCCCACGAGGGTGACGTTACGGAAGTCGTGACCTTTGGCCACCATCTGTGTGCCGATCAGAATGTCGACTTCGCCCGCGTGCACCTGCGCGAAGAGCGCCTGAGCGCTGCCCTTGCGGCGCGTGCTGTCGGCGTCGATGCGCGCCAGCCGTGCGTCGGGGAAGTGTTCGGCGAGCGCTTCTTCGATACGTTGCGTGCCGCGTCCGAGCGGCGCGAGATCGAGGTTGCCGCAGTCGGGGCAGGCGTGCGGGATGCGCGATTCGGCACCGCAGTGATGGCAGCGCAGGCGACGCTCGGGCTTGTGCAGCACCATGTGGGCGCTGCATCGGCGGCAGTCGCTGACCCAGCCGCAGGCGTCGCAGTTGAGCACCGGGGCATAGCCGCGGCGATTCAGGAACAGCAGGCTTTGCTCGCCCGCTTCGAGCCGCGCACGAATGGCGGCGAGCAGCGGTTGCGACAGGCCTTCGTGCACCACGCGCTGACGCTTGCGCTCGATCTCCATGTCGATGAGCGAGACGCGCGGCAGCACGGCGTCGGGCGTGGCGCGCTCAGGCATCGCGAGGCGCACGTAGCGCCCTTGCTCCGCGCGGTTCCAGCTGTCGAGCGATGGCGTGGCGGAGCCGAGCACGACCGGAATGCGCACCCGGTTCGCCCGCCAGATGGCGAGGTCGCGCGCCGAGTAGCGCAGGCCTTCCTGCTGTTTGTAGGACGGATCGTGTTCTTCGTCGACGACGATGAGCCGCAGGTGCGGCAACGAGGCCATCACCGCCAGACGTGTGCCGAGCACGATGCGCGCTTCGCCGCGATGGGCCGCGAGCCAGTGCCGGGCGCGCTCGCCTTCGGCCAACCCGCTATGCAGCGTGACGAGCGTCTCGTCGGGGAAACGCGTGCGGAAGACGCCTTCGAGTTGCGGCGTCAGGTTGATTTCGGGAACGAGAACGAGCACCTGGGCGTCGCGTCCATCACGTCCATCACGGGCGTGCAGGGCTTCAGCCACCGCGCGCAAATAGACTTCGGTCTTGCCGCTGCCGGTCACGCCGTACAGCAGGAACGGCGGGCAGGCGGGGGTGTCGCCGGAGGTGGCGGCATCGCTCGCGTCGCTGGCCGTTGCCTGATCGAGACGCTGGGCGCCTGCGCCGACAAGCGCGTCGTGGATGGCGGCGACGGCGTCGGCCTGTCCGACGGTGAGCGTCTTGGCGGCGCTGCTGCGCCCGCCGGAAGTGCTGGAGTCCGTCGGATCGGCGGCGCGATCGAGCGTGTCGCCCAGCCCGACGCCCGCGTCGCCGTCCTCGTTCTCGCCTTCTTCCTCGCCGGACGCCTCGACATCGCGCACGGCCTCATGGAACGGCACTGTCTCGACGACGACCCAACTGGCGGCGGCCCACTGTTTGAGGACGTCCGCCGCTTTCGAGCATAGGGCCCGTGCTTCGTCGGCGTCGAGTGTGCCCGCTTGTGCCAGTCCTTCGGCCAGCCGGCGCTGCGCGCGCAACCGGGCGGGCACGTTGTCCATCAGCGTGTTCAGCGCGCCCTCGGCGATCCGGTAGCGTTGCACGCCGCGCTGGGCAAGGAGCCGCGACCAGCGCATCGGCGTGCGCAGGTGGCCCGGTATGGCGGGCAGCGCCACTTCACCGACGCCGCGCTGGTAGTAGCGCGCCGCGAATTGCATCAGGTCGCGCCAATCGTCGCCAAGCGGGGGCAATTCGTGCCAGACGGAGGTCACTTCGCGCAGCTTGGCCGGATCGACTTCGCTGCGCTGCGTCAATTCCCAGACAATGCCCACGACCTGTCGTCGTCCGAACGGCACCTGCACCAGTTGACCAGGGCTCGCGGCCTGATCGAGACGGTAGTCGAACAGGGTAAGAAGCGGCGTATCGAGCGCCACGCGGGCGATGGCGGGCGCACCGATGCGAGGCTGGGTCGCCGGGGTGAGCGCATCGTCATGCAATGCGAGGGACGGTTCGGAGAGGTCGTCGGCGCGGGTCAAACTTAAAGTGAATCCTGAGAAGTTTCGGTAAACCCCGGATTTGAGTCGGCTTTCCAGTGGGTTCGAAACGCTTGTGGATAACTATGTTGAGAACTGTGGGGATTATCTCTCGCCAGCCTCGCGGCCCGGCCCCCACACCGCTCGACGCCTGGACTTTGCTTGAATCAAAAATGCTTTTTGATCAATAGCTTATGAATGACGTCGAAGGTGCCTTTCGTTCGCCTCTCACTTGCGGCGGCGCAGCGAGAATTTGTGCATAAGTCTTCGGGACAACTCCGCAAATTGGAGGGGTTATTCGACGGCATCCCCCTTGACATTCCCCGCTTGAAACGGCGGTTGGGTTTGCGTAGCGAAATGCCCCGCAAACCCGCACTGTCACTTGCGCACGCGGCCGATTATGCCGTCTGGCGCAGCTTCCGGCTGTAGCTGTGGACTTCGTCGACGAGTGCCGCAACGTGTTCGGGGTGGGTGAACTGCGAGATGCCGTGCCCGAGGTTGAAGACGTGGCCTGGTGCATTGCCGTATGCGTCGAGCAGGCGTCGCACTTCGGTACGAATGGCGTCGGGGGCTGCGAACAGGGCGGTCGGATCGAAATTGCCTTGCAGTGCACAACGCTCGCCCACGCGACGACGCGCGGCGGCGAGATCGACGGTCCAGTCCAGGCCGATGGCGTCGGGGCCGGTGTCGGCTATGGCTTCGAGCCACTGGCCGCCGCCTTTGGTGAAGACGATGTGCGGGATCCGCGCACCGTTCCATTCACGATGCACGCCTTCGAGCGCCTTCTGCATGTAAGCGAGCGAGAAGCGCTGGTAGAGGCCGTCGGCCAGCGCGCCGCCCCAGGTGTCGAACACCATGATGGCCTGCGCACCCGCTTCGATCTGGGCGTTGAGGTAGGCGGCAACGGCGCGGGCGTTGGTCTCGAGGATGTGGGTCATCAGGTCGGGACGCTCGTACATCATCGTTTTGACGGTACGGAAGTCGGCCGAACCGGCGCCTTCGACCATGTAGCACGCGAGGGTCCACGGGCTGCCGGAGAAACCGATGAGCGGCACGCGGCCGTTTAGCGCGCGGCGGATTTCGCTCACGGCGTCGAAGACGTAGCGCAGGCTGTCGAGGTCGGGTGCCTGAAGGCGGCGCACGTCGTTTTCGGTGCGCAGCGGATGCGCAAAACGCGGTCCTTCGCCCGCTTCGAACGAGAGGCCAAGGCCCATGGCGTCCGGAATGGTGAGGATGTCGGAGAACAGGATGGCGGCGTCGAGCGGGAAGCGCTCCAGCGGCTGGAGCGTGACTTCGGTGGCGTAGGCCGGATTCTTGGCGAGCGCCAGGAAACTGCCGGCCTTGGCTCGGGTGGCGTTGTATTCGGGCAGGTACCGGCCCGCCTGGCGCATGAGCCAGATCGGCGTGTACTCGGTCGGCTGGCGCAGCAGGGCGCGCAGGAAAGTATCGTTTTGCAGAGCTTGGGACACGTCGCAGCGGTGGTAGGAAGGTGTTGGGCAAGCGGCCATTTTACTCGGGTATCCGGGGGGCGGTCGCGCGCAGGGCTGTTATGCCGCACATAAGGAGCCGCAGACGGGCGGCAGGCCGCGAGACAGGCGAAGGCGGGGCAACGCAGGATGTCTGATTTTGTGCGGGTTGGCGTCGGGCAGGCGTGACAGTAGTATGAAGCCCCACGAGTTGCATCAGACGGCTCGGGAAATCGGTGCGTCACAGCGCCAATAAAACAATCTGGAGACAAGCATGACAGTCATGACGACGGCCGCCCGCGCGGCTTTCATGGCGGGAGCGGCGCTTGCCGCGACCGTTACGGCGCTCGGAAGCAATGCTCAGGCGCAATCGCTTTCCCCGTCCCCTTCCCCTTCCCCGGCTGTGCACTCCCGGCTCGACGACATCATTCGGTCAGGCACGCTGCGCGCTTGCGCGACGGGCGACTATAAGCCCTATTCATTCCGCCGCCCGGACGGCCAGTTCGAAGGCATCGACGTGGACCTGGTGGCCTCGCTGGCAAAGTCGCTCGGCGTGAAGCCGGTGATTGTGCCCACCACGTGGAAAGGGCTGATGGACGATTTCACCGCCGGGAAGTGCGATATTGCGGTCGGCGGGGTGTCGGTGACGCTGGACCGCGCGGTGCGCGCGTATTACAGCAAGGTGGTGATGATCGACGGCAAGTCGCCGATCGTTCGCTGCGCGGATGTGGCGAAGTATCAGACGCTCGCCGATCTGAACAAACCCTCCACGCGCGCCATCGCGAACCCGGGCGGCACGAACGAACGCTTCGCCCGTCAGTACATGCCGAACGCCACGCTCACGATTTATCCAGATAACGTGACGATCTTTCAACAAATCGCCGACGGCCGCGCCGACGTGATGGTGACGGATTCTTCGGAGACGCTGCTCCAGCACAAGCTCAACCCGGCGCTCTGTCCAGTCAACCCCGACAAGCCGCTTCAGTTCGGCGAGAAGGCCTATCTGCTTCCCCGCGGCGACGATGTCTTCAAACACTATGTCGATCAGTGGCTCAATCTCGCTCAGAAAACTGGCGAGTATCAGGCGGTTGTCGATGCCTGGTTGAAGTGAGTTTGGTTTTTTGACGGCTTTTTGGTGAGGGCGGTTTGGGGGGCGGTTAGGGGGCGCGCGGTGTCAGTACTGCTCCCTCCCGCTCGTTCTCTCCCATCGCAGCGACACCGAAACAAGGGGGGCGCTCCCCTCCGCTCCAACTTAAAGTCGCTGCGGTGAGCGCCCCCCTTGTTCCGGCCTGTTTTGCCCAGGGCTGTTACCCCTCGGGATTTCGAGGTCGGTGTTCTGACTCTTTTTTTATCCCAACCACTCTCTCAGACGCTGGGCCGCGTCGTGCATAACCATCCTCGCCTGCGGGACCAACGGCTGCAATCTCGCAAAACTATGCGTCAAGCCCGTCGCCTCAATAATCTCCGCCCTCGCTCCCGAGCGCGCCACGAACTGCGCATACTCAACCGCCTCGTCATGCAACGGATCATATTCCGCCGCAATCACCAAACTGTTCGGTAATGGATGACGCGGCGCCTCAGCCATCAAATTCATCCGCACATCGCTCTCGTTCGGCCGTGCATCCCCCAGGAATTCTTTCCAATACCACCGCATTTCGTCCCGCGTCAGGCCCACACCATTCGCCAGACGCTCGTAACTCGGGGTGTCGAATCGGTTTTGCACCACCGGATAAATGAGCAACTGTGCCCCCACGATTCCCGGATGCCGATCGTTGAACCACGCCGCCGCCTGTGCCGCCAAATGCCCGCCCGCACTGTCTCCCGCCACAGCCAGACGGTCCAGGCTCACCCCCAGGCGCGCACGCTGCTCCGCAGCCCACGCCAAGGCGTCGCGTGCATCGTCGACCGGTGTCGGGAACGGATGCTCGGGCGCCAACCGGTAATCGACGCTCATGACGGCAACGTCCCCGTCCTGTGCCAGCAACGCCGCTACGGTGCCATGGGTGTCGACGTCGCCCACGACCCAGCCACCACCGTGGAAGTACACGACAAGCGGTACGGTTCTTCCCACCGGACGATAGAGACGCGCGCGCAGGTTGCGACCCGGTAGCGCAATGTCGAATGTCTCGCTGCGCAATCCCGCCGGCAACGGACGCAAGGCCTCGACGGCGACGGTGGCGAATTTGGCCCGTACTTCCTGCGGACTCGGCAGTGGTGCGCCGGCAGGCGTGGGGTACTTCCGGTCCATCAGGTCGTAGTAGGCGAGTAGATCGGCGTCGATGGTCATGTCGGCAGGTGGTTGGCGTTAGGAGGCGTCGGACGTCTCGTTGTCTCGTTTTCTAAACGAAGGATTAGCGGTGGTTGGCCGGTTTCCCGAGGCCACCGCCCTGCATCAGCCAACGCTGATGTTCGATCGCGACGCAGCGGTCCATGACGACGTCGAGCCCCGACGCCAGTGCCACGGCCGCCGCGTCGTCGTTTTCGATGCCCAACTGCATCCACAAACTGGTCGCGCCAATAGCAACGGCCTCGTCGGCAATCGGCGGAATGTCGCCACTGCGGCGAAAGCAGTCGACCATCTGAATGCGGATGCCCTCGGCACGCAAGGCATCGGCCGCCTCGGTCAGGCTCGCATACACGGTTTCGCCCAGAATTTTCTCGCCGGAATCCGCCGCCTGCGGGTTGATCGGCACGATCCGGTACCCATGCTGTTGCATGTAGCGCGAAGTGGTGTAGCTCGGCCGCTCAGGCCGAGGCGACAAGCCAACGACGGCAATCACCCGATCGCGCGCCAGTATCTGCCCCAGACGTTCAATGGTTTCCATTGCTCACTTTGTTGCCACGCACAAAGATTGAAGTTAGCACATTGCCGCTTTGTGCGTGAATGACGGAAAGGATGCGGACCCGAACGACACATACGCCACGGATACGTGGAGTTGACGCCGGGAGGTGACGAAATCGAAGTCTCTCGAAGGATGTCTTATTCAGCGAATTATTCAGGATGGCGAACAAAACATGGCGTTTAGTGTCACTCCGGAGGTCCTTGCCGCATAAGGCGAAGACGCGCCTCCCGACGGGGGTGAAACGCTCGAGGTGTTACAACCTGAAACACTTTGTTACCCCTCCGTTCATACGTTTCCACCACAATGCATCTCAACGCTGACGTGCTTATCCCCCGGTAACGCAGCAGCGCGGCTGTATCGGCAAAATGCGTCCCCCGGCGCGATTTGCAAGGTCGTTCGATACAGTGCTCCGAATCTGGTCTCCTCGCGCTAACCCCGTAGCGTGTGGTTTTGGCGGGCCCGTGTGTCCCGCCATTTTTTTTGCCCAGTTCGACCTACATCTTTCCTAAACCTTTCTCCGACATTCCCGCAAAAATTGATTCGACCTCCGATTGAATTTCGGGAGGCGATGACTCCTGCGTAATTGCATAACGCAAATGTCCATGAGGCCGCCGGTGCGACCGCCGTCAATCCCGGCTGTGCGTCGGGATTGACGACGGAGAATGTCCCAGGCGCGATCTTTGCGCCGATTTCTCTTCGATGTCCTGCTGATTGGCGGGCAGCTTCGTGGCTGTCTCGCTCCCTATCTATTTAGCGGCGGTGGCCCTGAGCCACGGTTTGAGCCAGCCGAGTCCCGCGCGCGTTGTGCTTTGCGGGCGGTATTCGCACCCGATCCATCCGGCATACCCCAGTTCGTCGAGCAGACGGAACAGGAAGGGGTAGTTGACTTCGCCGGTATCGGGTTCGTGTCGCGCCGGTACGCCCGCCACCTGCACGTGCCCGATGCTGGCGATGTACTGACGCAGCTTCACCGCGAGATCGCCTTCGACGATCTGGCAATGGTAGGCGTCGAACTGGACTTTGAGGTTGCTCGCGCCAAGCGCCTGACGAATGGCATGCGCCTGATCCTGGCGCGTGAGGAAGTAGCGCGGGAAGTCGCGCGGATTGATCGGTTCGATGAGGATGTCGACGCCATGTGCCGACGCCTGACCGCTAGCATAGGCAAGGTTCTCGAGGTAGGTGGCGTGGCATCGCTCGGGCGACTCGGCGGCGTCGGGGCATCCGGCCATCACGTGCAACTGGCGGCATCCCAACGCATCGGCGTAATCGAGCGCGATTTCGATGCCGTCCCGAAATTGGGCTTCGCGCCCGGGGATCGCCGCGAGTCCGCGCTCGCCAGCGGCCAAGTCGCCTGCCGGTCCGTTAAACAGGACCTGGGTCAGCCCGGCGTCGTCGAGGCGCGTGCGGATCTCCTGCGCCGGATGGTCGTACGGGAACAGAAATTCGACGCCCCGGAAGCCGTCGCTCGCGGCTTCGTGAAAGCGCTCGAGAAACGGAACTTCCTGATAGAGCAGACTCAGGTTCGCAGCAAATCGCGGCATGGGATTCTCCGTCGTCCAACGCGGACGGGGCAGGGTAGGCAGATGCCCGTCACGATATCACTGCCCGTCGATCTGCGGCGCCGCGACGCTGCGCAACTGGAACCGTCCATCGTTGTTGAAGAGCCAGGTTTCGACGGCGCGCACGCGTCCGCTACTGTCGACGAGCGCCCGGCTCGGCGCCGGCAAGGGACTGGCCCGTCGCAGACTCGCGATGGCGATGCGCTCGGCTTCCTCATCGCCATTGCTTCGGTACAGCGCCACGCCGGTGACGTTGCCGTCGCGATCGACCCAGTATTCGAGCGATACGACGGAGCGCAGCATCGGTTGAGGATTGCCCGGCGTGATCTCCCGTGCGTTGACTTCGGTGACGCGTTGCGCCGCCACGATTTTGTATTGGTCGAGTCCCGAGACCGGCGGCTGGCCCGATAGCAGATCGAGGATGAGCGGCTTCTTGGGTTCGAAATCCGGATTGGCACAGCCAGTCACCATCAGCGCGCACGAGACGACGGCAAACCACCCCGCGCGCGCAGCGCGGGACACGCGTCCGCGCTGAGAAAGTTGCGTATTCATCCCTTGTCTCCCGCAACATTCGCGACACTTTTTCTTGTTTTGACTTCCTGTACTGCGTGATCTTCGTACCCGGCCTGTGGCGCTTGCTGCTGCCTGCTGCCGCCTGCCGGGCACGCGCATCGGTGTTACTGCGCCCGGGTGCCGAACGACCAGTTCGGCATCAGCGCGTTGGACGCCAGATTCTCGTCCTGCAATTTGCGCGCGGTCTCGACACCCGCCACGGGCAGGCCCGTGGGGTCGAGCAGGCCGATCTGCACCAGTACGCTCGCCTGATCCCAATAGATATGCTCGTGCTCGAGCTTGTCGCCCCGGAAGCGCACGATCGCGACCAGCGGGATCTCGACGCGACGACCCGTCGGCGCAACGCCCGGCAGCATCCAGTCGACCGGCGTCGTATGGGTGAAGCAGAACAACAGTTCGTCGACG
Source organism: Pandoraea sp. NPDC087047 (assembly GCF_044745225.1). Classification (NCBI taxonomy): domain Bacteria; kingdom Pseudomonadati; phylum Pseudomonadota; class Betaproteobacteria; order Burkholderiales; family Burkholderiaceae; genus Pandoraea; species Pandoraea sp. NPDC087047. The sequence continues at coordinate 24,282 of NZ_JBIUZU010000013.1, forward strand.
AGCTGCGTTGCACCGATGGTGCGCGAAATCGGAATGAGCCTGGTGTCCGGCGGGTTGCTATTGACGAAGTGATTGCGGTAGAAGTGCGCCAGTTGCTGATGGCCCACGCCGCCCGTCATCGTCGGAATGTGGTTGACGTATGGCTCGGCCACCATCGTCTTCATCAAGGGATCGATTTCGCGGATGGCGAATTCGTACGCGCAATGCGTTTCCCAGAGCGACGCGAAGTCGAAATGCGGGCCGATGGCGTTGCGCACGGCGCCGAGAGTGCGCTGATGCGCGAGCTGGGTGGCCGCGCGGTTGAAGTGGTCGCCGGGACGCGCAAAGGCATGGTCGGCGTCCGGGTAGGTGTACAGCGCGACGTTGGGATGCTTGCCCAGTCGCTCGGTCAGCGCGTCACGCACTTCGGCCGGGGCGTATTTGTCGCGTTCGGCGATATGCAGGACAAGCGGCGGATGCTCGCCCGCGAGTTCGTCGATGTGCTGCTCCAGGCCAACGCCGTAGTAACCGACAGCGACGTCGGCGCTCGTGCGCGTGACGGACAATGCCGCCAGTTTGCCGCCAAGGCAGTAGCCGACCACCCCCACGCCGCCCACGCACTCGGGCAACGCGCGCAAGGCGTCGACGGTGGCGCCCACGTCTTCCATTCCGAGATCGACGTCGAAGCTCTGGAACAAGGCGAACGCCCGTTGCCAGTCGCCGGGGGTGTAACCCAGCTCGATGCCCGGCTCGATGCGCCAGAACAGATCGGGGGCAAGCACGACGTATCCCTCTTCGGCGTATCGGTCGGCCAGCTCGCGGATGTACGCGTTCACACCGAAGATCTCCTGACACAACACCAGTCCCGGACCCTTGCCTTCGCTCGGACCTTTGCCGTGCGGCGTGGCCAGATAGGCCTGAAACGTCTTGCCGTCGCGCGACTTGATGCTGATAAAGCGTCCTGCCATGTCACTTTCTCCTGAAACGCCGGATCGTGCGACGCACAGTGCGCTCTCTCTGCCTATCTTAGGCGGCCGATGCAGGGCGCGCAGCGCGGTTAACACGTAGACCGAGCACGTAGCGCCTTGCGGCGGTGCGTACGTCGAACGATGCGTGAAGTTAAGGGGGTGAAGCTGGGAAGATGCGGCCAGTGCTGCCTCTGAGGTCCGCGGGTAGCGGCATCCGACGATACCATGCATACTCGGAGCGCACGTACCAGGCGTGAACGACGATGTCGCGCCGGACGCTTTTCGTACGCAATGGAGTGACCATGATTACCGTGTATCACAACCCGCGCTGCTCGAAGTCGCGCGAAGCGCTGGCCCTCGTGGAGGGTTCCCCTGCCGTGGGCGGCAGCGATCTGCAAATCATCGAATATCTGAAGACGCCGCCGACGCTCGCCGAACTCAAGCGTCTGCACAAGCTGTTGGGCGTGCCCGTGCGCGAGATGATTCGCAGCAACGAAACGGAGTTCGCGGAACTGGGGCTGGCCGACACGGCGCTGACCGACGACGCGTTGCTGGCCGCCGTGGCCAAGCATCCGAAGCTGTTGCAACGTCCGATCGTGGTGAACGGCGACAAGGCGGTGATTGCCCGTCCGCCGGAACTGGCGAACGACGTTTTGTAATCCGCCAACGGGCATCGGATGGAAAAAGGGGCGTGACGTGTGAGACGTTGCGCCCTTTTGATTTTTGCTGCGCCTTGTGGAAAGCCGCGCCGGCCTAGCTGTGCGCGGTGCTGTCTTTGCCGGGACCGGTTTCGGGCGACTCGGTGTCGTCTGTCGGGGCCGACGACGTTGCCGCCTGGGCTGCTGCGGTGTCCCGGAATATCGGCGCGTCGGCGTTGGCCGTGAGGCCGGCGCCGCGCCAGCCGGGCAGGTCGGCCAGCGTCTTTTGCTGCTCACGCAACTCCGCGAGCATGTTGCAGAAGAGGGCGCCCTGTTCGAGGGCGTCGTCGAGCGCCACGTGAGTGTGCGGCAGCGGGTCGAGCCAGACCTGCGGCAGACGCGGCTTGATGCACTTGCGGTACGGCATGCCGGTCATGGCGAACGCGAGTGTCTTGATGTCGAGTGCCGACCACGAGAACGGGCACCGGCCGACGAAACGCATCATGTACCAGAACATGAACGTGAAATCGAACCCCGCAGGGTAAGCGACGAACACTGGTTTGCCGGGCAGCTTCTCCACCCACTTTACGTAGGCCTTGAGCGCCTTGGCCGGATCTTCCAGGTCGACGCGGCAGGCGGCCCACGCCTCGGGCTCGGTCTTCCACCACTTCATTGTCAGTGGATGCCCTTTGGCATCGGGCAGGCATTCCAGGTTGGCGCTGAACGTGCCAATGAGCTCCTTGTCCGCCGTATAGGCCGCCGACGCGAAGCTCAGCATCGAGTGGGGGCCGGGGATCGGGCCGTCGGCCTCGACGTCGGTGCTGATGAAAATCTCCTCGTCGACGGGAACGATGCGCGACGGAGTGCGGGACATCGCCTCACTCATACGGCGCTCCGGGCGAGCACGGCGTCCGCAACGTACGGGTTGGTCTGACGTTCCTGACCGAACGTGGACACCGGGCCGTGCCCGGGAATGAACGTGACGTCGTCGCCCAGCGGCCAGAGCTTGTCGCGAATCGACGCGATCAGGTCGGCATGGTTGCCGCGCGGAAAGTCGGTGCGCCCGATGGAGCCGGCAAACAGCACGTCTCCCACACTGGCCAGACGCTCATCCGCTGAGAAGAACACCACGTGACCCGGCGTGTGGCCCGGGCAGTGCAGGACATTCAGCGTTACCTCGCCGAACGTGACGGTCTCGCCGTCGCCCAGCCAGCGATCGGGGGTGAACGGCTCGGGCTCGGGAAAGCCGAAGCGCGCGCTTTGCGCCTGAAGCTGGTCGATCCAGAAGGCGTCGTCCGGGTGCGGGCCTTCGATGGGCACGTCGTACTTCGCGGCCAGCGCCCCCGAACCACCGCAATGGTCCAGATGGCCGTGCGTCAGGAAGATCTTTTCGAGCGTCACCCCCTGACGCTCGATCTCGCCCACGATCCGGTCGATATCGCCGCCGGGGTCGACCACGGCGGCGCGCTGGGTCGCGTCGCATACGAGCAGGGTGCAGTTTTGCTGGAAAGGCGTGACAGGAATCAGAGTGACGTTCATGAGATATCGGGGACGCGATTTTTGACTATTGTAATTCGCCCCGGCGTGTCGCCGCCCGGTGCGTCGTCGCGGATCGGGCGGCGCACGCTGCCGGGGGGAGGCCCGGCAGCACTCGTCGGACGTGGACATGCCATTCCCCGGTAACGCTTTGTAAACAAGTCTCAGAATGTAAGTGAACGCTCGCTGATGGGTTGATTATTGTGCCGTGTTAGACTTGTGGGCTATGCGAACACGCGACATGCTCACACGGTTCGCGGTCTGCTGCGCCCTCGCCCTGACGTTGACAGCCTGCACAACGCCGCTCGAACCTCCCAGCCAGACGGCTGCCGCCACTTCGGCGACAGGCGCGCGAGCCCGTGCGCGCGAAGCCAACGCACCCGTTGGCTCCAGCTTCGATCTCCAATGGCCCGGCCGTTCCTATCGCAACGAAGGTCTCAATCCCGGCGATCCCGATGCTCCGGATCGCGACGGTGAAGCGCGTCTGCGGGCCGATGCCGGTACTTTCTTTCAGACGGGCATGGCGTCCTGGTACGGCAAGAAGTTTCATGGCCGTCGCACGGCCACCGGCGAAGCGTTCGACATGAACGAACCGACGGCGGCACATCCAACGCTACCGCTGGGCAGTTTCGCGCTGGTGCGCAACATCGCCAATAACAAGACCGTCGTCGTGAAGATCAACGACCGTGGTCCCTACACCCGCAATCGCATCATCGACTTGTCGTATGGCGCGGCCAAACAGCTCGACTTCATTCGTGCCGGGCACACCAAGGTCGAAATCCGCCGTTTGTCGCGTAGCGAAGTCGCTGCCCTCGGTCTCGACGAGAGCAACAGCGCGCCCTGACGCGCGTGCCTTTATCGTCGCCGTCCCGCCAAGTCCATTCCGAATTCGTGTCGGACCCGTCTTAAAAAATGGGACGCCGTGCGCCTGTTTGTTGTGAAAAAGACAGTCACCGCACGTGAATTCCTCCACACTATTTCGGTTTTCGATGCGTCTCATGGGTTGAACGCATCGCATGAACGTGCGTGCAATGAATCGCGAACGACCGAATCGACTATTTTTTTTCCGATTGCCGCATAAATCTGCCAGCGTTTGGGCGCAATCCGATGTTCGGCGGGCCTCCCGGGAAGTTGCGTTGGCAACCGTTGTTCGCTTCGGGCGATGTGGGTAGACTGTGCCCCACGCGCAGGTGCACGCTTTACGTGCATCCGAAAGAGGCCCGCCGAGACCCGGGCCCGGCGCACCTATCAAGAAGCATTCCTGGAGGAGTTTTGATGTCGACGATGGGCAAAAACGCCACGCGCACCCTGCTGTGCGCCGTGGCCGCAACGTTGTTGGGGACGACCGGCGCGGCATTCGCGCAGGATACGAAGTCGGTAGCCGTCGTGGCGATCGTGGAGCACCCGGCACTCGACGCCATCCGTGATGGCGCGCGCGACGAACTCAAGGCGGAAGGTTACGAGGTCGGCAAGAACCTCAAGTGGGAATATCAGAGCGCGCAGGGCAACACCGGCACGGCCGCGCAGATCGCTCGCAAGTTCGTGGGCGACAAGCCGGACGCGATCATCGGTATCGCAACGCCGACGGCACAAGCCGTGGCCGCTGCGACCAAGAGCGTGCCGCTCGTCTACTCGGGCGTGACCGATCCGGTCGCGGCACAACTGGTCAAGAGCTGGGACGCCTCGGGCACCAACGTGACCGGCGTGTCGGACAAACTCCCGCTGGACAAGCAGGTTGCGCTGATCAAGCGTGTCGTGCCGAACGCGAAGACCGTGGGCATGGTGTACAACCCGGGTGAAGCCAACTCGGTCGTGGTCGTCAAGGAGCTCGAAAAGCTGCTGCCGGCCGCCGGCCTCACGCTCAAGACTGCCGCTGCGCCGCGCACCGTGGACATCAGCTCCGCCGCCAACAGTCTGGTCGGCAAGGTCGACGTGATCTATACGAACACGGACAACAACGTGGTGTCGGCCTATGAGTCGCTGGTGAAGGTGGCCAATGACCGCAAGATCCCGCTGGTCGCCTCGGATACCGATAGCGTGAAGCGCGGCGCCATTGCGGCGCTGGGCATCAACTACTACGACCTCGGCCGTCAGACCGGCAAGGTGGTGGGCCGCATTCTGAAGGGCGAAAAGCCGGGCGCGATCGCCTCGCAGACCAGCTCGAATCTGGAACTGTTCGTCAACACGGCAGCGGCGGCCAAGCAAGGCGTGAAGTTGTCCGACGATCTGGTGAAGGAAGCCAAGACGGTCATCAAGGAGTAAGCGTCACGCATGCGACACCGGTGGAGCGGGCTCACGCCTGCTGCACCGGCGAGCGACAGGGCGGCGTACGGACACGATCTGTCCCCGCCGCTCTTTTCCTATCGAATGGGTGAGACGGCTTCCCCCCGAACGCGGTCGCACAACGACCGGCTATGACCTGAACTGGCCGACTCGGCCGTGCGAGCGCTGACGCCGAACCCCGGCGTGGGCCGTCTTGCGCAGTGGAATAACGAAAATGTCCCTTTTTTCTGTGATGGGCGCCCTGGAGATCGGCCTGATCTTCAGTCTTGTGGCGCTCGGGGTGCTGATTTCCTTCCGCATCCTCAATTTTCCCGATCTGACCGTTGACGGCAGCTTCGCGCTTGGCGGCGCGACGGCCGCCATCCTGATCGCCGGTGGCGCCAATCCGTTTGCCGCGACGCTTGCGGCAATGGCGGCGGGTGCGGTGGCGGGGTTCATCACCGGTTGGCTCAACGTGCGTCTGAAGATCATGGATCTGCTCGCCAGTATCCTGATGATGATTGCGCTCTACTCGGTGAACCTGCGAGTCATGGGCGCGCCGAATGTGCCGCTGATCACGTCGCCGACGGTCTTCACGATGCTTCTGCCGGAGAACGCACCGAACTGGCTGCCGGATTATGTATTGCGTCCGCTGCTGTTGCTGGTGGTCGTGGTCGTGGTGAAGCTGGGTCTCGATTATTTCTTCTCGTCGCAACAAGGTCTCGCAATGCGTTCGACGGGCGCGAATCCGCGTATGGCGCGCGCGCAGGGCGTGAATACCGGCCGCGAGATTCTCGCCGGCATGGCGCTGTCGAACTCGCTCGTGGCGCTTGCCGGTGCGTTGTTCGCGCAGTCCCAGGGCGGTGCGGACATTTCGATGGGTATCGGCACCATCGTGATCGGCCTGGCGGCGGTCATCATCGGCGAGACGATTCTGCCGGCGCGACGCCTCGTTCTCACGACGCTGGCGGTGGTCGTCGGTGCGGTGCTGTACCGCTTCTTCATCGCGCTTGCCCTCAATAGCGATTTCATCGGTCTGAAGGCGCAGGACCTCAACTTGGTGACGGCACTGCTCGTGGCCGCGGCACTGGTGCTGCCCGCAACGCGTCGCAAGCTGTTCGCCCGCAAGAACGGAGGTGCCTGATCATGTTGAGCGCAAAAGACCTCAAGATCACATTCAACCCCGGTACGCCCATCGAGAACCGTGCTTTGCGCGGAATGTCGCTGGAGATCCCGACGGGACAGTTCGTCACGGTGATCGGCTCCAACGGTGCGGGCAAGTCCACGTTCCTGAACGCGATCAGCGGCGACTTGTCGGTCGACTCGGGCACGATTGCCATCGACGGAAATGACGTCACGAAGAAGACGGCGTGGCAGCGCGCGAATCAGGTGGCGCGGGTGTTCCAGGACCCGATGGCAGGTACGTGCGAGGCGTTGACTATCGAGGAAAACATGGCGCTGGCCGTCAAACGCGGCGAGCGCCGGAGCTTCCGGTTCGCGCTGAACCGTGAGCTGCGCGAGCGTTTTCGCGAGAAGCTGAGCCTGCTCAACCTCGGGCTGGAAAACCGGTTGTCGGACCGTATCGGATTGTTGTCCGGCGGTCAGCGTCAGGCGGTGAGTCTGCTGATGGCGTCGTTGCAGCCGTCGCGGATCTTGCTGCTCGACGAGCACACGGCGGCGCTGGACCCGAAGACGGCGGCGTTCGTGCTGGAGCTTACGGCGCGCATCGTACAAGAGAGCAAACTGACGGCGATGATGGTGACGCACAGCATGCGTCAGGCACTCGACTACGGCGATCGCACGGTGATGCTGCACCAGGGCAAGGTCGTGCTCGACGTGTCGGGCGACGAACGCAAGGGGCTCGATGTGCCCGACCTGCTGCAAATGTTCGAGCGCACCCGCGGCGAACAACTCGACGACGACGCGCTGCTGCTGAGTTGATCGTCGCAGTGTAGCGAAATGAGAGAAGCCCGCTTTGGCGGGCTTTTTTTTTTGACCTTTGGCGCTTGGGATATCGGCGGGATCGTTGTCGGAAACTTCCGATTTTCAACGCCCTTGGAGACGGCGTTGTGCGCGTCGATTCCTCAACCGTTCTTGAGGGCTAGTGCGCGTTCGTAGAGGGCGTTTTTGGGGGCGCCGGTGATCGATGCTGCGAGCTTGGCGGCGCTTTTTGTCGGAAGCTCGGCCACCAGCAGCGCGAGAATGCGCTGCGCTTCGGCGTCCACGCCGTCGTCGTTCGCGCTGGCTGCGGCTCCCGAGACTGCCAGCACGAATTCGCCGCGCTGGCGGTTCGCGTCCGCCTTCAGCCACGCCACGCCTTCGCCTAGCGCGCACTCGTGAATGTCTTCGAAGCGCTTGGTCAGTTCGCGCCCGATCAGCAGCCGTCGCTCGCCGCCCAGTCCCTCTGCCAGCGCCGCGACCGTCTCCACGATCCGATGCGGTGCTTCGTAAAAGACTTGCGCCGCGGTCGAGCCCGCGAGCGCGGCAATCGCCTGGGCGCGTTGCTGCGCCTTCGAGGGGAGGAAACCCACGAACGTGAACGTCTCCACCCATGCACCTGCGGCGCACAGCAGCGTGATCACCGCGCTCGCGCCCGGTACCGGTACGACACCGAGGCCCGCCGCGCGTACAGCGTCGACGAGTCGCGCGCCGGGGTCTGAGATGCCCGGCGTGCCCGCGTCCGAAATATAGGCGATGCGCTCGCCGCCGCGAAGACGCTCGACAAGTCGCGTTGCCGCTTCGTTTTCGTTGTGCTGATGGGCCGCAATCAACGGGCGATCGATGCCATACCGCTGCAACAACAACGCGCTGTTGCGCGTATCTTCACAGGCGATGGCGTCGACCATGCCGAGGATATAGAGCGCCCGCACGGTGATGTCCGCGGTATTGCCCAGGGGGGTGGCCACGACATACAGCGTGCCGGCCGGGTAATGCTGGCCTTCGGCCAGCGACATCAGGCGTTCATCCATGGCATCGGGCTCCCGCAAACGAAGTCGCTGCCACGCAGGGCGGCAGGGCGGGTGTCAGGGCTTTGGCAGCACCGGCGGGGCCGGTAACGGTAAACATCGGAACAACCATGTCGAATCAGCTAGGAGTTTCGTACGAGAGCCGCGCGCAGTCGCTACTGGAGCGGCGCGGCTGGCGGCTCGTCGCACGCAATTATCAGTGCCGGGGCGGCGAAATCGACCTCATTATGCGGGATCGCGCGGGGGTGCTGGTATTCGTCGAAGTGCGTGCACGCTCGCGAAGCGACTTCGGCGGGGCGGCGCAGAGCATTACGCGCGCCAAACGACGTCGCCTGACGCTCGCCGCGCGCCATTATCTGCTGCGGTGTCCGGCGGCGCGGTGCCGCTTCGATGTCGTCGCGTTCGACGGTCGTCCGCCCGTGGCGTGCTGGCTACCCGACGCCTTTCGCGCCGACGATCCATGACGAAACCCGCCCGGGCCGGCCCTGTTACACTGGCGAAAGTGCCGTTTTCAGGACTGACGGCCTTTGAACGCCGGCCGAAGCAGGTGAGAGCCCTAGGGCACCCGTGCGAGGCTGGCAGCTTTTGCGACACCCTGGCAAACGACCATGTCGATCGAACGAATTCAGCAACACTTCACGGATAGCGTCGAGACCAAGCTGGCCGCGCGCGACGCGCTGGCGCATCCCATTGCCGCCGCAGCGGAGCTCATGGTTGACGCGCTGTCCAACGGCAACAAGATTCTTGCCTGCGGCAACGGCGGCTCGGCGGCCGACTGTCAGCACTTTGCGGCCGAACTCGTTGGCCGGTTCGAGCGCGAGCGCCCCGAACTGCCGGCCATCGCGCTGACGACGGACTCGTCGATCCTGACCGCCGTCGGCAACGACTACAACTTCGACGTCATCTTCTCGAAGCAGGTGCGCGCGCTCGGGCACGAGGGCGATGTCCTGCTGGCCATCACCACGTCGGGCAATTCCGGCAACGTGCTCAAGGCGATCGAGGCCGCACACGAGCGCGGCATGCACGTGATCGCGCTCACCGGCAAGGGGGGCGGGAAGGCCAACGACGTGCTGGGCGAGATGGACGTGCACATCAGCGTGCCGGCCGATCGCACCGCGCGAATTCAGGAAGTTCACCTGCTGACCATTCACTGCCTCTGCGATCTGATCGACTCGGCGCTGCTTGGCGACGAGTGAACCTATTGTCACCTTAAGGCGTCAAGATCATCACGAGCACCGGGCCGCGGGGGCGGACGGTGCCGATTGGGCGCGGCGGGGGCCGTCCCGTTCGAACATCCAATAAGGAGAAAGCCCGATGAGTTTCCAACGCGTAGTCAAGCCGCTTGCTGCGGCAGCGTTGATTGCCGCAACCCTGGCCGGTTGCGCCCCCATCATCCTCGGCGGCGCCGCGACAGGCGCACTCGTGGCCACCGACCGGCGCTCGGTTGGTGCGCAGACGGAAGACCGCGAAATTCAGGTCAAGGCCGAAGCCAATATCGCCAATACCCTGACCGACGACGCGGTTCACGTGAACGTGACCGTGTTCAACCGTCGTGTGCTGCTGACCGGCGAAGTGCCGAACGACGCCAGCAAGCAGGCTGCGCTCAATATCGTCAGGCAGATCAGCAACGTGCGTGGCATCGTCGACGAGATCGCCATCGGGCCGAAGAGCTCGTTCGGCTCGCGCTCGAACGACGCGTGGATCACCAGCAAGGTCAAGGCCAACCTGATCAACACGAAGGAAATCTCGGCCAACGTCTTCAAGGTCGTTACCGAGCGCGGTGAAGTCTTTCTGATGGGGCTTGTCTCGCCCGAAGAAGGCACCATTGCCGCCAACGTGGCCAGCCGCATCGATGGCGTGCAGAAGGTCGTGAAACTTTACGAATACGTGAAGCCGGAAGAAGCGCAGCGTCTGTCGACCGAAGCCGAGAAGAATCCTGCCCCGGCACAACCCGACGACGCGAACGCGGCCACGGTCACGACCACCCCGATCGGCAACGACACCGTCACGGCCAAGCCGCTCTCGACACCTGCGCCGATCAGCGAAGGACCGGTCAAGCCCGGACCGTCGACCAAGACCGGCAACTGACGTATCGACGTATATCCCCTCCCCGGCGCCTGGCGTGCCGGGGAGGGCCGCATATCGTTGCATGAGGGCTATGCGCGTGCGGCCGGCCGTTCAAATCCGCAGACCGTGCGCGTGCCCCGTTGTCTTGCAACGACGCCCGCCGAATACTCTGACACGTTGGGTCACCCCGCTCAGCATGTCCTCATTTTCATTCGCTATTCTCGAGCGCGTGCCGCAAACGGGATTGCTATGAGATTGGGGAGCGGTCCGGGAGCCGCCAATAACATTGCCGTGCAGCGAAGAGAATGGATTCAGCGCATTCGTGCGCAATAGCGGCGTAAAAACGACGAAGCGTCGAAATTCGCCACGCCGCGCCGATTTGCACGGTTAAACGCGGCTATCATATGGTCTTTAAAAAATGAAATTAAATAACGGTTTCAAGGCGATTCAATACGTCTCGATCGGCACTTCGGCACGATTGCCGTCATAACCGTTTTTGATTTCGCCATTCAAAACAAGAATCCAATGACAGCTCGAATTTTGGTGACCGGCGCAAACGGCATGGTGGGCGCAGCGCTGGTGAAGCACCTCCGTCAGGATTCGAACGTTGAAGTCATTGAGGCGGTTCGCGCGACGTCGACCGGCAACCGATCGCCGCAGGCGCGTGTGATTGGAGATATCGGCCCCCGCACGCGTTGGGCCGACGCATTGGCAGGCATCGATGTCGTTGTACATTGTGCTGCGCGCGTCCATATCATGGGCGAGACCGACACATCGACGGCATTGAGCAAGTTCCGAGAGGTCAACGTTGCCGGCACCGAGCGTCTGGCGATGGAGTGCGTGCAAGCGGGCGTGAAACGTCTGGTGTTCGTCAGCTCCGTCAAAGTGAACGGCGAAAGCACGAGCGGCCGCGCCCCGTTTCGTTACGACGACGTGCCTGCCCCGCTGGACCCCTACGGCATCTCCAAATCGGAGGCCGAGGCGTCGCTCATGAAGGTAGCGCAGCACACGGGACTGGAAGTGGTCGTGGTGCGGCCCCCGCTGGTCTACGGGCCGGGCGTCAAGGCGAACTTCCTGCGCTTGATGCAAACCGTTGCGCGCGGCATTCCGCTGCCGTTCGGCGCCGTCGATAACCGGCGAAGCATGGTGTATGTCGGGAATCTTGTCGACTTGCTGTCGATCGCGGCTACGCATCCGGCGGCTGCGGGACAGACGTTCATGGTGTCGGATGGCGACGACCTGAGCACTCGCGGTCTGATCGAAGGCATTGCCAGGGCCATGGATGTGCGCCCGAAACTCGTGCCGGTCCCCGCGGGTCTGATGCGCGGTGTGGCGGCTTTATTGGGCAAAAAAGCCGTGAGCGATCGCGTATTGGGGTCGTTGCAGGTGGACATCGATCACACGTGCCGCACGCTGGATTGGCACCCGCCGTTGCCGGTCGCTGCCGGCTTGCAGGCGACGGTCGCCGCGTGGCGCGCGGCGCAGCCGTAATGGTTTGATCTGGTTTGAATCGTTTCGACGCAAAACTCTCGTCAGTGCCCGCTCTCGACGGATGCTGAAAGAAAGCAGAAGATCATTAGTAGCTATGAAACGAATATTTGATTTTTCAGTGGCGCTGGCCGCCGGACTCGTACTGCTGGTGCCGATATTGATCGTCGCCGTGCTGGTGCGGGTGACGTCGCGAGGCCCGGCGCTGTACTGGTCGGACCGGGTCGGGCGCGACAATCGGATTTTCCGCATGCCCAAGTTCAGGTCGATGCGTGTCGATACCCCGGCAGTTGCCACCCATCTGCTGCCGGACCCGAAGGCCTGTCTGACGCCGATCGGCGGCACGCTGCGCCGTACCAGCCTCGACGAACTGCCACAGATCTGGAGCATTTTGCGCGGCGACATGAGTCTGGTCGGACCGCGTCCGGCGCTGTTCAATCAGGACGATCTGATCGAGTTGCGGACTCGTTACGGTGTCCACACGTTGCGCCCGGGTTTGACCGGATGGGCACAGATCAACGGTCGCGACGAGCTTCCGATTCCCGTGAAGGTCGAGTTTGACGTCCAATATCTCAAGCGGCGTAGTTTTCTTTTCGATTTCAAGATTCTGGTAGCGACTTTCGTCAAGGTGCTTCACCGGGACGGCGTGTCCCACTAGCGGTGGAGGTGCATGGCTATGCTGAAATACATTACTAATCTGCCACGAACGATCAAGAGTTCGGTGATGGTCTGTATGGACGCCCTTTTGCTGCCCTTTGCACTTTGGGCAGCCATCGGTTTGCGCCTCGATGTCTGGCATTTTCCGCAGATTTACGCGTGGTGGGCGTATCCGTTGGCGTCGGTGGCCGCCATTCCGATCTTTGTCAGGTTGGGACTCTATCGCGCGGTCATTCGATACATCGAAGCGCGCGCCATGATGATGGTGGTGGTCGCGGTGACCATCGCCGTGTGCGCGTTTGCCGTATTGCTCGTGTTTCTGACCCTGCCGCCGGTGCCGCGCGGCGCGCTGCTCATCTACTGGATGATGGCGACGCTGTTTATCGGGGGAAGCCGTTTTCTTGCCCGCGCCATTTTGCAGAAGGCGACCTCGCCGAAGCTGCGGCACGACCGCCAGTCGGTCGTCATTTACGGTGCGGGCAGCTCGGGCCGGCAATTGACAGTGGCGTTGCGCGCCGGTCGCGATTTCCAGCCCGTGGCATTCGTCGACGACGCCCCCGCATTGCAAGGCATGGAGATCCTCGGCCTGAAGACGTACTCGCCTGAGGAGTTGCCGCACCTGGTGGATCGGTTGTCCGTTCAGCAGATTCTGCTGGCGATCCCCTCGGCAGGGCGCTCGCGCCGCCTGGAGATCATCAACCGGCTCGAAACGCTGAAAGTGGAAGTCCGTGTGATTCCGGGCATGTCGGATCTGGTCGACGGGGTGGTGAAGGCCGAAGACATCCGCGAAGTCGAAATCGACGACCTGCTGGGCCGCGACACGGTGCCGCCGAATCAGGATCTGCTCGACGCGAACATCTTCAACAAGCACGTCATGGTGACCGGTGCGGGGGGATCGATCGGCTCGGAGTTGTGCCGCCAGATCGTGCTGGGCCGTCCCGCATCGCTGGTGCTCTACGAACAGTCGGAGTTCGCGCTCTACTCGGTCGAGCGTGAGCTCGAAGCAATCATCGAAGCCAAGCGCCTCGGTGTGCGCCTGATTTCGGTGCTCGGGTCCGTACGCAACGAGGCACGCGTGCATGGGGTGATGACGTCGTGCAAGATCCAGACGGTCTATCACGCGGCGGCGTACAAGCACGTGCCGATCGTCGAGTTCAACATGACCGAAGGCATTCTGAACAATGTCTTCGGCACGTTGGCCACCGCGCGTGCCGCCATGGCGGCGGGCGTTGAAATCATGGTGCTGATTTCGACGGACAAGGCGGTTCGGCCGACCAATATCATGGGCGCGAGCAAGCGCTTCGCCGAATTGATCCTGCAAGCGTACGCCAACGATCCGACGGTACACACACGTTTCTGCATGGTGCGATTCGGCAACGTGCTGGGCTCGTCGGGATCGGTCGTTCCGTTGTTCCGCAAGCAGATTCTGGAAGGGGGGCCCGTGACCGTGACCCATCCGGACATCACGCGCTACTTCATGACGATTCCCGAGGCGTCGCAACTGGTGATTCAGGCCGGTGCGATGAGCCGGGGCGGCGAGGTCTTCGTTCTCGATATGGGTGAGCCGGTGAAGATCTCCGATCTGGCGCGCCGCATGATTCACCTGAGCGGTTTCTCCGTGAAGGAAGATGCCTCGCCGCAGGGCGATATCGAGATCCGTTTCTCGGGGCTTCGCCCCGGCGAAAAGCTCTATGAGGAATTGCTGATCGGTGAGGATGTGTCGGGGACACGGCATCCCAAGATCATGATGGCGACCGAACACTTTTTCCCGCGCGAAAAGCTTCTGCAAATCCTCGAGCGGCTATTCTCGGCGTGTGAAAACAATCAGCACGATGCGATCGTGCTTATCCTCCACGAGTGTGTGTCCGGCTTTCGAATGGTGACCCAGATACAGGATCATCTCTACGGACTGGACGCCACGCCGATCAAAGTCGTGAGTTTCCACAACACGATCCATTAAGTCCGGTTCAGCCGGACACGGAGACCGATTCGCCGCCATGCACCGTCGCGACTTTCTTCTCGGCGCTTGCGCCACAGCGTCATTGTTCGGGATGGACCAGGCGCTTGCCACGGTGCCGGTGTCGAGAAAGGCCCATGTCGTTGTGGTCGGTGGCGGATTTGGCGGGGCGACCGCCGCAAAGTATCTGCGCGTGCTCTCGGGCAACACGCTGAACGTCACGCTGGTCGAGCCGCGCGACGCTTTCGTCAGCCTGCCGCTGTCGAATCTGGTGGTCGGCGGCAGCCGTCGTGTCGACGATCTCACCGTCTCCTACAACGCCCTGGCCGACAAGCATGGCATTGTGCGGCGTCGCGCCAGTGCGCAGGCGATCGATGTGCGGCGGCGTCAGATCACGCTGAGCGACGGCGCTACGCTGGCCTACGACCGGCTGGTGCTCTCGCCCGGCGTTTCGCTCGAATGGCAGGCCGTGAGCGGGCTCGATACCGAGGCGATGCGCGCCGCCATGCCCGCCGTGTGGACCGACGCCTCGCAAGCTGGCCCCTTGCACGCCGCCCTGCGCGCGATGCCGGAAGGGGGTGTCTTCGCCATCACGATCCCGGAGGCGCCGCTGCGCTGCCCGCCCGCGCCATATGAACGCGCGACGCAGGTCGCACATTGGCTCTCCCGGCATAATCCTCGCGCGAAGGTTCTGATTTTCGACGCCAACAGCGACGTGCTGGCGCTGGCGAAGCCGTTTCAGACACTCTGGGCTGAGCGCTTCGCGTCGACGCTCGAATACCATCCCCAATTCAATTGCACCGAAGTTGCGCGCGACGGCGGCCGTTTTGCCGCGCGATTCGAGTTGGGCGAGCAGACACTGGCCGACGTGCTCAACGTCATTCCGCCGATGCGCGCCGGCGACATTGCGCGGCAGACGGGACTGGCGAGCGCCAACGACCGTTGGTGCGAGGTCGATTTCCTGAGCTACGCCTCGAAGGTCGCGCCGGACATTCATGTGCTGGGCGACGCGATCCAGATCGCCCCGGTGATGCCCAAGTCCGGGCACACGGCAAGCGAGCATGCCAAGGTGTGTGCCGCCGCGATCGTCGCGGAACTGGCGGGACGCCCGGTCAATCCGGCGCCGGTCTGCTCCAGCACGTGCTTCAGCTTCGTCTCGGACACCGAGGCGATGCACATCGCCGGAGAACATCGCTACGACCCGGTCGAGAAGACGATGATGCCGGTCGCCGCGAAGTCGGATGTCTCCACATCGCCCACGCGAGAGGATTTCGCCAGGGGCATCGCCTGGTCCAAGGCGATCTGGGCCGATATGCTGGCGTGATCCGCCGTCGTTTCGATGCTCCGGTTTTCCTCCGTAACCCGCGAATTCATGGCGTTCGAACGCGTTTGGAGCAAAGTCTCTAAGCGGTGCGAGCCAAGCCGCGTCTGAGGGTTGCCGGCGTGTCGCGTGAGCGCCGCATTTCCGCTGTGTTCCCCCGTTGACGACGCCTCACTCCTCCCGGTTACACTGGCTCCACGAAAAAATAAGCGTTGGGGGGCATAGGGATGGCGCATCGCCAGGGAGAGTCCCGTCTTGCGTCACGCGTCATGCGTGGGGGCTCGGTCAAGTCTGTTCGCAATCGCAGTGTGGTTCAGGTCATCGCTGTTTCGCTTTGCTCCCTCAGTCTGCTCGGCACCCAGCAAGCCCGGGCCGATGCCAGCCCGGTGCGTGGCGATCCGTTGCAGAGTCTTCCGAAGATTGAAGCGCCCAAGGCGCCGGCGGCCACCATTCATATTCAGGCGCCCACGCAGGAAGACGCGCTCAAGTCCTTGCTCGCCCGCAAGATCACCCCGCAGCGATTCGGCATCGAGGGCGTGAAGTCGCTGCCCTTCGAGCAGGTGGCCGGACGCTTCGCACCCATGGCGGGCAAGGAAGTGACCATCGGCGATCTGGTCGAGAAGGCCAATCAGGTCACGAAGATGTACCAGGACGCGGGCTATCTGCTGTCCTTTGCTTTCGTCCCCGCACAGGATTTCAACGACGGCTTCGTGCGCGTGACCGTCGTCGAAGGGTATATCTCCAGCACGAAAATCACCGGCAAGCCCGGGCCGTCGGAGCAGCGTCTGCGCGACATTGCCGCACACATCGAGGCAGAGCGACCGCTCAAGCGCGCCACGTTCGAGCGCTATCTGAACCTGCTCACGCTCGTGCCCGGCATGAAGATCAAGGCCGACGTGCAGCCGCCGACACAGACCGACGGCGCGACCGAACTCTCGCTCGATGTGTCGCGCCAGCCTGTGGCGCTGGGTACGTCGCTCTCGTATAACAACCCGGGCATTCGCGGCGTCTTTACGGTGACGAGCAACGCGCTCACGCCGCTGGGCGAGCAGATCCAGCTGACGGCCATCGCGCCGAAGGGCCATAACGACGAAGAGTTCTACGCGGGCTCGTATATCCAGCCGTTGGGATCGAACGGGCTTCAGGCGCGCGTGGATGCGTCGCACTATCGGGGCCAGCCGGACGATCAGGCGCTCGCCGGGCTCACGCGTCACCTCGATACCAAGCGCGTCGCAGTGAGCCTGTCGTATCCCATCCTGCTCAACAATCAGCGCAGCCTGACCGTGAGCGGCGGCATGTACGGCGTGAATTCGCGCGACCGCTACGAGGTGCCGAACTCTCCGAACTACATCAACTCGCAGACGAACGTGCGCGCCGGACAGGTGCAACTCGCGTACAACGAGGTGACGGAAAAACAGACCCGCAGCGCCACGCTGGGCGTGTTCAAAGGCTTCACGGGGATGGGCGCGAGTCAGTCGTACACGACGCAGCCCGCAGGCGTGCCGCAAATCCTCGGGCCGTACGATCTCGGCTTCTGGCGCTATACGCTCGATGCCAAACAGGGCGTGGTACTGCCGTGGGAGTTCGGGGTCATCGTCTCTGCGGGGGCGCAGTACAGCAGCAATACGCTGCCGACATCCGAGCAGGCCACGTTCGGCGGTCAGCGGTTCGGCCTCGGTTATCCGGCGGGTGAAATCGCCGGAGACAAGGGCTGGGGCGCGTCGATCGAACTCAACCGGATGTTTCGCACCGATTTCCGCTATCTGAAGACGATTCAGCCGTACCTGATGCTCGATACGGCGCGCGTCTATCTGAACGCCGGACAGTTGTTCCACAACCAGCTCGCCTCCGTGGGCTTGGGCGTGCGGATCTCGGACAGCAAGTATTACTCGCTCGACCTGTCGGTCGCCAGGCCGGTCGCCGATGCGCCGACCAATTCGCCGAACCGTCCGCTGCGATTCAACGCGAACTGGTCGTATCAGTTCGAGTAACTCGCCGCATCGCGCTACCGCTACCGTTACTGTCACCGACTACCGCGAACGATAAGGGACGAAGTACGCTTCATACGTGGCTCTGTCGCCTGTCCCTTGTCGCTTTTCTTATCAGGTTTTTCCCTGATGTGCCGAACCCCCGAGTTGTCCTGCATCGCGATGCGCCGGTTGGCGCTGGGGCCGACGCGCGTCGCGCAACCATATGACGTGCGGTGCGCTATATCCCGCTGTATACACGGAAATGCGCTCGCCGACGGCCGCGCGCCAATCGTTCGACGCAATATCTCGGTGTCCGACGTGTTGCAATGCAGCTTGCTTCTCTTGGCCATTATTTCGATTATCCGTATATGCGTATGTAGGCATATACAAAATTCTCTGTGCCTTCACACGAACTCAAAGACTGACCGTCATGGAAGAACTCGATCGCGTATTCGAAAAGGTGTCGCACTACTTCAGCCTGCTCTCCGAGCCGACCCGGCTGCGGATTCTGCACGCGCTGTGCGGTGGCGAGCGTTCAGTGAACGACGTGGTGACCCAGGTGGGCTCGTCGCAGACGAACGTGTCCCGGCATCTCGGCGCGATGTATCAGGCGGGGGTGCTGTCGCGTCGTCGCGAGGGCAACCAGGTGTATTACACGATCGCGGATACCGGCGTGGTCGAGATCTGCCGCGCCGTATGCGTGCAGGTCGCCGGCCGGATCGAGGAGGAAGCGCTGCCGGAGCGTGCCGTCGATGGCTTCATGCCTCGTGGGAATTGACGCAAGCTGCAGCCCGCCGCCGCTCGGCAGCATCGCAACATTGCAATACTCGTAGCACAGCGCGGCAACAAGACTGCGCGCACAGGCCCGTACACAAGGGGTAAGCCGCCCGTGTCCTCGCGACGCTGGCGCACGCCACAAGACGTGAGGAGACAGGGGTGAGCAAGACCAGCGATAGCGTATCGCGAGCCGGCCGTTTGCGCCGGGCGCCGGAGAATTTCATTGACGGCACACTCGCCGCCGACATCGCGCGCGACGGGGTGAATCCCTCGCGACGCGGTTTCCTGCAACGCAGCTTCCTGGCCGCGGGCGCCGCGCTCGCTGGCGGTGCGGCGTGCGCATCGAACGCTGCCGAAGCACCGAATGGCGCAGGCGATCCGATGATTCTCGAGCCGCGTGCCTGGGCGACATCGCTGGGGCAGCCGGTCGCGGCGCGTCCGTATGGCGTGCCGTCGAAGTTCGAGGCGAACCTGCAACGGCGTCAGTCGCCGGGCCTCACGCAGACGGCGCAGGCCTCCGTCGCCTTCACGCCGCTTCAAGGCCTGTTCGGCATCATCACCCCCAGCGGCCTGCATTTCGAACGTCATCACCAGGGCTGGCAGGAAATCGATCCGACGCAGCATCGTCTGATGGTGCACGGCCTCGTGCGCGAAGCCAAGGTGTACACGATGGACGACATCATGCGGCTGCCGTGCGTCTCGCGCATGCATTTCATCGAATGCGGTGCGAACACCGGCATGGAGTGGGGCAATGCGGCCGTGCCGACCGTGCAGTACACGCACGGCATGCTGTCGTGCTGCGAATTCACGGGCGTGCCGCTGTCGGTGCTGCTCGACGACGTGGGGGCCGACACCAAACGCGGCCAGTTCGTGCTCGCCGAAGGTGGCGACGGCTCCGGCATGACCCGCACGATCTCGATGGAGGCGGCGCTCTCCGACGTGCTCGTCGCCTGGGGGATGAACGGCGAGATGCTGCGCCCGGAGAACGGCTATCCGCTGCGTCTGGTCGTGCCCGGCGTGCAGGGCGTGTCGTGGGTCAAGTGGCTGCGCCGCATCAAGGTGGGCGACGCACCATGGAATACCAAGGACGAAACCAGTCACTACGTCGACCTCATGCCGGACGGTCAGCATCGCCAGTACACGTCGATTCAGGAGTGCAAATCCGTCATCACGTCGCCCTCGGGCGGGCAGGCGTTGCTCGATCGCGGCTATTTCAACGTGACGGGCCTCGCGTGGTCGGGGCGGGGACGCATCAAACGCGTGGACGTGTCGGCCGACGGCGGCAAGTCCTGGCGCGCGGCGCGGCTCGAATCGCCGGTGTTGCCCAAGTGCCTCACCCGCTTTAACGTCGACTGGCAGTGGGACGGCTCGCCCGCCATGCTGCAAAGCCGCGCGGTGGACGAAACCGGTTTCGTGCAGCCGCGTTACCGGCAACTTCGCGAGGTGCGCGGCACCAAGTCGATTTATCACAACAACGCGATCCAGACGTGGCAAGTGGCGGCGAACGGGGAGGTGACCAATGTCCACGTCGACTGAGCGCAAGCCGTGGGGCAGGGTGCGCCGTCGTGCGCAATCGCTGGTGATCGCCGGGCTCTGGGCGGGCGCGCTAACGCTCGCGGGGCTCACTGTCACGGCATGGTTCGCTTCGTCGGCGCAGGCGGCACCGACGACCAATGCGTCGAAGGCCACGCAGATGGCGGCTTCGCCATCGACGTCCTCCGCACCACCCGGGTCGCCCATCAAGGCACCCGCCGGCATCGGACGCGACGCCACGCCTGCCGAGTTGAGCGCGTGGGATATCGACGTGCGTCCCGATTTCAAGGGTTTGCCGAAGGGACAGGGCTCGGTCGCCGATGGGCAGACGCTGTTCGACGCGCGCTGCGCCTCGTGCCACGGCACGTTCGGCGAGAGCAACGAGGTCTTCAATCCGCTGGTGGGCGGCACCACGGCAGACGACATCAAGACCGGGCACGTGGCGTCGCTGCGCGCGAACAACCAGCCGGTGCGCACCACGCTCATGAAGGTCGACACGATCTCCACGATCTGGGACTACATCCGTCGCGCCATGCCATGGAACGCGCCGCGCTCGCTCACGCCGGACGAGGTGTACGCGGTCACGGCCTACCTCCTGAATCTCGGCGAGATCGTGCCGGCGGACTTCGTGCTCTCCGACAAGAACATTGCCGACGTGCAGAAATTGATGCCCAATCGCCTCGGCATGACGCGTGCGCACGGCATGTGGCGCGTGGGAGACAAACCGGATACTCATAACAAGGCGTGTATGCAGGATTGTCCCGAGGCTGGTATCGTGACGTCCGCACTCCCTGCGTACGCCCGCGACGCACATGGAGATCTGGCCGCGCAGAACCGGGTCATCGGCCCGGTGCGTGGTGTCGATACGAAGCTGCCGCCGCTGTCGGGCACCGCCGCGCAAAATGCGTCGGTGCGCAGGACCGCGGCCCTCGCCACGCTCGGTATGGCGAGTCCGGACGCGCCGGCCCAAACCGCCGCTGCGACGTCACCGGTAGCAACGCTTGCGGACAAGAACGGTTGTCTGGCCTGTCACGGCGTGACCGACAAGAAGATCGGGCCCGCCTTCTCGGAGGTCGCCACCAAGTACCATGGGCAGTCGAATGCGACTGAAATACTGGTGGCGAAGATACGTGCCGGAGGTGCCGGTAATTGGGGCAGCATGCCTATGCCGCCGCAGTCACAGGTAGCGGAAACCGATGTCCGTACGATGGTCGACTGGATTCTTCGTGGTGCCCATTGAGCGGGCAGGGGGTCCGACGGATGCGCCAACGCCGCACGCAGGCCGAAGCCGCCGCACGACCCCATCCCCTACACGAACCGAAGGAGAAACAATGAAAAAGATGCTGATCGCTGCGGCCATGCTGGCCGGCACCTCGCTGGCGCACGCCGGCGTCGACGTTGCTGCGGCGACCAAGCTCGCGGGTGCCAACGCCTGTATGGGTTGCCACGCCGTCGACAAGAAGCTCGTGGGCCCGTCCTATCAGGAAGTCGCCGCCAAGTACAAGGGCGACAAGGACGCCGTGGCCAAGCTGGTCAAGAAAGTGAAGGGTGGCGGTTCGGGTGTCTGGGGTCCGATCCCGATGCCGGCACACCCGAACATGTCGGATGCCGACGCCAAGATCCTGGTCGATTGGGTTCTGGCGGGCGCCCCGGCGAAGTAAGTCCGGGGCAGGGGGCTCGCCGGCAGGTCTGGCGAGCGAACGGCGGCCGGTGTGAAGCATATCTTTCGTACGCATTGCACCGGCGGCCTTCACAGAGGGAAGCACACAGAGATGAACCAACAGCGACGCGACATGCTGCGGTTTTCCGCGGTAATGGGACTGGCGGTGGCCGCCGGGCTGATCAAGCCCGAAGAGGCCCGCGCGGCACAGGTGGAATGGAACAAGGCGGCGTTTGCCACCAAGAGCGTGGCCGATACGGTCAAGGCGCTCGGCGGCACGAGCGCCAGCCCGAGCGACCTGGTCGTGCTGACGGCTCCCGACATCGCCGAGAACGGCGCGGTCGTGCCGGTGGCGGTCACGAGCAAGGCACCGAACACGCAATCGATCGCCATCCTGATCGAGAAGAATCCGAATACGCTCGCCGCGTCGTTCGACATCCCCGACGGGACCGAACCGTCGGTGACCATGCGCGTGAAGATGGGCCAGACCTCGAAGGTCTATGCGCTCGTCAAGGCGGACAACAAGTACCTCGTGGCCGAGAAGGAAATCAAGGTCACGCTGGGCGGCTGCGGCGGTTAAGCGACGCATCGTAGAACTCTAGAGGAGCCACAACATGGGTAATCCGATGCGCATTCGCGCAACCGAGGCCGGCGGGGTCGTCGAGGTCAAGGCGCTGATGAGCCACATCATGGAAACCGGTCAGCGCAAAGACGCTTCCGGTAACATCGTCCCCGCACACTTCATCCAGACGGTCACTGTCACCTGCAACGGCAAGACGGTGCTGACGGCCGAATGGGGTCCGGCGGTGTCGAAAGATCCGTTCATGTCGTTCAAGTTCAAGGGCGGCAAGAAGGGCGACAAGGTCACGGTGACGTGGACCGACAACAAGGGCGACTCGCGCACCGACGAGGCGACCGTCGCCTGAGCAAGCATGCCGGGGTGCTGCTGCCGCTGCGGTGGCAGGCAGACAGCCCGGCCGGGTGGGACGGCGCGGCCGACACGCGCGTCGTGTAGTGTGCGCGGGGGACTTTACCCCCGTTGTCGTGCCAACCAACCCCACAAAGAGGAGAGCCAGATGAAAGATGCGCACCATAGCGCACAAGCGAGCGCACCCACGCGAGCCCTCGCTGCCGCAACCCGCACCGCATGGTTGCGTAGCACCGTGCTCGGCGGCATGCTCGCCGTCGCGGGCGCCAGCGCACCCGCATTCGCTGCCGATAGCGCCACGGCCGACGCCATCGCGCAATACCGCGAGATGCTGGCCGACGGCAACCCCGCAGAACTGATCGAAATGCGCGGCGAAGAACTCTGGAAGACGCCGCGCGGCCCGAACAACGTCTCGCTCGCCCAGTGCGACCTGGGGCTGGGTGCGGGTGTCGTTAAGGACGCCTACGCACAACTGCCGCGCTACTTCCCGGATACGAAACGTGTGCTCGACGCCGAGTCGCGCATCGTCGAATGCATGGTGAATCTGCAAGGCTTCAAGCGGGCAGACGTCATCAAGCAACCGTTCTCCAAGGAAGGGCAGGACCCGACCGATCTCGAATCGCTCACGGCGTACGTGGCGGGTCAGTCGCGCGGCGCGCTCATTCACGTGCCGCAATCGCGCAAGGAAGAGAAGGAAGCCTACGCGCGCGGCCAGAAGATCTTCTATTACCGTGCCGGTCCGTACGACTTCTCGTGCGCGTCGTGCCACGGGGCGGACGACAAGCGCATTCGTCTTCAGGATCTGCCGAACCTGACCAAACCCGCGGCCGCCCGACAGGCGTTCGCGACATGGCCGGGCTATCGTGTCTCGCAGGGCGCCTTGCGCACGCTGCAATGGCGGATGTACGACTGCTTCCGTCAGCAACGGATGCCGGAGCTCAATTACGGCTCGCAGGCGTCGAACGATCTGATTACCTTCCTCGGTGTGATGGCCAACGGCGGCAAGATGGACGCCCCCGGCCTGAAGCGCTGACCGATCACGAGGCACACCCATGAAATCATTCGCATTGCGCGCGACGGGCGTCGCTCTCGCAGCGGCCGGGGCACTCGTCGTCGGCGCCGCCTTCGCTCAGGGTGAGGGCGTCAAGCTCGTCACCGGCACTACCGACGCAGCCGTCGTGCAGGAATTGCGCGACTCGTTCCGTGGTTCGGGCATCGCTCAGCTCGATCGTATCGACCAGAGCGAATTGCAGAAGCTGTGCACGCAGTACGCGGTCAAGCCGATGCCGGCGAAGATTGCGGAGCGCCTGCAAAAGGCCGAACTGGCCAACGTCAAGGCACCGGCCGACGGCAAGTATCTCGGCGACTGGAAGGAAGGCGAGAAGGTCGCCCAGAACGGCCGCGGCATGCAGTTCACCGATAAGGCGGATACCGTCAACGGCGGCAACTGCTACGCATGCCATCAGTTGACCAAGAGCGAGATCTCGTTCGGCAACATCGGTCCGTCGCTGTACAACTACGGCAAGCTGCGTGGCGATTCGCCCGAGGTGGTCAAGTACACGTGGGCGAAGGTCTACGACTCGCACAGCTACATGGCCTGCTCGAACATGCCGCGCTTCGGCGCGGCGGGCATCCTGACCGAACAGCAGTTGAAGGATGTTATGGCCCTGCTGCTCGACCCGGCGTCGCCGGTCAATCAGTAAGCGGTTGTGTTCGGACCGCTGCCTGGCGGGCAAAGAGGCTGAGGTCGG
The DNA here is from genome assembly GCF_044745225.1 of Pandoraea sp. NPDC087047. Taxonomy (NCBI): domain Bacteria; kingdom Pseudomonadati; phylum Pseudomonadota; class Betaproteobacteria; order Burkholderiales; family Burkholderiaceae; genus Pandoraea; species Pandoraea sp. NPDC087047. The sequence goes on from NZ_JBIUZU010000013.1 coordinate 48,740, forward strand.
GCGCCGGCGCGCGGGATCGTGAGATCGTGCGTGCCGGCCTGCCTCCGGTCGGCTGCCCGCGCGGGTTTTGCGTGCGTGCCGCTTCCGTCTCTCATCTCGCTTTCGTTCGCCATTGGCATTCGGAGTACCGCATGAAATCCCAGATCGGTTGGATTCGTCACGTGAGGGCTCGTGCCTGGCGCCCTTCCGGCACCCTGCGCGTGCTCGGTTGGTGGCTGAGCGCTGCGCTCACGTGCGCGAGCGTGCCGGTGCATGCCGTGGAAGTCGGAGACACGGTGACGCTGCCGTCGCTCACCCTGCTCGATGGCAAGACGCTGCCCGCCAGCGCGTTCAAGGACCGAACGGTCATCGTCGAGTACTGGGCGTCGTGGTGTCCGTTCTGCGCGCAGCAGAACCCGCATGTGCAGAAGCTCTTCGAGGCCACGCGCGGCAAGCCGATTCAGATCGTCACCCTGTCCATCGACAAGAAGCCGCAGGAAGCCATCGATTACCTCAAGGCGCATGGCTATACGTTCCCGGCGGGCATGGAAACCGACGCGTGGCAGGCGGCGCTCGGCAAGCGCCGCGGATTGCCGGAGCTGTACGTGATCGGACGCAACGGCAAGGTGCTGCGCAAGGAAGTGGGCGAGATGTTCGGCGAGGACGTGGCGGCGCTTGCGGATTACGCAGGGAAGTGACGTAACGCGTGCAGGCGTGCAAGACGGCGGGCAATCCGCTTACGGCCGGCGACGATGCCGGGGCGACGTTGTGCACCGGGGGCAGCGGCCATCGGACGCCGGGATCGGTGCCCGGCATTCAATGAATAACGATAGAGGCGGTGCGTCGCCAGATGCATAGGCCACGGAGACGAAATGAATCGACGCGAGTTCATGCAGGTATTGGCAGTGGCGGCAGCCGGGGGAATGGCGCTGTCGCATCACGAGACGGCGGCGGCCAAGGCCGCGGCAGCGTTCTACGACCTGCCGAAGTTCGGCAATGTGCACCTGCTGCACTTCACCGATTGCCACGCGCAGTTGCTGCCGATCTACTTCCGCGAGCCGAGCGTCAACCTGGGGATCGGTGGGCAGGCCAATCAACCGCCGCATCTGGTGGGCGAGGCGTTCCTGAAGGCGTACGGAGTGCGTCCCGGCTCGCAGGACGCTTACGCCTTCACCTATCTCGATTTCGCGACGGCGGCACGCACGTACGGCAAGGTCGGCGGCTTTGCGCACCTGGCCACGCTGGTCAAGCGCATGAAGGCGTCGCGTCCCGGCGCGCTGCTGCTCGACGGCGGCGACACGTGGCAAGGCTCCGGCACGGCCATGTGGACGAAGGGGCAGGACATGGTCGATGCCACGCTCGCGCTCGGCGTCGATGTCATGACCGCGCACTGGGAGTTCACGTACGGCGCCGATCGCGTGAAGTCCGTCGTCGAGGAGCAACTCAAGGGCAAGATCGACTTTGTCGCGCAGAACGTGCAGACGAACGACTTCGGCGATCCGGTGTTCGCGCCGTACACCATGAAGACGATGAACGGCGTGCCCGTGGCGATCATCGGGCAGGCCTTCCCGTACACCCCGATTGCGAATCCGCGCTACTTCGTGCCGGACTGGACGTTCGGCATCCAGGAGGAGCGCTTGCAGTCGATGGTCGACGAAGTGCGTGGCAAGGGGGCGCAGGTTGTGGTCCTGCTCTCGCACAACGGTATGGACGTCGACCTGAAACTGGCGTCGCGCGTGCGCGGCATCGACGCGATTCTCGGCGGCCATACGCACGACGGCGTGCCCAAGCCCGTCATCGTGGAGAACGCCGGGGGCAAGACACTCGTCACCAACGCCGGGTCGAACGGCAAGTTCCTCGCGGTGCTGGACTTCGACGTGAAGGGTGGCAAGCCGGTGGACTTCCGTTACAAATTGCTGCCGGTGTTTGCCAATCTGCTGCCGGCGGACGCGCAGATGCAGGCCCTCATCGAGCGCGTGCGGGCGCCATTCGCCGAGAGGCTCGCGCAGCCGCTGGCGGTGACGGAGGGCGTGCTGTACCGCCGGGGCAACTTCAACGGCACCTTCGACCAACTACTGCTCGACGCCGTGATGGCGGAGAAGGACGCCGAGATCGGTTTTTCGCCGGGCTTCCGCTGGGGCACGTCGTTGCTGCCGGGGCAGGCGATCACGATGGAGCAGTTGCTCGATCAGACGGCGGTGACGTATCCGTACACGACACTGACGCCGATGACCGGCGAGACGATCAAGACAGTGCTCGAAGACGTGGCCGACAACCTGTTCAACCCCGATCCGTACTATCAGCAGGGCGGCGACATGGTGCGCGTGGGCGGCATGGATTACACGATCGATCCAATGGCGCCGATGGGGCAGCGAATCACGGAGATGCGTCTGAACGGCAAGCTCGTCGAGGCGGGCAAGACCTACAAGGTGGCCGGCTGGGCGCCGGTGGCCGAAGGGGCGCAGGGCGAACCGGTGTGGGACGTCGTCGCCCGTTATCTCCAGGCCCAGAAAACGATCGTTGCGAAGGCACCGAAAATCCCGGTCATCAAGGGAATGAAGGGGAATCTGGGCGCCGCATGATCGGTGGCTGGTTTTTGCGGGAGATGGGGGGAGTTCGATGAAATTGAGGGATTTTTAACAATCCCGAGCAATTTTGTCGGCTGCTCGCCGCGGGGTAAAAAACCGCTATAATCGTAGCTTCGTGTGGGGCGGTAGCTCAGCTGGGAGAGCGTCGCGTTCGCAATGCGAAGGTCGGGAGTTCGATCCTCCTCCGCTCCACCAGTTCTTTTGTCACCGGCAAGATCGCAAGCGTATCATCGGTCCGCCGGTTGTCATTCCTTCGCCGATCTCAGGCCGGTCCGTATCAAAGCCTTCCCGGTCCCGTGGATAGGTGCGCGCGCCTCGCCAGACTCATAACAAATTGTAAAAAGCGAGGGGTACGCTTCGGCCGCAATGCGATGATGTTGGCTCGAATTGCCTGTTTGTGGGGCAGTCGCCCGGTGACGCATTGACCCTGTTTCCGCCTTGTCAGCGGTAGGACTCAATTTGGCAATGAATTGGTACCTCATTCACACGAAGCCACGTCAAGAGCAGCGCGCCCTGTTAAATCTGGAGCAACAGGGATTTTCGTGCTATCTGCCGCTGGTACCCGCGGTGGCGCCCGGTCAGGCCGCGCGTCACGGCGGGTCCGATGTCGTGTCGGTGCCCTTGTTTCCGCGCTACTTGTTCATCCGTCTGAGCGAAAGTTCGTCCGGCCCGGGGTGGGGCGTCATTCGTTCCACCAAGGGCGTGAGCCGATTGGTCATGTTCGGCAATGTGCCCGCCCGCGTGGATAACGCGCTCATCGAGGCACTTCACGCCCGAGAGCATGTCGGAAGCACCACGGTTCGGCCGCTGTTTGCCGCCGGCGATCGCGTTCGGATCAAGGACGGGGCTTTTGAAGGGCTCGAGGCGGTCTATCAGATGGAAGACGGGGATTGCCGTGTCATTGTGCTCATGGAGCTGCTGAGCCGTCCGATGTCGATGCGCCTGCCTGCGTCGAGTGTGCAGAAGATCGGGTGAAATGTCGATCTGCACCGGGGGTGTTTCATCATGACACCACCCTTGGGCAATGATGCTTGAATCGATATGGGTTTGTGGCAGAATCCGGGCTTAGAATTAAATCAATTGAGGTCTCCCAAACCCGAAATGCACGCTGGCCGATCGTGACACGGCGGGGCGGTAGCATTCCCGAACGGGAAGTTATTGTCAATTTCGTCGAGCCATTCCATCGCGGCCATTTCGCCTCGGGCATCGTTCTGATCTGTCGGTTTCTGCGATCGTCTAAAGCGTTTCACTCCTGGACGGTTTTTAGCTCCCCATTACCGAAACTATTGTGGCGCCGGTCGTTATGTGCGATCGGCTTCGACGACTCAATCAGCGCTTCGTCTTAAATTCACGCACCGCGGTCTTTCCCTTCCATCAGGAACAAGAATGAAACGCTACACTGTTCTCGACTTGGCTACCTTCAGCGACGATCGTGGTTCGTTGACCGTTCTGGATAACGTTTTGCCGTTCCCCATCGCGCGGACGTACTGGATCTATGGTGCCGGCGGCCAAACGCGCGGAGGACACCGACATCACGTGACACGTCAGGCGTTGATCGCGATTTCGGGGACTGTCTCCGTCTATATGGACGACGGTATCGCCCAGGCAACGGTGCAGCTCGACAAACCCAATCTGTGTTTGCTCGTCGAGCCGAAGGACTGGCACACCATGACCTTTGGTGAAAATTCGGTTTTGCTCGTGGTTTCCTCGCATCACTACGACCGCAACGACTACATCGACCAACGCTATGACTAATAAGCAAGTCATCGAATACGAAAGCCTTGCCAATTCGAACCGACAGTTCATGGACGAATTGGAGGCCGCCGCGTCGCGAGTGATCCGCGGGGGCTGGTACGTGTTGGGCAAGGAGGTCTCCTCGTTCGAGGAAGAGTTCGCCAGCTATGTCGGCACGAAGCACTGCATCGGTGTGGCCAACGGCCTCGACGCGCTCACGCTTTCGCTCGAAGCATTCCAATTGCCCCCCGGCAGCGACGTCCTCGTGGCGTCCAATACTTACATTGCGACGATTCTCGCCATCGTGCGCACGGGGCATCGTCCCGTGCTGGTGGAGCCGGAGCTGGGCACTTTCAATCTGGACCCGGCGGGTCTGGCCAAGGCCATGACACCCAACACCCGCGCCATTTGCGTTACGCACCTCTTCGGCAAGACGTGCCGGATGGACGCGATAGGCGAGTTCGCGCGTCGGCACGGTCTGGCGGTGATGGAAGATTGCGCACAGTCGCACGGCGCACGTCTGGGGCAGCAAATGACAGGCACCTTCGGCAGCGCCGGATGCTTCAGCTTCTATCCGACGAAGAACCTTGGCGCGATTGGCGACGCCGGTGCCATCACCACGAATGACGACGCGCTGGCAGACCGCTTGCGCCATCTTCGCAATTACGGCTCCAACCAGAAATACGTCAATCGCTACGTTGGCACCAATTCTCGTCTGGATGAATTGCAAGCGGCGATGCTGCGCGTCAAATTGCGGCATCTCGACGACCTGACCGCGCATAAGCGCGCATTGGCCGACGTCTATTTTGCGAATCTCCCGGATTCGGTCGCGAAGCCCCTGCGCCGGGACGACGAGCACGACGTTTTCCACATTTTCGGTATTCGCCACCCGCGCCGGGACGCCCTGCGCGCGTATCTGCTCGAGCGCGGCGTGAAGACCGAAGTGCACTACCCGATTGCGCCGCATCGTCAGGAAGCCATGAAGGGCATTCTGTCGGGCGATTTTCCGATTGCCGACGAGCTTCACGCGACCGAACTCAGTCTGCCGATCTCCGCCGGACATACGGTGGAGGAAATCGCGCGCGTCGCTGAGCTGATTCGCGAATTCGAAGGCGATGGTGTCGCGTCGTGAGAATCGGATCCGCCCGGGAATGTGAGCGGCATCGGCATGCCCGACGCATCGGGCGCGTGTCACGTATGACGATACGAAATATCAGGGAATGGTTTGCATGAAGGTTGCTTTTCGAGCGGATGCGTCCACACGCATCGGTACTGGCCACATCATGCGGTGCCTGTCGTTGGCCGACCAGTTGGCGGCGCGGGGTGCCCGGTGTCTTTTCGTCTGCCGCGCCCACGAAGGGCATTTGCTCGACCTGATCGTTCAGCGTGGCCACGAGGTGCGCTCGTTGCCGGGCGCGCCGGCGACCGACAGCCCATCAAATGCGTCTTCGGGGCTAACGCACGCCGACTGGCTGGGGACGGATTGGCGCACGGATGCCGGGCAAACGCACGCCGTGCTCGCCGAATTCCGACCCGACTGGCTCGTGATCGATCATTACGCCATCGATAGCCGTTGGGAGGATATGCAACGCGATGTGTGCGCACGCATGCTGGCAATCGATGACCTTGCCGATCGGCAGCACAATACGGAATTGCTCGTCGATCCCAGTTGGTATGCGCCAAAATCTGCGGCGGCGCGCTACGTGAATCGCGTCGGAACGGACTGCGAGTGTTTGCTGGGGCCGAAATACGCGCTGTTGAAGCCTGCATTCGCGAACCTGGCCGAGTTGATGCCGCCGCGTGACGGACTAGTGCGCCGGTTGTTCGTGTTCATGGGCGGCGCCGACGCCGATAACGAGACGGCCAAAGTCCTGCGAGCGCTGATGCGAGAGGACCTGCAATCGCTGGTAGTGGATGTCGTGATCGGCCGCGGTCATCCGGACATTGCGGGGGTCACGAAGCTGGTCGAGGCTCGGCCGGGAACGAGATTGCACATCGCGCTGCCATCGCTGGCCGGACTGATGGCGCGGGCCGATATGGCGATCGGCGGCGGCGGTGGGGCGGGGGCCGAGCGTCTGTGTATGGGATTGCCCTCGCTGGTCATCAGCCTTGCAGAGAATCAGGTCGGCATGAACCGCGCGATGCAGGACGCAGGTTACGTGAAATATCTGGGCGAGTCGCGGCACGTGAATATCTCGCAGATTGCCGACGGCGTTGTCGAAATGATGTCCGATCCCTCCGCGCTCGTACGCATGAGCCGTATGGGGCAGGAAATCTTGCCGGGACGTGGCTCGGAGATCGTTGCAGCACGGCTCTTTGACGGTACAGGATCAAGGAAAGAGAATGTTCGGAGTTGACAAGCGTACCGGGGGGCAGCGGTTTGCGCAGTGGTTCCCGCGGTTATCCAGGCTCATGACCCGCTACCCCCTGGAGACGGTGGTACGGCCGGAGGTGCTCGAGCGGCTCGCACACCCGGCGAGCGCAGGCGATCGCAAGGCGAGTGGCACGCTTGCCATCGAATCGGTCACCACCCCGTTTTACTTCCTGCTGTTTGGCGCCATTCGCCGCGCCTGGGCCGACCACGTTGCCGGTCCGGCCCTGTTGTTGAGCGTGCGTTCGTCCAATGGCGCGGTGGGCACCGGCCTGGCGGCCGCGGTGAAACGCTCGGCTCCGATCGCCTGGCTGTGGGATCGCCCGTGGGAGCGGGCCTACGGCGAGGGGGTCGATGGGGTGGCCTACCGTGCCGCTACCTGGGCGCACCCGTGGATTGCGCTGCGCAATGGGTTCCGGGCGCGTCGCATCTGGCGCGATATGCGCGCCAGCGGGCGTTGCGAGACGAGCTTCGAGGGTGTCGCGCTGGGGGATCTGATCATCGACTCCTACCTGCGTTTCAAGCCGGCGCCCAAGTTCGATATCGACGATCCGTTCGTTTGCGAGCTGATCTGGCGAGCGCTCTGTCACGTTGAGTTTGCCGGCGCATGGTTTGCCAAGACAAAGCCGCGCGCCTATCTGACTTCATACACGACGTACCTGGAGCATGGTGTCCCCGTTAGGGTGGCGCTGCGCGAGGGCGTTCCCGTCTGGTCGTTCGGATCGTTGAACCGGACCTTTCAGCGGCTCACCGCCGAGCATTGGTTCCATCCGCCGGACACGTCGGCCTACCGGCGCCTGTTCGACGCTCTCGATCACCGGGCCGAACGGTTGGCACAGGCCGAAGCGAAGTTGCAGAGCCGCTTCGCCGGCGTGATCGATGGCGCCACCAGCTATATGCGCCAGACGTCGTACGGACATACGAGCGAGCCGTTGCCCGAGACCTTGCGCGGCGCCGCCGTGATCTTCCTGCACGACTTCTACGACAGTCCGCATGTCTACGCCGATCTGGTGTTCGACGACTTCATGCAGTGGGTATGCACGACGATCGATACCTTGCGCGCAAACGGCGTTACCGTGTTCGTGAAACCGCACCCGAACCAGATCGCCATGAGTGCGGCCGTGCTCGACGACCTGAAACGTGCCTATCCGGATCTCAATTGGTTGAGCCCGTCCGCGAATACCGTGCGGCTGGCGCAGGCCGGCATCGCGTGTGGACTGACCGTGTATGGCACGGTCGCGCATGAATTGGCCTACTTCGGCATTGCGTCGATTACATGCGCACGGCATCCGCATCATAGTTTCGACTTCTGCCGCAACGCGCGTACGCGTGACGAATACATTGCCATGCTGCGCGAACCCGGCAAGCCGCCGCTCACGCGTGAGGAGATGCGCGAACAGGCGCTGGCGTTCTTCTACATGCATAACCTGTACGGCACGCCTGAAGAGATCGAGTTGCGAGATCGCTACACTGCGTTCTGGCGCGCCTGCCATATCGGCGAAGCAGACGACGCGACGATTCTCGCGACCCTCGATGCGTTTGTCTCGTCGCCGGGCTTCGCGCACATGGTCGGAGAGATTGCAGGGGTCGTGCCCGAGACGCGTGAAGCAGGCGTCGAAACGCTTTCGCTGGCGCAAGACGCCTGTCATTCGTCGTACAACAACATTTCCACCGTGAAGGGGTGAAACGGGGTCATGACGGAAAATTTGTCGCTACTGTTAGCCGAGAATTATCGTCGGCATGAGTCGTTCCGGTTCGAGACGCCGTCGTGGACGGTGGACGAGCGGCTGGTCGACGCATTTACCGACCGGTACCTCGCTGCCAAGGAAACGGCGAGCTCGCTGACGAGCAAGGCCGACGATGCGTTGCGCAACGCATGCCTGAGCGCGATGAACGCCATTTTCGATGCGCTGGATGTGCAGGCAACGCAGGCGCCGGCACAACAGTTTCTGGTCGAACTGCGAGGCGAAGCGACGCGGCTGCTCGGCGAGGAGCTCGACTGGTATGCCAAGGCGCGTCGTCACGACTTCATCGACGCGGCAGGCGACGCTTTCGTCGATCAACTGACGGCGTTGCAGTCACGGCGTCATTTCATTGCCTGCCTACCGGCGTCTGCAGTGGCCGAGATGAACGAAATCGCACAGGCGGCGCTGGGAGGATTCCGGGCCAATGCTGCCGCCGGCAAACTACGGCGCGAGGATTTGTCGATCAATGGCGGCCCCATCGTCGCCCGCATCCGTCGCATTCTGAATCGCGAGTTCGAGAAGCTCGGCGTGCTGGACGCGATGAGCGCTTACGTCGGAAGAAAAACGCGCGTGGTTGGCCTGTCGCTCGAATTGAGTCTGCCGCAGGCGCAGTGGTGGCGTAATACCCTCGAAGGGTTGTCGCGGCCTCCGAAGACGCTCTACGCCCATCTCGACGAGACCATCTCGATGCCGAAGTCCATCGTCTACCTGAGCGACGTGGGCGACGATAACGGGCCGACCAGTTGCTACCCGCTGGCGTATGAGGGCATGGCGCTAAATCCGCTCCAGGAAATTATCGGACGCGTGGTGGGTATCGTAGGCAGCTCGACGTCGTCTATGCTCCACGAGTACTACGGCAAGTCCTATCACCAGTCGGTCGGCTCGGAGCGGTTTCGCGAGCACTTCATGAAGTTGCCCGAAATCATGCGCTTCAATTCCCATCTGGGCTGGGACGTGATGCCCGACAGCGCACTGGAATCCCGTCTGGCCGAGAGCGAAGTTCGCATGACAGGCCCCGCGGGGACGTTTCTGGTTTTCGACGGCGCGCGTTTGCTGCACCGTGGCGGCATGGTGCGCTCGGGCGAACGTCTGGCGCTGCAAGTCATTATTTCCGATCTGACCTTACCCCAGCGTGTCTGGAGAAAACTAAAAAGGATGGTGTCATGAGTGTTGTGCAGGCAATTCGCCGCTTGATCCCGCAATCTGCAAAGAATCGCTTGCGCCAGCGCACGACGCCGTGGCGTATCGCCAACCTGTTGAGCCCGGCGCTGCCGCCGAGCGTATGTGTGGACGTGGGCGCTTCGCACTATCCGCACGTCAATTGGCTGGTCATGCTCAATGCGCCCGAAACCCGCTGGCTGGCGGTCGAGCCGAACGAAGAGAATCTCTACTACGTCAAGAACTGGGCCTGGAAAAGCGCCATTTCGACATGCACGACCGGCCTGAGCCGTGACGGCGGCGCGCAGACGCTGCATATCACCAATGTCGACACCGGTTCGAGCCTGTTGCCGCCGGAGATTCCGGCGTCGATGCAGCATCGCGTGACGAATCTGTCCTACTTCTTCCCGGTAACCGAGCGACGCATCGAAACACTGACGCTGCCGCAGGCGATTGCCGGGCTGCCGGCCGACGCGCCGGTGTTCGTCAAACTCGATACGCAAGGCACCGAACTGTCGATTCTCGAGGGCGCCGCCGAGTTGTTCGACGCTCGCCGCATCGTGGGCGTCGAGCTCGAAGCCACGCTGTTGGCGCAGCCGTTGATGAAGGGATCGGGGAAGTTCTGGCAGGTCTGTCAGTTCATGGAGGCGCGCGGCTTCGAGCTGCTTCACGTCAAACTGGTGCAGGCGGTCGGACCCGATGGCTCGGAGGGACGCAAGCGCCGTCGTTACCTGAACGAGTGCGACGCGGTCTTTGCGCTGCGCGTCGACGTAGCCGCGAGCCTGCCCGTGAACTATCGCGCGGGATTGCTGGCGTTCTATACGACGTATGCACTGTATGACGAGGCACTGGCGCTGTTGCAGCGCGACGCCGAACTGAGCGCGATGCTCGGCAAGCGCGGCGCGGACGTTGCTGCGTTGATCGCAACTCTCGAATCGGCACCGCAATGACACAGCAATCGGCCGGATCCCTGCGCGCCGTCGGGCGTCAGATTCGCGACTACCTTTCGTACGTCGCAGGCAACTTCCGTCTGTTCCGTGTGGTCGTCGCGCTTACTGCCGTCGTCTTGATACTGGAGTACATCGCCACCAGCCTGATGATTCCGATGGCGCCCGGACAAAGCGCGGACAGCTCCGCTGTCGGACGGTTCTGGAGCCACGTGGCAGGCCTCATCGGGCTGGATGCGAATTCCCGCACGTGGATGTGGTTGTTCTTCATCGTGATGACCCTGCGTCTGGTGATCGGCTTCGTCCATCTGTCTCTCACGACGCTGCTCGGCAAGCAGGTGCACAGAACCCTCAGCGGCAAGGTGTTCGGTCACATTCTGTTCGACGAACCGATGGGCCAGGTCTACACGCGCTCGGTCGGCCATTACATCACCATGGCCGGCGACGACACCTTCAAGAGCGGCTCGATCATCAGCAACCTGTTGCAGACGGCGGTCGGATTCTTTACCGCTGCCGTTGGCATGCTCGTGCTGTTCCAGTTCTCGCACATGGTGTTTCTCGGCGTGCTGGGGTTCCTGATCGTGAGTATGCTGACGATCGGCCTGATGATGAAGCAGATCCTGCGCGTCAACGCCCGCGCCATTGTCCTGTCGCGCGAGCTTGGCACCAACTTCGTCGAGACGCTCAACAGTCTTCGCTCGATCCGCGCGTTGCACGAGGAACGTTTCGTGATGACGAGCTACGGCGAGCAGATTGCGCGCTACGTCCGCATGCTCGTCGAAGTCGAAGTGTTCAAGTACGGCGTCAAGGCGTTCCCTGCCATCGTGCTCTTGCTCGGTGCGGCTATTGCGCTGCGTCCGGGGAGCTCGGTCGGTATGACGGACGCGGGCCTGTTTGCGGGCACGATCATCGTGATCCGGATCTTTGCGTCGCTGGGCCAGATGGTCACGGCCGGCGCGCAGTTGTTGACGGATGTTCGCGCCGTGAAGGACATCGGCGCGCTGGTACGTCTGGGCGACGACGAGCCGGGTGCGAAAGCTACCGGCAAAGCGACTGGCAAAGTCGCCGGACAACCGACTGCGCAGGCCGCAAAGCAGGCGATCCGCACGCTCACCTTCGACCGTGTATCGTTCGGCTACGCTGGGCGCGAGCGCGTGCTCGCGGATGTGTCGTTCGAGTTCTCGGCCGGCAGGACCTACGCCATCGTCGGTCCGTCGGGTTCCGGCAAATCGACGTTTGCCGATATCGCGATCGGTCTGAGCGATCCGGACACCGGTACGATTCTCGTCAACGGCAAGGCCGGTTCGCACGAGGCGGGGCCGCGCAACATCATGCTGGTCGAACAGCAGCCGAAGATCTTCTCGACGAACGTGCGCGACAACCTGCTGGTCGGCACGCAGGCGAGCGATTCGGAGATTTTCGCCACGCTCGCCCTGGTCAATCTCGAGCAGATGGTCCGGGATCTTCCCGAAGGCCTCGACACGCGCCTGAGCTACCTCGGGGAGAACTTCTCCGGCGGGCAACGCCAACGCCTGGGTATTGCCCGGGCGTTGTTGCGCAAGCCGGACGTCTTGATTCTCGACGAGGCCACGAGTGCGCTCGATCCCGTCACCCGTGGCGACGTCGTGAGCAATATTCGACGACTCATGCGCGACGGTATCATCATCTTCATCACGCACGATATGGACATTGCCAACCTTGCCGATGAAATTCTGCCGATCGGTGCCCACGAACCGGCGTGCGACGTCGTTCAAAACTGATCCGACCGATTGCCAATGCGCATTCTTCTGCTCGATACCTATTACCCCGCCTTCCTGAAGGCGACTTATGCCGCGCAACCCGGACTGGCCGCCGCGTCGTACGACGCACAGCATCAGGCGATGCTGGGTCAACTGTTCGGCACGTCGGACTTTTACTCGCGTCATTTGCAGGCCATGGGGCATGAAGCCCATGACCTGATCGTCAACAATCTGCCCGCCCAGACCACGTGGGCGAAAGAACACGGCACGCGGATCAACACGCTTGCGCTGCGCGTGCCGCAGCGGTTGCGCCGGCTGCCGGTGCTGCGGGGCATGCTCGAAGCGCTGCCGGGGCTGGTCGATATCGCGGTGGAGCAGATCATCGACTATCGCCCCGACGTGCTCTATTGTCAGGACCTGTGGTTCATGACACCCAGGGCGATGGCGCGGGTGCGTCCGTACGTGGGCAAGATCGTCGGCCAGATCGCGAGCCCGATGCCGCCCGACCCGCTGATCCACTCGTACGATCTGATTCTGACGTCATTCCCGCACTTCGTGCCGCGCCTGCGCGCGATGGGCGTGGCGTCGGAATATTTCCGCATCGGTTTCGATACCCGCGTGCTCGAAGCGCTGGGTGACGTTTCGCGCGACATCGACGTGAGCTTCGTGGGCGGCATCAGCCGGCACCACGGTAAGGCGCTGCCGATGCTGACCTACCTCGCGCAGAACACGCCGATCCAGTTCTTCGGTTACGGCGCGGCCAGCCTGGAGCGCACGTCGCCGATTGCGGCGCGCCATCGCGGTGAGGTCTGGGGGCTGAATATGTACCGAGCGCTCGCCCGCAGCCGGGTGACGCTCAATCGTCATATCAATGTCGCCGAGAACAACGCGAACAATATGCGTTTGTTCGAAGCGACGGGGGTGGGCACATTGCTTATCACCGATCGCAAGGACAACCTCGGCGAGCTGTTCGAGGTCGGCAAGGAAGTGGTTGCCTACGATTCGCAGGAAGAGGCCGTCGAACTGATCCGGTACTACATGGATCACCCGGAAGAAGCCGACGCCATTGCCCGCGCGGGTCAGGCGCGCACGCTGCGCGAACATACTTACGAGCGTCGTATGCATGAGCTCGTGCCGATCCTCGAGCGTTATCTGTGACATCGCCATCTTCAGCAAACACGGGGCCAATGCGCATGCATCACTTTTGTACATTGTTCGACAGCAACTATCTCGTCAAGGGCATTGCCATGCTCGAGTCGTTGCGCGCCCATTGCCCGGACGCGCAGGTGAGCGTGTTGTGCATGGACGACGAGACGAACGCCATACTGACCGAGATGGCTCTGCCAGGCGTCTCGTGCATCCCGCTCGACACGCTCGAAGACGACGATCTGCGTCGCGTGAAAGCGCAGCGCAGCCGGGCCGAGTATTGCTGGACGCTCTCGCCGTGCCTGCCGAGCTACATTCTGGACAAGCACCCGGAGATCGACTGCATCACCTATCTCGATGCCGATCTGATGTTTTATTCGTCAGTGGCGCCGGTATTCGAGGAGATCGGCTCGGCGTCGGTCGCCATCATCGAGCACCGCTTTCCGGACGTGTGGAAGCATCTCGAGATCAACGGCCGCTACTGTGTGGAATGGGTCAGTTTTCGCCGCGATACGCAGGGCATGGCGTGTCTGGCACGCTGGCGCGAACAATGTATCGAGTGGTGCTTTCACCGTCTCGAAGACAATCGCATGGGCGATCAGAAGTACCTGGACGAATGGCCGCAGCGCTATGATTCGCTGTGTGTGATCCAGACGAAGGGGGCTGGCGTCGCGCCTTGGAACTACTCGCGTTATCGCTTCACGCAGGCGGCCGACGGCACGCCGCTGGTTGATGGCGAGCCGCTCGTCTTCTACCATTTCCACCAGTTCCAATGGTTGTCGAACGGCGAGTTCGACCGGCTCTCGGGTTACTACCGGTCGTTAGGGCAGGAACCGGAGGCCGTGTACGCGCGCTATGAGCACGTGTTGACGCAGACGCTCGCGCGCGTGCGCCGGTTGCGCCCGGGCTTTCGGGCCGGCATGAAGCCGGTGTTGCGCGTGAAATCACAACGCCTTGTGCAAACGCTGTTGCCCGGGCCGTTGAAACAACTATTCAAGAAAGTGATAAAGGCGGTTTGAGATGAGCAAATTCTCCCAACGCACCATTCTGATTACCGGCGGCACGGGTTCGTTCGGCGGCGCGGTCCTCAAGGGCCTGCTGAACGAGGACGTCAAGGAAATTCGCATCTTCAGCCGTGACGAGAAGAAGCAGGACGACATGCGCAAGCGCTACCACAACCCGAAGCTGAAGTTCTACATCGGGGATGTGCGAAACGAGCGCAGCATTGCGGCCGCCATGCGCGGCGTCGATTACGTTTTCCACGCGGCGGCGCTCAAGCAGGTGCCGTCGTGCGAGTTCTATCCGATGGAAGCGGTGCGCACCAACGTGCAGGGCACCGAAAACGTGCTTGAGGCGGCCATTGCCGCGGGTGTCAAGCGCGTGGTCTGTCTGAGCACGGACAAGGCTGTCTATCCGATCAACGCCATGGGGATCAGCAAGGCGATGATGGAGAAAGTCATGGTCGCCACCAGCCGCAATCTCGAAGGCACCGGCACGGTGATTTGCGGCACCCGCTACGGCAATGTCATGGCGTCGCGCGGTTCGGTGATCCCGCTGTTCGTGAATCAGGTTCTGCAAGGCAAGCCGATCACGGTGACCGATCCGGACATGACGCGCTTCATGATGACGCTCGACGACGCGGTCGATCTCGTGCTGTATGCGTTCGAGCACGGCAGCAACGGCGATATCTTCGTGCAGAAGGCGCCGGCCGCCACCGTTGAGACGCTCACGCGCGCGATTCTCGAGGTGATGGGCAAGCCCGATCATCCGGTACAGCATATCGGTACGCGTCACGGCGAAAAGCTCTACGAAGCGCTGCTGAGCCGCGAGGAAATGGTCTACGCTCGCGACATGGGCGACTATTTCTGTGTGCCGCCCGATGCGCGCGACCTGAACTACGCGAAGTTCGTCGAGCAGGGCGAGCTGCGCATTACGCAGAGCATCGAGGATTACAACTCGCATAACACGACGCGTCTGGACGTCGAGGGAATGAAGGCGCTGCTCGGCAAACTCGAATGGATGCAGAAGATCCTGAGCGGAGAAACGCCAGGTCAAGAGGATTGAGGTCATGAAAGTACTGATCACGGGGGCGCACGGTTTCGTCGGCAAGAACTTGCGCTTGCGCTTGTCCGAGCGCAAGGACGTCGAGGTGGTGACCTTCGGTCGCCACGACGATCCGGCGCACCTGGCGGCGTTGTTGCGCGACGTGGGCTTCGTGTTCCATCTCGCGGGCGTGAACCGTCCCCAGGATCCGGCCGAATTCGAAACCGGTAATACCGGGCTGACGCGCCAGCTCTGCGAGGCCATCGCCGCCGGTGCAGCGTCGCGCTCGCGGCCGTTGCCCGTGATCTACACGTCGTCGATTCAGGCGGCACGCGACAATCCGTACGGGGCGAGCAAGCTCGGGGCGGAACGTGTGCTGGCCGACGCCGAGGCGCGTGGCGAACTGGTAGCGCATCAGTTCCGTCTGCCCAATATCTTCGGCAAGTGGTGCCGCCCGAACTACAACTCGGCCGTCGCCACGTTCTGTCATAACATCAGTCGCGATCTGCCGATCCAGGTCAACGACCCGAACGCCGCGCTCACCCTTGTCTATATCGACGATGTGATCGAGCGCTTCCTCGCATTGTTCGACGGCGCCGACGCACAGCGCGACGGCGAGGGGTTCGATCGTGTGAGCCCGCAGTACACGACGACCGTCGGCCAGGTGGTCGACTGGCTGCAACGGTTCAAGGCCTCGCGCGAGACGCTGGTCACCGAGCGCGTCGGCACCGGTCTGCTGCGGGCGCTTTACTCGACCTATGTCAGTTATCTGCCGGTCGAGGCGTTTTCGTACACGGTGCCAGCCTGGGTGGATCGCCGCGGCGCGTTCGTCGAAATGCTCAAAACGCCGGACGCCGGTCAGTTCTCGTATTTCACGGCGCACCCGGGGGTGACGCGCGGTGGGCACTACCATCACTCGAAGACCGAGAAGTTTCTCGTGATTCGCGGAAACGCGCGTTTTCGATTTCGCCACATGGAGACGGGGCAGGAGTACGAGCTACTGACGCAGGCGACGCCGCCGACCATCGTCGAGACCGTGCCGGGCTGGACCCATGACATCACCAATATCGGCAACGACGAAATGATCGTGATGCTTTGGGCAAACGAAATTTTCGATGTCGCGCGTCCCGACACCTACGCTTGCCCGATCTGAGATTTCCCATGACTGCACCCCTGAACAAGAAGCTCAAGGTAATGACCGTGCTGGGCACGCGCCCGGAGATCATCCGGCTCTCGCGTGTGCTGGCGTCGCTCGACGCGCATTGCGAGCATGTGCTCGTGCACACCGGCCAGAATTACGACTACGAGCTCAACCAGATTTTCTTCGACGACCTGTCGGTGCGTCGCCCCGATCACTTCCTGAACGCGGCAGGCGCGACGGGGGCGGAGACCATCGGCAAAGTCATCATCGCGGTGGACGGCGTGCTGGAGGAGGTCAAGCCCGATGCGATGCTGATCCTCGGCGACACCAACAGTTGCATGGCCGTGCTGCCAGCGAAGCGTCGCAAGATCCCGGTATTCCATATGGAAGCGGGCAATCGCTGCTTCGACATGCGGGTGCCCGAGGAAATCAATCGCCGTATCGTCGATCACACGGCCGATATCAATCTGACGTATAGCACGATCGCACGCGATTACCTGCTGCGCGAAGGGTTGCCGCCCGACATGGTCATCAAGACGGGCAGCCCGATGTTCGAGGTGCTCACGCACTACCGCTCCAGGATCGAGGCATCCGACGTTCTGTCGCGTCTCGGGCTTCAGGAGGACGGGTATTTCGTGGTCAGCGCGCATCGCGAGGAGAACATCGACTCGCCGAAGCAATTCGACAAACTCGTCAATACGCTCGATACCATCGCGCGCACGTACGATCTTCCGGTGATCGTGTCGACGCATCCGCGTACGCGCAAGCGTATCGACGCACAGCAGGTTTCGCTCGATCCGCGAGTGCAATTGCTCAAGCCGCTCGGCTTCTCGGACTACAACCGCTTGCAGCTCAGCGCGCGCGCCGTGTTGTCCGATAGCGGCACGATCAGCGAAGAGTCGTCGATCCTGAATTTCCCGGCACTGAATCTGCGCGAAGCGCACGAGCGCCCGGAAGCCATGGAGGAGGCCTCGGTGATGTTCGTCGGCATGGAGTGCGAACGCGTCATGCAGGGGCTCGACATTCTGGCGACGCAAGGGCGCGGGGAGAACCGAACCTTGTTGCCAGTCGCCGATTACAGCGCGCCGAATGTCTCGGAGAAGGTCGTGCGCATTATTCACAGCTATACGGATTACGTAAATCGCGTGGTCTGGAAGCGCTACTGACCGGCCTATGCGTGTCCTCGTGGTGAGCCAGTATTTCTGGCCCGAGAATTTCCGCATCAATGAGTTGAGTGCCGAGCTGGTGAAGCGGGGGCACGACGTGACGGTGCTGACCGGCGTGCCGAATTACCCCGATGGGGAGGTGTTCGACGCCTACCGCAAAGCGCCGGAGGACTTCGCAACCTACCAGGGGGTACGTGTCGTGCGCGTGCCGATGTTGCCCCGTCACACCGGGGGCCTGCGTCTGGTCCTCAACTATCTGAGCTTCGTGCTCGGCGCATCGCTGGCGGGGCCATGGAAGCTGCGCGGTCAGGCGTTCGATGTGATTCTCACGTTCGAACCTTCGCCGATCACGGTGGGCATTGTGTCGGGGCTGATGCGCTGGATCAAGCGAGCGCCGCAGGCGTTCTGGGTGCTCGACCTGTGGCCCGACACCCTGGAGGCGATTGGCGTGGTCCGTTCGCCGCGCCTGCTGCGTGGCGTCGGGTGGCTGGTGTCTGCGATTTACCGGCGCTGCGACCTGGTGCTGGCGCAGTCGCGCAGCTTTATTCCTCACATTCGCCGGTATGTGCCGCCGGACCATCGTGTGGAGTATTTCCCGGCCTGGGCCGAAACGGTGTTCGACAGTGGCTCGGCAACGTTGGCGCCGGAACTGGAGCGACGCGACGACAAGTTCACCGTATTGTTCGCGGGCAATATCGGCGAAGCGCAGGATTTCCCCGCGATTCTCGATGCGGCGCAGCGTCTGCGCGAGCATCGTCATATCCGCTGGGCGATTGTCGGTGACGGGCGAATGGGTGCGTGGGTCGCCGAGGAGATTCGTCGGCGCGAGCTCGGGGACGCTGTCCTGATGCTCGGGCGCCACCCGCTCGAGCGCATGCCGGAGTTCTTCGCGCATGCCGATGCGTTGCTGGTGAGCCTGAAAGACGAGCCGATCTTTGCCATGACGATTCCAGGCAAGTTGCAGTCGTATCTGGCGGCGGGCATTCCCGTGCTCGCCATGCTCAATGGCGAAGGCGCCGACACGGTCGCGCGCGGTGGCGCAGGGCTGGTGTGCGCGTCCGGCGATTCGGCCGCGCTGGCCGAACAGGTACTCGCGATGAGCGAGATGTCGCCGGAAGTGCGCGCGCAGTACGGTGCTCGTGGACGCGCGTTGTGCCGGGCGCAGTTCGATCGCGACACGCTGATCGGGCAGCTCGAGCAGTGGCTGAGCGAATTGCCCACCCACAACAGGATTGCCGGACACTCTGTGTGAGAACCGGCAGGACGACGCGGGGCGCGTCGGCATTCTCGCAGCGGCGTAGCGTCGCAGGCTAGTCGAATGGATATTCCCGTCAAGGACTTTGCGCAGTACGTGCTCGCGATGCCACGCACCGCCAAGCGCGGGCTTGTGCTGTGTGTCGACGTTTGCCTGTGCGTGCTGGCCGCCTGGCTGGCGTTCTTCCTGCGGCTGGGCACGTTCATCGCGTTGCGCGATTCGGCCTTGTTCGCCGCGTTGGCGTCGATCGTATTTGCGCTACCGGTCTTCGTCTCTTCGGGGCTTTACGCAGCGATCTTTCGCTACTCCAGCCGGCAGGCGCTGATGACCGTATTCAAGGCCACGCTGGTATACGGCTTGCTCTATGCGACCGTTTTCGTGGCCATCGGTGTGCCGAACGTACCGCGCACGGTAGGACTGATCCAGCCGATCCTGCTGCTGATCATGGTGGGCGCGTCGCGAGCGTTCGCCCGCTTCTGGCTTGGCGGTCTCTACCATGTCCACCTTCGCATGTCATCGTTGCCGCGTGTGCTGATCTACGGTGCAGGCGCTGCCGGGCGCCAGATGGCCGCGGCGACGGCCAACAGCACCGAGATGCGCGTGGTCGGTTATCTGGACGATGACGACCGCTTGCACGGCCACGTGCTCGACAGCCTGCCGATCTACCGGCCCGCCGATTTGCCCGTGCTTGCGCAGACCATGCGCGTGAGCATGGTCGTGCTGGCGATTCCTTCGACGTTCAGAAAGCGCCGTAACGAAATTCTCGAGGCGTTGCAATGCGCGCGCGTATCTGTGCGGACATTGCCCGACACCACGGAAGCGGTGCGTGCCGACGACCTGGGCGCCGATGTTCGGGAACTCGATATCATCGATCTCCTCGGTCGTGAGCCGGTGACACCGAACAGCCTCCTGATGCGTCGCTCGATTGCCGGCAAATGTGTGTTGGTCACTGGCGCAGGCGGGGCCATCGGCACCGAACTATGCCGTCAGATTCTGCTGGTGCGGCCGCACGCGCTCTTGCTCGTGGAGCAAAGCGAGTTGGCGCTCGACAGACTCTACCGATCCCTGACGGCGCAACTCGCCCGGGACACCACCGTCAGGCTAGTGCCGCTGCTCGCATCGGTGGTCGATGCGGATCGCATGCGCGACATCATGACGACCTGGTCGCCGGACACGGTGTATCACGCGGCGGCCCACAACCATGCCCCGCTAATCGAGTACAACCTCGTCGAAGGCATCAAGAACAATGTCATGGGTACGCTCGTGACCGCGCAAGCGGCGGCGGCAGCGAATGTCGCGACGTTCGTACTGGCGAGTACCGACAAGGCCGTGCGGCCCGACAGCGTGCTTGGGGCGAGCAAACGTCTGGCCGAGCGGGTACTGCAGGCGATGGCGCCCGATGCGCCGCAGACCTGTTTTGCCGCAGTGCGGCTCGGCAACGTGAACGACGCGGCGAATGCCCTGGTGCAGACGTTTCGTCAGCAGATCGCACAGGGCGGCCCGGTCAAGCTCGAGCATGCCGACACGGCGCGTCATTTCATGACGTTGCCCGAGGCCGCGCAACTGCTGATTCAGGCGGGGGCGATGGCGCGCAGCGGCGACATATACGCGCTCGATATGGGGGCACCGCAAAAGATTCGGGAACTCGCCGTGCGTATGGTGCGCCTGTCCGGGCTGTCGGTGCGTGATGTCGGACACCCGGAGGGCGATATCGAGATCCGGGTCACGGGACCGGACGCAGGCGAGGCGCCGGTTCGCGAACCGAGGGCGGCACTTCGTCAGACGCCGACCTCAATGAGGCATATCGCGCGAGTGACGGAGGATTTCATGGACTGGCCGACGCTGTCGGCCAAGCTCGATGCCCTCGCCATGGTGTTGGGGGCAGGAGATGTCGGCATTGCGCGTCAGTTGTTGCGGCAGCTCGTGCCGGACTACGAGCCTGACGGCGATATCGTCGATCTGCTTTATCTCGCGCAAGATGCAGAGGCCGACGCACTCGATGGCACCCCCTCGGGGCGGGGATGAGATCCCCGCGATGTCAGCGCGAGTCGCTGTAGGTTTGCAGCGGTTCTTCTTCTTGCCGTGACGTATTCGCCGAGCGCACCATGACGGGCGATGGCGGGCGCTCGACAAAAGACGGCGTCGCTCTGCCCGGCATCGCGGGCGTTGTTGCCTGGCGTGCCGGGACACTTTCCGTCACGGCTTGAGCACGCACACGGCTGCGTACGTCCACGGCGATGATCGTGAAGTACCAGAGCAGCGTGATCGGCGCAAAGAAGTTCGGTGTGCCCTGAACCGGTTGCGTCATGCTGTACGTCATGAAGATCAGCAGCAGCATGCGCGCTTCCACGGTCTTCAGGCGTGTCCAGGTAGCGTAGAGGAATACGCAGATACCGATCGCACCGAGAATCCCCCAGTTGGCCAGCCATTGCAGCACCAGATTGTGGGCCTGCGTGCGCTGCGTCGTACCCTCAAGCGGAATGTCGACCATCGTACCGGCGCCGAACAGGGCGGAGTGACGTTTCAGCTCATGGAAATAGGACGAATAGATGCTCGAACGTTGGCCGTTCACCATCTCCAGCGGTTCTTGCCGTCCGAACACCTTCCAGCTCAGACACACGAGGGCAGCAACGACGACGACAATGGCGATGTCGCGCATCTTGCGTCGCCACGGCTCGTCGCTTTGGATTCGGTAATAGATCACGGCGGCGGACAGTCCGACGACCACGCCACGCGACTGAGCAAAGTACAGGGCGATCAGCATGATGCCCATCAGCACGTCGTGAACGTACTGATGGCGAGCTCGGAGTCCGCTGCACCACAACAGGAAGAGCCCCATTGAACCCCACAGCACAAAGCCGATGCGGCTCTCGGCGAAGCCATGCATGGAGCTGTCTTCGATGGCCATGAACAGGGGGCGCAACGGTCCTGCCAGCGAGAGCACTGCGGGGATGACGGTCCACGCCACAAGGAGCGGGCAGAGGATGCGCAAATAGCGGGCCACCGTTTGCGGTGCCGAGCCGAAAACATCGAAAAGGACAACGGTCGCCAGAGAGAAGAACACGGCGATTGCGGCGCTTTTGGCCACTTCCCCGTGCGTGGCGGAGATCAGAATCGAAAAGAAGTACGAAACGGTCAACGCCAGTGCTGCGCCGAAGACGAGGCGGTTCTCCTTGGCTGGTTTCGGGTGCGCGATGAATCGCGAAACCACCAGGAAGGCAAAAATCAGCGGCGTGACGTAGCTCGACAACACGCGCATCGCCCGGGCGAGCAGATCGGGGTTCGTGACGAGTGGTGCAGGAACGATCTGGCCGAACAAACTGGCGAACACGACGAACGCGAGCAGAGCGGCATTCCAGCGCGCAAGCGGCACGGAGGCACTGAGCGGCACCGAGTCCTTGACGAACACGTGCAGCCGTACAAAGTGAGCGAGTCGATTGTTGAGGCGCTGAAGAGGGTGCATTCAAATGGTCCGTTATCTCGTCCGATGCCGAACTACTCGCATGCTGGCAACGGAGAATCTGATTGGTCAAAGTCGATACTGCACAAGGCGCTGCATTTACAACTCAGCCTGTCGGTGCCACGACTTCTGGATTCCCCGGTTGTTCCTGATTTTTCCGCTATCGCTGTAATCGATTAATAGTAAAACGATTTTTTATTTTCCATTGAGCACGACTATCGAGCCGTCTTCATATGGATCGCGATTAACGTTTAACGACATGCTCTTGAACTGCTTTTTTTGCTGCGTGAAACTGTGTCAGCGTTTGATATCTCGGTAGTATCCCATGGCCGATCCGGAAAGAAAAAGGATTGGTAAGGAAAAACGGAAATTCTACGAAACTTTGCAGCACGGATATGACGCATTTGTAACGAATAAAAACTTCAATATTTGTGAATATCAACGAATACCTGTTGAAAATAGAAGCATTCGCCGCAGAAGAACGTCTGCCGAGCACGCTAATTCGCCAGCGTTCACAGTGTCGCGGTTAATAATTTGTTTGAGTGAGTCCATACGAATGTTTGAAACATTTCGTTACAGATCGTGACGGGGTGGCGTTGTATCCGTGCTGAAGCCTGTTGACTGCCCTGTCTGCCTTCATCGCATTGCATTCTTGACACTGCGCCGCCAACGTCTACTTTTGAGAAAGACGAGCCTACGCGGGTGAATGCCATGGCACTCCCGATCCTCCTGATCGTCGTCGTTGCTGCCGCGCTCGCCTTTCACTTCTGGAGTCCGTGGTGGCTCACGCCGCTGGCGTCGAATTGGCGGCAGATGGACGACACCCTCACCATTACGCTGGTCATCACCGGTGTGGCCTTTGTCGTCATCAATCTCTTCGTGGCGTGGGCGATCTTCCGCTATCGCCATCGCGAGGGCCATAGGGCGGCTTACCAGCCTCACAACCGGCGGCTCGAAGCCTGGCTGATCGGCATTACCACCGTTGGCATTGCGGCGATGCTCGCCCCCGGGCTTTTCGTCTACGCCAAGCTCATCGATCCTCCGCGCGACGCCCGTATCGTCGAAGTCGTCGGCCAGCAGTGGCAGTGGCGTTTCCGTCTGCCGGGTCCGGACGGCCGGCTCGGCACCTCGGACCCCAGCTATGTCACCGCCGACAACCCGCTGGGCCTGAATCCGAAAGATCCGGCGAATCAGGACGATCGCATCGTCGACGCCCCCGAACTCCACCTCCTCGTCGGCCAGCCCGTCAAATTGCTGCTGCGCGCAAAAGACGTTCTCCACGACTTCTACGTGCCGCCGTTTCGCACGCGCATGAACATGGTTCCCGGCATGGTGACTCAGATGTGGCTCACCCCCACGCGCACCGGCCGCTTCGACATCCTCTGCGCGCAGCTATGCGGTGTCGGCCACGCGAACATGCGCGGGGTCGTGGTCGTCGACGACAAGCCCGCCTACGACGCCTGGTTCGCCAAACTGCCCACCTTCGCAACGTTGCAAGCCCAGCACGCGGGGGCGATGGCCGCCGACCCGCTCGCCGCCAAGGGCAAGTTGCTGGCGCAGGCGAAAGGCTGCGCCGGGTGCCATTCCGTCGACGGATCGCCGGGCGTGGGGCCGACGTGGCACGGTCTGTATGGCAAAACGGAGACGTTCCAGGACGGGAGCGCAGCTCACGTCGACGACGCCTACCTCGAGACCTTCATCCGCAATCCCACCGCGCGCGTGCCCAAGGGCTTCGCGCCGATCATGCCCCAACTCGATCTGAGCGACGACGAACTGAAAGCGCTCATCGCCTACATCCGCACGCTGGGCGCAAGTGCCGCTCCGGCGCAGCCAGCGCCCCAGGCATCCGCCGCGCCCCTTCAGTTGACGCAGAACACGCTGCTCACGCCGAACGCGCCGGTGCAGTACGCCCCGCTGACCCCCTCCGCGCCGGGAAATCAGGGCGCACGCGCCCCGTCCCAGCCCGCTCGCCGACAGGGCGGCACACCCGGCCTGCCGTTGCAGAACGATCCCAACACGACGGCGCCGCCTCTGGCGATACCGCCCCAGCAGTCCACCGGGCCGCAGCCGCCCGGGCCAGCGCAACCCAGCGTTCCGATGATCCGGCCAGCGCCGTAGACCGTCCTCGGGCTGGGCGTGTACGACAACACAGGGAGATAGGTCATGACCGGCAACGCCGACAGTTCCGACAGTTCCGCCCGCACAGGCGGGCACTATGGCCTCCCGAACGGCTTCTGGACGAAATACGTCTGGAGTCAGGACCATAAAGTGATCGCGGTGCAATACGCGTGCACCGCCATCGCCGTGGGACTGGTGGGGCTCGTGCTGTCGAACCTCATGCGTCTGCAACTGGGCTTTCCCGGCAAGTTCTCGTTCATCGACGCCAATCATTACTATCAGTACGTGACCATGCACGGCATGATCATGGTGATCTACCTGCTCACCGCGCTGTTCCTCGGGGGCTTCGGCAATTACCTGATCCCGCTGATGGTCGGCGCGCGCGACATGGTCTTCCCGTATCTGAACATGCTCAGCTACTGGGTCTATCTGCTGGCGGTCCTGGTGCTAATGGTGAGCTTCTTCGTGCCGGGCGGACCGACTGGCGCCGGCTGGACGCTCTACCCGCCGCAAGCGATCCTGCCCGGCACACCGGGCACGGAGTGGGGCATCGTGCTGATGCTCGTCTCGCTGCTGATCTTCATCGTGGCGGCGACGATGGGCGGCCTGAACTACGTCACCACGGTGCTGCAAGCGCGCACCGAAGGCATGACGCTGCTGCGCATGCCGCTCACCGTGTGGGGCATCGTGATGGCGACGGTGCTGGCGTTGCTCGCGTTCCCCGCGTTGTTCGTCTCCGGCGTGATGATGCTGCTCGACAAGACCCTGCACACGAGCTTCTTCATGCCGGCGCTCGTCTCGATGGGACAGCCGCTCGACTATCGCGGCGGCAGCCCGTTGCTGTTCCAGCACCTGTTCTGGTTCTTCGGCCACCCGGAGGTGTACATCGTGGCGCTGCCTGCGTTCGGCATCGTCTCGGATCTCATCAGCGTGCACGCGCGCAAGAACATCTTCGGCTACCGCATGATGGTCTGGGCGATTCTCGCCATCGGCGTGCTCTCGGTCGTGGTGTGGGCGCACCATATGTTCATCAGCGGCATGAATCCGTATTTCGGATTTTTCTTCGCGACGACCACCCTCATCATCGCCATTCCTACGGCGATCAAGGTCTACAACTGGGTGCTCACGCTCTGGCGCGGCGACATCCATCTGACGGTGCCCATGCTGTTCGCCATTGGCTTCATCAGCACGTTCGTGATCGGCGGCCTCACGGGACTCTTTCTCGGTAACGTCAGCGTGGACATGCCGCTGTCGAACACCTACTTCGTGGTCGCGCACTTCCACATGGTGATGGGGGTGTCGCCGCTGCTGGTGATCTTCGGCGGCATCTATCACTGGTATCCGCTCATCACGGGCAGACGTCTGAACGACCGCCTCGGTCAGTGGCACTTCTGGATCACCTTCCTCGGTACCTACGCGATCTTCTTTCCGATGCACTACCTCGGCATTCTCGGCATGCCGCGACGCTATTACGAGTTCCAGAATTACAGCTTCATCCCTCAGTCGGCGCACACGATGAACGCCTACATCTCGGTGGCGGCGTTCGTCGTTGCGACCGGCCAGTTGCTGTTCCTGTTCAATCTCGCGTGGAGTCTGCGCCACGGCAAACCGGCGGGCGCGAATCCGTGGCGTGCGGCGTCGCTCGAATGGCAGACGCCCGACGTGCCGCCGGTGCATGGCAACTGGGGGCCGGTGCTGCCGACAGCCTATCGCTGGCCGTACGAATACAGCGTGCCCGGCGATATCGACGACTTCGTGCCGCAGAACCTCGCCCCCGATCCGCGGCGTCCCGCCACGCTCGTGCATGGCGACTCGGCGGCGCTGGGTCGCCATGACACGCCACCGCCGCCGGATTCGACGAAAGGAGCGACACCATGAGACCCGTTCCGTCCTGGCCGCCGATGCCCCCCGGCGGGGCGCCCGTGGCACAACCGGGCAGACGCGCCGCGTCGCAAGTCGCGCTGTGGTGGCTCATGGGCGTGATCGGCATGTTGTTCGCGCTGATGCTCGTTGCCTATGTGATGCGCATGAGTCAGGGCGACTGGCGGCCGTTGCCGAGCGTCAATGCGTTGTGGGTCAATACCGGCGTGCTGGCTGCTGCGTGCATTGTGATGCAGTCGTCGGCGTCGCAGGCCAGACAGGGCGAACTGCGGCGCTCGCGACGTGACTGGATGCTGGCCGGCGTGCTGGCCCTGGTGTTCGTCGCCGCCCAACTGTGGGTGTGGCGTGAGCTTGTCTTGCGTCACTACGGCGTGTCAGGCAACCCCGCCAACAGCTTCTTCTTCCTGCTCACGGGCTTGCACGGGATGCACATGCTCGGGGGACTGGTGGCATGGGCATGCCTCATGCCGCGACGGGTGACGCATGCCGCGCGCGCCCGTCGCTTGCAGCTCACGGCGCAGTACTGGCACTTCCTGTTTGCGCTCTGGATCGTGCTGTTCGCGGCCATCGTCAACCTCACGCCGGAGATCGCGCAGCGTCTGTGCGGCACCGGCGTCACCGCTCCGTGATCCGAGCGTCACGACGAGAGGAGCCGCATCGTGAATACGTCATCGCCTGCTTCGCCTGCCACCTATTGCGCTGCCGAGCCGCCGGGCGGCTGGCGCGGCGTCGTTGCCGACTGGTCGGGCGAACGCGAGGCG
This sequence comes from Pandoraea sp. NPDC087047, assembly GCF_044745225.1. Taxonomy (NCBI): domain Bacteria; kingdom Pseudomonadati; phylum Pseudomonadota; class Betaproteobacteria; order Burkholderiales; family Burkholderiaceae; genus Pandoraea; species Pandoraea sp. NPDC087047. The sequence continues at coordinate 75,972 of NZ_JBIUZU010000013.1, forward strand.
TTTCGCGTGCCGTGGGGCAAGGCGATGATGTGGATCTTCCTGGTCTCGGACACCTTCGTCTTCAGCAGCTTCCTGATCGGTTACATGACCGTGCGCATATCGACGACGGCGAAATGGCCGAATCCGTCGGAGATCTTCGCGCTCGACGTGAACGGGCATCCGGTGCCGTTGCTGCTCATCGCCATCATGACGTTCGTGCTCATCACGAGCAGCGGCACGATGGCGATGGCCGTGAACTACGCTTACCGGCGCGATCGCGACAAGACTGCGGCGTGCATTCTGGCGACGGCTTATTTCGGCATCGCGTTCGTGAGCATGCAGGCGTTCGAGTGGACGAATCTGATCGTGCACGAAGGCGTGCGTCCGTGGGGAAATTCGATGGGCGCGGCGCAGTTCGGCGCGTGCTTCTTCATGATCACCGGCTTTCACGGCTTGCATGTGAGCGCGGGTGTGATCTACCTGCTGACCGTCATGCGCAAAGTGCTCAACGGCACGCTGGAGCGACGCGGTAATTATCAGCTCGTCGAGATCGCCGGGCTGTACTGGCACTTCGTCGATCTCGTGTGGGTGTTCATCTTTGCGCTGTTCTATCTCTGGTAGGAGGAGCGATGGAAGCCTCTACGGTATCTGGCGATGCCTCGGCGCATGCGTCTCCCGCATCGCCCACGTCCTCCGAAAGCACGGCGCACGCCGGGCAGCAGCACTCGGTCGGAATCTATCTCAAGGTGTGGGGGCTGCTGTTCGTGCTCTCCACGTTTTCGTATCTCGTCGACTACGCCAATCTGCAAGGCTATTTGCGATGGGGACTGATTCTTGCGCTGATGGTCGCGAAGGCGGGGCTGATCGTGGCGGTGTTCATGCACATGCGATGGGAGCGTCTCGCGCTCGTCTACGCGATTCTGATTCCGCCGCTCGCCCTGCTCGTGCTGATGTCGCTCATGGCCGCCGAAGCCGATTACACGTTCGTTACCCGGTTGATGCACTTTCATTGAGTCGCTGACGCGTTGCCGCCGGACTCACAACAATTCCACCAGCCGCCGGTCGCTCTTCTGACAGTACTCGGCGCATGCCGTGCGCGCGGCGGTGGCGGCGCCGTGGACGAACCGCGGGGCGTCCGCGCGTTGCGACATCGACACCACGATGGATGGCGGCGCCGGCTGCAACGGTAATTCCACCACTTCGCCATTGGCGATCAGGGCGTCGACGAACAGGCGCGGAATCGCTGCGACACCGAAGCCATCTCGCACCAACTGCACGATCACGGCAATCGACGGCGAGCCCGTGATGCGCGTCTCCGAGAGCGGCACGCCATGCACACCCGCGAGCTTCGCCACAATGTCTTCGAGCGCGCGGTGCGGCGCGGTGCCGCGCCCGTAAGTGAGGATCGGATGTTGCAGCACCTGCTTGGCGAGCCCGCTGCGCGTGTTCGGAAACATTCCCTTGCGCGCAATCCAATGCACCGGATAGTTGGCGAGCGCATTGCACACCACGCTGCTGTCGTCGCTGCCCTCCACCCGGATGATGAGGTCGAGTTCGTCGGCCATCAGGCGGCGCTGCAACTGCACCGACACGTCGACCGTCAATTCCACTTCCAGCGTCGGGTAGTCGGCGGCGAGCCGTCGCAGATAGTTCGGCAGCCAGCTATGCACGACGGTCTCGATCACGCCGAGCCGCAAGCGTCCGCGCAGGGTGCTCTCGCCCGAGGCCGCAGCTTGCAGGCGCCGTGCCGCTTCCACCACAGCCTTGGCGTATCCCAACAGATATTCGCCATTCGGCGTGAGACGAAACTCGCGGCTCTCGCGATCGACGAGTTCGGTCTTCAACTCCTCCTCCAATACCTTGAGCCGTTGCGAGATGGCCGCAGGTGTGGCGTGCAGGGCGGCGGCCGTCGCGCGAAAGTTGCGCAGCATGGCGAGCGTGACGAAGGTCTCGAGAAAGCGCGTGTTCATGAGGTTCGGAGGGGCAGACGGGCGTCCAGAATCGGTAACTTACCGTGAACGGAGCAGTGAAAATAAATGCAACAAACCTCGGGAAAACCCCCGATGTTGTTAAGAAATTCTATACGGCGGTGCGAACAAAAACTCGTTAGCGATAACTTTTTTTTCTTTCTATGCTTCTGCCATCTGATGCCGACATGGTGTCTCCCCTACTCACGCCGGATTTGCCATGAACCACCGAGCCACGCCGCACGACTTCACTTCGCAACGCGAGACGATCACGCCTTACGAATTCCGTCAGGCCGTGCGCGCGGCACAGTTCCGTGGCCCGACAGCCGGCTACTGCGGCGACTTCGCTCAGGCGAATCTCGCTATCGTGCCGGTGGCGCATTCGCACGACTTCCTGCGTTTCTGCCAGAGCAATCCGAAGGCCTGCCCGTTGCTGGGCGTGGGCGAGCCGGGCCAGTGGCACGTGCCGGTGCTGGGGCGCGAGGTCGATATTCGTACCGACGTGCCGGGCTATAACGTCTATCGCGACGGCAAGCTCGACGCCCAGGTCGATAACCTCGCCGAGTTCTGGCAAAGCGACTTCGTCGTGTTCGCCATCGGCTGCTCGTTCTCGTTCGAAGACATGCTGGCCAGGGCAGGCGTGCCGCTGCGCCACGTCGAAGAGGGCTGTAACGTGCCGATGTACCGCACAAAGATCGCGAACCAGCGTGCCGGCAAGTTCGGTGGCGAACTGGTGGTGTCGATGCGTCCGATGAAGGGCGCCGACGCGATTCGTGCCGTGCAGATCACGTCTCGCTTCCCCGGTGTGCATGGCGCACCGATTCACATCGGCGACCCGGCCGAGCTGGGCATCGACGATCTGTCGAAGCCCGATTTCGGCGACGCCGTGACCATTCGCGAAGGCGAGCTGCCCGTGTACTGGGCCTGCGGCGTGACCCCGCAGACGGCGCTCATGGGCGCGAAGCTGCCGCTGGCGATCGGCCATCGTCCGGGATACATGCTGATGACGGACATTCCGAACGCATCGCTGGCCGTTTTCTGACGGCGACGAGCGTGCGTTCGTGCGCTGACGACGTGAGCTTTCGACGTTTTCGCACAACGTATTCGACGTGATGGACTCGCAGTAAACGCATTCGTCTCAACGCATCACGTCAATACCTGCAACACACGCGTCACCAGGTTTTACGTAACAACAAAAGAACCGCGCCAAGAAGGGCTGCGGCGGGTGAGCTATCGCCTGCCGGTGACCCGTTACGCCTATCGGAAAGCGCGGCCGAAGAGCACCACACGGCAAGACAGGACATCACCGGAGCCTTTTCCATGGAAAGCAAAACCCCACTCGCGCCCCCCGCAGCGACGGACTCTTCCGCCTCCTCCGAGGCGGGCGGCAGCCTGTTCGGCTGGTACGGCGACGCCACGCCGCGCGAAAAGCGCGCCTTCTGGAGCTGTAAGGTCGGCTACATGCTCGACGGCATGGACACCCAGATGCTGAGCTTCGTCATTCCGACGCTGGTCGCCACGTGGGGCATCAGCCTCGCCGACGCGGGCTTCATCGGCACCCTCACGCTGCTCGCGTCGGCCCTTGGTGGCTGGGTGGCGGGCATTCTGTCGGATCGCATCGGCCGTGTGCGCACGCTGCAACTCACGGTGCTGTGGTTCGCCGTGTTCACCGGTCTGTGCGGACTCGCGCAGAACTACCATCAACTGCTCGCCGCCCGTGCGCTCATGGGCTTCGGCTTTGGCGGCGAATGGACGGCAGGCGCCGTGCTCATTGGCGAAGTCATTCGTGCCCGCGATCGCGGCAAAGCCGTGGGCCTCGTGCAATCGGGCTGGGCTATCGGCTGGGGTTTGACGGCCATTCTCTACTCGGTGCTGTTCTCGCTGTTGCCCGGCGATATGGCGTGGCGTGCGCTGTTCCTGGTCGGTCTGCTGCCCGCACTGCTGGTGCTTTTCATCCGCCGCTACGTGCAGGAGCCGGAGGTGTATCAGAAGGAGAAGGCCAAGCAGGCGAAGTCGGAAGACGCGCCGGGTCTGGCGGCCATCTTCAGCCCGGCACTGCTCTCGACGACGCTTCGCGCCGCGCTGCTGACGACCGGCGCCCAAGGCGGTTACTACGCCATCACGACCTGGTTGCCCACGTTCCTGAAGACGGAGCGTCACCTCACGGTGATGGGTACCGGCGGCTACCTGGCGATGATCATCTTCGGTTCGTGGGTCGGCTATCTGGCGAGCTCGTATCTGACCGACCGTCTTGGCCGCAAGCCGAACTTCATTCTGTTCGCCGTGGGCTCGATGGTGATCGCGTTCTCGTACACGTCGCTGCCGCTCACCGACAGCGCCATGTTCTGGCTCGGCTTCCCGCTCGGCTTCTTCGCCTCGGGCATCTTCAGCGGCATGGGCGCGTTCCTGACCGAACTGTTCCCGACGCGCGTTCGCGGCTCCGGTCAGGGCTTCTGCTACAACGTTGGCCGTGCCATCGGGGCGCTGTTCCCGTTCCTGATCGGTATGCTCTCGAAGCAGTACGGTCTGGGCACGACCATCGGCATCTTCGCGGGTGTGGCTTATGGCGTGCTGATTATCGCCGCGCTCACGCTGCCGGAGACGCGCGGTCGCGAGCTCGACTCGCTCGAATCACTTGAGACGCGCGCGAACTGACAGTCGCGCTGAAAAACGAACCATCGACACCATGTGCAGATGAATCACCGCGGCAGCCGTCGCTGCCGCGTCCGATGAAGTCTCTTTCATTTTCCCGATAGCGCAGTGGCTGGTGCGCGGCCCCGTCCGAGAAACGTCGGACTGGCCCGCGCCGGGCTTCGTGCGCCCTGCGTCCGGACGATCGATTGACGCCTTGACCGATTGATGGCGGCTCGCCACGTGCCGTCAGCCCTTTTTCCGATTCACGTTTGACCATTGCTTTGCGAGTGACACCATGACGAACGCTCTCACGCCCTCCGCCCAAAATCGCGCGCCCGCGCATCAGACCGCTTCGCGCTGGCAGTTCTGGATCGACCGTGGCGGCACCTTTACCGATATCGTGGCGCGCCGCCCGGACGGCTCGCTCGTCACGCACAAGCTGCTCTCGGAAAACCCCGAACAGTATCGCGACGCCGCCGTCGCGGGTATCCGTCACCTGCTGGGTCTTGCTGCCGGTGCGCCGATCACGCCCGATCTGGTCGATAGGGTGAAGATGGGCACGACCGTGGCCACCAACGCCCTGCTCGAACGCAAGGGCGAGCCGCTCGCGCTCGTGACCACGCACGGTTTCCGCGACGCGCTGCGCATCGCGTATCAGAACCGTCCGCGTCTGTTCGATCTCGATATCGCGCTGCCCGAGGCGCTGTATGCCGAAGTCGTGGAAGTCGACGAACGTGTCGGCGCGCACGGCGAAGTGGTGCGCGAGCTCGATCTGGACGCCGCCCGCAGCGCGCTGGAAGCGCTCTATGCCAAGGGCATTCGTGCGCTCGCCATCGTGCTGATGCACGGCTATCGCTATCAGTTGCACGAGAAGAAACTCGCGGCGATGGCGTGCGAACTGGGCTTCGCGCAGATCTCCGTGTCGCACGAAGTCTCGCCGCTGATGAAGCTGGTGTCGCGCGGCGATACGACGGTCGTCGACGCGTATCTGTCGCCGATTCTGCGTCGCTACGTGGAGCAGGTCGCGAAGGAGATGCCGGGCGTGAATCTGCAATTCATGCAGAGCAGCGGCGGACTCACGCGTGCCGATAACTTTCAGGGCAAGGACGCCATTCTGTCCGGCCCCGCCGGCGGTATCGTCGGCATGGTCCGGGCGTCGAGCGCCGCAGGCTTCGAGCGTGTGATCGGCTTCGACATGGGCGGCACGTCGACGGACGTCTCGCATTACAACGGCGAATTCGAGCGCGTGTTCGAGACGCAAGTGGCCGGGGTGCGCATGCGCGCGCCCATGATGAGCATTCACACGGTGGCGGCAGGCGGCGGGTCGGTGTTGTCGTTCGACGGCACGCGTTTGCGCGTGGGGCCGGACTCGGCCGGTGCGAACCCCGGACCGGCGGCGTATCGTCGCGGCGGCCCGCTCGCGGTCACGGACTGCAACGTCATGCTCGGCAAGATTCAACCCGCGCATTTCCCGAAAGTCTTTGGCCCGAACGCGAATGAACCGCTCGACCGCGATGTCGTCGTCGCCAAGTTCACGGCGCTGGCCGCCGAGATCGAAAAGGCGACGGGACGCCGTCAGACGCCCGAAGCCCTTGCGGAAGGCTTCCTCGAAATCGCGATTGGCGCCATGGCCAACGCCATCAAGAAAATCTCGGTGCAACGCGGCCACGATGTGAGCCGCTACGTGCTGACGACGTTCGGCGGCGCAGGCGGTCAGCATGCCTGCGGTGTGGCCGACGCGCTCGGCATGACCAAGGTTTTCGCGCACCCGCTTGCCGGTGTGCTGTCGGCGTACGGCATGGGCCTGGCCGACCAGACCGCCATGCGCGAGCGCATGATCGAAGCGCCGCTGTCGAATGACGGTCTCGTCGCGCTGGAAGACGCCCTCGGCGCGCTCGCCGACGAGGCCGTGAACGCACTGCTCTCGCAAGGCGTGTCGGCGTCGCGTATCGAGACGGTGCGTCGCGTTCACGTGCGGTATGCGGGTACGGACTCGGCCATTGCCGTGCCGTTCGGCAGCGTCGAGCAAATGCGCGCGGCGTTCGAAGCGGCTTATCGTCAGCGTTATTCGTTCCTGATGGACGGTGCAGCGCTGATCGTCGAAGTGGCGTCGGTGGAGGCGATCGGTCTGTCGGACGCGCCGGTCGACATCGCACCGCTCGACGCCCGCACGTCGGGCGCGCCGCAGGCGGTCGATCGGGTGAAGCTCTACGCGGGCGGCGCGTGGCACGAGGCGGCGCTGTTCGAGCGCGACACGCTGCTTGCCGGCGACACCCTCGACGGTCCCGCCATCGTGGCGGAGAAGAGCGGCACAACGGTGGTCGAGCCGGGCTGGCAGGCGCAGATGACGGCGCAGGGCAACCTCGTGCTCACGCGCGTGGTGCCGCGTGCGACGCAACGCGATGCCGGCGACCGGGGCCCGCAAGCCGATCCGGTGCGACTCGAGATCTTCAACAATCTGTTCATGTCGATTGCCGAGCAGATGGGGTTGCGTCTGCAGAACACGGCTTACTCGGTCAACATCAAGGAGCGTCTGGACTTCTCGTGCGCGCTGTTCGACCGCGACGGCAATCTGATTGCCAACGCGCCTCACATGCCGGTGCATCTGGGCTCGATGGGCGAGAGCATCAAGACCGTGATCGAGCGCAATCGCGGCAAGATGCGCGAGGGCGATGTTTTCATGCTCAACGATCCGTACCACGGCGGCACGCATTTGCCGGACGTCACGGTGATTACGCCGGTGTTCGTCAAGGCTGACGGCGAGGCCTCGGCGGAGCCGCTGTTCTATGTCGGCTCGCGCGGGCACCACGCGGATATCGGCGGGATTACGCCGGGATCGATGCCGCCGGACTCGACGCACGTCGAAGAAGAGGGCGTGCTCATCGACAACTGGCAACTGGTGGCCGCAGGCGAACTGCGCGAGCGCGAGACGCGCGAACTGCTCGGCGGCGCGCGCTACCCGGCACGCAACATCGACCAGAACATGGCCGATCTGCGCGCGCAGGTGGCGGCGAACCAGAAGGGCGTGGACGAACTGCGCCGCATGGTGAACGAGTTCGGCCGCGATGTCGTGCTCGCCTACATGGGGCACGTGCAGGACAACGCCGAAGCCGCCGTGCGCCGCGTGATCGGCGCGCTGGCCGACGGTCACTATCGCTATCCGCTGGACAACGGTGCGGTCATCGAAGTGTCGATTCGCGTCGATCGGGCGACGAAGGGCGCGACCATCGATTTCACCGGCACGTCCGCGCAGTTGCCGAACAACTTCAACGCGCCGCGCGCGGTGTGCATGGCGGCGGTGCTGTATGTCTTCCGCACGCTGGTCGACGACGACATTCCGCTCAACGCCGGTTGCCTGAAGCCGCTGACGGTGATCGTGCCGCAGGGGTCGATGCTCAACCCGGTGTTCCCGGCGGCGGTGGTGTCGGGCAATGTGGAGACGTCGTCGGCCATCACCAACGCACTGTATGGCGCGCTGGGCAGCGTGGCGTCGAGCCAGGGCACGATGAACAACTTCACCTTCGGCAACGAGACGTATCAGTACTACGAGACCATCTCGGGCGGCAGCGGTGCGGGCAATGGCTTCAACGGCGCGGACGCCGTGCAGACGCATATGACGAACTCGCGTCTGACCGATCCGGAAGTGCTGGAGTGGCGCTATCCGGTGCGTCTGGAAAGTCATCGTATTCGGGCAGGATCGGGCGGTGCCGGACGTTGGCAAGGCGGCAACGGCGCCGTGCGTCGCATTCGTTTCCTCACGCCGATGACCGCGTCGATTCTCTCCAATAACCGCGTGTACGCGCCGTTCGGTGCACAAGGGGGCGGGGCCGGGGCGCTGGGTGCGAACTACGTTGAACGCGTTGATGGCACGCGAGAGGAGCTCGCGCACATCGGACGTACGCAGATGCAGCCGGGCGACATTTTCGTTGTGGAGACGCCGGGAGGTGGCGGTTTTGGCGACGTTTGACGTTGCGGCTTTGCGTCGTCGAATCCTGACGTTGTAGATTTGCCGGAACGCCCCGCCGGATAAGGGGCCGCGCATCGTGCAACGCGATGCGCGTGACGCACTCGTCACTGGGAAATGACTGAAGCGTGACCGGTTCCCGGAAGGGTTTGCGGTCTTTGCAAAGGCCGACTCCCGACGCCTTCGTAAGATGCCTGATGTCTTGAACGACTGACCGCAACATACGGAGGCGTCCTCATGTCTGACTCGTTGCCACAACGCTCACCCGCTTCATCCGCTTCATCTCCGTCCGCAGCACCGGACGATCTCCTCGTTCAGTACGAACGCGCGTGCGCCGAAATGCAGTTGGCCGGACGCAAGTTGCACCGCCAGATGCAGGAGTATCACGCGGTGCTCGACGAAGTCGCGCGTCTCGAAGCCGAGGGCACGCCGCAAGCGCGGGAGAAACTCCAACGCCTCGAAGCGCTTGTTCAGAGCGAAGCGTTTCAGCGTGACGAACGCGAAATCCGCCGCATGACGGCTGCGCTCGGACACGCCATCGAGCGCATGAGAGACGACGCGCCCGTGCCGCTTGCCGATGCCGGCGCAGCACCGGCGTTGAAGCGCGCGACGGCTGTGCGTCGCGTGTGCGCTTGAGACGAGGGACGTCATGATCGATCGAATCTCCGTGACCTCGTCGTATTCGTCAGTCGATACGGCGTCTTTCGCCGGTGCGCATGCCGCGTCCTCCGACAATCCGCTGCTCTCCACGATGGCCGCTGCCAGCGCGCAGTTGAGCACGCTGCAGTTGAGGGCCGATGCGTGGCTCGCGTCTGCGCAGCAGCGTCAGGCGGTCGCTCGCGAGGCGCGCGATTTCGCCGCGACGCTCGGCGACGTGGCACGTCGCGCAACCCGCGATGCAACGCCTCAGCGCTTGCCGAAGGCGTTGCGCGAATTCGTGGTTCGTCACGAACTCGTGTCGTCCCGCGACGCGAATGGAACGTTCGACGCGCAGCAGTTGCAACGCATCGAGTCGCAGCTTCAGGCGCTAGCGTCGAATGACGGCGCGTCGACCACGCGGGAGCAAATCGAGCTCAAGCGCTTCGTAAGCAGCTACGACAACACGCTCACGCTTTACAACGCCGTGATCTCCAGGCTCGGAGAAATCACGAAGAAGATCGTGAGCAGCCTCTGATCGGGGCGCGCCATCGATCCCGACGCTTTCTCCCCACGCCTCATATCCACCAATTCCACTGACTTCAGGATGCCATCGCATGACCGCTATCTACGCCTCGCCGTCCATCGGCCATACCCAGAGCCTCAGCCTCAACCGCGGCGCCAACGCACCCGGTGTATCGCCATCGCTTGATTTTCACGGCGCCATCGCACAGTACGCGATGCTGCTCATGGAGATGAACAATGGCGATGCGCAAATGATGATTCAGGAAATGCAGCTTCGGCAGAAAGAAGGGCAGGAGGCTCGCGAGGCGGCCAACCAGATCGAATCGCTGATTAACGAACTCGGCTCGGATACGTCTGGCACGAAGACGCTCGGCGACGGCATTCGCGGGTTCTTCGACAAGTACAACATCGAGATCACGGTGTACTCCGACGGCACGAAGAAGACGCTGATGCAATGGGAGAACCGGTCGGCTCGCCTGGGCGAGTCCAACTACCAGGCGCCTACGGGCAACAACGGCAATTACACGGCAGCCAATCTGCGCACGCTGAAAGCCGCTGCCGAGAGCTTTACCGAGCGGGCCTCCGACAGCCGCACCGTCGATCAGATCAAGATCAACAAGAAGCTTCAGGAATACAACGGCGCATCGACGCTTGTGAACACGATCCTCACGTCGAAGGGCTCACAGGTCAACCAGATCAACGGTTCGATGCGCACGTGAGCACGCCCATGGTCCTGGACGCCGCGCAGCCGGATCGTCACGCGCAGGAGGGAGAAGACGCGCAGGACATCCTCTCGCGATTTTTCGAACGCGGTGGTGCGTTGCGCATGCTCGCCGATCTGGATGAAGCCGATCTCGCGCGGGTGCGCGCCCACGCCGCGGGGCAATTCGCCCGGGGCCAGATGGCTGCCGCACAGCGCGTGTATTTCGTGCTTGCAACGCTCGACCAATGGTCGTTCGACGACTGGTACGGACTCGGGCTTTGCTACCAGCGGCTCGGCCAGCACGAACAGGCGTTGCCGTGCTTCGCAAAGGCGGGGGTGATCTGTGGGTCCGACCCGCGCCCGCCCTATCTGGCGGGGATGAGTTACGAACACACCGGCAACCGGGAATTTGCGCGCAAGGCTTACGACGCCACCTTGCGCCTATGTGCTCAGCGTCCCCAATACGACAAGTTGGCGCGTTCGGCGCGTGCACGAAACGACACGCTCGACTCCCACTCGGAACGTAAAACCACATGACAGTCATTCATTCCTCACAAGCCGGTTACGCGCCGGTCTGGGCCGGTAGCGTCGATACGTCGCTCGACAAAAGCGCGACGCACGACATCGTCGAATCGGCGCACACTTCTCTTGAACGCCGTCAGCGCACGGATTGGCTTCGTACCGAAGACTTCGCCCCGGACACGCCGGCGAGCGCCGACTGGCAAGACGCCCACGACGCGTTCGCCCGCGTATTGAACCGGCTCTTTTCCCTCGGCAACGGACTGGCGGCGAACGCATTGCGCGCGTCCAATCCGGCGGGGGACGCGGACCTCGCAGCGCTCGAAAACGTCGATCCGTCGACGCTTGCCTTGATGGCGTCGATGATCGCGATGGACTCGCTTGGCGACACCGCCAAGTCGACGCAACGTGCCTTGGCATTGCTCGGTGAGCGGCAAGACAAGCTGCGTCAGGAAGACATCAAGAAGTATCGCGAGCAGATGGACGCCAAGACCGAAGACGCCAACAAGGCCCGCAAGGGCGGCATCTTCGGTGTGGTGTTCGACTGGCTGATTGCTGCGGTCGATGTCGTGGTCGGTGCGGTCAAGGTCGTGACCGGTGTGCTCACCATGAATCCGCTGATGATCGCGGGCGGCGTGGCCGACCTGGGCGCGGGCATTGCCGGGCTGGGCGTCGCGTTTCACAAGACGATGGCGCTGACCGATCCGAAGAATGCCGAATATCACGAGAAGGAAGCGGCCAAATGGGGACACGCGCAGTTGGCGTTCCAGATGCTCGGCATGGTCGTGGGTTTCGGCACGTCGGTGAAGGGTTTCCTCGCCAAGCGCGCCACCACCAAGGCGGCCAGCCGTGTCTTCAAGGCGGGCGCGGGCGAGGCGCTGGAGCAGGCGGTGAAGTCGGGCGACAAGGCCGCCATTGGTGCGATCAAGTCGAGAGTCGTGTCCGAGATCGGTTATGTCGTCGGCAGCGAAGTGGGCAAGCGCGTGGGCCGGTCGCTGCTGCAAAGCGGCACGCAGAGCGCGCGTCGTCTCGCGAAGGCCGGTTTTAACCGGATGGCCGAACAGTTCACGCAGCAGATGATCGAGCAGATGGCGTCGCGTGCGTTCGACAAGGTCGCCAAGACGGCGCTCAAGCAAGCGGCGCGCGGAAAGGCCGTCACTGCCAAGGGACTGTCGAAATCGTTCTCCGCGGGCATGAACCGGCAGGGCTACTTCGCGTTGGCGCGCGGCTCGTGGTCGCTCTCGCACGCGGTGCGCGGAACGTTCGCCGGGGCAAACGGCCTCGGACAGGGTGTGATCGGCGTGCAGCGCGCCAAGTTGCAGAACGAAGCGCGCGACCTCTCCGTCGACATGCAGTGGTTGCAGACGCTCATGCAATTGAACGGCGACGACAAGAAGCGCGCCGCAAGAGGCATGGAAACGCTGGTCGGTCAGCAGAACGACATCGCGGTCTCGGCCGGCGAACAGGTGCAGAAAACCGGGGAGATGCGCATTCGAATGGCCGCCTCATCGGCACGTGCGTGAGCCGGCGTTGATTTCCCGGACGCGGCAGGCGCCGCGCCGGTTACTTACGGAGTGAAGATATGACGATGGCATTGAGTTCGACGTATGTGAGTCGCGGTCAGACGGATGACGCCGCAATCGAGACGCAACAAAGGGCAGGGGCGGGCGGCGCGGGCGGGCAAGTGTTGCCGCGCATTCGCGAAAAGGTCGATGGGTTGCAATCGGCGCAAATGCTCATCGCCCTGTTCCTCGCGATGCGCGTGGCTGAGCGCAACACGGATCAGGCGTATCGCACGCGTCACGACGCGATGGTTTTCGAGCGGGGTCTGACGGCGCGCGCCGAGAAGTACAACGCCAATCAGTCGCACTACAGTTCGGGCCTGAAGGCGGCCATCGGCGGGATCGTCTCCGGCAGCTTTTCGCTGATCGGTGGCGTGGGTTCCGGGGCGGCGGGTTTCGGCGGCGAGCTGGGCAAGCTGAGGGTTGTGGGCACTGCCGTCGGCGAAACGACCAAGGGTGTGAGCCAGTTCGTGAAATCGCCGTTCGACGTGGTGTCCAACGACGATTCGCTCGCGGGGCGGGACAACGACGTGCTGGGCGAGTTCGAGATGTCGCTCACCGAAGAGACGCGCCGCACCAACGACCGTCTGCGTCAACGTATCGATGCAACGAGTGCCGATATTCGCGACGTGTCGCGATCGATGTACGGCATGATCGGCCAGCAGGTCACGAAGATGTACGACACCATCCGATAAGCCAATGACAATCTGCGAGCGCGCCGTTGCGGCATTTTTCCGGACTCACCGTTTTACGGCGCGCGCGGAAGTCTGCGAGCGCATGCAATTCACCGTGGGACAACGCGTCGAAAACGGCGAGTTGTCCCTTTGTCATCGTCTCGACAAAGGCGCAGCGGGATTCGTGCTGACGATTACCGACTTCAGGCTCGACGCCGACGCCCGCTCTCGCGAGCACGCGGTGCGGCGCTTCTGTCAGCTCATTCGTGCGCTGCTGCGCACCGTGCCGCATGTGAGCTACGTGCGAGGCATGATTCTGCCGGGCGTGAGCGACGCGCGTCTTCGTGAGACGCGGCTTCGGCTGGGGGCCATCCTTGAGCGCGAGGGCGCATTCTGGCGCGAGGAGGACGGCGACCGGTGGCTCGTGTTCTGCCGCGAGCAGCATCGCATTCCAACGCGGCACACGGCGCTGCTCGGGACATCGTCTTCCGGCGCTTGCTCCACGCCATCGCACTACGGCAACATGCCGAGCACGCGCCACCACACATAATCCAGCGGAAACAACAGCAAGAGCGTGATGATCGTCATGACGACGGTCAGCCGCGTGCCGTCGCGCATGCCCACGCCGCCGAGATGCATCGCAATCATCATCGGCGGACTCTGATAAGGCAGCAGCACGGTCGAGAACACCGGCACCTGCAGCATCAGCACGGTGTAAAGCGGCAGCCCGCTCGCCGTGGCGAGCTGGCCCGCGAGCGGCGTGAGCACGGCGGGCAGACCGGGCAGCGTTGCCACGAGCCCGATGGCCGCACCGATGGCGATCAGCCATGCGGCATTGATCGCGGGCGTGCCCGGCACCATGCCGACGGCATCCAGACATAGCCGCGCCACCTTCTCCCCCAGTCCCGTATCCGCCACCACGGCACCCACGCCGAGAAAGCCCGCCACGTAGATGAGCGGGGTGATCTGCATCTGCTCGGTGAAGGTCTTCGGCGTGACGATAGGAATCGCAGGCAGCAGGCAGACGATCGCGGCCGCGACGGAGATCCACGCGGGCGAGATGCCGTGCCATGCGTCGGTCGCAAAACCCGCGAGCGCCAGCGCCAGCAGAATGGACAGACGCCGCGCATCGGGGGTGAGGGGCGCAGGTGTTGCGGTGGAGGCGTTCGCGAGCGGGCCGTCGTCGGGGAAGAGGCGGCACACGACCCACACCAGCATCGCGGCCTTGAGCGCGCCGAGCACGGGGAAGTGCAGCAGCAGATACGGCGCGTAGTGCAGCTTCACGCCGTAGAACGAGTCCGCCGCGCCCATCAGCACGCTGTTCGGAATGTTCGCAGGGAGGATCGTCGTGGGCGGCATGTAGCTGGCGGCGGCGACCATCATGACGAGCCCGGTGCGGCCACGCCGCCCTTGCACGAGGCCGATGCGATCCGCGAGCGCGAGCACGATGGGGATGAGCAGCAGGATGCGTCCGGTGGTCGAGGGCATCACGAACGCGAGGCCAACGCTTGCGACCATCACCGACGCCACGTATCTCGGGTATGCCGGACGCTTCAGTGCAAACAGTGTCGCGGCCAGCCGCGAGCCGAGCCCGGTCGTGCGCACGGCCAGGCCGGTGACTGCGCCACCGAAGACCAGCCACCATGCAGCGGAATGAAAGCCCGCGAAGATGACTTCCGGTTTCGCCACGTGAAGCAGCACGGCCAGCAGGAAGAAGGTCAGTGTGGTGACGGGTTCCGGAAACAGTCCGAAGGCCCACGCGCCGATGGTGAAGAGCACGAGCACGGCGGCTTGTGCGGCCGTGGGCGACAGGCCGAGCGTTGTGCTGCCGTGACTGGCTGCCCATAGGGCAAGGGCGAGCACGGCATAGGCCGCGTAGCCACCGAGCGCCGTTAGGCGGGCTCGCAGTCGCTCCTGACGCAAGGCGTCGCGCACGTGCGACGAGGGGGGTGTCTCCGGCGAAGCAGATTCGGTCATGGCGCTTGTCGTTTTGATGATGGGCCAGGAGCGACGATACGCGGTGCCGTGTTCAATGGGAAGCGGACTTTGCGGTTTGCCGGGATCTTATCGTCTGCGGTGCGGGAGCCGAGTGCGTTCGGGATCGTGAGAGGGCGGCTACAATTAGCCGCCTCACATTGCGCCGCGTGCATTGCGGCGGAACGACGTCACATGTTGGAAGCGAACGAAGCAGCGAGCGAAGTCATGACCGCCACCACGCCGAAGCCCTGGTTTCTCTACTTGCTGGAGTGCGCCGGCGGACGCATTTACACCGGCATCACGGTCGACGTCGGTGCGCGTTATGCGGCGCATGTGGCGGGCAAGGGCGCGCGCTTCACACGCGCCTATCCGCCGTCGCGCATTCTGCTCTCGCTCACGTTTGCCGACCGTTCCGCGGCCTCGCGTGCGGAGTACCGCATCAAGCAACTGAGCGCGTCGCAAAAGCGCGGCCTGATCGCGGGAACGTTCGTGTGCGATCTCAGTGACATCGTCGTCACCGGAGCGGCGCTTACGGTACCAGACGCGCCTGACGAATGATCCGGCGAACGTCGCGCTGAAGCGCCCCGAACTGGCCGCGCGACGGAATCGGCGACACCACGAGTGCCCAGCTATCGCCCGGCACGGTCTTCTCCACGACGGTGTAATAGGTCGATTGCGTACGGAAGAAGTCGGCAATGCCGTCGTGACTGATGCGATAACTCCGATCCCCCGCGCCCGGCAGCAGAAACACGCCGAGTGTGTAATACACGTCGCGATCCGAATTCACCGGCCCCGATTGCTTGTCGAGCAGCAGCGCGCGCAACGTCTTCTCCGTGAGCAGACTCGGACGCCGAATGTCGAACACGCGCCACACCTTGAGCAGCGCGCCGGTCGACATCTGCCAGCCCGCGAATGGCGCGAGCAGACGCCAGTTGTCGGGTAGCTTCGCGTCGGTCACACCCAGCGGCGTGAAGATGTTCTTCTCGCAGAAGTCCCGGTAGTCTTCGCCCGACACCGCTTCGATCACCATCCCGAGCAACAGATACGAGACGTTCGAGTAGACGAAATCGGACTTGCCGGTCGAGTGTCCGGCGTCGCCTGCGTCGAGATAGTTGAAGAAGTCCGCGCTACCGCCCACGCGCCGAATCGCGAGGCCGCTGAACAGACCGTTGACGGGATCGTTGTAGCCGTTCGTGGCGAGCCCTGCGCGGTGTGCGAGCAGGCGTCGCACAGTCAGCTCGTGCAACGACGGGTCGAGCGGCTTGCCGTGTTGTCTGGAGTAGGTGTCGAGCAGATCGCCGAGCTTGGCGTCCAGCGAGAGCTTGCCCTGTTGCACGAGGAGCGCAATGCCGATGGCCGTGACCGACTTCGACAGGCTGGCGACGGGCAGCAACTGCTGAATGTCGTCGCCCGGCGTGGCGGCTTCGAGCGTGGCGCCGCTGTCCGTCTCGGAGCGCAACCAGACATGCGAGAGGTTGTAGCGCTCCTTGAGTTGCGCGACCCCTTGCGTGATGGTCGCCTGACCGATCGGCACCGCCGGCTTGATCGGCGTGGAGCCACCGGAGGACGGCAGGGCCACGACGGCGCTGTTCGCGCCGGTGGCGGTAGCCGACGAGCCATTGCCCGAAGCGGTTTGGGCGAGCGCGTGGCCCGTGCCCAACAGCGTGGCCGCGCCCAGCAGGACACTCAGCACCCCGCGGCGAACGCACGCGCCACGTTGCCCCAGGGCAGACACGATGGCATGCGGATTGCACCGCATCGCCGATTGCAGGGTCAGACGTGCCCCTGCCGGACGGCCAAGCCGTTCGACGTTCATGTTCAAACTCCCCCCGCGCACAAACTTCGGACCGTGAATCAACTCTCTTCGGAGTCGCAATGGTTCGGAGTGCGCACGTGCTGCATTGCCGCGATATTCGAATCGAAGTTTAGGAAAACTTCGGGTAATTCCTAGTAAAACCCGCGCATTTTACATTAAGTTGCAGATATCGCGATATTTCGCCGATAGCCGGACGCAATCGCTCCGGGCCATCTCCCGTGCGGTGGGGCTGGCGCGCGGGATGTCACCGATATTGCGCGGCGAAAACTCCCTTGTCGGCTGAGAGATCGACGGGAGAGGCCCGTCGCACGGGGGGGGTAGGGGCTGCTCGAGGGGCACGGCAGCGCCCGGGACGACGGTCTTGTCAGCGGCGCACCGACAAGACCTGTTACGCATCGCGGTGTAAGCTATCCCCCAGACAGGCTCCGACTCGCCCACAGGCCACGGGGGCGGCGTCTCGTAGATGACGTCGTGCCGGCCGAAAGATCGACCGAAACATGACCGAACCATCCCGTGCGTGCCCGAGCCGGCCCGCCGATGCAGCTTCTTCCTCTGTGGCGCTTTCCACGACCGCTGCGGCATCGGCCGCGCACGCAGGCCCAGGCAACCCCACCGGCATGCCGACGCCCGTCGAGGCCGCCTGGCTCGCGCTGCCCGCGCCCTTGCGCTTGCTCAGACGCTTCCCATGGAGCGCCGCGCGCCCGTGGCTGATCGTCGCGGGCGTTCTTCTGCTTGGCCTGTTCGTTTTCGATGCGCTGCATCACATGCTGCGGCACGTGCATTACGACAACGTCATCGCCGCCATTCACGACACGCCGGTGACGCGCCTCGTGCTTGCCATGCTGGCAACCCTGGCGAGCTACGCGGCGCTCACCGGCTACGACATCTCCGGCCTGGCCTTTGCCGGCGCCAAGGTCAAACGCTCGACAGTCGTGCTCACTTCGTTCATCGCCTACGCCTTGGGCAACTCGGTCGGCCTCGGTGTGCTCACGGGCGGCACTGTGCGTATGCGGATGTATGCGGCGGCGGGCGTCGAGGCGTCGAAGGTCGCGCAGGCTGTCGCGTTCAACGCCGGGGCATTCGGCCTGGGCATGACGGTGTTCGGTTCGCTGGGGATGTTGTGGGGGGCGTCGCGCGTGTCGGCGCTGGTGCCGATTCCCGCGTGGATGCTGCAACTGTTCGCGCTGCTGTTGCTCGCGGGCGCTGCGGCGTTCCTCGTTCTGTGCGCGCGCAAGCGCTCGGTGGCGATCTTCGGGCGCTGGTCGATGCCGCTGCCGCCGCTGCGCCTCGCGCTGCGTCAGTTACTGATTTCGGCGGCGGATCTCGGCATGGCGGCCGCGGCGCTGTGGTGCCTGCTGCCCGCGGGCGTGGTGGATCTGCCGACCTTCGTCGTCTTCTACGCGATTGCCATGGCGCTGGGCGTGCTCAGCCATGTGCCGGGCGGCGTAGGCGTTTTCGAAGCGGTGATTCTGCTCGCGACGAACGGCCACGCGCCGATCAGTCAGGTCGCGGGCGCGCTGGTGCTCTATCGCGGCATCTACTACCTGCTGCCGCTGATGCTCGCGGCGTGCATGCTCGCCGGGTTCGAGTTGCGTCAGGGGCCGGCCGCGCCGATTGGACGCGCGGCCGTTCGTCTCTTCCCGGGCCTGCTGGCGGCGCTCACGCTCGTGGCCGGGGTGATGCTGCTGATTTCGGGCGTGACGCCCGCCACGCGCGACGCCGAAGACTTCCTGCGCCGTCATGTGCCGCTGTTTCTCGTCGAGGTGTCGCATCTGCTCGGCAGCGTGGCGGGCCTGTCGATGCTGTTCCTCGCGCGCGGGCTGCTCCACCGTCTCGACGCCGCCTGGTGGGGCTCGCTCGGGCTGACGATCATTGCGGCGGTGCTGGCGATTCCGAAAGGCATCGCCGTGTCGGAGTTCTTCGTGCTGGCGGTGCTCGCCACGTTGCTGCTCGTCTCGCGCAAGCAGTTCGACCGGCGCTCGTCGCTTTTCACGCAGACGTTCGAGCCGGGCTGGATCATCGCGGTGCTCTCGGTGCTGGGGGCGTGTACGTGGCTGATGTTCATGTCGTACCGCCGCGTGGGCTATGCCAACCAGCTCTGGTGGCAGTTCACGTTCGACGGCGATGCGCCGCGTTCGATGCGCGCACTGATGGTCGTCGCGGTGATCGGTCTGGGGCTGTCGCTGTGGCAACTGCTGCGTCAGTCGCCCGGCGCGATGGTGCCCGCGAACGAAGACGAACTGGCGCGCGCGAAGGACATCATCCGCAAACAGCCCGCCGCCGACGCGTGCCTCGCGCTCATGGGCGACAAGAGCTTTCTGTTCTCGCCGTCGGGCAACGCTTTCATCATGTACGCGAAGCATCGCCGCTCGTGGGTGTCGCTCTCGGACCCGGTCGGCGACCAGAAGGAGTGGCCCGAGTTGATCTGGCGCTTCATCGAACTGGCCGATGCGCACGGCGGGCGTGCGGCGTTCTACAAGACACGTCCGCAGGCGTTGCCGCTCTATATCGACGCGGGCCTGCGCGCGTACAAACTCGGCGAGGAGGCGTTCGTGCCGCTACCGGAGTTCGGTCTGCAGGGCGCGCGCCGCGCGAATCTGCGGCACGGGGTGACGCGCGGCGAGCGCGAAGGGTTGACGCTGGAGATCGTGCCGCCCGAGGGGGTGGCGCCGCATCTGGCGGAAATGCGTCTGGTGTCGAATGCGTGGCTCGCGCGGCAGCACACCCGCGAGAAGGGCTTCTCGCTGGGCGCGTTCGACGACGCCTACGTGGCGCGTCAGCCGGTGGCGCTCGTGCGTCGCGAAGAACGGCTCGTGGCGTTCGCCACGCTGATGTGTCCCGATGTGCAACGCATCGAAGCGAGCATCGACCTCATGCGGCAGGTGCCCGACGCGCCGCCCGGCACCATGGATTTCCTGTTCGCGAAACTGATGCTGCATTTCAAGGCGCAGGGCTATCAGCGTTTCGGTCTGGGCATGGCGCCGATGTCGGGCATGCAGACGCACCAGCTCGCTCCGCGCTGGCATCGCTTCGGACGCATGATGTTTGCGCACGGCGCGCGCTTCTACAACTTCCGCGGCTTGCGCAGCTTCAAGGACAAGTTCGATCCGCAATGGGAGGCGCGCTATCTGATGACGCTTGGCGGCATAACGCCGATGCTGACGCTGGCCGACGTGGCGTCGCTCGTTGGCGGCGGCTGGAAAGGGATGATTACGAAATGACGGGAAGGGCGATGGCGAATCACGGCAGGACTGACGAGGGGGGCGCGCGCTACCCGAAGCGCTCGCGCTGGACGCGGTGTCTGCGACCGATGGCGCTGAGCAGCGCTGCGACCTTCACGGTGGCGATCGCGGCAGTGATCGCGATGGCGATCTCGACGGGCGTCGCTGTCGCGCAAACATCGAGGCAGACGCAAGGCAATCAGCTCAATGTGCTCAAGCCCGCGCCCAAGGCCGGGCCGGTGGCGCCGTCGCCCGCTGCCGAGTCGAGCGTGCCCGCGCCGGTGATGCCGCAGGCCGCCGCTGCGGCCGCCGGAGCGGCCGCATTCCGCAGTGCCGGGAATGCCGCGCCGGAGATCATGACGCACGGCCGCTTCGAGAACGTCCCCATCTTCCGTCCGCAGGGCGATCCCAACGCAACGGTGCTGTTCTTCTCCGACGACGACGGCTGGACACCTCGCGCCGAACGCATGGCCCGCGCGCTGGCGGACACCGGCGCGCTGGTCGCCGGCATCGACACGGCGCGGCTGATGGCCAACTACACCAAGGACGATATTGCCTGCGTGTACGCCGCAGGCGATCTCGACAACTTCGGCCGATGGGTCGAGGCGGCCGTCAAGCTGCCGGGTTACACGCCGCCGATTCTCGTGGGCGACGGCGTGGGTGGCACCTTCGCCTATGCGATGCTCGCGCAGGCCGGCAGCGACACCTTCTCCGGCGCATTGTCGGTCGACTTCTGCCCGGTGCTGCCGATGGCGCGTCCGTTGTGCCAGGGCGAGGGGGTGCATTTCGGACGCGGCATCACGCACACGGCGGGTGGCGCGCCGATGCGTCTGCTGCCCGCGCCGGTCATGAGCGCACCGTGGATGGCGATGGGCGGCCCGGTGGGTGGCCCGGCCAGTCCCGGACGCGCACCGCGTTGCTCGGACCACCTCGCGCAAGCGTTCGCCGCGCGCACGCCGAATTCGACGTGGCTCGTCGGCGGACTCGCCGGCAGTCTGGGGGCGATGGATACGAGCGGTGTGAGCAGCCCGAGCAGCACTGGCGCTGCTTCGGGCACCGCCTCGCCCCCGCCCGTGCTGGCCGACTGGGTAACGCAGTACAAGAACGCGTTCCGTCGCCTGAACGCTCACCACGTTGCCGGCACGGCCCGGCCGCCTGCGGCCGTCGCCGATCTGCCGGTGATCGAGGTGCCTGCCACGGGCAAGCCTGCCGCCAATATGGCCGACACCTTCGCGATCCTGATGTCGGGTGACGGCGGCTGGGCCGGGCTCGACCGCGACGTCGCCAGCGCACTGGCCGCCCACGGCATTCCCGTGGTGGGCGTCGATTCGCTGCGCTACTTCTGGTCGGCGCGCACCCCGGCGTCGGGCGCGCTCGACGTCGAACGTCTCATGCGCTTCTATCAGACCCGGTGGAACAAGAAGCGCGTGATTCTGGTCGGCTACTCGCAAGGCGCCGACGTGCTGCCGTTCATGGTCAACCGGCTGCCGCCCATGGCGAGAGAGCGCGTGGCGCTGCTCGTGCTGATGGGGCTCGGGCAGAAGGCGGATTTCGAGTTCCGCATGACCAACTGGGTGATGTCGAGCCAGAACGGGCTGCCGATTCGCCCCGAAGTGGAGCGACTGCCCGACGGCGTGGCGATGTGCGTGTATGGCGCCGACGAAGACGATAGCAACTGCCCGGGGCTCGATCCCAAGCGTGTGCAGGTCGTCAAGATGCCCGGCGGGCACCATTTCGACGGCAACTACACCGGGCTGGCGGACGTGATTCTCCAGGGGGTCGCCAAGCGTTGACGACCGCCTGTCGTGCCGGACCAACGTATCAGGGATCCGCGGCTTCTCGCCTTGCCTTCCGTGCGGGCGCTCCGTACACTGCGGCCAGTTTTTCCCCGTCGCCCCGCGTACCGCAGGGCGGTCGGGGACCACACGATACGGCACGACACACAGGAGAAGATCGAAAATGGCACAGGGTTACTTCCCGAAGTGGCAGCAACAGGACACGGCCTTCGGGCGCGTGATCGCCCCCGACGAGCGTCTGGCCTGGCCGCAGACCATCGCCATGGGCGTGCAGCACGTGGTGGCCATGTTCGGCTCGACGGTGCTCGCTCCGTTGCTCATGGGCTTCGACCCGAACCTCGCCATTTTCATGTCGGGCATCGGCACGTTGCTCTTCTTCGTGCTCGTTGGCGGACGCGTGCCCAGCTATCTCGGCTCCAGCTTCGCCTTCATCGGCCTGGTCATTTCGGTGACGGGCTATGCCGGCAGCGGGCCGAACCTGAACATTCCGGTGGCGCTCGGCGGGATCATTGCCTGCGGTGTGCTCTACGCCATCATCGGCCTGATCGTGATGGCCGTCGGCACGCGCTGGATCGAGGCGCTCATGCCGCCGGTGGTGACCGGGGCCGTGGTCGCGGTGATCGGCCTGAATCTCGCGCCGGTCGCGGTGAAGGGTGTCTCCGCCACCAGCTTCGATACGTGGATGGCGCTCGCGACGGTGCTGTGCGTGGGCCTCGTGGCGGTATTCGCGCGCGGCATGGTGCAGCGTCTGCTGATTCTGGTCGGCCTGCTGCTCGCCTATGCGCTCTACGCCGTGCTGACGAACGGCATGGGGCTGGGCAAGCCCATCGACTTCGCCATCGTGGCCAATGCCGCGTGGTTCGGTCTGCCGCACTTCGCCGCACCTGTGTTCCAGCCGGAAGCGATGGTGCTGCTCGCGCCCATCGCCATTATTCTGGTGGCCGAGAATCTGGGGCATATCAAGGCAGTGAGCGCCATGACGGGACAGAACCTCGACCGTTACATGGGCCGTGCCTTTCTCGGCGACGGACTCGCAACCATCGTGTCGGGCAGCGTCGGTGGTACGGGCGTGACCACGTATGCCGAGAACATCGGCGTGATGGCCGTCACGAAGATCTACTCGACGCTGGTGTTCGCGCTTGCCGCGGTGCTCGCGCTGGTGCTGGGCTTCTCGCCGAAGTTCGGCGCCGTCATTCAGACGATTCCGGGCCCGGTGCTCGGCGGTGTGTCGATCGTGGTGTTCGGTCTGATCACGGTGGCCGGCGCGCGTATCTGGGTGCAGAACAAGGTCGACTTCTCGGATAACCGCAACCTGATCGTGGCCGCTGTTACGCTGGTGCTCGGCGCCGGTGACTTCACGCTGAAGTTCGGCAACTTCTCGCTCGGCGGCATCGGTTGCGCGACCTTCGGCGCGATCATTCTGTACGCGCTGCTGCGTGGGCGCGGCGCTTCGCGTCCGGCGGCGATGTAAGGCTTCGAAGCGGCGTCAGATGGTCAAAAGCGGCACGACGATTACGTCGTGCCGTTTTCGTTGGTGTGGGCGGCAGGCGCTTGCAGGCATTCGAGCAATTGCCGTGCGTAGACGGGCAGGGCGTCGCGCTCGCGCACGCATAGCACCAGCGTGCGCAGCGCCCACGGGTCGGCCAGCGGCACGATGCCGATCCCCAGCGTGGCCGCCGAGCGACGGGCGGCGCTCAACGGCACGATGCCCAGCGCGGCGCCGGCCGCCACGGCGCGGCACAGGCTGTCGAAGTCGCGCAGACGCAGGCGATAGCGCAAGGGGCGTCCGGCCCGTTTGGCATGGCCTTCGAGATGCTCGGCGAGCGCGCTTTGTTCGGGCAGGCCGATGAACTCCGCGTCGAGCACGTCGATGAAAGCCACTTCGCCGCGCGCGGCGAGCGCATGGCCCGGCGGCGTGACGATCACCAGCCGGTCCTGCCGGAACGGCACCGTCTCCAGTCCCGTCAACTCGATCCAGTCGGAGACGACGCCGATATCGGCCGCACCTTCGAGCACGGCTTGCACCACGGCAGGACTCGTCTGCTCGCGCAGCGCAATCTCCACATTGGGATGGTCGCTCAGGAATGCGCCGAGCACGTCGGGCAGAAATTCGGACATCGCGACCGTGTTGGAGGCGATGCGCACGTTACCCTTGAGGCCTGCGGCATATTCGCCGAGTTCTCCGCGCATCTGCTCGATCTGCGCAAGCACGCGGCGGGCGTGAGTGAGCAGGGCGCGTCCCGCAGGCGTCGGGATGACGCCCTGGCGATGGCGCATGAAGAGCGCGACGCCGAGCGTCTCTTCGAGGCCGCGAATGCGGGCGCTGGCCGACGCCAGCGTCAGATGGGCGCGCTCGGCGCCGCCGGTGATGCTGCCGGCTTCGGCCACCAGCAGGCACAGGCGCAGATCGGTCAGGTCGAATCGTACGGATTGCACGGGACGGGCCAGAGGTAATGGGGCTGAGGGACACTGGCGTCAGTGTAGCGGCTTGGGCCACGCGCGCGACTGCCGGCGTGCAGCGCGCCGGGATATCGCACCCCTGACAAGCACCCTTACCAGCAGGTAAGGCAGCGCAATGGCGCGATGTCGACTGACTTGGGAAAGGGCGCATGGTAAACTACGCGCTTTCAAGACACGGCCGTACCCGCGACGGCCTCGCCCGCCAAGCCGCTAGAAATTCATTCGCCGGCGGGTCGTCTTGCTGGCGTTTTCAGACGCGTCGCCCAAAATGAGCGCGATGCGCGTCGCACGCCCGACGCGGGCATTCCATCAAGAACACAACATCGATACGCGCGGGGCACACACATCGTGGAGTCCGCGCATTGGTCTTTATATGTCTTTTGAAACGCTCGGCCTATCGGCCGACATCCTGCGTGCGGTAGCCGACCTTGGTTACACGCAGCCGACTCCGATTCAACTGCAAGCGATTCCGGCAGTGCTGCAAGGTGGCGATCTCCTCGCCGGTGCCCAGACCGGAACCGGCAAGACGGCAGGCTTCACGCTGCCCATCCTGCAAAAGCTGTCGACGTCCACGCCCAAGTCCGCCGCAGCGATTGCGGCAGCCGCGAAGGGCAAGCGCCCGGTGCGCGCGCTCGTGCTGACCCCCACGCGCGAGCTGGCGGCACAGGTCGAGGAAAGCGTCACCCAATACGGGAAGTATCTGCGCCTGACGTCGATGACGGTGTTCGGCGGCGTGTCGATGGACCCGCAGGTCAAGAAACTCGCGCGCGGCGTAGACATTCTCGTGGCTACGCCCGGCCGCCTGCTCGATCACATGCAGCAGAAGACGGTGGATCTGTCCGCCGTTGAAATTCTGGTGCTCGACGAAGCCGACCGCATGCTCGACATGGGCTTCATTCGCGATATTCGCCGTGTGCTGGCGGCGCTGCCCGCCGCGCGTCAGAACCTGCTGTTCTCGGCCACGTTCTCCGACGAAATCAAGCAACTGGCGGACGGTCTGCTCAAGTCGCCCGCCCTCATCGAAGTGGCGCGCCGCAACACGACGGCCGAGACCGTCGCGCAGAAGATCCACCCGGTCGATCGCGACCGCAAGCGCGAACTGCTCGAACACCTCGTGCGCGAGCACAACTGGTTCCAGGTGCTTGTGTTCACGCGCACCAAGCACGGCGCGAACCGTCTGGCGGAACAACTGACGAAGGGCGGCATTCCGGCGCTCGCGATTCACGGCAACAAGAGCCAGGGCGCCCGCACGCGCGCGCTCGCCGAGTTCAAGAGCGGCACGCTGCAAGTGCTGGTCGCGACCGATATCGCAGCGCGCGGCATCGACATCGACCAACTGCCGCACGTGGTGAACTTCGATCTGCCGGAAGTCGCGGAAGATTATGTGCACCGCATCGGCCGCACGGGTCGCGCGGGCGCGAACGGCGAAGCCATCTCCCTCGTGTGCGTGGACGAACATCTCCTGCTCCAGCAGATCGAGCGCCTCATCAAGCGCACCATCGAGCGTGAAGTGATTCCGGGCTTCGAGCCGGATCCGCATGCCGTGGCCCAGCCGATTCGCAAGAATCAGCAAGGCAACGGTCGCGGCGCCGGTGGTGGACGGGGCGGCCGTAACGGTGGCGACGACGATGCGCGTCAATCGGCACGTGCACCGCGTGAGCCGCGCGATTCCCGCGACGGCGGTCGGGGCGCGCGTCAGGGCGGCGAATCGAAGCCGCGTCGCGAGGGCGAGCGCGGTGGCCGTCAGGGCGGGAACGGTGGCAATGCCGCTAATGCCGCTAATGCAGGTCATGGCATCAATGTCGGAAATGTGGGACAGGGCGCAGGACAGCGTCAGCAAGCGCCCAAGCGTCAGGGCGATGCACAGCGTCCGCCCGCACGTGCGGCGCAGGGCTCACAGGGCTCGGGCGCTGCGCGCCAGGGACAGAGCGCAGCGCGTGGGCAAGGCGGTGGCGGTGAGCGTGGCGATTTCGCCCAGCGCGGACCGCGTCCGGCGCGCCGGGACGGTGCCGGCGGCGCCCTGCTGATGGGCAAACCGAAGCGCGACTAAGCGCTCGGGGAAGTCTCGACGATGTGCGCGTCGCTCAACATTCCGATGAATTTGAGCGGCGGCATTTATTTGGCGGAGGTTGCCAAATGGCGTCACGAGGGCCGTCAAAACGGTCGTCACGACGGCCATTACGGCCATGACGCCGGGTGCTGCGATTCGCACGTCCCGGCGTTCTCGCCGCCGCCTTGCGCTGAACGCCCATCGACCGCTGTCGCGCCATCCGGATCGGCCCGGACGGGCGGGCTGCGCAAAATAAGTAAAATATTAACTTTTTGCGCCCGAGAATCTCATGATCGCCCGTGTCACCCGGCTGTTCCCGTTGTGGGCTCTGCTGATGTCCGTTTTCGCATTCTTCTCGCCGGGCAGCTTCTCCGGCATCACGCCACATGTCACGGCACTGCTCACCGTGGTGATGTTTGCGATGGGCGTCACGCTCACTTTCGACGACTTCAAGCGTGTGCTCACCCGTCCCGCCCCCATCGTTGCCGGTGTGGTGCTTCACTATCTGGTCATGCCGCTGGCCGCGTGGATCATTGCACGCGTGCTGCACATGCCACCCGATCTGACAGCGGGCATGGTGCTTGTGGGCAGCGTAGCGAGCGGCACGGCATCGAATGTCATGATCTATCTCGCCCGAGGCGACGTGGCCCTTTCGGTCACGATCAGTGCCATGTCGACACTCGTCGGCGTATTCGCCACACCGCTGCTCACGCGTCTGTACGTCGACGCCTCGATTGTGGTGGACGTCGAGGGCATGCTGTTGTCGATTCTTCAGATCGTGGCGCTGCCGATTGGCGCGGGTTTGCTCATCAATCGCTTCTTTGGCCGCGCCGTGCGGGCCATCGAGGGTTTCCTGCCACTGGTGTCCATGGTGGCGATCGTGCTGATCATCGGTGCGGTGGTCGGCGCGAACCAGGGCAACATTGCCACGGTGGGGCCGCTGGTCATGCTGGGCGTGATTCTGCACAACGGCCTGGGACTGCTCGGCGGGTACTGGGGCGGTCGTGCACTGGGCTTCGACGAATCGATCTGCCGCACGCTGGCCATCGAAGTCGGCATGCAGAACTCGGGTCTTGCCGCCACGCTCGGCAAGATCTATTTCACGCCGCTCGCGGCGTTGCCTGGCGCCCTCTTCTCCGTCTGGCACAACCTGTCGGGCTCGCTGCTCGCAGGCTACTGGCGCGGTCGCCCGACGGGCACGGCCAACGATTCTCAGGCGACGGCAACGCGTCCGACACACTGAGTTTTTTCCGCACCGCACACGGGTGTGTGCGGTGCGCAACGGGAGCTCTCACCGTCATCGCGAGCATTTGCGTTTCTGTCTCTCATCGCCTAAAACATCGATATACCGTTCGCAGCGGTGAGAGAGTCCGTATCACGGCGCCCGTCCGTGTTCCCTTTCCTCCGTTCGTCCACAGGGCGTATTCCGGCGTGGCCAGCGACGACCAGCACGCATCGCGCAATTCGCGCGGCGCGCTGTCGTGGCCCGGGGTACGAGCGAGCGGTCTGGAGTCACTCAAGCATGTTGCGAAAGAATCCGCGCGGGGATTATCCCGTGGTGCACGAAACTTCGTTCGTCGATCCCACGGCCATTTTGTGCGGCCAGATCATCGTCGGCGAGAACGTCTTCATCGGGCCTTATGCGGTGCTGCGCGCCGACGAGGTCGATGAGCACGGCAAGATGGAGCCAATCGTGATCGGCGCCAATTCCAACATTCAGGACGGGGTCGTGATCCATTCGAAAGACGGCGCACGCGTTTCCATCGGCGAGAACACGTCGATTGCCCATCGCTCCATCGTGCATGGACCTTGCGTCATCGGTCATCGGGTCTTCATCGGCTTCAACTCGGTGTTGTTCAACTGCGTCGTGCACGACGGCGTGGTGGTGCGGCACAACAGCGTGGTCGACGGGCGCGATATTCCCGAGAATTTCTACATCCCCTCGACCACACATATCAGCCGCGAGACCGATCTTGCGACCATTCCGAAAGTCACTGTCGATGCGCGTGAGTTCTCCGAATCGGTGAGCCGCACGAATGTGCAGCTCGCGCGTGCCTATCGTCGTATTCAGAACACGTTCTGACGACAGGATCCGGCTCGCCGGCAACGGGCTGGCGAGCGCGCATGAACGGTGGCCGTGAACGCTTTTTGGTGGGAGTCCGTCATGTCTTTGAGCGTCAACGGTATTGTCATCGACGCACGCCGCGTCGCCGATGAGATCGATCAACATCGAGACGCGGCCGATCCGCAAGCGGCCGCCGAGCACGCGCTGGTGAGTCGCGAGTTGCTGCGTCAGCGGGCGCGCGACTTACGCCTGCTCGACGAGGACACTGACGCCAGCGACGACGCCGTCGTCGACGCACTCTTCACGCGCGACGTGCGGGTGCGCCGTCCGACCGAGGCCGAATGCCGGACTTACTTCCACGATCACGCCGGACAGTTCCGCGTGGGCGACAAGGTGCAGGCGAGCCATATCCTGTTCGCGCTATCGGCGGGGGTGCCGCTGTCGAGCACGTTGGGACGCGCTCAGGCGGCGCTCGACGCCGTGCTCGCCGAGCCGTCGTCGTTCGAAACCGTCGCGCAGATGATGTCGGATTGTCCGTCGGGGCGCGGCGGCGGCAGTCTTGGCTTGCTCGCGCGCGGCAGCGGGGCGCCGGAGTTCGAACTGGTGCTGTTCTGTGGCGACCGGCTCGGCGTGTTGCCGCGGCTGGTGAATACCCGCTACGGCTTTCACGTCGTGCGTATCGAGCGACGCATCAAAGGGCGCATGCCGCCGTTCGAGCGCGTGGCCGATCGCATTGCTGCGCTGTTGTACGAACAATCCCGGGCACGCGCATTGCGGCACTATGTGGCCCTGCTCGACGGGGCCGCCGAAATCACCGGCGCCGACGATGACGATGGGCCACTGCGTGTGCCCGGCGACGGGCTAAACGCCTAAAGTCACCCTGTCAGGTTCTGCTCCCGCCGAAGGCCGGTGTCTGTGCCGAACAGACCCCGGCCGTTCTCGTTGACGGACGACTCGCCGAGGGCGCAACACCTTGCGCCTGAAGGGACGCCGTCATCTTCCTCCCCCAACGAAGCCCCGCTGTCCGGTCTGTGCGACGGCCGTCCCGGTTTTCGTTTTCCGATGTCTTTCATAAGTTGCTGCGCCATGCGCATCTGAACGGCGGCCGGCGCTCGCCTATGCTCGGGAGGTCGTGATGTCCGAGTGTCAATCTCGCGACACTCGAAGTGTGTCGTTGAACACGCGGGGGCGATGTCAGGGCAACGATTGCGACCTGAGCCGTTGTTAGCGGCGGGATTTCAGGGATTGCAACTGCGCATCATCGGCGGGATGCCAGGTAGCGGCCGGCGACATCGTGCTGGCGGCGTTGCCATTTTTCGGTCTGCGCAATGCGCTTTTGTTCGACGTGCCTTCGTCGGCAAGCGCATCGCACCGTCATGGAGACACCTCATGACTGCTGCATCGACGTTGGCACAGGGTGTGCCTTGCGGTAACCCATCGCCGCCTTCGCGCGCCATCGTGGTCGGCGCGGGCATGGCGGGCTTGCTCGCGGCCCACGTGCTGGCAGGACACTTCGAAGAAGTCTGTCTCCTTGAGCGCGACGATCTCGCCGAAGCACCGGAGCCGAGGCCGGGCGTGCCGCAAGGGCACTATGTTCATCTCCTGATGATGCAGGGGCTGCGCACGCTCACGACACTGTTCCCGGGCCTTGAGCAGACGTTGGTCGAGGCCGGCGCGGTGCCGGTGGACTGGTATCGCTCGGTGCGCTGGTTCGGGGCCGCGGGCTGGATGAAAACGGGGGGTGAAGGGTTCGTGACCTACTCGATGAGCCGTAACCTGCTCGAGTTCGCGGTGCGTCAGCGGGTGCAGGCCGAGCGGCGCATCAGCGTGGTGAAGCGCTGCGAAGTGACCGGACTCAGCTTCGACGCTTCGCTTTCGCGTGTTTGCGGCGTGACGTTTCGGCACCGCGCCGGGACGTCGTCCGGTCATGCCGACAATGGCACGACATTGCATGCCGATTTCGTTGTCGACGCGAGCGGTCGCAACTCACGCGCACCGACGTGGCTGACGGCCGCAGGTTACGAAGCGCCGCGAGAGACCGTCGTGAATGCCGGCGTCGGGTACGCGAGCCGTCTCTATGAGGCGCCGACGCGTTGGGACGGGCGGGACTGGGACGCGATGGTGGTGTACGAGCGTCCCCCGGGATGCTGGCGCAGAGGCACGATCTTCCCGATCGAGGGAAATCGGTGGATCGTCACGTTGACGAGCGCTGGCGGCGATCATCCACCGGGGGACGAAGCGGGTTTCCTGGACTTTACGCGCAGTCTGCCTGCATCGGCGCTGCACGACGCCATTGCCGTGGCCGATCCGGTGTCGACGATCCGCCAGTTTCGCCGCACGGAGAACCGTTTGCGTCACTACGACAAGATCGGGCGCTGGCCCGCAGGCTTCGCCGTCATCGGTGACGCCGCGTGCAGTTTCAACCCGGTGTACGGGCAGGGCATGACGATTGCCGCGTTGAGTGCCGTGGCGCTCGACGCCCATCTGCATGCCCTTCGTCGCAGCGGCGATGTGCCCGGCAGCCGCGCGTTACAGCGTGCGTTGGCGCGTGTGGCCCGACCGGCCTGGATCCTATCGACGGGTGTCGACATCCGCCAGACGGGGGACAGAGGGCCGGCGCATTGGAAAGCGCAGCTCATGCAGTGCTATGTGGAGCGGCTGCTCCCCCTCGCGGTGGAAGACGACGCCATCTTCCGGCTATTCATGCGCGTGATGCACATGGTGGAGCCTCCGTCGGCGCTGTTTGTCCCCTCGGTCGCGGCGCGAGTCGCCTGGCGGTGTGCCCCCGGCAGGTCGCGCGAACGATAAGCGATAACGACGTGCAGCGGCCCCCGGTTCCGGGGGCAGACCACGCTTGTTTCGTGGTGCGGTGTTCATTATGAGTTGCCGCTATTGGAGTGTCAAAAGGACGAACGGCGTTCGCCTATGCTTAGGATGTCGTGATATCCGGGTGTCAACGTCACGATACTTAAAGCATGTCTTTGAACATGCCGGGGGCCATGTCATGACTACCATTGCGACCTGCGCTGTCGTTGGCGGCGGGATTTCAGGCATTGCGGCGGCACACTATCTTCGCAGTGCCGGAATTCATGTCGAGCTTCTCGAACGGCATCGTACCCCCGGCGGCCGGATGCTTAGCGCCACACTCGACGGTTGCCGGATCGATCTCGGCGGCAAGAACATCGGTCGGCGCTACCTGCGTTTTCGCCGGCTCGCGCACGAGCTGGGTCCCTTTGCGTTCGAGCCTTTCGGCATCAATACGTCACGCATTCGCGACGGAAAAATCGTCACACTCGACAGCACGCGTCGCCTCGGCAGCACACTCGCCTATCTGCGGGGATGTCCGCCCGCCGACGCCTTACGTCTTGCCGGCCTCTGCTCGCGCGTCTGGCTCGACGCGCGCAATCGTTTTCTCGACGGACCGTCATTTGAAAAGCTGTCGCACCAGTCCGACGATTCGCCGCTGACTGCCTACTTCAGCCCTGTGTTTTGTCGCGCCGTGGTGCGGGCAATGTCCGTGCGGATGAACGGTGCCGAGCCCGACGAGATCCACCTGGGTAACTTCGGGACCCACCTGGGGATGTGGCTGGATACGTACGACCAGCTCAAGGACGGAATGGGAGCGTTCGTCAGTGCGGCAGTCGCGCCGCTGCATATTCGCTGCGATACGAGCGTCGAGCGTGTCATGGTGCGCAACGGGCGAGTTTCCGGCTTGCTGCTGCGTCACGCCGACGGGCGCACCAGCAACATGGAATGTGAGCGCGTGGTGCTTGCAACGCCTGCCGGTGTCAGCGCAGAGTTGCTGCGCGAGCACGATGCGATACTCGCCGCTGCGCTCGACGAAATTCGCTATTTCCCGGTGCTTGTCGTGGTGGCGGCCTATCGCCGGCCAATATTCTCTGCGACCGTACGGGGTCTGTCGTTCGGCCCGGATAACGAGTTGAGTAACGCGGGCGCGTATGGCATCGAACGGCTGGACATTGTGCGTTATACGTTCAGCGGCCGCAAAGCGCGCACGCTGATCGAAAGCGCGCGGGGCGTCGACGGCATTTCCGGGCCGCAAACCGAAGCCCTGCTTGATTTGGCCGAGGCGACTCTGCGCCGGTATATTCCGGTGGAACGTGCCGACCGGCGCGACGCTATCGCGCACCTGTTTGATCCCGGATTGTGTGCATACGCGCCGCATCACTACCGGTTGCGGGCATTGCTCGACGATCGGTGTCACGGCGTCGATGGCTTGGCATTTGCGGGCGATTATCTGCGCGGCGCGTCGATTGAGGCTTGCATGTTCGCGGCGCAGGAGGCGGCAGCTCGCATCGCGCAATCTGTCCCCGAGGGCAAGCGACGCCCATCGCGCCATACCGGCTACGGCTACCACCCATCGACGTAAGTCAGGTCTGCAGCGTCCCGGCCAATCCATTCTCTCGCACGATGGATTGGCTTCCGTCCCCCCAACGTTTGAACGGAGTCGCCATGAACCTCCAATTCCCTTCGATCGGCGGTGCTGCCGCTGCTAGCGATACCCCCGCCGGCGATGCCGAAGCTTTTTCGGCACCCGGGAAACTCAATCGAGAACTGGTCCACAAGGCCGACCCGGGCAATGTTCTGGTGGCGTCGATAGAACGGGCCGGCAACACGACCGACGGGCACGAATGTTTTATCGCTACGCTGGATATCGACCGGCACCACCCCTTCTTCTTCGAGCATCCGCTCGACCATGTGCCGGGCCTGATGCTGATCGAAGGCACGCGGCAGACGGGTACCGCGATCTCGCACTGCTTTTATCACGTGTCGCACGATCTCGTTTTCGTCCTCGATGCGCTGAACGTCACCTTCGAGCACTTTGCGGAGTTGTGCGCGCCGCTGTCGGTGCGGTTCGTTATCGTTGACAAAACCTATCGCCACGATCGTCTTGCCTCGCTCTCCTGCGAAAGCCAGTGGCTGCAATTCGACCGTCCGCTGGGCACGATGAATGCGCGCTGGAGCTTTTCTCCGCCAGCCCTGCTCGCCCGGCTGCGCCATGCCGCCAAGGCAGGTGACATTCATTGAGTCCGCCCGATCGTGTCTTTTGATGGGCTTGCGAGGAGGCATCATGAAACATCTCGCTCGATGGCTGGGCTTGCGCTACACACAGGACCTGGCCCCGCTCGCGCTTGTGGTCTGTACGGCGGTGCTGCAGTGGACCGCCTACCTGCGGGTGCACGATATCCGAGCCGCGATCGTATGCGCGACGCTGCTATTGCTGCCTCAGATCGCCGTATCGACCGCAGTGCATAACCAGTCGCATGTGGGCATGTTTTCGGGCGCGTGGGCCAATCGCGTACTTGAGCTGGTCATGTTCCTGCAAACCGGTATGTACGCTGCGAAGTTTCGATTGCATCACAGCCGGGGGCACCACCTGCACTACACTCAACCGGAACGGGACCCGTCGCGTTGGGTCGATGCGAGCGGTGCACGGATGTCGCGGCTCGTCTACGTTGCGCACTACTTCCTCACGTATGACTATCACGTGCTGCGCATTGGACGAACATGCACGCATTTACGCAGGCGCTGTCTCCTGCAGGTGGTGGCCAGCTTCATCGTGCTGGCGGTATTGCTGTTCCACGACCCGCGCAACGCGTTCCTTTTCTTCGTTGCTCCGATCGTATTGGTCTGGTTGAACTTCATCAACATGACCTACGACGACCACATCGACCTCTACTCGCAAGACCCGTTCAAGGCGTCGCACACGAAGACCAATCACTGGCTCAATCTCGTGTTCTTCAACAATGGATACCATCTCGCGCATCACTTACGCCCGGGCTTGCATTGGAGCCGGTTGCCGCAATTTCACCGGCAGATTGCCCAGCGGATCGACGTGCCGCCATCGGCAAGCGCATTGAACCGCTGGTTTCGATAACGAGACGCATCATGACTTCTTCGTCGGTGTTGGCCGGTGGCGTGCCTTGCAGTCGGACATCGACGGCTTCGCGTGCCGTTGTGATCGGCGCGGGCATGGCCGGCCTGCTCACGGCGCACGTGTTGACGGGGCACTTTGAAGAGGTCTGTCTCGTCGAGCGTGACGATCTCGCAGACGCACCGGCGGCGAGACCGGGCGTGCCGCAAGGGCATTATGTCCATCAACTATTGATGCGGGGACTGCGCACGCTTGAGGCACTGTTCCCGGGCCTTGAGCGCACGTTGCTTGACGCCGGCGCGGCGCCGCTGGACTGGTATCGGTCGGTGCGTTGGTTTGGGGCGGCTGGCTGGATGCCGGCGGCGGGCGAAGGCTTCGTGACCTGTTCGACAAGCCGCAATCTCCTGGAGTTTGCCGTGCGCCAGCGAGTGCAGGCCGAGCGGCGCATCATTGTACTGACGGGGTGCGAAGTGACGGGGCTTAACGTCGATCCCTTGCGCGCACGTGTTTGCGGCGTGACGATTCGGCCCCGTGCGGGGGCGTCTTGGGAGCATGCCG
Source organism: Pandoraea sp. NPDC087047 (assembly GCF_044745225.1). Lineage (NCBI taxonomy): Bacteria > Pseudomonadati > Pseudomonadota > Betaproteobacteria > Burkholderiales > Burkholderiaceae > Pandoraea > Pandoraea sp. NPDC087047. The sequence continues at coordinate 110,974 of NZ_JBIUZU010000013.1, forward strand.
GCAATGCCACGACATTGCAGGCCGATTTCGTTGTCGATGCCAGTGGCCGGAACTCGCACGCACCGACATGGCTGGGGGATGCTGGCTTCGACACACCGCGAGAGACCGTCGTAGATGCCCGTGTCGGGTATGCAAGCCGTCTCTACGATATACCGAGACGTACGCTCTGGCGAGACTGGCAAGCGCTGGTGGTGCATGGCCGTGCGCCCGAATGCTTGCGCAGCGGCACGATCTTCCCGATCGAGGGCAATCGGTGGATTGTCACTTTGACGGGCGCTGGCGGCGATTTCCCCTGTGGCGATGAAGACGGCTTCGCGGCCTTTGCGCGCAGTCTGCGTGTGCCTGCACTCTACGACGCCATTGCCGTTGCCGACCCCGTGTCGCCCATCCGCCAGTTTCGCCGCACGGAGAACCGTTGGCGCCACTTCGAAGAGATGGGGCGATGGCCTGCAGGCTTTGCGGTCATCGGTGACGCCGCGTGCAGTTTCAATCCGGTGTACGGACAGGGAATGACGATTGCCGCATTAAGTGCTGTTGTGCTCGACGCGCATCTGTATGTTCTTCGCCGGAGCGGCGATGCACCGGGTAGCCTTGCGTTGCAGCGAGTTCTGGCGCGCGTGGCACGGCGCGCATGGATATTCGCAACGGGAACCGATCTACGTCAGATCGGTAACGCCGGGGCTGAGCATTGGAGGGCGCGGTTCATGCAGCGCTATGTTGAGTCTGTGCTCGGACTCGCAGTGGACGACGCTGCCATTTACCGCAGGTTTCTGCGCGTGATGCATATGGTGGAGCCTCCGACTGCGCTGTTCGCACCTTCGATTACCGCCCGGGTCGCTTGGAGATTTTTCCGTCATCACGCTGCGCGCTTCCTTACTGCGGGAAACGTCTTCTCACAACGCGGCCGTCATTGGAACGGCTTCGGAAAAACAGGGCGAAAGTGATGGCCGGTGCGGCGCAGGTGAGTGTCTTGTCACGCCAACTTCCTAAAGGCTGACACGAGGTTCGTTTTCAACGGGGCGGGCCTTGACGCCGTCGCCCCGTCTTTGCGCCTTCCCGGCTCCGGGAACACTCAACCGACGATCAACTCGAGTGTGAGCGTGTCGAGCGTAAACGAGCCGTCGCACTGAATGCGGAAGTGATCGCGCACGCTGTCGGCCATCGACTGCTGCAATGCGCGAATGGCGACCTGCATGTGTTCCGGCGTGCGCATGCGCGTTGTCCACGTCTTGAAGTCGAGTTCAAGCGTGCGCGGCGTGAGCGACGCCAGCGAGAATCCCGCGCCTGCCGCCATCGTCAGCCATTCGCCCGGTGCGTAGTTGCGCACGTGCGAGGTGTCGCGCAGCACTTCGACGGCTTGCAAATACGTGTCGAACAGCGGCTGGCCGGTGGAGGCGACGTCGCAGATCGCAACGCGTCCGCCAGGCTTGAGCACGCGGCGCATTTCGCGCAACGCCGCGCCCACATCCGCCCAGTGGTGCGCGCTGTAGCGACTGAAGACGAGGTCGAAGCTGGCGTCGTCGAACGGCAGCGATTCGGCCGCGCCGAGTTGCGTGTCGACGTTCGTCAACCCGCGCCTGGCGGCTTCGCCCGCGACCACGCCGAGCATGTCGGCCGAGAGGTCGTACGCCACCACGCGCGCGACGTGCGGCGCGGCGAAGAAACTCACGTGACCCGCCCCGCAACCGAGGTCGAGCACCTGCGCGCCCGCATGTGCGCGAGCGATCCCGGCGAGTTGCTCCAGATCGGCGCCCTGTGCGTGGTTGGCGCTCGTCAGATAGGCGGATGCCTGCGGGCCGAACTGGCCGGTGACGACCGCGTTGTGGGCGTCATGGGATGCGGGGGACGCATGGTCTGCCTTGCCTGCTTGCTGCGCAGTGGGCCGTTGGGTATCGCTCACGGAGAGCCTCCTTTGTTTGTGGGGCGGGGCGCGCGGTGTCGCTGCGTATGCCGGGGTATCGTTTTGTGCGTCGAGGTCTTGCGCGACATCGATGGGTCTCACGATAATGGCTCGTCGATACCGGTACAAGTTACCTAGTTATCCTAGTATGAAAACTACCCCCATTCCCTCGCACGATACGCCATCAGGTGAGCGTAGCCCTCACGCTGCGCCTGCGGACGACGCACGTCAACGTCGCGCATTGGGCGACTTTCTGCGCGCGCATCGCGAGCGGCTGACGCCCGCGGCGGTCGGGCTGCCGCCCATGGGACGGCGGCGCACGCCGGGCCTGCGCCGGGAGGAGGTGGCGCAGTTATGCGGCCTGTCGTCGACCTGGTACACGTGGATCGAGCAGGCGAGGGAGGTGTCGATCTCGGCGGGGGCGCTGGCGGCGGTTGCCGGGGCACTGCGGCTCTCGCGCGCCGAACGGGCGTATCTGTTCGATCTCGCGGGCAAGCGCGATCCGGAGCGTGGTGCCGAACCGCTGCCGCATCACGCCGCAGCGCAGGTCCAGGCCGCGGTGGCGGCCGTCGCCGCGCCCGCCTATGCGCTCGACCGGTGTTGGGACGTGCTCGCCTGGAACGACGCCGCTGCCGATATCTTTCGCGGCTGGCTCGACGTCCCCGGCGCGCCGGGCACGAAAAACCTGCTGCGCTACATCTTCCTCGACGCGGGGGCGCAAACGTTGATTCGGGACTGGGAGCGTCGCGCGCGACGCGTTGTTGCGGAATTTCGCGCCGAGTGCAGCGCCTATCTCGACGATTCGCCCGTGCGCGCGCTGACCGACGCGTTGCAGCGCGAGAGCCCGGTGTTCGCCGCGCTCTGGTCGCAGCAGGATGTTGTGGAGCGCGAGGGCGGGCGGCGCGGTTTCCATCATCCCGAGCGGGGCGACATCGATTTCGCGCAGGTCACGTTCCGGTTGTCCGGGCATGACGACGTCAAGCTCGTGATGCTGCTGGCCTGAGCCGTCAACCGATCAAAGGCGCAGAGGATCGGCAAATCACCTGTTCAGACGGCCGGACGCAGCCATTGCACGAGCAGCATGGCGCTGGCCATGCCGAACAGCGTCATGACGAGCGAGCCACCCACATGGACGACGACGATGAGCGACGCCCAGCCGATCTGGCCTTCGCGCAGCAGCGTGGTGACTTCGGCCGAGAAGGTGGAGAACGTGGTGAGGCCGCCCAGAAAACCGGTGACGATGAACAGACGCCATTCGATCGGGATCGACGGCACGTGGCTGAACAGCGCGACTGCCACGCCGATCAGATAGCCGCCGCCGAGGTTGGCAGTGAGGGTGCCAAGCGGGATCGTCGGCAGGATCGTGTTGAGTTGTACGCTCAGCGTCCAGCGCAGCAATGCGCCGAGGGCGGCCCCGATACTGACGGCGACGACCGAAGCAAACATGGATGACTCTCCTCGCGGATCGGGTCAATCGTTCACATGATGCGGATAAAAAAACGGCCAGCCGTTTCGGGCTGACCGTTCTCGCCTCTCAAGCGAATACGACGCGCAGTTCCAAGGACTTAGTCCTTCGGGAACGACGTGGCGCCACCGTGCGCGCCCGACCACTCGGCCGGAGCGTTCAGGAATTTCTCCACTTCGTCGAGCGTCTTCGTGTCGAAGTGGTTCTGCTGCTTGGCCACGCACAGCACGTCCCACCACGTTGCGAGCGAGTGCAGTTGGACATCGATGTCCTTGAGCACCTGACGGCTCTCCGGGAAGATGTCGTAGTGGAAGATCACGAACACGTGATTCACGCTCGCACCGGCTTCGCGCAGCGCCTTGCAGAAGTTGATCTTGCTGCGGCCGTCGGTCGTCAGATCTTCGACGAGCAGCACGCGCGAGCCTTCCGGCAGATCGCCTTCGATCTGGGCATTGCGGCCGAAACCCTTCGGCTTTTTGCGCACGTACTGCATCGGCAGCATCAGCTTGTCGGCGATCCAGGCCGCGAACGGAATGCCTGCGGTCTCACCGCCGGCGACCGTGTCGAACTGCTCGCAGCCGATGTCCTGAATGATGACGGCCTCTGCGAAGTCCATCAGCGTACGGCGCACGCGCGGGTACGAGATCAGCTTGCGGCAGTCGGTGTAGACCGGGCTGGCCCAGCCCGAGGTGAAGATGTACGGCTTCTCGGCGTTGAAATGCACCGCGCCCACTTCGAGCAGGATCTTGGCGGTGATGTCGGAAATCGCCTGGCGGTCGATGCCAATCATGATGCGGTTCCTCAGCGTTGCTGCCCGCCGTGCGGCGTGCAGCCAGGAGTCATGGGTGAGTCAGCGGTCTGCCGCACTACCTGAATACGTAGCGTGCTGCGGCAGTGCACCGTCTGAGGCGGCGGGCGGCGCGTCTTGCAACGACCGGCCTGCGCTTAAGCGCGAATTATGCCACAAGTTTCAGCACATGCGACGTCAATTATGCACTGAGCGTATATTTTGTGACGCATGGGTACGCGCAGTGTGAGCGCACGGCGCATATGAAAAAGTGCCTCCGACAGATGAGTCCAAAAAAAGAGACAGTTGCCGCGCCTTTATGACAGGCATACACTCTCGCCGAAATTCAGACCCGTCCGGACGCCCCTCATGCCTAACGATTCCTCGCCTTACGTGGCCGCACCTGCGGCTTCGGCCGCCGCGCCGCAGGGCAACGCCTACGCGAACCGTGCCCTCTGGGCTTCCGCCATCGGCTATGCCATGGACGGCTTCGACCTGCTGATCCTCGGCTTCATCCTGCCGGCCATCGCGGCCGATCTCGCGCTCTCCAGCGCGCAGTCGGGCGCTCTCGTGACCTGGACGCTCGTGGGCGCGGTCGTCGGCGGCATCGTCTTCGGCATGCTCTCGGATCGCTACGGCCGCGTGCGTGTGTTGTCGTGGACGATTCTGCTGTTCGCGGTCTTCACCGGCCTGTGCTCGCTGGCACAGGGCTACTGGGATCTGCTGGCGTACCGGACGATTGCGGGTATCGGCCTGGGCGGCGAGTTCGGCATCGGCATGGCGCTTGCGGCGGAAGCCTGCGCGCCGGAGCGCCGGGCACGGGCGTCGTCGTTCGTGGGGCTGGGCTGGCAGGCCGGGGTGCTCGCCGCCGCGCTGCTCACGCCGCTGCTGCTGCCGGTCATCGGCTGGCGCGGCATGTTCGCGGTCGGTCTGCTGCCGGCGGTGGTGTCGTTCATCATGCGCCGCACGCTCGGCGAGCCGGAGATGTTCCTCGCGCAGCAGCAGCAACCGCGCGAGCACGCACCGCTCAAGCTGCTGGTCAAGGACTGCGCCACCACGCGCGCGAGCCTGGGCGTGGCGATTCTGTGTTCGGTGCAGAACTTCGGCTATTACGGTCTGATGATCTGGATGCCGTCTTACCTGTCGAAGACGTTCGGCTACTCGCTCACCAAGTCGGCCATGTGGACGGCGGTGACGGTGCTCGGCATGGCGTTCGGCATCTGGCTGTTTGGCCGTCTGGCCGATCGCTTTGGGCGTCGTCCCACGTTTATCGGCTATCAGATCGGCGCGGTCGTGATGGTGTTCGTCTACGCGCAGCTTCAGTCGCAGTTCTCGCTGCTGATCGGCGGCGCGGTGATGGGCATGTTCGTGAACGGCATGATCGGCGGCTACGGCGCGCTGATCTCCGAGTTGTACCCGACGGCGGCGCGTGCAACGGCGCAAAACGTGCTGTTCAACATCGGTCGCGCCGTGGGCGGTTTCGGGCCGCTGACGGTGGGGGCACTGGCCGCGGCGTACTCGTTCAAGATGGCGCTCGTCTTTCTCGCCAGCATCTACATGCTGGACGTTCTCGCCACGCTGTTCCTGATTCCCGAGCGCCGCGGCGAGGCGCTCCAGTAAAGCGCGCCAGCGATTTTGCCGCACGTGTGCCATGCTGCATGTGCGGCATCATGCTTGGAGCACAAGGTGTACACTTTGCGTCCTGCGGTGCGCACCGGCCGCCGCAAGTCCCACGGTCCGACGCGCGTGAGCGCGGCATACAGGATCGGGGAAGCGATGGTCATCACGCCGTCGCGCCGAGAAGAACCCCGTCGACGACACAATCGCCGAATCCCTCCGGTTGGCTCTTCCCCCCGCCGTGATCCGTCAAAAGACGGCTGAGTCCACACGCTGCCCGCATGCGGCACGGGCCCGGCCGTCGCTCTGTTCTTAGGTATCGAGATATGGATGAACAACTGAAACAAAGCGCCCTGGCGTACCACGAGAATCCGCGTCCGGGCAAAATCTCGGTGACGCCGACCAAGCCGCTGTCGAACCAGATCGATCTGTCGCTGGCCTACTCCCCCGGCGTGGCCTACGCCTGCGAAGCGATTGCCGAAGATCCGCTCGCCGCGAACCGCTACACGTCGCGCAGCAACCTCGTCGGCGTGATTACCAACGGTACGGCCGTGCTGGGTCTGGGCAACATCGGTCCGCTCGCCGCCAAGCCGGTCATGGAAGGCAAGGGCTGCCTGTTCAAGAAGTTCGCCGGTATCGACGTGTTCGACATCGAACTCGCCGAACACGATCCGGACAAGCTCGTCGAAGCCATCGCCATGCTCGAGCCGACGCTCGGCGGCATCAACCTCGAAGACATCAAGGCGCCGGAGTGCTTCTATATCGAGAAGAAGCTGCGTGAGCGCATGAAGATTCCGGTCTTCCATGACGATCAGCACGGCACCGCCATCATTGCCTCGGCCGCTATCCTCAACGGTCTGAAGGTCGTGGGCAAGGACATTGCCAAGGTCAAGCTGGTTTGCTCGGGGGCCGGCGCTGCCGCCATCGCCTGTCTGGACCTGCTCGTGAACCTCGGCCTGAAGAAAGAGAACATTCTCGTTCTCGACTCGAAGGGCGTGATCCACACCGGCCGCGACAAGCTCGACGAGAGCAAGGCGCGCTACGCCGTGGCGACCGAAGCCCGTACGCTGGCCGACGCCAGCAACGGCGCCGACGTGTTCCTTGGCTGCTCGACCGCCGGTGTGCTGAGCGGCGACATGGTCAAGACGATGGGCACGAAGCCGCTGATTCTGGCGCTCGCCAATCCGGAGCCGGAAATCCGCCCGGAAATCGCCAAGGCTGCGCGTCCGGACTGCATCGTCGCCACCGGCCGCTCGGACTACCCGAACCAGGTCAACAACGTGCTGTGCTTCCCGTTCATCTTCCGTGGCGCGCTCGACGTGGGCGCCACCACCATTACGGAAGAGATGAAGCTCGCCACCGTGCGTGCCATCGCCGAGCTGGCGCAGGAAGAAGAGCAGAGTGAAGAAGTCGCGCGAGCCTATGAAGGCCAGTCGCTCGAATTCGGTCCGGAATACATCATTCCGAAGCCGTTCGATCCGCGTCTGATCATCAAGATCGCTCCGGCTGTGGCACAGGCCGCCATGGACTCGGGCGTGGCAACGCGTCCGATCAAGGACATGGACGCCTATCGCGAACAACTCGGCACGACCGTGTATCGCACCGGCTTCATCATGCGTCCGGTATTCGCCGCGGCCCGTGCACGCTTCGGCAACGACGCTGCCCGCATCGTGTTCGCCGAAGGGGAAGACGAGCGCGTGCTGCGCGCTGCGCAGTTCGTGCTGGCCGAGCGTATCGCCAAGCCGATCATCATCGGCCGCCCGGCCGTGGTGGAAATGCGTCTGCAGAAGATCGGCTCGAAGCTCAAGCCGGGCGTCGACTTCGAGATCGTGAATCCGGAAGACGACACGCGTTATCAGCGCTGCTGGCAGGCGTATCACAACCTTGGCGCACGCCACGGTGTGACGCCGGAAGTCGCCAAGGCCGCCATGCGCAAGGACAACACCCTGATCGGTGCGATCCTCGTGCGTCTGGGCGAAGCCGACGGCATGATCTGCGGCATGATCGATACGTACCACCGCCATCTGGATGTGGTCGATGAAGTGCTCGGCCGCGCCGCTGGCGTTGAGAACTACGCGGCGATGAACCTGCTGATGCTCGAAAATCGCAACCTGTTCATCAGCGATACGTACGTCAACGAAGTGCCGACGTCGGAGCAACTCGCCGAGATGACCGTGCTGGCCGCGAAGGAAATCGAGCGCTTCGGCATCGCCCCGAAGGTGGCGCTGCTCTCGAACTCGAACTTCGGCAGCGTGAAGTCGGCATCGGCCCAGCGCATGGCGCACGCCGCGGAACTGCTCGCCAAGCGTGCACCGGCGCTGGAAGTCGACGGCGAAATGCACGGCGACGCGGCCCTGTCGGAAACGATCCGCCGCGCGGCTTACCCCGCGTCGCGTCTGTCGGGCGAAGCGAACCTGCTCGTCATGCCGAACGTGGAAGCGGCGAACATCACGTACAACCTGCTCAAGATGACGGGCGGCGAAGGCGTGACGGTCGGCCCGTTCCTGCTCGGCTGCGCCAAGCCGGTTCACATCCTGACGCCGGCCGCAACCGTGCGCCGTATCATCAACATGACGGCCGTTGCTGCGGCCAACGTCAGCCGTTGATGACTGGGTGGACGTGCCCGCCAGGGATTGTTACCCGGTGAGCGCGTCAGCCGGTAGCGCATAAAAAAAATCCCGCCAGACGCTCACGCGCTGGCGGGATTTTTGTTGGGCGGCCCCTCGCCGCTTGCCGCTCGCGGATGCTGGCGGATCAGGCCGCTGCGCGGTGCGAGCCGCCCTCGCGCCATTGCGCGAGCAGCTTCGTCCACTTGATGCGCGTGGCCGCGAGGTTCTGCTCCTTCACATGGCCATAGCCGCGAATCTCCTGCGGCAGCTCCGCGAGTTGCAGGGCCAGCGGCACGTTGTGCTCGTCAAGACGCGACACCAGTTCGTTGACCAGCGTCTCGTACTCGCCGATCAGCGCGCGTTCCGTGCGGCGCTCTTGCGTCCGGCCGAAGATGTCGAACGCCCCGCCGCGCAGCCCCTTGAACTTCGCCAACACGCCGAAGGCCTTCATCATCCACGGGCCATAAGCCTTCTTGATGAGATGACCCTTGTCGTCGTGCTTGGCCAGTGACGGCGGCGCGAGATGGAAGCGCAGCGAGAAGTCGCCTTCGAACTGCTCGTTGATCTTCTTCATGAACGCCGGATCGGTGTACAGACGCGCCACTTCGTACTCGTCCTTGTAGGCCATGAGCTTGAAGAGGGCGCGTGCCACAGCTTCGGTCAGCGGCATTTGCGAGGCGTCGGCCGGCAGGGCCGACTCGGCGGCACGCACGCGCTCCACCGTCTGCTTGAAGCGCTCGGCGTAGGCGCGATCCTGATACGCCACGAGCTGGTCGTAACGGCGCTGAATGAGCATGTCGAGGGCGCGCGGCGTATGCAGCGTAATCAGCTTGCCGCCCGTGGCCGACGACTCGGGCGCCTCGTGCTGAAGCGCCAGCTTGCGCACGGCCGCCAGATCGTGTGCGGCGCGGCGTCCCCATTCGAAGGCCTGCTTGTTCTTCTCGATGGCCACGCCGTTCAGTTCGATAGCGCGCGTGAGCGCCGCGTACGAGAGCGGCACCCAACCCTTCTGCCATGCGTAGCCCAGCACGAACGGGTTCGTGTAGATGGTGTCGCCGAGCAGGCGCAGCGAGAGATGATTGGCGTCGACGAAATCGACGTGATCACCGGCTGCCGCCCGAATGTCGTTCTCGGTGCTGGCACCGGGGAAGCGCCAGTTCGGATTGCGGATGAACTCGGCTGTCGGCGTGTGGGCGCTGTTCACAACGACGTTCGTCACACCGTGCTGCACGCGCGAGAGCGTGTCGTCGCTGGCGGTGGTGATGGCGTCGCAACCGATCACGACGCGGGCGTCGCCCATGGCGATGCGCGTTGCGTGAATGTCTTCCGGTTGCAATGCGATCTGCACGTGGCTCGTCACCGCGCCGCCTTTCTGGGCGAGTCCGGTCACGTCGAGAGTTGTGACGCCCTTGTTCTCCAGATGCGCCGCCATGCCGAGCAGGCCGCCGATCGTGACCACGCCCGTGCCGCCCACACCCGTCACGAGAATGCCGTACGGACGCGTGATCGCCGGCAGCGCCGGTTCGGGCAACGGCGGCAGGCCGCTGCTGTCGACTTGCGCCGTCCTGGGCTTGCGCAACTGACCGCCTTCGACCGTCACGAAGCTCGGGCAGAAGCCGTTCAGGCACGAGTAATCCTTGTTGCACGTCGACTGATTGATCTGACGTTTCGTGCCGAATTCCGTCTCCAGCGGCTCGACCGACAGACAGTTCGACTTCACCGAGCAGTCGCCGCAACCTTCGCAAACCGACTCGTTGATGACCACGCGCTTGGCCGGATCGGGGTACGCGCCGCGTTTGCGGCGGCGGCGCTTCTCCGTGGCGCACGTCTGGTCGTAGATCAGGATCGAGGTGCCTTTCACCAGACGCAACTCGCGCTGCACGCGGTCGAGTTCGCTACGGTGATAGACGGGAATGTCGCCAACGAGCTTCACGCCGTCGTACTTCTCGGGCTCGTCCGTCACGATGACGATCTTCGCCGCGCCTTCCGCATCGACCTGCGCCACGATCTGCGGCACGCTGAGGGTGCCGTCCACCGGCTGTCCGCCGGTCATGGCGACCGCGTCGTTGTACAGAATCTTGTAGGTAATGTTGACCTTGGACGAGATCGCCGCGCGAATCGCAAGCAGGCCCGAGTGGAAATACGTGCCATCGCCAAGGTTGGCGAAGATGTGTTCATCGCACGAGAACGGCGCCTGCCCGATCCAGGGCACGCCTTCGCCGCCCATCTGCGAGAAGGTGTCGGTCTTGCGGTCCATCCACACGGTCATGTAGTGGCAACCGATCCCTGCGACGGCGCGCGAGCCTTCGGGTACGTTCGTCGACGTATTGTGCGGACAGCCCGAGCAGAACCACGGCTTGCGCTCGACCGCAACGCGCGGCTTGGCCAGCGCTTGTTCCTTCGCTTCGATCACGCGCAATCGTGCGGCGATGCGTTCGCGCACGTCGCTCGGCAACTCGAATTTTTCCAGACGCGTTGCGATCGCCTTGGCGATCAGCGCGGGGGAGAGTTCGTAGTGCGCAGGGAGCAGCCAGTTGGCCATCGGCACCGACCATTCGCCGCCGGCGCCGTCCTTTTCATCGAACTTGCCGTACACACGCGGACGCACGTCGTCGCGCCAGTTGTACAGCTCTTCCTTGATCTGGTATTCGAGAATCTGCCGCTTTTCCTCAACCACCAGAATTTCCTGGAGCCCTTGTGCGAACGCGCGCGCACCCTGCGCTTCGAGCGGCCACACGCAGCCCACTTTGTACAGACGAATGCCGATGCGCTGGCATGTGGCCTCGTCCAGCCCGAGGTCGGCGAGTGCCTGACGCACGTCGAGATACGCTTTGCCGCCGGTCATGATGCCGAAGCGCGCATGGGGCGAATCGATCATCACGCGGTCGAGCTTGTTGGCGCGTACGTAGGCGAGGCCTGCGTACCACTTGTAGTCGATCATCCGCGCTTCCTGCACGAGGGGCGGATCGGGCCAGCGGATGTTCAGGCCGTCGGGCGGCATGATGAAGTCGTTCGGCAGATGGACGTCGACGTTGTGCGGGTCGATCATCACCGAGGCCGACGATTCGACCACGTCCGTCACGCATTTCATCGCGACCCACAGGCCGGAGTAACGGCTCATCGCCCAGCCGTGCAGGCCGTAGTCGAGATACTCCTGCACATTCGACGGATACAGCACCGGAATGCCGGCGGCCTTGAAGACGTGTTCGGACTGATGCGCGAGCGTGGAGGACTTGGCCGCGTGGTCGTCGCCGGCGAGCACCAGCACGCCGCCGTGCTTCGACGAACCCGCCGAGTTGCCGTGCTTGAACACGTCCATCGAGCGGTCGACGCCCGGGCCCTTGCCGTACCACATCGAGAACACGCCATCGAATTTGGCCGGGTACAGATTGACCTGCTGCGAGCCCCACACGGAAGTGGCGGCGAGGTCTTCGTTCAGACCCGGCTGGAAGACGATGTGGTGGCTGGCGAGGTGTTGCTTCGCTTTCCACAGCGACAGATCGAGACCGCCCAGCGGCGAGCCGCGATAGCCCGAAATGAATCCGGCGGTGTTGAGCCCGACGGCGGCGTCGCGCGCTTGCTGCAACATCGGTAGTCGGACCAGGGCCTGGATGCCGCTCATGTAAGCGCGACCGCGCTCGAGCGTGTACTTGTCTTCGAGCGTGACCGATTCTAGTGCGGCCAGCAAACTCGGATTGACGGGGGCGTTCATGGGGTGTGCTCCTCACTCTCACTGATTTTGGGATCGCCAAAACTTCCTGCCCCTCCCGCTCTCGTGAAGCAGGGCGGCAGCGGTGAATGCCGGCCTTCTGATGTCGCTTGCCCGAGCGCTCACTTGCGTGATGTCACCCGATGGGCGGGGCCGTTTTTCGTGATGCTGATGCCAGTCGGACTTATGGTAGCACCGGTGTCATGGCGTTGCCTGACGGTCGCGATGACGCCTCATCGGTGCCCGATCGAGCGCAGCATCACGCGCATTATGACGTTTACGTAAACGTCAGGTGGATGGCGTAAACCCTGTCTGGCGTTCTTTTCCGGCAGCCCCATATCAGTCACAGATGCGGCATCGAGCCGCATTTGTGCTTTCGGATTTCCCCTCAAAATGACGCCATTGTGTCGCGAATATGGTGGCAACCATACGTTTGTCGGTGTCTTCTGACACACGGGTAACAACGTGTAACGGTTCGGGGCTCACGGGAACGCAGCGGGCAGAATGCTCACTAATGCGTTACCCGAGGCGTCACCGAAGGCGTCGACACATTGGGTACGTTCACCGCGTGCAATCACTGCGCGCCGCAATAAAGCGATACGTAAGAAGGAGTCACTGTGAATCAACGAAACATCGCCAAATTCCTGCTGGTTTCCGCTTCGTTCCTGACCCTGGAAGTGAGCGTCGCTCGCGCCGACGAACTGGCGCGCGACAAGACGGCCGAACCTACCCCCATTACGCAGCAGCAAACCACGCAAGTGCCGCAGCGTTACGAAGGCCCGCTCGACCAGCGCACGATCGATCCGCGAGAATTTCAGCGCCGTTAATTTTCCCGTTCCTCGGAACGGACATCGTCTCTAGCTGCTGTACTGCCGTCGCTGTTCCCGCCAGCTCAGCGACAGGCTCCCGAACCCCAGGGCGCGGCCTGACCAGGCGAGCGCCCTTTTCTTTGTCGGTCACCTGCGCTGTAATTTCTTGTAATCGCCAGATTTAGGCATGGACTTTCTGAAAATTGATATTGTGAGCAATAATGTTGCTCACAAATACCAATAATGGGGAGGGATATGTCAAAAATGGACCTGGACAATATCGATCGGCGCATTCTCGCCTTGCTGCAAAGCAACGGCCGGCTTTCCAATCTCGAAATCGCCGAACAGGTGCGACTCTCGCCGAGTCCATGCCTGCGTCGCATTCGCCGTCTCGAAGAAGCGGGCGTGATTCGCGGCTATGTCGCTTTGCTGGAACCCACGCGTCTGGGGCTCGGGCTGCTGGCTTACGTCAACGTGCGTCTCGACAAACGGCATCCCGGTGACGGGGAGGGTGGTTCGGTCATCGAGCACTTTCGCCGCGTCGTCGACACATGGCCGGAAGTGGTCGGGTGCTACGCGATGGCCGGTGACATGGACTATCTGCTGCGCGTGCACGTGCGCGATATGGCGCACTTCTCGCGTTTCATGCAGACGCATCTGCTCGTGCATCCGAGCGTGGTCGACGTCAAAACGAGCTTCGTGCTCGACCAACTGAAGGAGACGACGGCGTTGCCGTTGCCGTTGCCGTGAACCCGCAACGTTCTCGACCCTCCCGTCATTCTGACGGGGACAAAAAAACCGGCCAATCGACCGGTTTTTTTATGGCGCAGTGCCGGGAGTTGGCTCAGGCCGCGCGTTGATCCGGCAGGAGCGCACCGACCAGACGACGCGCGTTGCGCAACTGGCGCTTGAGCGCGTAATCGAAGGCGGCAATCTGGTCCTGCATCATTTCCGCGAGCATCGACTGCGTGTCGGCCGGGGGGAGGCTCAGATAACCGTCGGCTTCGCCGTAAGCAAAATTGATCGCCATGCCGGCCTTCTTCGCGATACGCATCATGCGGGCATTGCGCGAGAGGCAGTGCATGTACAGCGTGTCGACGCGCTTGTTGCGGCAATGGATCGCCGCACGCTCGAACAGACGCGAACCGATGCCAAGGCCGCGAGCCGATTCCAGCACCGAGACGCCGAACTCCGCCACGCGGCCGTTCTTGCCTTCGGGAAGTTGTGCGACGTGCGCCACGGCAACGAGTGCGAGATTGTCGTCATAGACGCCAAAGACGCTATCGCGGGAGAAGTCGAGGCTGGCGACGTAGCGGGTGATCACGTCATCGGAGACGGCCTGGCCGAAACGCAGCAGGCGGTCTTCTTCGCCGAGCGCTAGGAAATGGCGCTGGAGTCGGTGGATGTCGCCGGAGGTCAGCTCACGAATCAGCACGCTCGACCGCTCGTTGGCGGCAACCGTCGCGCGTGCGACGTCGGGCGTGTGGTTCGGGGCAGTCATGGCGTAATCCTTAAGTATTCTTTAGTGCGTGTACTGAATTGTGCGACGCAAAAGAATTATACCTGACGGGGTAGGTAAAAACCCTAGGGAAATAATCATTCGCTGTGGAGGGAAGTGTCTAAGTCTCTGAAGAATGGCGTCTTTTCTGGATCTAGCTGCCAACGACACGCGATGGCGAGTTGCTGCGATGCAACAAAAAAGGGCGAATCATCGCCCTTTTTGTGTAAGTGAGTGTTCGCAAACTTTAGGGGCGCGGTGGCGTTGACGGTGCGGGAATGGCCGCTTCGATCCCCTCGGGCAGCGGCGCTGCCAGACCGTGTTCGAGTACGGCGATCACTTCGTTGGCGAAGTCGCGATAGCGCATGCGACCGCCGGGTTTGAGCCACGTGAAGGTCCAGTTGATCATGCCGAACAGCATCATCGTGAGCGCAGTCTGGTTGTGCTTGGCCACGCGCTCGGGGAAGGCCCGCGAGAGTTGGCGGGCAAACGCGGCCACCACGTCGCGTTGACGGTTGAGCACGATCTCGCGCTGTTCGTCATTGAGGAATTTCACGTCGTTGAGCAGCGCGATGTGACGCGTCTGCGACGTCTCGTACTCATCAAGGAACGCGCGGATCAGTTCGTGGAACGTGTCACGCTCCGACAGGCCGCGGCGCTGGCCGAGCGCCTCGACTTCCGTGACGATCAGCATCAGACGCTTGGTATAGCGCTCGAGCAGATCGAAAAGGATGGCGTCCTTGCTGGCGTAATAGTGGTAGAGACGGGCCTTCGAGGTGCCGCATGCGGCGGCCAACTCGGACATCGACGTGCTCGGATAGCTCGCGCGGGCAAAGGCGTCGGCGGCGACGTCGAGAATCTGTTCGCGCTGCGATTCGTGATCGGGCGCTTTGGTACGTGCCATAAACGGGGGTTACTCCAGTCGTAAATCGCACGCGGCGGCGGCCGTAGTGTCACCGCGTAACGCGAGTCGGCCTGCCGCACCGAGTTCGCGGCAGCGCCACAAAAGAAAACTGTCGGTGGCGAAAAAACCAGTGACGCGGGACATCATTTCGCCGAGAAACGCCGCCATCGGTGTCCAGGTGACGGGGGCGTGCGTCAGAATCTGATCGTCGATCTCGGTGAACGTCGCGCCTTCGAACGTGTTGTGCACCCACCGGCGCACCTGCGTGTTCACTTGCTTGAGCGCCCGCCATTCCAGCGAGAGACGGCCAATGCGCAGCAGCGAAATCGGGGCGATGCGCGCGAAGCGCTCGGCCAGCACTTCCGGGGAATACATGCCGACGCTGGTGCGACGCTCGGGATCGGAGTTCGCGAGATCGCTCCCGCGCAGCACGATCTCGTTCAGGCGCGCCGGCGTGTTACGCAACGTGAAGGCCACGCGGCGCAGCGTCAACTGATCGGACGCGCTGTCGCCATGCCAGCAAACCACCGCGTTGTCGCCTTCGGCGAGACGTTGCAGCGACGCGAGCTCTTCGCGCAACTGCCCTGCGTAATCGCGCCCGGCCGAGGGTGCGACGCGTTGCCAGAAAGCGGCCCGCTGCCGTTCGTTCTCGTCGATCTCGCGCACCGGGCCGATGGCCAGATCGTCACGCAGGATAAGGACGGGGTCGGCGCGCTGTGCTAGCGCCATCGCCGCGCGTAACTGCTGCGCGGCGAAATCGCCACAGACGACATGGATGGTATTCATGTCCGGTAGTTTACGGTATTCCCGCTACCTCGGGTTGACGCTCCCGTCATGCCGGAAATAATCGACGCATTGGCCGCACTTCACGCATGTTTCGGCTGCGTTGCCGTAGCGTTCGCACGCTACGGCAAACGGGCGTTCGACCTTCCGGCGGCCGTGAGGTCGTGCCCCGGAGCCCCGGCACGCCGACCCGTCAACGCCAAATCAACGCCAGATCAGCGCTCGTCGTAGCTCACCACAACGCGTTCCGTGAGCGGACGCGCCTGGCACGTCAGCACGAAGCCCTGTTCGACTTCGTAGTCTTCCAGCGTGTAGTTCTTGTCCATCGACACTTCGCCTTCGAGCACCTTCGCGCGGCACGTGCAGCACACGCCGCCCTTGCAGGCGTACGGCAGCGAGAGGCCCGCCGCGAGGCCGGTGTCCAGAATGCTCTGGCCTTCATAGGGCTGGCGAAGGCGGCGTTCCTTGCCGTCCATGACGACAACGAGTTCCGCCATCGGCGTGTCGTCGGTGATGACGACCGGCTTCGCGGCGGCTTGCGGCGTGGGCACGCCGAAACGTTCGACGTGGATCTTCTCCTTGGCGACACCGGCGGCGGCGAGCGCGGCTTCGGCGGCGTCCATCATCGGGCCGGGGCCGCAGATGAAGGCTTCGTCGATGCTCGACGGCGGGATCAGCGTGTCAAGGAACGCGGCGCACTTGTCCTGATTGAGCAGGCCGTTGAAGAGCTCGACTTCCTGCGCTTCGTCCGAGAGCACGTGATACAGGCGCAGACGCCCCAGATACGTGTTCTTCAGGTCTTCGAGCGATTCGGCGAACATGATCGCGGGCACCGAACGGTTGCCGTACACGAGCGTGAACTGGCTGTCCGGCTCGGCGGCGAGCGTCGTCTTGATGAGCGCGAGCATCGGCGTGATGCCCGAGCCGCCGGCGAAGCCGACATAATGCTTGGCGTTGTTTTCCGACAGACGCGTGAAGAAACGGCCATCCGGCGTCATCACGTCGATCTGCTGACCCGGTTTGAACTGGTCGTTCGCGAAGTTCGAAAACTTGCCGCCCGGCACGCGCTTGATACCCACGCGAAGCTCGCCCGTGGCGTCGTACTCGGGCACGCCAACGCAAATCGAATAGGAGCGACGGGCTTCTTCGCCGTCGATCTCGGTCTTGAGCGTGAGGAACTGGCCTTGGGTGAAGCGATAGGCGTCGCGCAGGGTGTCCGGCACCGTGAAGGCGATGGAGATGGCGTCGGCGGTCTCGGGCCGGATTTCGCGAATCGTCAGCGAATGGAATTGCGGGGTCGTCATCTTGGGCTTCCCAATCGGGTCAATCAATAGGGCTTGAAGTAGTCGAACGGCTCTTGGCACGTGCGGCAGCGGTAATGCGCCTTGCACGCGGTCGAGCCGAAGGCCGATACGACTTCGGTGTCGGTCGAGCCGCAATGCGGGCACGGCACACCGTCTTTCGGGCGGCCGTAGAACGTGATCTTGCGCGGCGCGTCTGCCGACACGGCATGCGTTCCCGTGGGCGGGGCAATGCCATAGCCGCGCAGCTTTTCACGCGCTTCGGGGCTGATCCAGTCCGTGGTCCAGGCGGGCGCGAGAACGGTCTTGATGTGCCACGGACCGAGTCCTGCGCGCGTCATCGCCGCGGCAATGTCCTCGGCGATCTGCTGCATCGCCGGGCAACCCGAGTACGTCGGCGTAATCACGATCTCGAACGCTTCTTTTTCACCGCTCGCGCCGTGGTCGTTCGTGACGACGCGCACATCGCGCAGAATGCCGAGCTCCCGAATCGACACCACCGGAATCTCCGGATCGGGCACCGATTCGAGCGTTTGCCAGGCGAGCGGGAGCGACGCCTCCGAGGCCGGCGTCAGCACGTCGGGCGCAACGGCTGGCGTGAGCGGCAGATTCGTCACCGCGTCGGCAAACAGGTTCGTCGTAGGCATGATGTGCGCGCGTGGCTTACCAGTTCGCGCCGGGGTGCTGGCGCGCCAGTCCCTGCATCTCGCCGAGCAGATAGCTCATGTGCTCGGAGTGATGGCCGAACTTGCCTGTGCTCTCGAACGCACCGCCAACCGGGGCGGTGAGCGTGGCTTCGGCGAGTGCATCGTTCACCACGGCTTGCCAGGCGTCCTTCAGCTCGGCCATGGTGATGCCTGTGCCGGCGGCGCTCACGGTGTCTTCGAGCGCGTCGCGCTTGAAGATCTCGTTCATGTACGGCACGAGATAGTCGAGCGCGGCCTGTGCGCGACGATGCGATTCTTCGGTGCCGTCGCCGAAGCGCACGAGCCAGTCGCGCGCATGGTGCAGGTGGTAATGGGCTTCCTTGACCGACTTGGCGGCAATGGCGGCGAGTGCTTCGTCGGCCGACTCGGCGAGCGCTTGCCAAACTTCGACCATCAGGGCCGAGTAGAGGAAGTTGCGCACGATGGTGACGGCGTAATCGCGCTCGGCCGCCGTGGTGCCGGCCGTGGGGCCGTAGTGGGGCAGTTCGACGAGCGTCCAGTTGCGGAAGGCGAATTCGTCGCGCCAGAAGGCGTAGTCGTCTTCCTGCTTGGCGACGCCGGTGAGTTCGGCTTCGAGCTTGGCGGCGTGCTGATACAGCATGCGTGCCTGGCCGATGAGATCGAGGCTCAGGTTGGTGAGCGCGATGTCTTCTTCCAGCACGGGGCCGTGACCACACCATTCCGCGTTGCGCTGACCGAGGATCAGCGCGTTGTCGGCGAGGCGCAGCAGATAGGACAGATGTTCCTGCGTCGGTTTCATGTTCTGGGGTCTCGCTTGGGGCGCGCCGTTGACGTGATGTTGAGCGATGCACGTCGGCGCGCGGCCGCTTACATGTGGTTCACTTCTTCCGGCAGTTGGTAGAAGGTCGGGTGACGGTAGATCTTGTCGGCGGCCGGATCGAACAGTTCGGCCTTGTCTTCCGGTGCCGATGCCGTGATGGCAACCGACGGCACGACCCAGATGCTCACGCCTTCCTGGCGGCGCGTGTAGACGTCGCGCGCCATGCGCAGCGCCATTTCGGCGTCGGCGGCGTGCAGGCTGCCGCTGTGCTTGTGTTCGAGGCCCATTTTGCTGCGCACGAACACTTCCCAGAGGGGCCATTCCTTGTTGCTTGCTTGCGTCATGATCGTTCCTGATGTCTTGTGAGGGCGGCGCGCTCAGGCGGCCTGCTTCTCGGCGCGCTGGCGCTGCTTGGCAGCGTGGGCGAGGGCGGCGTCGCGTACCCAGGCGCCTTTCTCGTGGGCGGCCACGCGGGTGCCGACACGTTCCTTGTTGCACGGGCCGTCACCGCCGACCACACGCCAGAATTCGCTCCAGTCGATCTCGCCGTAGTCGTGGGCCTTGCGGGCTTCGTTCCACTTCAGATCCGGATCGGGGAAGGTCACGCCGAGCACCCTGGCCTGTTCGACGGCGGCGTCGACGAACTTCTGGCGCAGGTCGTCGTTCGAGATGCGCTTGATGCCCCACTTCATGGTTTGCGTGCTGTGGATCGACTCCTTGTCGCTCGGGCCGAACATCATCAGCACCGGCCACCACCAGCGATTCACGGCTTCCTGCACCATGTCGCGCTGGGCTTGCGTGCCGCTCATCATCGAGAGCAGGGCGTCGAAGCCCTGACGCTGGTGGAACGACTCTTCCTTGCACACGCGGATCATGGCGCGCGCGTACGGGCCGTACGAGCAGCGGCACAGCGGCACCTGATTCATGATGGCGGCGCCGTCGACCAGCCAGCCGATCACGCCGACGTCGGCCCACGTGAGCGTGGGGTAATTGAAGATGCTGGAGTACTTGGCGCGGCCGGTGTGCAGCGCGTCGATCATCTGGTCGCGCGACGTGCCGAGCGTCTCGGCGGCGGAATAGAGATACAGACCGTGGCCGGCTTCGTCCTGCACTTTGGCGAGCAGGATGGCTTTGCGCTTGAGGCTCGGTGCGCGCGAGATCCAGTTGCCTTCCGGCAGCATGCCGACGACTTCCGAGTGCGCATGCTGGGAGATCTGGCGAACGAGTGTCTTGCGATACTCGGCGGGCATGTAGTCCTGCGGCTCGATCTTCTGGTCGGCGGCGACGCGCGCGTCGAAGCGAGCTTGCTGCGCCTGCTCCGCCTCGCTCAGGGCGCGCACGCCCTTGGGGCTGTTGCCGGCCAGATCGATGGCTTGCGTATACATAGAGGAAGGCCTCCGCGGTATGTGGGGATATGCAACGCATTATAAGCCGACCGGCCGGTCGGTCAATAAATGTTTTCCATTAGGCCGGGCGCCGGGCTAGTTCTGCGCTATCCCGCCGATCGTCGAGACGTTTGTCGCCACCACCCCGAATCGCATGGCGCAGATGCCGTGCGCGCAGATCGCCACGCGTATCGGCGGCGGGGCGGGGGAGCCACGTCGCCCCCGCCATCAACCCTGCGGCTGCCCGAAGTGCTCGCGGTACTGCTGCGGCGATACGCCAAAGCGACGCTGAAACACCTTGCGCATATTGTGCGGATCGCCGAAACCGCATTCCCAGGCCACGGTCTTGAGCGGTGCGTTGCCGTTCTCCAGCATGACCCGGGCGGCATCGACCCGGGCGGCGCTCACGAAATCGGCGGGTGTCACGCCCGCGTCGCGCGCGAACACGCGGGAGAAGTTGCGCACGCTCATCTTCGCCACGCTGGCCAGATCGCCGACCGACAACGGATCGGCCAGATGCTTCAGAACGTATTGCTGCACTTGCGCGACGGGCGAATTCGGCTCGGCGTACGGCGTGAGGTACGGGCTGAACTGCGACTGCCCGCCCGCGCGCTGCGTGAAAACCACCAACCGCTTCGCGACGTTGAGCGCCACCTCCTGTCCGTGATCCTGCGCGAGCAGATGCAGCGACAGATCGATCCCCGCCGTTACCCCCGCCGACGTATACAGGCTCCCGTCCTGCACGAATAGCCGGTCGACCTCGATGTTCGCCCCGGGCGCGCGCTCGGCCAGCACGTCGACATCGTTCCAATGCGTGGTCACGCGCTTGCCGTCCAGCAACCCGGCCGCCGCCAGGATCAGCGCGCCGTTGCAGATCGACCCGTAGCGCCGCGCGTGCGGGACCCTATCGTTCAGCCATCGGTAGACGTTCGGGCCGAGATCGTCCGTCAACAGCGACGGGCCGCCCGCCACCAGCAGCAGATCGACATGCCCGCCCACGTCCTGATAGTGACGGCGTGGCAGCAGCGTCATGCCGTTCGAGCAGGCAATGGCGCCGTGCTGCGTGCCGATGACCTCCGTCTGATAGTGATCGCCGGGGAGCAGGAAACGGTTGGCTTCGGCGAAGACATCCAGCGGCCCGCTCACATCGAGCGATTGCACACCGGGAAAAACCAGCAGGGCGACGTTTCGGATCATGGCGGCTCAGGAAGAGGGGCGGGCGCGCCGTTGGCGGCGCACAGAGGACGGCGGCTGGCAGTGATGCGACCCATTTTGGCAGAAAGCGTCGCATCGACAAGACTTCGGCCGGACGCTGGCGCGAAGATGCCGCTGCTTGGCGTAATCGGGCCGCTCGCGTTGCACGGCGGGCAGGGGCAGGGCCGGGAGAATCGTGGCTGTCGGTGACGGCATGCGCCGTCGCGATATCTCCCCCCAAACCCTGCTTCAACGAGAGGTTATCGATGTCGAATCAAGTGACTTCCCCCGCTTCCGCTTCCGCCTCCGCGATCCGCTACCCGGACGACGCCTCGCTGGCCGAGCGCGTTGGCCCGGCTTTCTCGGTCGACGGTATGCTCGCCGCCCGCAACAAGACCCGCGCGGCGATCCGCGATATCGCGGCGCAGGTGCGCCCGGGCATGGTCGAGGAAGACGCCGTCGCCATGGCCAGGGGCGTGCTCACGTCGGCCGGTCTGGAGTTGAGCTGGCACCCGACGCGCGTGCGCTTCGGCAAGAACACGCGCAAGCCGATGCGTGCGCCGTCCGAGCCCGGCGTGGTGCTCGGCGAGAACGACATTTTCTTCATCGACATTGCCCCGCGCTTCGAAGCGTGGGAAGGCGACGGCGGTGCGAGCTTCGTCGTGGGCGAGCATGACGAATACGCCCGTTGCGCCCGCGACGCCGAAGCGCTGTTCCACGACGTGCGCGAGAAATGGCAACGCGAAGGGGCGACGGGGCAGGCGCTGTATGCCTATGCCGACGACGTTGCCCGGCGAATGGGCTGGACGCTGAACTTCGATCTGCCCGGCCATCGCGTGTCGGACTTCCCGCACGCCGCGATCCACACCGGCTCGCTCGCGGATTTCGAGACGACGCCGTCGGCCATGCGCTGGATTCTGGAAATCCATCTGCGTGACCCGCAGAAGCGTTTCGGCGCGTTCTTCGAAGACATGCTGCTCGAAGACGCTTATTACTGATCGCGCCAGTCCACGTTCGCACTCCCGTTTCACCGTCCCAAGTCCCCCCGCCGGATACCGTTGTCGCTTACGCACTACGCGTAGCGACAACGGTATCCGGCGCGTCGTCCCGTGTGAACTTGTTTGTTATACTGCGAACGATTCTCATTTGCAAAACGGTGCCTGAGCCTCGCGGCCACACCTGGCCCGGGGACAGGAGGGGCGTATGCCCGCCGACGACACGCTGCAACGCGACACCACGTTGCAGGGACTCTACAACGATCACCACGGCTGGCTTCATGGCTGGCTGCATCGCAAGACCGGCTGCTCGCATCGCGCGGCCGATCTCGCGCACGACACCTTTGTACGTCTGCTGGAGCGCGATCCGCCGAGCATGCTGGCGTCGCCGCGGGCTTTCCTCACGACCGTCGCCCAGCGCGTTCTCTATAACTACTGGCGTCGCGAGCAGATCGAGCGTGCCTACCTCGACGCGCTGGCCCAACAACCCGAAGCGCTCGCACCATCTCCCGAAGAACGTGCCGTCGTGCTCGAGACGCTGCTCGAAATCGACCGCTGCCTCGACGGTCTGCCGCCGCTCGCCAAACGGGCGTTCCTGTTGGCACAACTGGACGGGCTGACGCATCCGGAGATCGCCGCCGAACTCGGCATTTCGCTGGCGACGGTCAAACGCCATCTGGTGCGCGCGGGTACGCAGTGCTTCTTCGCCATGGGGGCGCAATGACGAGCCGGGTCGGCGCCATTGCCGGATTCGACGCCGGTGTCGCGCAGCAGGCCGTCGAGTGGTGGGTGACGCTGCAAGGCGGCGATGCCACCGAGTCGCTGCGGGCAGCCTGTGCGCGCTGGCGCGAGGCGCATCCCGAGCATGAGCGCGCCTGGCGTCACATCGAAACCGCCGACCGGCGCATGCGTCATGTGTCGGACACGCTCGGCGCGTCGCTCGCGCAGGCGGCCCTGCGCGCCCCGCGCTCGCGTGGTCGCCGCATGGCCGTGAAGGCCATCGCCGGCGCGCTGTTCGTCGGCACCGGCGCGTGGGTGGCCAGCGATCCGCTGACTGTCCAATGGCTGCGTGCCGATGCACGGACCGGCGTGGGCGAGCGCCGCACGCTGCGTCTTGCCGACGGCACGACGCTCGTCCTCAATACGCGCAGTGCCGTGCGATTGTCGATGGACGGTGAGGTGCGACGCATCGCCCTCGTCGACGGCGAAATCATGGTCACTACCGGCAAGGACGCCGGGCATGTGCCGCCCCGCCCGCTGGTCGTGACCACGGCGCACGGCACGCTTGAGCCGCTGGGAACGCGGTTCGTGGTGCGTCAGACCCAGGGGAGCAGCGACGCCACGGTGCAAGTGTTCGAAGGCGCGGTCCGGGTGACGCCCGCAGCCGCGTCGGCCAACGATGCGGCGGGCGCGCAGATCGTCCACGCGAGGGAGCAAGCGCAATTCCATACCGGTGGCGTGGGGCCGGTGCAACCGCTCACGGACGGCGACGGGGCATGGGCGGACGGTATGTTCGTCGCCGTCGATATGCGGCTCGACGCGTTCCTCGCCGAGCTCTCGCGCTATCGCCGCGGATATCTGCGGTGCGATCCGGCGGTCGCCTCGTTGCGGGTGTCCGGAACGTATCCGCTTGCCGATACCGACGCGATCCTCGGCGTGCTCCCGCACGCGTTGCCAGTGTCGGTGGCGTCCGTCACGCGGTATTGGGTAACGGTCGGGCCGCGCGGATGAGCGCCGGTCGGTGGGCTTGGCGCGCATAGGTACGGGTAGGCGCGCATAGGCGCCGATGGCGCGTCCGCCGACTTTTTTCGGTGTTTTGTACGGTCAGTGAGCTGTTTCGCCGGTCTCGCGTGACAAGGGGAGTGAAACCTTCTCTTTATTGCCTGAACGAGATCTCACATCATGGCCGTCGCTTTACCCGAATTCCCGCGTGTTTCCTCCGGTTTGCATCGACGTCGCATTTGCGCGGGCGTTGCGCTGACGTTTGCTTCGTTTGCCTGCGCCGCGCTCGCGTTGGGGGCCAGCGTCGCCCATGCGCAGACGGCGGCCCAACCGCAGGCGCCGTCAAAGGTCGCGGCGGCTGCGCGCGCCTACGACATTCCGGCGGGGGCGCTCGACGCCGTGCTCACGCGCTTCGGCCGTGAGGCAGGCATTCTCCTGACGTATACGCCAACGTTGACGGCGGGCCGGCAAAGCCCCGGCGTGCAAGGCCGCTTCGACGTGGCGGGCGCGTTCGGCCAGTTGCTGGCCGGCACCGGGCTGACGGCCTCGCCGCAGGGCGCCGGGTACACGCTGGTGCCGCAGGCAGCGCCCGTCGCGGCAACGCTCGCCGCAGGCGGCGGATCGGGAGACGTGGCGCTGCCGACCACGCATGTGCAGGGCCAGGCCTGGTCCGACGCGTATCGCATGCCCGCGGACGCCAATGTCACCCGATCCGATGCGCCCGTCCTCGACATCCCCCAGGCGATCAACGTGGTGCCGCATCAGGTGCTCGCGGACCAGCGCGCCCGCACGCTCGACGATGCGCTCGTCAATGTCAGCGGCATCGTGCAGGGCAATACGCTTGCAGGTACGCAGGACACGTTGCTCAAGCGTGGTTTCGGCGGCAATCGCGACGGCTCGATCATGCATAACGGCATGCCGCTCGTGCAGGGCCGCGGGCTCAACGCGAACGCCGATTCGGTCGAAGTGCTCAAGGGGCCGACGTCGCTGCTGTACGGGATCATGGACCCGGGGGGCGTGATCAACGTTGTCAGCAAGCGTCCGCTGCTCAAGCCCTTCACCGCAGTGAGCGTGGCCGGCACGACCTACGGGCACGGCAAGAACGGCATGGAAGAGACGCTCGACACGACCGGCCCGATCGGCGATTCGGGGCTTGCGTACCGGCTGGTCGTCGATCAGAACAATCAGCAGTACTGGCGTAACTTCGGCTCGCAGCGGGAGACGCTCGTCGCACCGACGCTTGCGTACTACGGACGCGATACGCAAGTCGTGCTGTCGTACGAGTACCGCAATTTCCTGACGCCGTTCGATCGCGGCACCGTCATCGATCCGACCACGAACAAGCCGCTCGCGATCTCGGCGCGCGAGCGTCTGGACGACGTGCACAACGAGATGACCGGGCAGTCGCATCTGGCGCAGATTACGGTCGATCATCAGTTCAATCCGGACTGGAAGGCGCACTTCGGCTACAGCTACAACACCGAGACTTACGATGCGGGGCAGTTGCGCATCACCGGCGTGAATCCGTTGACGGGGATCATCTCGCGCAGCAACGACGGCACGCGCGGCTCGGACAGCACCGACAGTTACGGCACGGCTTACCTCGATGGCAAGGTGAACGTGGCGGGCATGCGCCACGACTTGCAGTTCGGCGGCGATTGGGAATACCGGCGCATTTACCGGCGCGACCTGATTCGTCAGGCGGCGAAGTGCACGTTCTCGTACCTGAATCCGGTGTACGGCTGCGAGGTGATTCCGACCACGGTGTCCGCGAGCGACAGCGATCAGACCGATACGCTGCACGACGCGTCGCTCTTCTTCCAGGACGCCATTCACGTGACCGACCGATGGATCGTGGTGGGCGGGGTGCGTCTGCTGACGTATAGCCAGTTCGCGGGCAAGGGCCGTCCGTTCAAGGCGAATACGGACATCAGCGACTCGAAGTGGCTGCCGCGCGCGGGTGTCGTCTATAAGGTGAGGGACTATCTGTCGCTGTATGGCAGCTATTCCGAGTCGCTCAAGCCGACGTCGACCATCGCGCCGCTCTCGGGTGGGACGGTGATCGATTCGAATGTCGCGCCGGAGCACGCCAAGTCGTATGAGGTCGGGGCGAAGCTCGATATGCCGAGCGGGCTGAGCGGTACGCTGGCGGTGTTCGACATCGATAAGCGGAACGTGCTCGTGTCGCAGTTCAATAGCGCGACGAATTCGCTGGATTGGCGCACGTCGGGGGCGGCGCGCTCGCGTGGGGTCGAGCTCGATGTGTCGGGACGGATCGGACAGCGCTGGAACGTGATCGCCAGCTATGCATTCATCGACGCGAAGACCACGGACGATCCGCTTTATGCGGGCAATACGCTGGTGAATGCGGCACGTCATACGGCGTCGCTGGCCGGGGTGTACGACTGGGGTCCGGTGCTGGGGGATGGGAGCGGCAACCTGCGTCTGGGGGCCGTGGGGCGGTATATCGGGTCGCGTCCAGGGGATTCGGCGAACAGCTTTACGCTGCCGGCGTATTTCGTCGCCGATGTGTTTGCTACGTACGACACGAAGATCGGACGTCATCCGGTGCACTATCAGTTGAACGTCAAGAACGTATTCAACAAGACGTATTACCCGTCGAGCGCCAGCCAGTACTTCGTGGCGGTGGGCGATGCGCGCTCCGCAACGTTGTCCGCGACGTTCGAGTTCTGATCGACTGGGGGACGTCGTCTCTGAAAGAGACACCGCCGCGCCCGGGATGCCGGGGCGGCGGTTTTTGTTTTGGGTCGGGGGTGAGGGTGATAGCCCGACGCTCAGAGCAGGTCGTCGCTCGGTAACAGGGTGAAGGCGCCTGCGACCGCGTTACGTCCGAAAGACGCGTAGGGCTCGACGTCGAACGTGCGCGGCTGGCCGTTCTCCTCGCCGACCCAACGTAATGCGGGCATGGTCGGCGGGGTGGGCGTGGGCGGCGCGGTGCCTGGCGGTACCAGCTCGACGTGGAAGCTGGTGCGGGGGGATGTCGCCCGGTCGAAGATCCCGGCCATGCGCTCGGCGAACTCGGGGCTGTGGATCACGAGCGCCAGCTCAGTGTTCAGACGGACCGAACGCGGATCGAGATTGAACGAGCCGAGGACGACGTCGCGCCGGTCGATGATGTACGCCTTGCCGTGCAGGCTCGCACGTGACGAACCGCCGAACGTGACGCGCCGGGAGGTGGACTCGCCGTCGTTGGTGCGGATGGGCTTGAATTCGTACAGCTCGATGCCGGCTTGCAGCAGGGCCGGGCGATAACGGGCGTAGCCTGCGTGGACTGGGACGACGTCGGTCGCGGCGAGGGAGTTCGTCAGCACGCGCACTTTGACGCCGCGTGCGGCTAACGCCGACAGGAATCGGACGCCGCCGTCGAGCGGCACGAAGTAGGGGGAGATGATCAGAACTTCGCGCTGTGCGTGCGCTGCGAGTTGGCGCAGTTTGTCTGCGGGTGCGCTTTGGGTCTCGGCGGCGGGAACGTCGAGCTTGTCGGGGCTGTCGGCGGCGAGTTCGGCGGGAGCCCAGAAGAGCGGGACCGTGCCGTCGCGCAGGCTGGCGGCGAGGGGCGGCTGGTGCAGCGCTTCGCGTCCGGCGGGGACGCTTTCGGCGTCGCGCCAGTGTTGCGCCAGGGCTTCGCGGGTGTCGTCCAGCGTCTGCCGGTCGATCTTCGACTGGACTTGCTTGAGCGGGTAGGACTGGGGGCTTGTCCAGAAATGGTCGAAGCTGCGGGAGATGGCGTCGACGACAGGCCCCGCGCACAGCAGATCGAAATCGCGGAAGGAGAGGTCGGGATTGGCGTCGAAGTATTCGTCTCCCAGATTGCGGCCACCCACGATGGCTAGCTGGTTGTCGGCGACCAGCGCCTTGTTGTGCATGCGGCGGTTGAGCTGGTCGAACTGCGAGAGCAGGTTGCCCGCACGCTCGAGGATGGTGGTGTCGCGCGTGTCGAACGGGTTGAAGACGCGGATTTCGATGTTGGGGTGCTGATCCAGCGCCGCGAAGACGGGGTCGGTGTGGCGGCGATTGATGTCGTCGACCAGCATGCGTATGCGCACGCCGCGGTTGGCGGCGTCTATCAGTGACTGGAGCAGGAGACGGCCGGTGATGTCTTCGCCCGCGCTGTAGTACTGGACGTCCAGACTATGCTGCGCGGCCTGCACCAGTGCGAGGCGGGTGGTGAAGGCGGATGAACCCGTCGCGAGCAGTTGGAAGCCGGACTGCCCCGGATGCGTGCTGATCGCCGGGGCCAGCGCGGCGGCGAGCGCGCCGGGGGTGGCGGCCGGCGTGTGGGTCGTCCACTGAGAAGGCTCCGGCTGCGGACGAACCGACATGCAGGCGGCAACGAGGAGCACGAGTGGTATGAGCCGGACGACTTGCCAACGGTGGGAGCAATGAGCGCGAAGCAAGCGGAGGACGCGTGACAGGGACATCTCGAACGCTCTTATATAGAAGGGGGATATCGACGCCGGCGCCGTCTTTCCATATAGGCAAGCGTTCAGGAAGCATATGCGATTTCATTCGTTGCGTCGTCGGGGGCGGCCCGGATACATTGGGTCCGTCTCCTCCATGTGTCCTGTCCCATGGATCTTGGCCCGCCCACGACGCGGGCCTTTTTTTGCCCTTTTCAAATTATTTTCACAAAGTGCTTGCCAGGGTTCGGGGTTTTCACTACTATCTCGTCTCTCGCAACGACAGCGACGCAGCGCAAGCGGCGACGGAGTTGGGGCGACGGGCTGGAAAGCCCGGTGGTTAGTGGTTTTCGAGCGG
>NZ_JBIUZU010000014.1:0-109929 GCF_044745225.1 Pandoraea sp. NPDC087047
CTCAGCGACTGCTCGCCGAACACGAGGGCTACCGAATCCGGATGCGCGCGGACCTGTCGCTCGATCTGGTGATGCACCGGCTCGGGCGTGCCGTGAGAATCCGCATTAACGCTGAATCGATGCAGTTGCGCCTGTTCCTCGTCGCCCAGCAGCGTCACGTCGCTCACGGGCGTATCCGGCTGGGTCGCCAGTGCACGCACCATGGCCACGTAGTGCTCGGCCATGCGCGCAATCGTCCCTGCCGTGAAGAGTTCAGCGGCATAGCGCAACGCCAGTTGCAACTGACCGTCTTCCTGCTCGATGCTCTCCAGCACGAGTTCAAACTGCGCCGACTGATGCGGCAAGTCCAGTCGTGTGACGCTCAGTCCAGGCCACTCGGCCAGCGATCGCGCGTCGCGCCGCACATGGTTGAACATCACCTGAAACAGCGGGTGATGACTCAGACTGCGCTCCGGCTGCAACGCCTCTACCAGTTGCTCGAACGGCAGATCCTGATGCGCCTGCGCGCCCGCCGACGCGTCGCGTACCTGAGCCACCAGTTGCGCGAGCGTGGTCTGCACGTCGATGGTCGACTGCAACACCTGAGTATTGATGAAGAAGCCCACCACCCCGGCCGTTTCCGCACGATTACGGTTAGCGAACGGCACGCCGGCGCGAATCACCACCTGCCCGGTATAGCGGTGCATGAGCGCCTGAAACGCCGCCAGCAATACGGCAAACAACGTGCATTCAGCCGCCTGCGCGCGCTGCTTGGCCTGCGCCAGCACCTCGGGCGGCAAAGTCAGCGCGTGATTCGCGGCGTGATAGCTCGCCAATGCCTGGCGCGGCGCGTTCGTCGGCAGTTGCAACACCGTATGCTCGCTGCCCAGTTGGGTGCGCCAGTAGTCGAGTTGCCGCGCTGCCTCACCGTTACCCAGCCACTGGCGTTGCCACAGCGCGTAGTCGGCGTACTGGATGGCGAGCGCCGTCAGTTGCGCGGGACGGCCGTCCAGCTCAGCGCGATAGGCACTCGCCAATTCATCGAGAATCAGTTGCGTCGACCACGCATCGGAAACGATGTGATGCATGACGACGATCAGTTCATGAGCCGCGTCGCCGGTCTTGAACAGCACGGCACGCAGCAACGGTCCGCGCGCCAGATCGAACGGCGTATCGCAGAGCCGTCGCACCGCCGCAGGCAGGCCGTCGGGGGCAGCGTCGCCCCATTCGAGTGACACGGCGGCCGTCGCCTGCACGATCTGCTCGGGCGCGCCGGTGTCGTTGGAACGGAACACGGTGCGCAACGCCTCATGGCGCGCGACCAGCGTATCGAAACTTTGGCGTAGCGCCTCTGTGTCGAGTACGCCTTCGAAGCGCAGACCGCCGCAGAGGTGGTACGCCGTGCTTTGCGGATCGAGTTTCCACGCAAACCACAAGCGCTGCTGGGCGAACGACAACGGCGTGGGGGCTTCGGTGCCGCGTGGCGTGATGGCGTCGTCGGTGCGCGCAGCGGGGTTGCCACGCAGACGGTCGCGCAACAGCGCGAGTTGCGCCGGGCTCAGGCCGGCGCGTCGAGCGGAAATATCTGGCATAACGAATGGCTGGCTGACGTCAAACAGAGGGGGCAGACGCGGTCTCCTGCGCCTGAATTTGCTCGATCAATTTGGATTCCACGAGAATGCCGAGGGCATCGATGGTCGGTAGCCGGAAGAAAGCCGAGGGATGCACGTCCACGCCCCATGCCGCCCGCACACTCGCAAGCAGTTGGATCGCGAGCAGCGAATCGCCGCCAAGCTCGAACAGGTTGTCATGCACGCCGACACCGTCTACCCCGAGCAGGTCGCCCCACAGATCGGCCAGGCCGATGCTGAGGTCGTCCACCGGCTCGACGAATGCCGTGCGCAGCGCGGGACGCGGATGTCGCGCACGCGCCGCCAGTTGCGCCACCTCGATGGCCGCCAGCAGATCGGCGTCGAGCCCGCGCAGGCGACTGTCGAGATCGGTGGTCACCACCAGCATCTGCGGCACCGGCGCACCGTTCACAATGCGCTCGAACGCCTGCGCGCCCTGCGCCGGTGCAATGCCAACGCCGTCCGGCAACGCCAGTCCCGCCGCCATGCCCACATCGCGCCAGCCGTCCCAGTTCACCGAGATGACCGGGTAACGCCCCGTGCGCAGATGGGCCGTGGCAACGGCATCGAGATAAGCGTTGGCCGCCGCGTAGTCGACCCGCCCGAGCCCCCCGGCGACGCTGGCA
The DNA here is from genome assembly GCF_044745225.1 of Pandoraea sp. NPDC087047. Classification (NCBI taxonomy): domain Bacteria; kingdom Pseudomonadati; phylum Pseudomonadota; class Betaproteobacteria; order Burkholderiales; family Burkholderiaceae; genus Pandoraea; species Pandoraea sp. NPDC087047. The sequence continues at coordinate 2,237 of NZ_JBIUZU010000014.1, forward strand.
AGCGACGAGCAAAGCAGGACAAAGTCCGGCGCAGCGTCGCCCAGCGCGGCGAGCAGGTGGCGGGTGCCGTCGATCTTCGGCGCGAACACCCGCTTGGCCACCGCTTCGGAGCGCTGTGCAATCAGGCCGTCGGCCGAGACGCCAGCCGCGTGAATCACACCGTGGAGCGCGCCAAAGTGCTCGCGGGCCCGTGCCACTGCCGCACGAATCGATTCGGCATCGGTAACGTCGGCGGCAATCCGCAGGATTTGCGCGCCCGCGAATGCCTCGAGATCGGCTTGATCGACGCGATCGGCCTGACGCGACACCAGCACCAGACGCGCCTGCCAATGGCTTGCCAGATGGCGCGCCAGCGCCTGACCGATGCCACCTAAGCCGCCCGTAATCAGGTAGACGCCACCCTGTCGCAGCCGCACAGCCCCCGCACCCGCGTTGGCAACGGGTTCGTATCCGCGCACCCAGCGGTGCGGTCCGCGATAGGCCAGCAGCGCGTGCGTGCCGTCGCCATACAGTTCCGCACGCAGTTGCTCGACCAGACGCGTCTCGCCATCGCTACCGGACGCCGGACGTTCGATATCGACGAGGCGGCAGGCGACGCCCGGAAGTTCCTGCGGTATGACCCGCGTCGGGCCAAGCAGCAAGGCACGCTCCGGATCGAGCGCCTCGGTGCCGGACACGTCGGCCAGTTGATCGGTCACAACGAGAATCGATGCCGGTGTACCGGCGCCCTGTAGCGCCTGCGCCAGCGCGAGCAGGCTCGCATATCCGTTGCCGCCAGCGCTCCACAGATGACAGATGTGCGCTACGGTCCCGAGCTCGGCGTCGACAGCGCGAAGCACCTGTTCGAGGTCTTGCACCGACGTGGGCTGCACAACGTAACGATGGGCATCGATGCGCGCGAATGCAGGCCCTGGCACCACGCTCACCACACGCGCTGCATCGTCCGACGTCAGTTGCTGCAGCAGTCGATCCGACAAGCTGTCCGCGTCGCCAAGCACCAGGGTGCAACCGGCGCCAGCACGCGGCGCCGGCATCGCCGTGCGACGGAAGATGGGGACGTGGAACCAGTGATCCATGTCGCGCGACCCCGTGGCATTCGTCACGTTGGCCAAGGTGGCGGCGGCGGTAGCAGTGTCCGCCAGCGGCACCCAGTACGACTGCCGTTCGAACGGATAGGTCGGCAGCGGCACGCGTTGGCGTCCGGGGAGTGCGCGCGTTGCGAGCGCCGCGTCGATATCGACGCCAGCCACCCACAACTGCGCCAGACAACGCAACGGCTGTTCGGCCTGCTGCGCCGCACGCTTCGGATGCACGTGCGTATGCAGCACGGGACGCTTACCGAGCTTCGGATGGCGTTTGGCGAGCGACGCCAGCGTTTCGCCGGGGCCGACTTCGAGTGGAATGCGGTCAGCCTTTTCCAGCAGTGTGTCGAGACCGGCCGCAAAACGCACCGTGCCGCGCAGGTGCTGCGCCCAATATTGCGGACTGCACGCCTGCGCCTGCGTGATCCATCGTCCGGTCACATTGGAGACGAACGGCAGCGTCGGCGCATGCAGGGTCATCCGGCTCACCAGTGCCTCGAATTGCGCAACAACCGGCTCCAGCAGTGCCGAGTGAAACGCATGCGAGACATGCAGGGCGCGCACGGCAACACCCTCGGCAGTCAATTGCTGCTCTGCCTGCGCAATCGCGCCCGGCGTACCGGACAGCACGCACAATGACGCCGCATTGACCGCCGCGAGATCGCAACCACACGCCAGATACGAGGCCAGCGCCGATTCGGGCAAGCTCACCGCCAGCATCGCCCCCGGCGCGCTCGACTGCATCAATTTGCCGCGCGCCACCACGAGCGTGAGCGCATCGTCGAGCGAAAATACGCCCGCGATGCACGCGGCCACGTACTCGCCAATGCTGTGACCGATCATGGCGTCGGGCCGCACGCCCCAGGACATCCACAACGTGGCCAGCGCATATTCGATGACGAACAACGCAGGCTGTGTCCATGCGGTGCGCGCCAGTTGCGCAGCGGCTTCATCCACGCCGTCGGCATTCGGATAGAGCCACATACGCAAATCGTCACCCAGCGGAACACGGAGCGCCTCGCAGCAGCGATCGACTGTCTCCCGGAAGATTGGCTCCCGCTCGTACAACGTGCGTGCCATCGCCACATGCTGCGCGCCCTGGCCCGGAAACAGGAACGCAACCGACGGGGCGTCCGACAACACCGTGCCGCTGACGTAGTCCGGCAGTGCGCGCGCGCGCAGGGTCTGAACCGCTTGCGCCGAATCACTGGCGACCACGGCCACGCGATGAGCGAAGCGGCGACGCCCGGTGGCGAGGGTGTGCGCGACGTCGTCAAGCGCCAGATCGGGCGCATGGTGCAGATGCTCGTCCAATGCGTCCACGGCCTGCACAACGGCCTGCTCGCTGCGCGCGGACACCAGCAGCAGTTGCGCAGATGCCGAATGGCTCACGGCTCGCTGCCGCGGGGCCTCTTCCAGCACGGCGTGCGCATTGGTGCCGCCCATACCGAATGAGCTGACGCCGGCGCGGCGCGGTGTCTGGCCTGCCGGCCAGGGGCTTGTTTGCGTATTGACGTAGAAGGGGCTGCCCGCGAAATCGATCCGCGGGTTGGGGTATGCGAAATGAAGACTGGGAGGCAACGTGCGATGCCGCAGCGCCTGCACCGTTTTGATGAGTCCCGCCACACCTGCTGCGGCGTCGAGATGACCGATATTGGTCTTGACCGATCCCACCGCGCAGAACTGCCGGCGCTCGGTGCCGACGCGAAACGCCTGCGTCAGCGCGGCAATCTCGATCGGATCGCCCAGCGTGGTGCCAGTGCCATGCGCTTCCACATAGCCGATCGAATCCGGCGATACGTCGGCCAGCATCTGCGCCATGCCGATGACCGCCGCCTGCCCCGTCACGCTCGGCGCGGTGTAGCCGATCTTGTCCGCGCCATCGTTATTGATCGCCGTGGCGCGAATCACGGCGTGGATCGTATCGCCGTCGTCGAGCGCCTGCGCCAGACGTTTGAGCACGACGATGCCCGCACCGCTGCCCAGCACGGTGCCGTCGGCCTTCGCGTCAAAAGCCCGGCAGTGACCATCCGACGACAGAATCGCGCCGGCCTGATGGCGATAACCCGCATCCTGTAGCAGGTTCAGCCACACGCCGCCCGCCAGCGCCATATCGCAGGCTTCGGACAGCAATGCTTCGCATGCCATATGCACCGCAACGAGCGACGTCGAGCACGCTGTCTGCACCGTGACGGCGGGCCCCCGGAGATTCAGCTTGTACGCAACGCGTGTACTGAGCGCGTCGTTGGCGTTGCCGTTCATCAGCCCGATCAGTTCGGCAATGCCGGCACCCGCGCCAAGCTCGCATCGCGGCAACAGATGCCGCATCAGATAGAGATTGGCGCCGCACCCGGCGTAGACACCCACCGGCACGGCGATGCGCGACGCATCGTAGCCCGCGTGCTCCAGTGCCTGCCACGCGCATTCCAGGAATATGCGCTGCTGCGGATCGAGCGATTCGGCCTCGCGCGGTGCATAGCCGAAGAACGCCGCATCGAACAGGTCGGCCCCGGCAAAGCGCACGCCGGCGTTGACGAAGCCGGGATCGCGGCGCACCGTCGGCGGCACACCGGCAGCATCGAGTTCGGCGTCGCCGAATTCGGACACCGACTCCACGCCGTCACGAATGTTGCGCCACAGCGCATCCACATCGGGGGCATCGGGAAAGCGTCCCGACATGCCGACAATCGCAATCTCCAGCCCGGTGGCATCAGTCAAGGCTTCATAGCGCTGCATCAGTTGACTCCTGCCGCGCAACGGCCGCGACGCAGCCTCGCCTCGCGTTGCCGCAGCGCCCGCTGGCGGTTGTCGGCATCGGCATCGGCTTGCGCGGTGTCACCGCCCTGTTCGAGATGCCGCGCCAGCGCGCCGATGGTCGGGTACTGAAACAAGTCCATCAACGACACCTTCACGGCAAGACGATCTTCCAGCAGACGGTGCACGCGGATCAGCAGCAACGAATGCCCACCGATATCGAAGAAGTTATCGTGCTGACCCACGCGCTCGAGATGCAAGACTTCGGCCCAGATGGCCGCCAACGCATGACCAATCTCGCCCGTGGGCGCCTCGTAGGGTTGCAGACTCACGGCCTCGGGCACAGGCAGTGCCTTGCGATCGACCTTGCCGTTGCTGTTGAGCGGCATGACGCCCAGACGCACGATCAGCGATGGCACCATGTAGTCGGGCAGCACGCGGCCCAGCGCGGCCTTGAGATCCGCGCCTTCCGGCAACGCGCCCTGCACGTAGGCAACGAGCCGCTGATCCGCCCCCAACTGCTGCGCCACTACCACGGCCTCATGCACGCCGTCCAGATCGAGCAGTGCCGCCTCCACTTCGCCAAGCTCGATGCGAAAACCCCGCACCTTGATCTGATGGTCGATGCGGCCGAGATATTCGATCTGCCCGTCGGCACGCCACCGCACCAGATCGCCCGTGCGATACAGGCGACCACCCGCGGCATCGAAGGGATCGGCGACAAACCGTTGCGCCGACAGACCCGGCCGGTTCCAGTAGCCGCGCGCCAGTCCCGCACCACCGAGGTACAGTTCGCCCGCCACGCCTTGCGGCACTGGCTGCAGGCCACCATCGAGCACGTACGTCTTCAGGTTGGCAATCGGATTGCCAATCGGCACCGTCGACGCGCCATCGCGACGGCAATCCCAGTAAGTCGCTTCGATGGCCGCTTCGGTCGGGCCATAGAGATTGAGCAACGTGGCGTGCGGAAAAGCGTCCAGCACGCGCACCTGCAGATCGGCGGGCAACGCCTCACCGCTGCACACGATGCGCCGCAGGCCCTCGCAAGACGGGGCACCACCATGGGCCATGAACGCCTGGAGCATCGACGGCACGAAATGGATCGTCGTCACCGCATGCTGCGCAATCAGTGCCACCAGCCGCGCGGGATCGCGATGATCGCCTGGCCCCGCCAGCGCCAGCGTGGCGCCCGTGGTCAACGGCCAGAAGAATTCCCAGAACGAAATATCGAAGCTGAACGGCGTCTTCTGCAACACCGTGTCGCCCGACGCCAGCGGCTGATGCGCCTGCCCCCACGCCAGCCGGTTGCACAGCGCACGATGGCGGTTGCCTGCGCCCTTGGGCCGGCCCGTGGACCCCGACGTATAGATCAGGTAGACAAGGTTCTCACCGTCGAGCTCAACGTCGGGATTGTGCGTCGGCTGCGCGGCCAGCGTCGGTGCCAGCGCATCCACGACCACCCGCGAGACCTTGTCCGACACCGGCAGGGCCGCGGCGAGCGACTGCTGGGTCAGCAACAGCGGCACGGCACTGTCTTCGAGCATGTACGCGATGCGATCGGCCGGATACTCGGGATCGATCGGCACGTAGGCGCCGCCGGCCTTCATGATGGCCAACAGGCTGACCACCATCTCCACCGAACGCGCCATGGCGATGCCGACGCACGTCTCGCGTCTAACACCAAGACCGATCAGATGATGGGCCAACTGATTGGCGCGCGCGTTGAGCGTAGCGTAGTCCAGCGCCACGTCGTCGAAGCGCAGCGCAATGGCCTGCGGTTGCCGCGCGACCTCGCGCTCGAACCGGGCGTGCACGAGGCATTCCCTCATGTGGCTCGCAGGGCCATGGCTCCACGCACGCTGCAACGCCTGCTCCGACTGGCTCAGCAGCGGCACGTCGCCCACGGCGCTATCGGGCCGTGCGGCCATACTGTCCAGCACGCGCAGGTAATGCTCACCGACGCGGGCCATGGTCGCCGGCTCGAACAGTTCCTGCGCGTAGATCAGCCGGATCCGCGCCGCACCCGCGGCAAGCTCGTGGATCTCGACGGACAACTCGAACTGCGCCGCCTGACCGGGAACCGCACCGCCTCTCGCCTGCAGTCCGGTCAGCCGTTCGAACGTCGTGTAATCGTCGTTTCGATAGTTGAAGAGCACCTGAAACAGCGGGCTGTGGCTCAGGCTGCGCCCCGGCTGAAGCGCTTCCACCAGTTGCTCGAACGGCAGATCTTGATGGGCCAGCGCGCCGAGCGTGGACGTCTTCGCCTGCGCCAGCACATCCGCCAGACGCATGCGGTCGCCCATCGGGTTGCGCAGCACCAGCGTGTTGACGAACATGCCGATCACGGCGTCGGTGCCGGGGTGCTGGCGATTGGCAACCGGCACGCCCACACGCACGTCCGGCTGCGCCGTATAGCGGAACAGCAGCGTTTGCAGCGCCGCCAGTGTCACCATGAACAACGTGGCGTCGTGCGACACCGCCGTCTGGCGCAAGCCGGTCAGCAAATCGACCGGTAGGTCGATGTCATGCACCGCTGCGCGGTATCGCGCCACCGCTTCGCGCGGATGATCGACCGGCAGGGCCAGTACAGGATGCACGGTGCCAAGCGCCTCGCGCCAGTAGCTCAGTTGCCGATCACGTTCGCCGGCCGCCAGCCACTGGGTTTGCCATGCCGCGTAGTCGACGTACTGGCGCGGCAGCGGTGCTGCATCGCCCTGACCCACGTAGGCACGCGCGAGGTCATCGAGCCAGATCCCCATGGAAACACCGTCGGCGACGATGTGGTGCATCACGACCACGAGCTGGTGTGCGTGCGGCGCCATGCGCAGCAGCAGCACGCGCAGCAACGGGCCTCGGGTCAGATCGAACGGCTGCCCCGTGAGGTCCGCTGTCTTGTCTGCCGCTGCACGCTGACGCGCCTGCGTCGGCAGGGCAGAGAGATCGACAACTTCCAGGGGAATCGTCAACGCGGGCAGCACAACTTGCCGGCCTTCGCCATCGGTGCCAGCCTGAAAGACCGTGCGTAACGAGGCGTGGCGTTGTACAACGCCTTGCAGCGCACCGTGCAGCGCATTCACGTCGAGCGCGCCGTGCAACGCAAGCGATCCCGCCACGTGATACGCCGTGCCGGTGGGTGCCAGATGCCAGAGGAACCACTGACGTTGCTGGGCATGCGAGAGCGGCAGCGGTTCGTCCTGCGGGACCGTCACGGTCGGCATGGCACGGCGTACGCCGCTGGCCAGCGACTGACGTATCGCCGCCGCACAGTCACCCAGCCGGGGATGTTCGAACAGCAACGCTGTCGTGACATCGATGTCCCAATGCGCCGCCACGCGGGCCACGACTTGCGCGGCCGTCAGCGAATTGCCCCCTTGAAGGAAGAAGTGAGTCGTGCGCCCCATCGGCGCATCGGGCGTAGCCAGGACGTGGCGCCAGATGCCCGCGAGCGCCTGCTCGACGTCGTCGAGCGCCGCATCCACCTCAGCGCCCGGGGTCTGGCCGGTCGCGAACGCACCATATTCGAATACCGAGTAGGCATCGAGCGATCCGTCTTCCCAGCCGAGCCGGCAAGCCCCACGCTGGAGTTTCCCGCTCGACGTCTTCGGCAGCGCGCCCGGATTGAGCAGTACGACGACGGACAGCGCTTCGCCACACCATTCGCTCACGGTAGCGCTCAGCGCCTCCACCAGCGCCGACGGCGGCACGAGCTTCTGTGTGCTGCGCGAGACCTCGACAGCCACGCCAATCCCCTCGCTGCCCTCGCGCCGCACCGCGAAAGCGGCGACACGCCCTTTGCGCACCACATCCACGTCGGCTTCGATGACCCGCTCGATATCCTGCGGATACAGGTTGTGGCCACGCACGATGATCAGGTCCTTGATGCGTCCCGTCACATAGAGATGGCCGCCGTGCAGGAAGCCCAGATCGCCGGTGCGCAACCAGCGCTGGCCGTCGCGCTCGACGAACGTGTCTGCGGTTTCCTTGGGCTTGCCCCAGTAGCCCGCGCCGATGCTGTCACCACTGGCCCAGATTTCGCCGATCTCGCCCTCCGGCAGCGCTGTGCCGTCATGGGCCGCGATGCGCACGGCATGGCCATCCGTGACGGTGCCGCAGCCCACCAGTACCTTGCCGTCCTCCGCACTCACGCCCTGGCCGCCAGCCAGGCGGTCGCTATCGAACGCCTGCGTGGACATGCCGGCGCCGCGCTTCACCCCCGTCACGAACAACGTGGCTTCCGCCAGGCCGTAGCAGGGATAGATGGCCTCCGGCGAGAAGCCCGCCGGTGCGAATCGCTCGGCAAAGTCGATCATCGTGTCGCTGCGTACCGGCTCGGCACCCGTGTAGGCCACGCGCCAGCTGGAGAGGTCGAGCGCCGCGATCTGGCTATCCTTGACCCGCTCCAAACACAACCGGTAGGCGAAGTCCGGGCCGCCGCTGAGCGAGGCACGATGCCGCGAGATCATCTCCAGCCAACGGATCGGACGTTCGAGGAAAAAGCGCGGGGATGTCAGCACGCACGGAATCCCGCTGTAGAACGGCTGCAGCAGCCCTCCGATCAACCCCATGTCGTGATACAGCGGCGCCCACACGGCAAATTTGTCATCGGGGCCGATGCCCAGCCCCTGCTGGATCGCACGCTCGTTGGCCATGAGGTTGCCATGGGTGACCATGACCCCCTTAGGGGCCGACGTCGATCCCGACGTGTACTGCAGGAAGGCGATATCGCCGGATGACGGCACGCATGACACCCAGGCATCGGCGATGCCCGGATCGATGGCGTCGACGGCAATCACCGCGACGTCCGCGCCCATCGCCTGACCGATGGTGCTGGCCATGGCCTGGGTGGTCAGCACAAAGCGCGCCTGCGCATCGCGGGTGATCCCCATGAGTCGCGCCAGATGCTGCGGTCGTGCCGACTCAGGCGGAAAGACCGGCACCGCGATCGTGCCGGCGTAGAAGCACGCGAACATCGACACGGCGTAGTGATCGTCATTGTCGAGCATCACCAGCGCGCGCTCGCCCTGCCCCCGGTGCTGCTGCAACACGGCCGCCAGCGCACGCGTTCGCTGTGCGAAGACTCGATACGAGAGCGTGGTTTCCATGACGCCTTCGCCGTCATCCTTCACCACGATCAATGCCGTATCCTCCGGCCGCTGCGTAGCCAGCGCCTGCAGGTGGGCAACAAAGTCGACGGGGTGCTGGTCAGAAAGCTGCTGTGTGTTCATGTGTGATCCCGACTCAGAATCGGCCCAGGTTGCCATGCGGCTCGGCCATTGCCACGACGACTTTGCGCGGCCCCTTGAATGGCGAACGCGCATGGGCGGCCAGCATGTTGTCGAGCATCAGCACGTCGCCCTCTTCCCAGCGGAACGACACGGTCTCGGCGTCCAGCACGCGACGTACTTCGTCGAAAATCGCGTCGGGGATCGGCGAACCGTCGGCGTAATACGTATTACGCGGCAGGTTTTCCTCGCCAACGAGCGCTTCGAGCGACTCACGCACCTCGGGCTGCAGGTTCGAGACATGGAACAGGTGCGCCTGGTTGAACCACACCCTCTCTCCCGTGACGGGATGCGTCTCCACCGCCTGGCACAACTGCGTGGTGCGCAGCGCGTCGTCTTCCTTCCATTCCCACTGAATGCCCGCGCGCTGGCAGAACCCCTCCACTTCCGCGCGGACTTCGGTGTTGAACACCTTCTGCCACGGCACATCGAATTCGCCGTAGTTGCGCACGTACAGAATGCCGGGCGCAAAGCGCTCGCGAATGGCGACCGGCATACGACGGTAGATGGCACGGCTGTCCGCGATGGGGGTCTCGCCGCCTTCCGGCGATGCCGTCACGCAGTGGAACCAGATCTTCATCGGCCATTCGCGCGTATAAGCCTGCTCGTTGTGCAGCGGTATGTGCTGATGGGCGGGATATTCGGTCGACGTATAGATTCCCGACGACGACACCGCACTGCGCGGCGTGGAGGCGAATTCGTACTTCAGCAAGGGGTGACCGAATGCGGCGGCGAACTGCTGAAAGGCGTCGACGCTCGGCACATCGAAGCCGCGCAGCAGCACGCCGCCCACGACATGCAGCGCCGTCTCGATAGCGTCACGAAACTGCGCCAGGCCAGACTGCAGCGATTGCCCCGGCATGGCCGGCGAAATCAGCACGGGCAGGTCGGATCCGACGGGAGCCCGCCGTTCGAAGCGGGTCATGATGTCTTGCATGAATGCTCCTTGATACGCCATGCCAGCGCGGCGACATAGCCGTCGGGCATGGCAAGCGTCATGGCTTGCAATGAAGTCCATTCAGCCAGCTGGCTGCGGACGATGATTTCGCGGAGATGGGTATGTCTCGCGCTGCCGGCCGACTCGGGATCCACCGTGACCGTCAGCAGATGCTCGGCCACGCCAACTCCTACGGCCTTCAGTACGGCTTCCTTGGCGGTCCAGTGCCGGTACAGCGCACCGAGCGGGTCGGCGGCGGCCCGTATCCGGTTCTGCTCACTGACGGCGAACGCGGTATCGAGAATCGCCATCACGTGCCCTTCGGGCCGGCACGCCTCGATATCGACACCAAGCGCATCGATTCGGGCGCCGTCTCCGATGGCGATCAGCGCATGCTCACCCGAGTGCGTGACGTTGAACGGCATATTCGTCACGCCCGCCACATGCGGTTTGCCGTGACGGTCCAGCGCAAACCGCACCCTCTCGGGCGTGCAGCCGATGCGGGAGGCGAGCAACCGACGCACCGCTGCACGTGTGACCGCAAACCGCACCCGGTCCGCACACTGCACGAAGCGTGTGGCTCGCTCACGTTCCGCAGGATCGAGCGATGCCAGTGCGTGGGCCGGTTCATGGTCGAGCGACAGGTCGATGCGATACACCTCGATGGCGTCGCTCGCCGCGCCATGCAATTCAGGCAATGGCACGCGCAACATCGGCACCCTCCGGCACGCTCTGCGCCAGCCTGCGTGCCACGGCCGCCAGCACTTGCGGCTCGTCGTGGCGCACGAAGAAGTGATTGCCATCGAACCAGTCGAGCGAAAAATCCGAAGTCCCTTCCTCGCGCCAGGCCTCGATGCGCTCGGCCGTGATCGGGTCCTGACGGCCCGCCAACGCATGGATCGGCACCGGCAATCCCGCCGGTGCCGCACGCCGAAAGCTCTCGCAAACGCGATAGTCGGCACCGAGTGCGTCCAGCGTCAGACGCATCAGGTCCGGCGACTCGAACACCGCCTCGGGCGTGCCGCCCTGCCGGCGCAGATCCTCGATCAACGAGGCGTCGTCGTCCTTTCCGGCAAAGCGCTCGGCATCGCGCTGCGAGGGTGCCGGGCTGCCCGACAGCAGTAGCGCCAGCGGCAGAGGCGCGCCCTGCGCCAACTGGCGTCGCGCAATGCCATACGCGAGCAACGCGCCCATGCTGTGACCGAATAACGCGTAGCGGCCCTGCAACGCGTGTCGCTGCTCGTCGCACAGCCGCACCACCATCGCCTCGAAATCCTCGACGAAGGGCTCGGCGATGCGGCCACCGCGACCGGGCAGCTCCACGGGTAACACATCGATCCAGGCGGGCAGCGTTCGACGCCAGCGCAGGTACATGGTGGCGCTCGCACCTGCGCAGGGCAGGCAGAGCAGCGTGAGCGGTGCGGGCATGCCGTTCAGTCCGGGTTGCCGACGGTCTGTTGATCCATCCACTCGCGCAGCGACCGCGGACGCATGTCGACCCACGTCTTTTCGACGTACTCGATCACGGTTTTCTTGTCGCCCTTGACACCCTCGACGGCACTCCAGCCCCCGGGCACGGCCTTCCAATGCGGCCAGATCGAATACTGGTCCTCGTGGTTCACCAGCACGATAAAGGTTTCGTCTTCACGATCGAAGCAACTGGTAGACATGCGGCATCCTTGTTCGTTAGATCAATCCGGCCCGCCACAGGGATCGCGGTCGGGTCTTCGCTGACAAGGACGAAACAGCACGCAATCTGTTCAGAGGCTTGCGTCGGCTGCTTGCATCGACTCATGGCCCCAAGGTGATCCGGCGCAGGTGCGGATCACGCGCGATGTCGGCCTCGCGGAACGGAAATGGCAGCCAGTCCTTGCGGGCATAGCGCCGAACGGCCGCACCGCCGGCACCGTTGTCTACGGCCGTGTCTTGCAGTCCGTGCGCCAGCAACGTGCGCGCCTGCACGCCGTTCGCATCGAAATACACGACCTGCAGATAGCTGTTGCCGTGCGTATCGGGCCCCATGACCGGACTGTGATCCGCATTGCAAGTCACCGCGAAATAGCCGACGTCCTGGCAGCCGCCGTAGAGCGGCACACGCTGCCCCTCGGTGCGCACGAACTGCGTGACGCCGAGCGGCGTGCCGAGCGCCCCTGCGGTGCGCGTCAGCTTGCGCACGGCCAGGGCCAGCGCGCGCGCCGCCTCCTGCCCGCCGGTGGCGGCTGCGGGCACACGTGGCGTATTCAGCGGGTCGTCCGCCGAAAACGTCACGCGATAGAACTCGTCCATCGGCGGCTTCGCGAGTCCGGTCCAGAACGTCGACCAGAGCAGCGCGCCACGCGCCTCGGTACCGCCCGTGTTATCCCAGCGTCGCAGTAACGCGCACGCGCGCTTCAGACTGATCTCGCCGGCAGCACCGACATCCCCGGCGTCCCCTTCGCCCCTGACGCTCGGCTGCATACAGGCGCGCACGAGCAACGCGTCCTTGAACAGGTCAGCGGAATAGACACGCGCATCGAGCGTGCGCGCCATCAGCCCCTTCGCCACCGCGGCGGCCGAGCCTGGCGACGATGCCGCGATCTCGTCAGCCATTCGAAAGCCCAGACGGCTGCGCAAGCTCAGCGGCTGACGCTCGCCGCCCAGCCCCCGTGGATAGCCTTCCAGTGGATGCCGTGGATTGGTCAGCCAGTAGCTGTCGTTCATATTGGCGACATAGTCGTCGCGCAGCAGCGATGGCATAGCCTCTGCGGGCATCGCGCCGGCCTGTACCGCCCCGGCGGCGTTCTGCCAGTCGCACGCAGGCTCGCTGCCGTCGAGCACAGGCGTGAGGGGATCGACGGTCGCGAACGCCTTGGACAGGGCCGTTGCGCACTGCCCGCGTTGCGCGTCCGGGACGTTGGGCGCGGCACCCACATCGCCGTACCAGACCCGGTTATCGCCACGCCCAATGGCCAGCGTATTGACCCAGGGCACGGCGGCCTCCCGGCGCTCAATGGCAATGAAGTCGTCGAGCGACTTCGCCTGGTTCCAGTAGAAAAAGTTGCGGAAGATGCGAAAGTTCTCGGCATTGATATCGCGGATCGCCAGCGCATGGGCATGCCCCCAGGCGAACGCTGCATGATGTCCACCAAGATCGATCACCGGCCCGAATCGGGTGCGATAGAGGGTGCGACGCCTCTGGCGTACCTCGCCATCGGCATCGCGCACATCGATCGTCACCGTGCGCGCCTCCATCGGCACCGATTCACCACGCCAGCGATAGTGCGTGGGATCGGACGGATCCAGCGTCAGGTCGAACAGGCCGAAGCGGCGCGCCGCCGATACCGTGTGGCTCCACGCTACGTCCGCGTTGAAGCCGATCATGACTACCGGGATACCGAGAAACGCCACGCCAGCCACGTCCATCTTGCCGGGAATCGTCAGATGCATCTGATAGAAGCGGTCCGGTCCGCCCCAGTACCAATGCGGATTGCCGAGCAGCACACCGCCCTGCCCGCCCGTCACAGCGCCGCCAAATGCCAGGGCGTTGCTGCCCAGTCCCGGCTGATCGCCCACCGGCATCTCGAGCCGAGCGCGCAGCGAAGGCCGGCTGTGCCCCACCTCGCCGACGGTGTCTGCCGTGCGCCGCGAGGCGCCGGGCGGCTGCGCGTTGGCGATTTCCGGAATGAAGCGCGCCAGTCCCGCCGCCAACTGCGCCGCCACCATGCGCCGGTAGATATCCCGGGAGGAGATTTCGCGCACCCACGGCTGCGACACACAGGACGCGGGTTGCCCGGCGCTGCGTGCCTCGCGCAGGTAACGGTTATAGCCATCGGCAAAACCTTCGATCAGCGTGTTCAGGTCGCGCGGTTGATCGCTGGCGAAGCGGGCAACGGCCATGTCGTCGGCCGCGCTGCGAAAGAATGTGTCCAGCTCGATGTTGCGCGGGCGGCCGAACGTGGCATTGCGCGCCGGTCTGGCGTCTGCGCCGAAATAGCGCGAACGCTCGCCGGCAAAGGTCAGGAACCCCTCGGCCAGCGTACATAACGCGTCTTGCGCCTGTACGTAGCCTACGCCCACACCCAGCGCATGCCAGTCATCGGCCCTCACGTGAGGAATGCCATCCGTAGTACGCCGAATTTCGACGCCGTCAGCCGCCGCCGCGACACCTGTCATCAGTCCGCCGCCCAGTGCCAGGGCAGCCGCCAGTCTCCGCCATCCCCCTCGTTGCTGCCCGCCGCGCCGCATACCCATTCCCCCCATTGAATTCAGACTTCCGCCAGGAGATGACGGTTGGCGGCGCGTCCTGTTCAGTCAGGCAACCCACCCGCGTGAACAAACGGGCGGCCCGTTCGTCATGGTTCTGAATTGGCGCCCGCTGTTCGGACTCCGACCGGATGGTCAGCGCCTGAGATGTCGTTGTTGCACTGAGAAAAATCCATGCCTTTGCACCCAGATCTCGAAGCGTTCCTGGAATTTGCCGCACTTGCGGATCAGAAACGCCGGCCCATGAGCGAAATGACGCCGGCCGAAGCCCGGTCGGCCTACAACGCCGCCACGCACTCGCTTGACGGCCCCGGTAGCGAGGTCGATACCGAATCGCTGAGTATTCGTGCGCGGGACGGCTGCGCCCTGCCAGCCCGGCTCTACCGGTGCGCCGCCAATGGCCCGACACCGGTACTGCTGTATTTCCACGGCGGCGGCTATGTGGTGGGCGGGCTCGACTCCCATGACTCGCTATGCCGCGATCTGGCGCACGAGGCCGGGTGTGCCGTCCTGGCCATCGACTACCGACTCGCACCGGAGCATAAATTCCCGACCGCCTTTCTCGACGCCGAGGACGCCTACGCATGGCTACGCGCGCACGCTGGCGAAGTCGGCCTCGACGCCCGGCGCATCGCCATTGGCGGCGACAGCGCGGGCGGCACGCTGGCGACCGCGCTCTGCCTGGCTGCGCGGCAAGCGGGTCAGCCGCAACCGCTGCTACAACTGTTGCTCTACCCCTGCACCAGCGCGCACCAGGATTCGGCCTCGCATCAACGCTACGCCAGCGGTCTCCTGCTCGAGAAACGCACGTTGCAGTGGATGTTCCGCCATTACCTGCGAGATGAGACCGACCGCACGGACTGGCGCTTTGCACCGCTTGAAGCGCCCGACCTGTCCGGTCTGGCACCTGCCGTCATCCTGCTCGCCGAATTCGACCCGCTGGTCGACGAAGGCAACGCGTATGCGCAAAGACTCCAGTCGGCCGGCGTGTCCGTCGAGACCGTGACCTGGCCGGGCATGGTCCATGACTTCGGTCGTCTGGGCAATGTCGTGGACGACACCGCCCGGATGCGGCGCTACCTTGCCGGCGCGTTGTCGCAGGCTTTCCAGCCGCATTAGCGGCTCGACCGGTTTTCAACAGCGGGGCGCCGCAAGACACCGAGGGTCAAGAGCAACGAGACCACTGCGTCAACCGATGCACCCACATTAGCCACCTTCACTTCATAACCATTCGATCGATGCAAACTACTTCAATGTTGCCAACGGGGGCA
Source organism: Pandoraea sp. NPDC087047 (assembly GCF_044745225.1). Lineage (NCBI taxonomy): Bacteria > Pseudomonadati > Pseudomonadota > Betaproteobacteria > Burkholderiales > Burkholderiaceae > Pandoraea > Pandoraea sp. NPDC087047. Next base: position 17,805 of record NZ_JBIUZU010000014.1, read on the forward strand.
GCAGAACTCCGGTTGTCGCGCCTGAGCATGGCTCTGCGCACGGCCACGCTGGGCATCACGCTGTGCGCAGGAACGGGGCATGCGCAGGAAGCGAATACCACTCAGACACAAACCTCGGAAGTCGTCGTGGCGCTGCCAGCGGTCACGGTCACCGGTGCCGCCGATCCCCTGTATCGCGAGGAGAACGCCAACCTGGGCGCACTCGGCGACAAATCGCTGCGCGATACGCCGTATAGCGTGGACGTGGTGACGCGCGAGTTGATGGACAATCAGCAAGCCACCTCGCTGGTGCAGGCCCTCAAGAATGATGCATCGGTGTCAATCACATCGAACAACATCGGCGGCCTGGCCTCGCAGATTGCCGTGCGCGGCATTCCGCTAGACCTGCTCTACGGCCGAAAAATCGACGGTATGAACATCTTCGGGTGGAGCGGCGACCTGCCACTCGAACACTTCGAACAGATTCAGCTACTCAAGGGCGCCGGCGGCTTCCTGTATGGCTTTGCGCAACCTGGCGGAATCGTCAATTTCATCAGCAAGCGTCCGACCGAGACGCCCACCCGCAGCGTATTCAGCTCCGTCACCGACAGCGGTCAGCTTCTGCTGGGCGGCGATCTCGGCGGCCGCTTTGGCCCCGACGACCGGTTCGGCTATCGCGCCGTGCTGGTCGGCGAAGACGGCAACAGCTATGTCGACGATCGCGGCCGCATCAGACGCGGGTCGGCATCGCTTGCGCTGGACTGGCGCATCCTGCCGAACCTGGTGTGGAGCGCCGATTTCCTGGGCATGGATCGCACCGTGAAGGGATCGTCGGGCTGGGGGCTCTTTCCGAACGCCTCGGGCACCGACAGCGACTATACGGTGGCACAGCCGCCGGCCGCCATCCCCGGCAACAAGCCCATCTACTCGCCGTTCACGAGCTACCAAACACGCGCCAAGGTCTGGGGCACGGCGCTCGACTGGGGCATTTCGGACGACTGGAAGGCGCGCTTCGCTTATCGCGGATCGACGATGGATCGCATCTACCTCAATGGTTCGATCTTCGCCAACGCCGCCGGGGACTACACCGAGGATCAGTACGGCGGCACCGACATGTTCAAGACCGACGATGTCATGGCGCTGGTCCAGGGCAAGGTGAAGACCTGGGCGATCACTCACGACCTCGCCTTCGGCGCGTCTTACGGCCGCACTCGCTCATTCACGTCCAGCGTGTTCAATTTCGCGACGCTGGGTTCGGGCAACCTTGCCAATCCGGGCAATTTCGACAATCCGAACCTGACGGCAGAGTCGGCCAACACGCCCAACAGCTACACTTCGCAGCGCGCCCTCTTTGTGTCCGACACGATGCATGTGGGCGAACATCTCGATCTCGTGGTCGGCGTGCGCCGCAACAACATCAAGGACACGATCAATCACTACGACCAGAGCGCGACCACGCCAACCGGTGCGATCATCGTCAAGCCGACCAACTGGCTGTCCGTCTACACCAGCTATGTGGAATCGCTGGAGCAAGGGTCGACGGCACCGCTGCAGGCCGTCAACGCCAATCAGGTGTTCCCGCCGCTCAAGAGCAAGCAGTATGAAGTGGGCGTGAAGGCGGACCGCGATAGCTGGTCGGCGAACGCCGCGCTGTTCCGCATCAAGCGCGGCCTCACGTACACCACGTCGGAGGGCCTGTTCACGCAAGACGGAGAAGCACGCTACGACGGCCTGGAATTGGGCGGCAAAGTGCGCGTCACGCCGCAGTGGATGGTGGGCGCCACCGTCCTGTTCCTGAACACCAGGAACGAAAACACCGCCGCAAACATCAGCGGCAAGCGTGTCGATGGCACCCCGAAGCAACAGGCCGCGCTATACACCGAATACCGTCTGTGGAATACCGGCTTCACGCTCACCGGCGGCTTGCAGTACTACGGCTCGCGCCCGGTCGATCCGGCCAACACGGTCTACTTGCCCTCGTACACACTGCTCGACGCGGGCGTACGCTACACAACCCGTCTGAGCGGCAATCGCGTCACCGTTCGGTTCAACGTGGACAACCTGACCAACCGGGCTTACTGGCAGACGAGCGCGTCGTACCTGACACAAGGTGCACCCCGCGTCTTCAAGCTCAGCGCTCAGATGGACTTCTAAGCACCACGCTCACGGCCGCCGTCGGGTCGACAGTCTCACCTGGCCTCCCTGCCCCCCCAGCCGATCCCCTGGCAGTCTGCAGGGAGACGGCAGGGGCGCGATGGCGTCGACACTGACGATCTACCGTAGCCCCAACGCCGAATTGTGACGACTTCACCGTCAACGCAGCCCCGTCTGCGGAGTTACCGTCGCTTGCGTACCTCTCCCGCCGCAATTAGAATGCGAATAATTCTCAATTACGACAGTCGCGGGGTGCCGCGACGGGATCGGCACCATGGCGCTGACGGAAACCACTTCGGGTGCAGGGCACGCGTTTGCGAGCATCTATCGCAGCCATCATCGCTGGCTGCTTAACCTGCTTTCGCGAAAGCTGGGGAACGTGGAGAATGCCGCCGACCTCGCGCACGACACCTTTGCGCGTCTGCTCAAGACCGGGGACGCGGAATCCCTGCGGGAACCGCGCGCCTACCTGACCACGGTTTCCACCCACCTGACCACGGATTATTTCCGCCGCCAGGCACTGGAGCGCGCCTATCTGGACGCACTGGCGTCCCAGCCGGAAGCCACCTCTCCCTCGCCGGAAACCCGGCTTCTGGTGCTGGAGGCCCTGACCGTCATCAGTCGCGCGCTGGATCGTCTGCCCCCGCGGGTGCGCGAGATCTTCCTGCTTTCCCAAATCGACGGCCTCGCCTACAAGGAAATTGCCGAGCAGTGCGACGTAAGCGTCAACGTCGTGCAGAAAGCGATGACCAAAGCCTACGTACACCTTTGCACCGTGGTGCACCCCTGATGGCCCGGCCGAATGCCGGCGTCATCGAACAGGCAGCCGTATGGATGACGACATTTCAGTCAGGCGAGGCGACCGCCGCCGACGAAGCGGCTTGCGCGCGCTGGCGTGCGGCGGACCCGGCACATGAAAACGCCTGGCAGATGATGCTCGACATTGACGGGCGCATTCGCGACGGCATGGCGGGCGTTTCTCCCGTGCTGGCCCGCAGCGTATTGCGCAAGGACGGCGAGGATCGCCCTCGTCGCCGGGCGCTCAAGTCGCTTGCCGGCCTGGGTGCGCTGGCCCTCCTGGGCGGCGGGACGTGGGTCATATCCGGCCCCGGAACCTACGACCGCCTGACGGCGGACAAGTCGACAGGCCCGGGCGAGCGCCGCACCATTACGCTTGCCGACGGCACGGTCGTCACGCTCAACACCGCCACCGCCATCGATATCGCGTTCGACGAGCGCGCGCGCCGAATCCGGCTGCGCGGCGGCGAGATCGAAGTCCGCACCGCCAAAGACCCTCTGGGCCGCCCCTTCCTGGTCAACACCCGACTGGGCCAGATCATGCCGATCGGCACGCGCTTTGTCGTTCGCGACGTTGCCGATCGGGCCGACGCCATTACCGTTGGGGTTACCGAGGGCGCCGTGCGCATCTCCCCGATATCGAGTGCGCAGACGATTCGACTCTCGGCAAGCGAGCAAGCCTCCTTCAGCGCAACGGGCATCGACGCCGTCGCGCCGCTCGATCCGTCCAGCAACTCGTGGCTGGACGGCATGCTGATCGCCCACCGGATGCCGCTGCCCGCATTCATTGCCGAACTCTCGCGATACCGCCGGGGCGTGCTGCGCTGCGATCCGTCGCTCGGCACGCTCAGGGTTTCGGGCGCGTTCCCGCTCGATGACACCGATACGGCGCTCGCGCTGCTGGAGAAGGTTGTCCCTGTACGAACGCGGGCGATTACCCCCTATTGGGTCACGGTTGTTCCGCGCTAGCGTCTGCACCGACGTGAATCGTCCATCCGCTCGATGTCACGGCAATCGCAGCCTCTCCGGCCGGCCGATTGCCGTCGCCGTAGCGATTGGCCTGCGCACGACCGTGCTCCCCGCCCTCGCGGCGGGGGCTGCCCTTGTGCCCGCGTACAGCCTGGCCCAGCCGGCGGCCGACGTGCGTCAATACGACATCGATCCAGGGCCGCTCGATGCTGTTCTCGCGCGCTTCGGCGCGGCGGCGGGCGTGCCGATTGCCCTCGATCCCGCCACGGTCATGGGACGCCATAGCGATGGCCTGCACGGACGCTACACCGTCGAACAAGGGCTGCGCGCCTTGTTGCACGAGCAACCGCTCGAGGCCGTCGCCAATGCGGGCGGCGGCTATTGGCTGCGTCCGCTCGCAGCCGCGTCGAGCGCGCCGGGCGCACTGCCTGTGGCGACGATTTCGCTCGAACAAGTGACCGTCACGGCGACAACCGACGTTGGCGATCCGGACAACTACCGCGCGGGCACGGTCGACCTTGGCGCCATGGGCCAACGCGCGCTGATCGACACCCCGTACAGCGTCGAGGTGGTCACCCGCGACCTGATGGACAACCAACAGTCCGCCTCGCTCGTCGACGCGCTCAAGAACGACGCATCGGTCACGCCGCTCAGTAACAACATCGGCGGACTGTCGTCGCAGATCGCGATCCGGGGTGTCGGGCTGGACCTGCTGAGCGGGCGCAAGATCGACGGACTCAACATCTTCGGATGGAGTGGCGACCTGCCGGTGGAACACTTCGAGCAGATTCAGGTGCTCAAGGGCGCCAGCGGATTTCTGTACGGCTTTGCGCAGCCCGGCGGCATCGTCAATTTCATCAGCAAGCGTCCCACCGATGCACCGACGCGCAGCCTCCAGACATCGATCACGGACAGCGGCACCGTACTGTTCGGCGCCGACCTTGGCGATCGCTTCGGCCCGGACGATGCCTTCGGCTATCGCGTCAACGCGGTCAAGGAGGGGGGCGACAGCTACGTCAAGGATGGCGGACGTATCGCGCGCGGGTCGGCGTCACTGGCGGTGGACTGGCGAATTCTGCCCACCGTGACGGCGGGGGCCGACGTGCTGGCGATTGACAGGCGCGTGACAGGCTCATCGAGCTGGGGCATTTTCCCAAATGCGACCGGCAGCGCGACCGATTTCACCGTGGCATCGCCTCCGCAGCCGGTGGCCGGCAGCCAGCGCATCTTTTCCCCGTTCACCCGCTATGAAACGCGCGCCCGGGTGTATGGCACATACGTCGACTGGGACTTCGCCAGCGGCTGGCGCGCCAGCTTGCGCTATCGCGGATCCAGCATGCAGCGCGTCTACCAGAATGGATCGCTGTTCGTGAATGCCGCCGGCGATTACACGGAAGTCCAGTACGGGGGCACCGACCAGTTCGACACCGACGACGTGCAGGCGTTGGTCACGGGCATCGCACGTACCGGGCCGATTCAACATCGTGTTTCGTTCGGGGCATCGTACGGCCGCGTTCGCACCTATTTTTCCAGCGCGGCGAATGAAGCGGTACTCGGCGCCGGCAATCTTGCCAACCCCGGTCAGTTCGATAACCCGCATCTCGCGACGCCGCCGGCCGACACCCTTGGCAGCTATACGACCCAGCGCGCGGCCTTCCTGTCGGACACGCTCAAGATCGGCGAGCACCTCGACGTCGTGGTCGGGGTGAGACGCAACAGTATCGAAGAAACCGTCAATGGTTATGACAGAACCGCCTTTACCCCCACCGCCGCCGTGGTGCTCTATCCGGTGCAGGGGGTATCGATCTACGGCAGCTACGTGGAAGCGCTGGAGCAAGGTGCTGTCGCGCCGCTCACGGCAGCAAACGCTCAGGAGGTTTTCGCGCCGCTGAAGACAAAACAGATCGAGACCGGCATCAAGGTGGACCGGTCCGAGTGGTTCGCCAGCGCCTCCATCTTCCGTATCCAGCGCGGCCTGACGTACATCAATGCGCAGAACGTTTTCACGCAGAACGGCGAGTCCCGTTATGACGGGATCGAACTGCTTTCCAAGACCCGGTTCACGCCGCGCTGGCAAGTCATCGGCAGCGTGATGTTCCTTAACGCCACGAACGAAACCAATGCAGAAGGGCTCGCCGGCAAGCGCGTGGATGGCACGCCGCGGTTCCAGGCCAAGCTCTATACCGAGTATCGGCTTGCCGATACGGGGTTCACGCTAAGCGGCGGGTTGCAATATTACGGCGCACGGCCCATTGATCCGGCCAATACGGCTACGCTGCCCGCATACACCCTCCTCGACGCGGGCGTGCGGTATGAGGCACGCCGCAACGGCATGCGCGTCGTCGTGCGCTTGAACGTCGACAATCTGGCGAACAAGGCCTATTGGCTCACGAGCGCGTCGTACCTGACGCAGGGAGCGCCGCGCACGTTCAAGCTGAGCGCCACATTCGACTTTTAGGGGGCGCGCCAAAAAATAGTTGGCAGATTTTGGGCCGTGGATCGTCAAGCGTTCTGAAACAGTGCATTGGGTTCAGTTCAATTGCATCGACGGAGACCATTATGTTGACGAGTGCCACCTTCCCAGCCCCTCTGGCCACGCTGACGGACGTCTTTATGGACAACCGGGCGCGGCTAAGACGCCTGGCGCACGGCATCGTGCGAAGCCCCGAGACTGCGGACGACATCCTCCAGGATGCCTGGATTCGCCTCTCCGACGCCGAGCGCCTGGGGACCGTGCAACGCCCTTTCTGCTATTGCTGCCAGGTCGTGCGTAACCTGGCGCTCGATCATTGCCGTCGCCAGTCGCTGGAGTCGTCATACCGATGTTATGACGTCGAGGTCGAGACGCTCGAACTCCCCGCCGCTGCCTCGCCGCACAAATCGCTGCAGGACTATGAAGTGCTGTGCGCCATCGACCGCGAGCTCTCCAAGCTGCCGCAGCGGACTCAGCATGCCCATGAGCTATACCGTATCCAGGGCATGACCCAGCGCCAGATCGCCGAGCACCTCGGCTGCGCGCTAGGACTGGTCAACGCGCTGCTCGGCGATGCCGCCCGGGCGATCGAGGGATGCCGGAATTTGATGTATGCCGATTGAAACTGGTCTGGGACAAACCTCAAAGACTGCCCTGCGCCGCATTACTCCACCGTCACCGACTTCGCCAGATTCCGTGGCTTATCGACATCCGTCCCTCGGGCGACGGCGGCGTGATACGCGAGCAGTTGCATCGGGATCGTGTGAAGAATCGGCGATAGCAAGCCGTAGTGTTCGGTCAGACGAATCACGTCGATGGCAGGCCCCGGCGACAATCCGCAATCGCTGTCCGCGAAGACATACAGCTTCCCGTTACGTGCACTGACCTCCTGCATGTTCGACTTCAGCTTTTCCAGCAGACGATCGTTCGGCGCGACTGCCACCACCGGCATCTCGTCGCTGACCAACGCCAGCGGCCCATGCTTGAGCTCCCCCGCCGGGTACGCTTCCGCATGGATGTACGAGATCTCCTTCATCTTCAGCGCCCCTTCCATCGCCACCGGATAGTGCAGACCGCGGCCGAGGAACAGGATGTCCTGACGGCGCGTCAGTTGCTCCGCCCACGCGATGATCTGCGGCTCCAGCGCGAGCACCTTCGCAATCGCGTCCGGCAAATGGCGCAGCGCCTTGAGATGCTGCTGCTCGTCCTCATCCGACAGACGCTCACGGCTTTGCGCCAGCGTCAGCGCCAGAAGGAATAGCGCGACCAATTGCGTCGTGAATGCTTTCGTCGACGCCACGCCGATCTCCACGCCCGCCCGGGTAAAGAACGTCATCGCAGATTCGCGCGCCAGCGCACTCGTCGCCACATTGCAGATCGCCAGCGTGTGCAGCATCCCGCGTTGCCTGGCCACTTGCACGGCGCCGAGCACGTCAGCCGTCTCGCCGCTCTGTGAGACGGCCACGACCAGCGTCTTCGCATTGGGCACGCTGTCGCGATACCGATACTCGCTCGCGATTTCTACGCTTACCGGCAATTGCGCGAGACTCTCGATCCAGTACTTCGCCGTGAGCGCCGCGTGATAACTGCCGCCACAGGCAAGCAGCAACACCGAATCCACCGCGTTGAACACGCGCCACGCGTTATCGCCGAACAACTCCGGCATGATCGAGGTGACGTCCGAGAGCGTGTCGGCCACCGCGCGCGGTTGCTCGAAAATCTCCTTCTGCATGTAATAGCGATACGGCCCGAGATCCGCCGCCCCGCTGTGCGCCGCTACCCGGTTGAGCGCACGCTCGACACGCTGCCCCCGCGCATCCACGATCCAATAGCGATGCAGTTGAACGTCCGCCACATCGCCGTTCTCCAGGTACACGATCCGGTCGGTGACGTTCGCGAGCGCAATCGCGTCCGACGCAATGAAGTTCTCCCCGTCGCCCACGCCCAGAAGCAGCGGCATGCCGTCGCGCGCGCCGACAAGCCGGTGCGGCTCGTCGCGGCAAATCACCGCAATCGCATAGCTGCCGCGCAATTGCGACGCGGCGGCCCTCACCGCGTCGAACAGATCGCCGTCGTACAGATGATCGATCAGATGCGCGATGACTTCGCTGTCCGTCTGGCTGGCAAAGTCATAACCATGCTTTTCCAGCGTCGCGCGCAATTCCTCGTAATTCTCGATGATGCCGTTGTGCGAGAGCGCAATGCGCGGCGTAGCGGCATTCGGCGAGAAGTGCGGATGCGCGTTGTCGGTAATCGGCTTGCCGTGCGTCGCCCAGCGCGTATGCGCAATGCCGGTGTAACCGGTCAGGCCGAGGCGCCCGACTTCCTCCTGAAGATTCGCTACGCGCTCGACGCTGCGCGCACGCACCAGATCGCGCTCGCGATACAGCGCCACGCCACACGAGTCGTAACCTCGATACTCCAGGCGCTTGAGCCCGTCGACCAGATTGGGGACGATGTCCCGCTGCGCGACCGCGCCGATGATTCCACACATAACGCCTCTCCGGAATGATCCATTGCCAGCCAGTGAAGCGATGGTAGAGTTAGCGAACTGAAATTAATCGTCAATATTTTTATTTATTTGAAATATAAATTCACATTCACATCATTGTGAAATTATATTTCACCCTACAACCCGTTGCGGTAAATCACATGGCAAGCCTCACACTCGACGATCTGGACCTGCGAATCCTCAATGCGCTGCAAGCCGATGCGTCGATCTCGAACCTTGAGCTGTCGCGGCGCGTCCATGCGTCCGCGCCGACCTGCCTGCGCCGCGTGCGCGCGCTTCGTGAGGCGGGCGTGATTGCGCGCCAGATTGCGATCATCGACGCATCGAAGCTGGGGCCAACGCTTACCGCCGTCGTCGAAGTGAGCCTCGACCGGCAAGCGGCCGAGGATTACGACGCCTTCGAGTCCTACATCTGTGAAGAACCGGCGGTGACGCAGTGCTATCGCGTCTCGCCGGGGCCGGACTTCGTGGTGATCGCCGAAGTGCGGGATATGGCGGCCTACGACGAGCTCGCGCGACGCCTCTTCAAAAGCGCCACCAACATTCGCAACGTGCGCACGTTCTTCTCCACGCGCTGCGCGAAATTCGAAGCCAATGCCCCCGTTCATTCGAGCCTGTCTCGCTGACTGAAAATGTTCATTTGAACATTTGACATCGTCATTTGAATGTCATCCTCGGCTGTCAAAGTGGCGCCCATTCCAGAACGAATGTGCAACCTACGACCGCCCGATGGACCTTTCCGAGCGTCAGACTCGCATCGTCGCCCTCTTCCGCCAGCATGGTGAAATGAGTGTCGACGCCCTCGCCGAACACTTCGGCGTAGCGACGCAAACCATTCGTCGCGACGTGAACACCCTGTGCGACGCGAACGTGTTGCGACGCTATCACGGCGGTGCGCGCCTGCTCACGCCGGGCACGAACCAGCCGTATGAGGTGCGCCGCGTGCGCAATCTCGAAGGCAAGCTGCGCATCGGCCACGCCGCCGCCGAACGCATTCCCGACGGCGCTACCGTCCTGATCGGCATCGGCACCACGCCCGAGCAAGTGGCCCTCGCGCTGGTGCCTCGCAAGCGTTTGTGCATCATCACGAACAATCTGCGTGCGGCGCTCGCGCTCGCCAGCAATCCCGAACATCGCGTGATCGTGCCCGGCGGCGAACTGCGCTCGCCCAATCCGGAAATTCTCGGAGACGAGGCCGACCGGCTGTTTCGCGCCTATCGGGCGGATGTGGGCGTGTACAGCGTCGGCGGCATCGACGACGACGGCACGCTGCTCGATTACGACCGCCACGAAGCCGCGTCGCGCGAAGCGCTGCGCGATGCCAGCCGCTACCGCATTCTCGTGGCCGACGCCTACAAGTTCACCCGCAAGCCCAGCGTGCGCGGCGGCCAGCTCGACGAGCAGGATCTCGTCGTCACGGACGGCCCGCTGCCCGACCCGCTGAGCCGGCACCTGAGCGCGACTGCGCCCGAAATTCTCGTCGTCTGACGTGATACCCCGATACCCCAATACCCCGATACCTCGCCACCGATCAATCACGCCCTCGCCCCGAGACTGCTCATCATGTCATCCGCTTCGTTCCGCGCTTCCCCCGTGTCTGCCACGCCTGTCTGGGCGCGCATTGCCGTCGTCAGCGCCGCCGTCGTCGCCTGCGCCTTTGGCGCGCTGACCTCGTCCCCCGCCAGCGCCGCCCCGCTGATCGTCGCGCATCGCGGCGGCACGGGCGATACGCCCGAAAACACGGTGCAAGCCTTCACCAACGCGTTGCAGAACGGCGCGCAGGCGCTGTGGATGACCGTGCAGGTCACACGCGACGGCGTGCCGGTGATGTACCGCCCCGCCGACCTTTCCGCCCTCACCGACGGCCGCGGCAAGCTCGCCGACCTCGACTATTCGGACGTGAAGAAACTCAACGCGGGATATGCGTTCTCGCGCAAGGAGGCCAACGGCCAGACCGTCTATCCGTATCGCGATCATCCGCTGCCGATTCCGACGCTGCGCGAGGCGCTCGCCGCCGTGCCCGCCAACGTGCCCGTGCTGCTCGACATGAAGCAAACGCCCGCTGCACCGCTGGTCGAGGCCGTCATCAAGGTGCTCGACGATACGAACGCCTGGTCGCGTGTGCGTCTGTACTCCACCGAAGCCGAAGCGACCGACCGCATGCGCGCACGCCGCCCGCAAGCGCAATTGTTCGAATCGCGCGACGCCACGCGCAATCGTCTCGTGGCCGCCGCCCTCGCCGGTCAATGCGCCACGCCACCCGCGCCCGGCACGTGGGCCGGTATCGAATTCCACCGTCAGGTGGAAGTGGTCGAGCGCTTCACGCTCGGCGAAGGCATCTCGAAGGTCGTCGCCAACTGGTGGACGCCGGCCGCCGTGCAGTGCTTCAAGTCGCGCGGCGATGTCCATCTCGTCGCCTTCGGGGTGGAAACGCCGCAAGACTTCGAGGCCGCATCGCAACTGGGCTTCGATGCCGTCATGACGGATTCGCCCGCACGCCTGCGCGCCGCGCTGGCCCATCAGGGGAAAGACGCCACGAAGTAAATCGCGTACTCCCCCCCGCCACGGCCGCGCGCTGATCGAACACCGCGCGGCCCGATCTCCCGCTGACCTCCGTCATCTTCGTCGCGGGAAATCGAGACTCATATTTTTAGGATTCCTAATTTATGACGCGATGCGACAACCCGGGACATGACACCGGGAACCGCATCGTCCTTTTGTGTCCTTTTGTGTCCGTTCGCCTCTCTTTGTCTCGCTCAGGAAACACACCATGAAGTCTCTCGCCCACTCTCCTCTCGCCCGTGCCGCGGCACTGGTCATCGGTTGCGGTGCTGCCACGCTCGCGCACGCGCAGTCCAACATCACGCTCTACGGCATCGTCGACGGCGGTGTCGGCTACGCCAGCAATGTCGCGAGCGTCACGCGTGCGGGTGCGGCGGGTCGTCCCGCCGTCATCAATGGGGCATCGAATTACGCGTTCCAGAGCGGCACGTGGCAAGGCAGCCGCTGGGGCATGAAGGGGACGGAAGATCTCGGCGGCGGCCTGACGGCGTTGTTCCGTCTCGAGAACGGCTTCAACATCGGCACCGGCGTCGCCAGCCAGGGCGGCGCGGAGTTCGGCCGTCATGCGTATGTCGGCTTGCAGGACAAGGCCTACGGCACCGTCACGCTCGGCCGTCAGTACGACGCGCTGATCGATCTGGTCGGCTCCGTGGGCGGCACGGCGTTGCTCTCCGGCGTAGGCGCGCATCCGGGTGACGTCGACAACCTCGACCACGGCTCGCGCGTGAACAACAGCGTGAAGTACCGCTCACCGACGTGGAGCGGCTTCACCTTCGGCGCAACGTATGGCTTCGGCGGCCAGCCCGGCACAATGGGACGCCAGAACACCTGGGGCCTCGCCGGACAGTACGCGAACGGCCCGCTGACCTGGGGCCTCGGCTACTCGCACGCCAACAACGACAAGGCGAGCGCGACCGACACGACCATCGGTAGCTGGGCCGGCTCGTCGGAATCGGCGTTCGCCTCGTCGATCAATGCCGGTTACGCGAGCGCCAAGGCGCGCGACATCGTCGCCACCGCGATGACGTACGAGATCGGCAACACCACGCTGGGCGCGAGCTACAGCCACACGGCGTATTCGGCGGGCACGTACTCGCGCTTCTCGCGCACGGCCAAGTTCGACACGGTCGGTGTGCTGGCGATGTATCGCTTCACGAATGCCTTCCGGCTGGGCGGCGGCTACAGCTTCACGAACGTGAATGCCCCGGCGGCGAACGCCTCGGGCGCGAAGTATCACCAGTTCAACCTCGCGGCGTTCTACAACCTGTCCAAGCGCACGGAGTTGTATGCATTGGCGGGCTATCAGAAGGCATCCGGCAACACGCTCGACACCTACGGCAATGTAATCGACGCCACGGCCTCGGTGGGCGACGCCGCCAATGGCATGTCGTCGGCAACCAGTTCACAGACTATCGTGCGACTGGGCGTCAGCCACGTGTTCTGATCTACGCCGCCTGAGCCGGCAACGCCGGCACGATCTGCACGCGGGGCGGCGGCAACGTCGTGACCGCGTGCATCTGCGCGCGGAGCCAGTCTCGCGGACTGCTGCCCGTCTTGCGACGGAAGGCACGCGCGAGCGCCGACGCGCTGTCGTATCCCACCTCCTCGGCCACGCGTGCGATCGGCTGACCGTCTCGCAAACGCTTCTGCGCCAGACCGATGCGCCAATCCAGCAGGTAATCCGCCGGGGATTGGCCGACCACTTCGCGGAATTGCGCGGCAAAGTTGGCGCGCGACATGTTCGCGGTGCTTGCGAGCGACTCGACCGTCCACGCTTCACCCGGCTGGTTGTGGATCACGTTCAGCGCTCGCGCGAGTCGCGGATCGCCCAGCCCGGCGAGCATGCCGAAACTCACCAGACGATGCTCCAGCACGTGACGCAGCAACTGAATCACCAGCAACTCGAATAACCGGTCCATCACGGCAAGCCGCCCGCAATTCGTGCCGAACGCTTCCGCAAACAGCCAGTTGAGCGTGAGTTCAAGCGTGGAGAGGGATTTCGTCGGAAGAACGAGAAACTCGGGCAAGGCGGCCACGAGCGGATTATTGTGACCGCCGTCGAACGACAACGAGCCACACACCAATTCCGTACGATCCGCTTCGCCGGACAGCAGTTGGTGATGATTGCGACGCGGGAAGAAGATCAACGACGGCTCTGCGATCTGCCGTCGGGAACCGTCTTCCAGCACGAGCGCGACTTCGCCCGCGCGCAACAAATGCAAGTGTCCGCCGTCGTGGGCATCGACACCATAACTGGCAAGCCCGCAAAGGCCGCCGCTGTGAAACACACCGGCGCGAACGCCGAAATTCGAAATCAGGGTGGAGAGCCGATCCATGGCGCACTCATCGAATTAACCCGGTGCGCCGATTATGGGGGATTTGCCCAACCCTTGCTTGGACCGGCCCAGCCCCCCTTGAACGACAGCCGCTCACTTCTCGGATAACGCGTCTCGCCTGCCTCAAGCCCGGTTATCGGCAACCGGCGCGCCCGTCCCGATTTCCGAACGGACGTCCGCACGCGAGCGGCCTACCGACGAGCGCTGTTGCAGCAACGACGGATATGTCTGGAGCGATTGGTCCAGTTGGCCCGAGGCGCGCGCCTGGCGCAGCGCCTCACGCACTTGCGCACGAGTCAGGCCTTGTGAGGTGGCAGGTTGCCCGGCGTCAGCGGTCTGCGTGTCGGCAAAAGCCGAAGCGCTGGCCAGCGACGCAGTGGCGATCAGGGCGGCAGCGAAAATACGAACGTTCATGGTGATACTCCTTTCGTTTCGATCGGCATGGTTTGCCGGAAGTCGGTTGCCTCTGAGCGTCCGTCTGTGAAGTTCGATGAACGCTATGGGGTACGACTCAAGATTACGAAAGGACAGTGCGATTTGCGCGGCAGGACGTCTGCAAGATGCGACCAATCGTCCAGATGTGGCGATAGCTATTGGCGCGCGCTATGACAACGATAGCGAGCGCCGATCGGATGGCGGAAAAAGCGGGGAATGTGTCCGGCAAGACGGCGAAAGCGCCACCGCTGTCGATGCGATCGATGCAATGTTACGACGCCGTAACGCGTCGTCTCACCTTAATGTCCGCCACCGGAACGGCAGCGGTTACGGCGTCTCCGAGCAGACGGCGCAACACCTCGGGCTGGCCGACGAGATCGGCCAACGTGTAGCGGTCAAGCACCGTAAAGTAAGCGCGCAACGCCTCGCCCAGCACGCCGCGCAGATGGCACGCCGAGGTAATGACGCAGGCGTTCTCGCCCTGATGGAAGCACTCGACCATCGCGAAATCGGGCTCCATCGCCCGCACCACTTCACCGAGCCCGATGCGCGCAGGCGGGCGTCCCAGACGAATCCCGCCCGCACGCCCTCGCACCGTGTGCAGAAAACCGAGTTGGCCCAGCTTCTGAACGATCTTCACAAGGTGGTTCTTGGGAATGTCGAACGCCTCCGCCACGGACTGCACGTGCACAAGCTCGTCGGGATGAACCGCGACGTAGATCAGGGTGCGCAGACTGTAATCGGTATGGTCGGTGAGGCGCATGCGACAGGGGAACGGCAGCGTAACGACGGCGGGAACGGACAAGGCGGCGCGATGCGCCGCCCCGCAGGCTTTTGCGAGGCAGTTTAACATGGCCTCGATATGCATCTTATGTCCCGCAGACGCCGCGCGACGCTCCATTCATTACCGAATATTGGGCGGCGTGCGGCGCGCTACGCGTCAAAGGGCTGCCGGGCCTGCGCGCCTTACCAACGCACCGTCAGCCCGCCCATCCATGAATAGTCGTACGTCTGCGGGTTGAGGCCGCGTCGATAGCCGACGTCGAGATCCATCCACGACGTCGGGCTATAGATCGCGCCGAGAATCATGAACGCCGGGTTCGTTTTTTGCGCGAAATCGGGGTTCTGCGAGGTGCCGACGTCCAGAATCAGTTGCGTCGACGGCAAGACGCGGTAGAGCACTGCGGCGGACGCCTTCCACAGCCCCTGACGCTGTCCCTGCCGATTCGACTGATACGCGGCGCCAGCGTTAGCCAGAAAGGTCCAGTCGTCGATCTGGTACTGCGCAAGCAACGTGGCGCCAGCGTTCACCCGGCCGGTGCCGAGCCCGCGACGGTCATCCCCCACCGGGAACATCACATACGGCTTCAGACCGACGCTGAACGCGCCATCGTCGTACAGACGCCATTTGGCCCCTGTTTCCACATCGGCGAAACCCCGGCCAGCCGAGTCCGACGTCGTGTCGATGTGGGTATAGGGAACGTTGATATAGACGTCGAGCGACTCGCCCACGCCGCGCGTGAGCGTGCTGTTCCACAAGGTCTGACGCCCGATGTCCTGCTGTTTCGACGTGACTTCGCCGTTCGTCTCGAACTGCCAGTTGCCGTCGCCTTGCGTGCCGGTATCGTCGGTGACCAGCGGGTGCGCGGCGAAGGCGCTGAGGGGGCAGCACAGTGCCAGATACATCAGTTGCTTCTTCATGAGTCGTTCTCTTTTCGCGTGTGCCGTCCCGTGCGGCATGCGGCGTGGGGTATGCGGCCTGCGCCGGGACGTGCGTGTGGGGTGGCAAGCCCCCGCCCTGGCGGGCGTGAGCGTTGCGGCAAAGCGATGTGTGTGATTGACGCTCGCTCAGAACCAGCGGCCGAAGCGGCGGATGTAGATCGTCTTGACCGTCTGGGCGAGCGCGATGTAACCGAGCATGGTCGCCACGAGCCAGTAGAAGTACGACCCCGGCAGGCTCACGAAGCCCAGTGCGTCAGCGAACGGCGAGTACGGCAGCCAGCAGGCAATGGCGATGGCGACCGACGTCGAGAGCATGATCGGCAATGCCGGCGTGCTTTGCAGGAACGGAATCTTCTGCGTGCGCAGCAGGTGCACGACCAGCGTCTGCGAGACCAGCCCTTCGACGAACCAGCCCGAGTTCATGATGACCTGACCGGCATTGCCGCCATGCGCGTGATAGAGCGCCCCGGCACCGAAAACCGTCCACATCAGCGCATACGTCGTGATGTCGAACACCGACGAAGTCGGCCCAATCCACAGCATGAAGCGGCGGATGTTGCTGGCGTCCCACTTGCGCGGCTTCTTGAGGAACTCCGGATCCATGCGGTCCCACGGCAGGAACATCTGCGAGATGTCGTACACGAGGTTTTGCACGAGCAGTTGCATCGCGAGCATCGGCTCCCACGGCAGGAACGCGCTCGCCACCAGTACCGAGAACACATTGCCGAAGTTCGAGCTGGCCGTCATGTTCAGATACTTGAGGATGTTGCCGAACGTCTCGCGGCCCCTGATCACGCCCGCTTCGAGCACCATCAGGCTCTTTTCGAGCAGGATGATGTCGGCGGTTTCCTTGGCGATATCCGCACCGGTATCCACCGAGATGCCAACGTCCGCATCGCGCAATGCCGGGGCGTCGTTGATGCCGTCTCCCAGGAAGCCCACGGTGTGGCCATTGGCCTGCAACGCCTTGACCACGCGCGCCTTGTGCAGCGGCGCGAGCTTGGCGAACACGGTGGTGCGACCGACCGCTTCACGCAGCGAGGCCTCGTCCATGGCTTCGATATCGGCGCCGAGCAACGGCGTACCGGGTTCGATCCCGACCTGACGGCACACTTTCATCGTGACGATCGGGTTGTCGCCCGTGAGTACCTTCACGGCAACACCGTGCTCGCGCAGCGCAGCAATCGCCGGGGCGGCCGAATCCTTGGGCGGATCGAGGAAGGTCAGGAAGCCGCAGACCGTCAGACCCACTTCGTCGGACGTCTTGTACTGGGTCTTCGTCTCACCCGCCGGGATATCGCGCGTGGCCACGACCAGCACGCGGAAGCCGTCCTCGTTGTACGCCTCGGCACGGGCGAGCAGCATGGCGCGAGCGGTATCGTCCAGCGCGCGCACGCCGTGCGGCGTCTTCACATGCGTGGACACCGCCAGCATTTCCTCGACGGCTCCCTTCGTGATCATCAGGTGCTCGCTGCGATCGTTGGCGACCACGACCGACAGACGGCGGCGCACGAAATCGAACGGCAGCTCGTCGATCTTGGCAAACGTACGCGGCTGCACCGACTCACCGATCTCATTGGCGCGACGGATGATGGCCACGTCGATCAGATTGCGCTGGCCGCTCTGGTGATAGCTGTTGAGCCAGCCCAGACGCAGCACGTCTTCCTGCTCGTCGCCTGCCACATCGAGATGCTGCTCGAGAATGATGCGATCCTGCGTGAGCGTGCCGGTCTTGTCGGTACACAACACGTCCATGGCGCCGAAGTTCTGCACCGAGTTCAAACGCTTGACCACCACCTTGCGACGCGACATCGCCATTGCACCGCGCGCGAGGTTGGCGCTCACGATCATCGGCAACATTTCCGGCGTCAGGCCGACGGCCACCGCGAGCGCAAACGTCAACGCGCTCAGCCAGTCGCCCTTGGTCAGGCCGTTGATCATGAAGACGATGGGCACCATCACCAGCATGAAACGGATGAGCAGCCAGCTCACGCTGTTCACGCCACGGTCGAAGCTCGTCTCCACACGCTTGTGGCTGACCACGTTTTTCGCCAGCGCGCCGAAATACGTGTCGGCGCCAGTGGCAACGACCACGCCCACGGCCGTGCCGCTCACCACGTTCGTGCCCATGAAGCAGATATTGGAGAGGTCGAGCAGGTTGGCATTGCCCTGGTCTGCGGCAATCGAGGCGGACTTTTGCGCGACGGCGCCGAGCGTGTCGTACTTCTCGACGGGCAGCGCCTCGCCGGTCAGGACCGCCTGGCTGATGAACAGATCGCGCGATTCGATCAGACGCAGATCGGCCGGGATCATATCGCCTGCCTGAAGCGTCACGATGTCGCCCACGACCAGCTCGCGCATGGCGACCTCGTGACGCTCCGGCTTGCCCGAGGCCGAGAGACGGCGGCGAACGCTAGCCGTCGTGCGCACCATCGCCTTGAGTTTCTCGGCCGCGCGCAGCGAACGGAACTCGGAGAAGAAGCGCAGCAGGCCGCTGATCGTCACCATCGTCACCAGAATGATGATGCTCTTGTAGTCCTGATCGCCCGGATCGGCGAAATAGACGTCGGTAAAGAAGCTGATCGCCACGAGGACGAGCAGCACCATCACGAACGGGTTGTTGAAGGCGCTCACGAGTTGCCGCGCCCAGTGCGGCGGCTTGTCGTGCGCAATTTCGTTGGGACCGTAGCGTGTCTGGCGCTGGCCGACATCGGCAAGCGCCAGGCCGCTCACGTCGGTGCCGAGTGTGTGAAGAACATCGTGCAGCGGCTCGGTCGCCAGACGTGCAACGACATCGGGGCCCGTGAGCGGCAGATCGGAGGATGTCGAGTGATCGACGAAGCCGCGCTGTTTATGGCGCGAGCGATGATTCTTTGTCATGACGATTTCCTTGCGCGGCTTACGCTTGTCTGTGCTTGCCTATGCTGGCAAGTGCTGACATGGCGGCCGGCCGGTCTCGTCAGTCGCTACCGGATGTCATCTCTCCGGAAAAAAGCGCGAACGCACCCAGCCGCGCCGCGCGGCGCGCGGTCGGTGATGGTGAAAATACGTGGGTCTGGCACTGAATTGCCCGCCGGGAAGCCGTGCGCCATGCGCGCGGTCCCGACGGGCCACATTCGGCTACTTCCGTCTTCCATTTTGGACTCCTTATGTTTGTTGATTCGGCGCACCGTCAGGCGCGCGAGCGCTGTCCGACAACGATTTCGAAATCGCTCGTTAGCGCGGCATCACGCGTGTGCCGCCATCGCGCCGCCGGTCGTGCGACGCGGCGTGTCGTCGGACCAGAACACACGACGCACGCTGCGCTCGCCCGAGAGCCGCATGACGAGCGACGTGAGCGAAGCACGCGCCCCCTGGGGGCAATCGAGTGTGACGGTGGCGCACGCCTCGTCGCGATCGTTCCAGCGCGTAATGCTGACATGCGTGGCGCGCAGGCCGAGCGCGGTGAGATCGATGAACATCTGCTTGCGCAAGGCACCCAGGGCCTCGGCCAGGCAGACGATAGTCAGGTGCGACACCGGCGTGGCGCGCGTCGGTTGGCTCTGGAAAGCCTGAAACGTTTGAAAAACTCGCATGATTCCCTCGCATGGCTGCGAAGTGTCCGCACCGCACACGGCACGGACAGCTGGCTCGCAAGTGCGTGCCGTCGCGACGCAAAACGAATGCGCAGGACGACATCGCCCGTTACGGGCACAACAGTGGAAACTTTTGCGGGAATTGCGCCGGACAGAGCACGCTCAGAGCGAGCGTTCGGGTGGCGCGAGACACCGCATCCTGCATGAGGACGCGGCACAGGGAAGGCTGTGGATCCTCAGGCAATCAGTCGATCAAAGATCGACTACTACTGGCATCGGAATTCACGGACTAACCCCTTAAATTGAAGACAGGGCGGATGGTAACTGAGGCCAAATTACAGCGTCAAGCAATAATTGCTGCATCGCAAACAACTTAAGATTTTGCCCAGCCCCTGCGCACGTCATCGCCCGTCAAGGCCGCGAGACGGGCTTGAGCGAGGATTGCACAAGCGAGTCCCGAATTCGGCACTCCGATCTATTCCATCTCCTGGAAAGCACTTGGCGTTGACAGGGATATTTCCCTTGAGTTATTAATAATGATTATCATTAACAAATCATTCGCATTCGTTTCAACTGCTGCATGACCGTTACCAGTGTTCGCGCTGGTCCAGAGCGTCGTGAGTGGACCGAACATCAGGCTGGATCATGCATACCACGGGCACCCTCCCCTCTACCGTCGAACTGCTGTATAGCCATCACCATTCCTGGTTGAAGGGCTGGCTGCATCGGCGTCTGGGCAGTGCCGAACAGGCGGCCGATATCGCGCACGATACTTTCGTGCGGCTGCTCGGCAGCGAGCGCGTACCGGCCACGTTCGACGAGCCTCGCGCGTACCTCACAACGGTCGCGCAGAATCTCGTCTCCAATCATTGGCGTCGGCAGAAACTCGAGCGCGCCTATCTCGACGCCCTCGCCCATGTGCCGCGCGATGTCGAATGGTCGCCCGAGACGCGCGCGATGATGCTCGAAACGCTGATCGAACTGGACCGCTTGCTCGACGGCCTGCCCGCCATCGTCCGGCAAGCGTTTCTGCATTCGCAACTGGATGGGCGCACGCATGCGCAGATTGCCGGGTCGCTCGGCATTTCCATTCCAACGGTCAAGCGCTACCTCGCCAAGGCGTTGCAGCGCTGCTATTTCGCCGACCTGTCGTTCCTCGGTTGACGCAGCCCCTTCACCGACCACTGGCCACGCTTGCCTCCACCATGTCCGCCATTCGCTCAAGCTGGTACGACGCCACCTCAGATGCCGCCAACGTGCCGGCAGAGGTGGCCGAGCGCGCCGTCGAATGGCTGATCGAATTGCAGGACGACGACGTCTCGCCGCAAACGGTGGCCGAATGGCAACGATGGCGCGAGGCGCATCCCGATCACGAGCGTGCATGGCAGCGCATCGAGTCCGTCAAAGGCAAGCTCGCGCCGCTCGCCTCGCCCGTGCAAGCGGGTGTCGCGCAGGCGGCATTGGCGCCACCCGCGTCCCGACAGCGCCGCCGCGCCGTGAAGTCGCTCGCCCTACTGCTCTTCGCCGGCGGGGGCACCTGGAGCCTGTTGCACTCGTCGCCCTGGCAACGCTGGTCGGCCGACGTGCATACGGCCGTGGGCGAGCGCCGCTCGCTGCAACTCGCTGACGGCACACAGCTCGTGCTCAACACCGGCAGCGCCGTGGATATCGTCTATCGCGAGGACGAGCGACGCGTGAGGCTCGTTGCCGGTGAAGTCCTGATTACGACGGCGCCCGACACGCACACGCCGCCGCGTCCGTTCCTCGTCGAAACGTCGCAAGGCACCGCACGCGCGCTCGGCACGCGTTACACCGTGCGGCAATTCGAAGACGGCACACATGTGAGCGTCTTCAAGGGCGCCGTAGAAATTCGTCCGCGCGCGAAGCCCGAGCAATCGTTGATCGTTCGCGAGGGGCTGCACGCGCGCTATACGGCCGACAGCATCTCCGACGCGAGCCAGACGCCAACGGACGACGCCACCTGGGCCGAGGGCTTCATCGTCGCGCGCAGCATGCGGCTCGCAGATTTCGTCGCCGAACTGGCGCGCTACAGCAACGCGGCGCTCTCGTGCGACGCCAGCGTCGCGAACCTTCGCGTGTCGGGCACGTTTCCACTCGACGATGTGGGCAAGGTGCTAGACACGCTCGGCACTACGCTCGCGGTGCGCACGCAGGTGGTCACGCGCTTTTGGGGCGCCCGCGAAATCCGACTGGTCCCGGCATAACCGATGGACCGACATCAGGCGTCTGGCGCCGGCAAAAATATTTTCAAGAAGGTGATCCGTTTTGATTTTTCGTGGGTCATGGAAGACGAACACCACCACTCTTCTTCCAAACGAAAGGTCAGATCATGGGTTACGTCCGGGGGCTGCAACGCGCTACAAGCCAACCACACTGGGTACATCGCCGCACGCGGCTGGCCTGCGCATTGGGTCGCATTGCCTTCGGCGCGGCCGTTGCCACACCAATGAGCGTCGCACTTGGCACCCTTGCGGCACCGCTTGCCGCCCACGCGCAAAGCGCCGCCACACCGGAGGCGCGTGCCTTCGACATCCCGGCAGGTTCGCTTGAAGACGCCCTGAGCCGCTTCGGCCGCGACGCCGGCATCATGCTGTCGTTCAAACCCGAAGTCACGGCGGGACGTCACAGCAACGGCCTGAAGGGCACCTACACACCGCGTAACGGGCTCGAAGCGCTCGTGGCAGGCACCGGGGTCGAAGTCGTGCCGCAATCGAATGGCAGCTTCCTGATTCAGCCCGCCGCCGGTTCGACCGGGGCGCATGGCGCCGTCTTGCTGCCGACAACCCACGTCATCGCCGCCTACGACAACGGCCTGCAACCGGCCTACGCGGGCGGCCAAGTCGCGCGCGGCGGCAGCCTTGGCATGCTCGGCTCGGCCGACGCCATGGACGTCCCCTTCAGCACGATGAACTACACCGAGCAAATGGTGCGCGACCAGCAGGCCCGCACGCTCGCCGACGTCGTCATCAACGAATCGTCGGTGCGCATGCTGACCTCCAGCGGCGGCTTCGGCGACGACTTCCAGATTCGCGGCTACACCGTCTCCAGCAGCGATGTCGGCCTCAATGGCCTGTACGGAATGGCCTCAGCCAGCCGCGTGCCTGCGGCCATCGTCGAGCGCGTGGAAGTTCTCAAGGGACCGGGCACGCTGATGAACGGCATCGGTCCGAGCGGCAGCATCGGCGGCGCGATCAATGTCGTGACCAAACGTGCGACGAACGAGCCGATCACGCGCTTGACGACGACATTCCAGAACAAGTCGCAACTCGGCGTCGAAGCCGACGTGGGCCGCCGCTTCGGCGAGAACCAGGAATGGGGGGTGCGCGTGAATGGCGTGTTGCGCGGCGGCAACACCACGCTCGACAACGGCAAGCAGAAGATCGGCTTCGGCTCGGTCGGCCTCGACTACACCACGCAACGCCTGCGCTGGACACTCGACGCCTACACCCAGCACGAGGGCGACGACAACTTCCGTCCGCAAATCGGTTTCCAGTCGTCGGTCAAGACAATTCCGGAAGCGCCGTCGGGCTACCGCAACTTCTACCCCGGCAGCGAGCTGCATCTGCACGACTCGGCCGTCACCACGCGCCTCGAATACGACGTGCTGCGCAACGTCACGGTCTGGGGTGCTGTGGGCTATCACTACGCCACCGCGTACCAGACGTTCCCGGGCGGCCCCGCCGACTCGCTCGGCAACTTCATGGCGACGAACTCTTACTACGACTCTTACACCCGCTCGCGCACGGTGGATGTGGGCGCGCGTGCGAGCTTCAAGACGTTCGACATCGGTCACACGCTTACGGTGCAGGCCTCGCGTCTGGAGCAGGATTCCGGCAATGCATACGTGCCGGGTTCGACGGCGGTGCCCTCGAACATTTACAACCCGGCGCCGCTGCCGGCCGTGAATGCGCCGCGCACGGAACCGAAAAAGGCGTCGGAATCTGCGCTGACGAGCATTGCCGTGACCGACACGCTGTCGTTCCTCAACGATCGCGTACTGCTCACCGGCGGCCTGCGCCATCAGCGCGTCGCGCTCGACAACTACAGCACGGCTACCGGCGCGCTGACATCGAACTACGACCAGAGCGCCGTGTCGCCGCTCGCGGGCATCGTCGTCAAACCGTTGCAGAACGTCTCGGTGTACGCGAACTTCACCTCGGGCCTGTCGCGCGGCGGCACCGCCCCGGCGACCGCCCGCAACGCCGGCCAGGTATTCCCGCCATACAAGTCCAAGCAGTACGAGGCCGGTGTGAAGGCCGACTGGGGTCCGGTGACGACGACGGTGTCGGTGTTCCAGGTGCAGCGTCCGAATGCGATCACCGACCCGGCGACCAACATCTACAGCTTCGACGGCGAACAGCGCAACCGCGGCCTCGAATTGTCGGCCTACGGAGAAGTCGTCAAGGGTCTGCGCCTGATGGCCAGCGCCACGTTCTACGATGCGAAGCTCACCAAAACGGCTGGCGGCGTGAACGACGGCAACGATGCGAACGGCGTGCCCAGGCGCGCGTTCAATCTCGGCGTCGACTGGGATACGCCATGGGTGCCGGGCCTCTCGCTCAACGGCCGCATCATCAACACGTCGCGCATGTATTTCAACGCGGCCAACACGCTCGAATTGCCCGCCTGGACGCGTTACGACATCGGCGCACGCTATCGCACGCGCGTCGCAGGCAAGTCGGTCGTGTTCCGCGCCAACATCGAGAACCTGTTCAATTCGAACTACTGGCTGATGAGCGGCACGTACGCCACCGCGGCCGCGCCGCGCACGTTCGTGCTGTCCGCGCAGTTCGACTTCTGAGGCGAATCGAGATGCCCATGCAACCTGAACCGACACCCCGGCTTTCCCCGTTTCACCCTGTCCGTAGTGCCCGCAACTTCACAAAGGAAATTGCCATGAAGACGACTGCCGCCATCCGCCCGACGCGCCTGATACGACTGACGCAACTCACGTTCGGTGCTCTCATCGCCCTTGCCGGCACCGCACAGGCGCATCAGATCTGGATCGAGCAGCCCGCTGGCCAGAACGCCGTGATCCGCTTCGGCGAATTCGGCGAGAACCTGCGCGAAGCCTCGCCGGGGCTGCTCGACAAGTTCGGCGCGCCCACGGGCACGCTGAGCTCGTCGCAGGGTGAGAAGACGGCCGCCGCGACGAAGACCACCAACGGCTTCGCCCTGCCGTTCAAGGCCACCGCGGGCGAAGCCCTCGTCGCAGAAGACGCCAGCTACCCGCTCTTCACCTTCAAGCGCGACGGCCAGGAAGTCACGAACTGGTATCGTCCGTCGGCGCGTCTGGCTACGGATTTCTCGAAGCAGAAGCCGCATCTGACGCTCGATCTGGTGCCCGCCGGCAAGCCGGGCGAGTTCCAGTTGTTCTTCCAGGGCAAGCCGCTGCCCAAGGCCAAGGTGTCGCTCGTCACGCAATCGGGCTGGGCCAAGGAAGCCCATACCGACGAACACGGCCTGGTCACGTTCGATATGCCGTGGAAGGGTGTGTATGTTGCCGAAGTCAGTCACAAGGACACCACGCCGGGTGAGCGCACGGGCGCCAAGGGTAACGAGCGCTATCAGGGCGTGAGCTACGTGACGACCACGACCGTCGTGCAGGCCGACGGCATCGAGCCGCTCCCGGCTGGTCCGGCCGCCGCGCCCAACAAGTAAGTCCAACCACTCAACGGCAAGCATCATGGCTCAGGTTCGTCGCACCGGGTTCGGCAATCTCTGCAATCTCGGCGCGCTCGTCTCCCGCATCGTGGCAGCCATCGGCGGCGGTTACGCCGTCGCTGCGCTGGCCAGCGTGGCGATACTCGCCTGTCCGATGGACAAGGCGCAGGCGGTCATCACCGGCGAACTGGCGAGTTTCGCCATCTATGCCGGTGCGGTCGTCTGGGTGTTCGCCGTGCGCGGCGCGTGGCATGCCTGGGCCGGTCTGCTCATCGTCGCCGCACCGCTCGCGCTCGTCGCGTGGGCGGTGTCGTCGGGTCTTGTGACGGGAGGCGCTGCATGACGTCCGTGCCGTCCACCCAATCGAAACCGCAGGGCCGGGGCATCCGTCAGACGATGTCCGACCTGCACACATGGGCCGGCCTGCTCGTGGGCTGGCTGCTGTACGCGATGTTCCTCACGGGCACCGTGAGCTACTTCAAGGACGAGCTATCGCAATGGATGCGCCCCGAAGTGCCGCATCGGCAGGCGCTGTCCGATCCGGCGGTCGTTGCACAAGCCGTCACCGGGCAACTGACGACGCTCGCCGCAGGCAGTCCGCAGTGGACCCTCTATCTGCCGACCGAGCGCAACCCGATCGCCAACGTGTTCTGGCGTAATGCCCCGCCGGCCACTGCGCCCAGGAGCCACGCGAGCCCCCCTCGCAGAAACTTCGAAGAAGCGATCTTCGACCCCGCGACGGGCCAGATCCTCAAGACGCGCGACACCCTCGGCGGCGACTTCTTCTACCGGTTCCACTTCCAGTTCCACCCGCTGCCGGTCCTGTGGGGACGCTGGCTCGCGGGCTTCTGCGCGATGTTCATGCTCGTGGCGATCGTCAGCGGCGTCATCACGCACAAGAAGATCTTCGTCGACTTCTTCACCTTCCGGTGGGGCAAAGGACAACGCTCGTGGCTCGACGCGCACAACGCGCTTTCGGTCTTCGGCCTGCCCTTCCACCTGATGATTACCTACACCGGCCTCGTCACGCTCATGGCGATGTACATGCCCTGGGGTGCGCAAACCGCCATCAAGACTCCGGCCGATCACGCCCAACTCAGCGCGCAACTGAACGTCTTCCCGCCGCCGGGCGAAGCCACTGGCGTCAAGGCGCCGCTTGCGCCCATCGACGCGATGGTGCGTGAAGCACAAGCTCGCTGGGGCGCTCACGATGTCGGACGTGTGACCGTCACCAACGCCGGCGACGCCGCCGCGCGTGTCGCCGTCACACGCGGCGAAACCCGCCGTGTCTCGATGAGCCCGCAGTACCTGCTGTTCGACGGCGCAACGGGCAAGCGCATCGACGTGCGCGAGAACGTCGGCCCCGCCGCCGAGACGCGCGGCGTGATGTACGCGCTGCACCTCGGGCGCTTCAGCGACTTGCATCTGCGATGGCTCTATTTCCTCGTCAGCCTGGGCGGGACCGCAATGGTGGGCACGGGGCTGGTGATGTGGACGGTCAAACGCCGCAGCAAGCTGCCAGACCCAGCGCGGCCTCACTGCGGTTTTTATGTCGTCGAACGTCTGAACATCGCGGCCATCGCCGGGCTCTCGATAGCGATGACCGCGTTCCTGTGGGGCAACCGTCTGATTCCGGCCGACGCCGTCAAACGCAGCGCCACCGAGGTCGACCTGTTCTACTGGATGTGGGCGGCCACGCTGCTTTATGCGTTGGTGCGTCCGGCCAAACGTGCGTGGATCGAGTTGTTGTGGATCGCGGCTGCCGTGCTCGCGCTGCTCCCGGTACTCAACGCGCTCACGACGTCTCGCGGCCTCTGGCACAGCGTGACCACCGGCGATTGGGTCTACGCAGGCGTGGATCTGATGCTATGGGCATTCGCGGCGTTGCACGCGTGGCTCGCAGTGCGTACCGCGCGGCATAAGCCGAAGGCAAAGGCGATGAAGACGGCGAAGCCAACGAAGGCACCGCAGACCGGCACAACGCCGCCCGAGACACCCGCGGGCGCGGCGATCAACGCGTCGTTGAGCGAGGATCGCGCATGATCCATTTCGTCACCTTTACGATTTGCCTTGCGGGCTTTACCGCGCTGGCATTGGCAACCGAGCGTCAGCAGGAGGCGTTGCTCAACGGCGTCTCCCCCGCGCGCACGCGCAGATACCGTGTCGCCGGATGGACGGCACTGGCCGTGGCGCTTGGCGCGACGGTCATGTATCAGGGATGGGGCTTGGGGCTGGTGAACTACAGCGGGCAGACCAGCATGGCCGCCGGCCTGGTGTATCTGACACTCATCGTGGCAGAGCGCCGCCGTCAGTCACGCTGAAGTATTGGACTGACGGGGCTGACTGACGGGGCTTTCGCCCCGTGCAATGACACGGGACGCCGAGTCGAAAATCGAAAAGCGACCAGCTATCCGACCGGCTCGCGCTCACTCGTTCTCTTCGAAGTAGTGCCCGAACTTGGTCTGCTTGGTCCGGATGTAGCGTTGGTTCTCTTCGCGCATCGGAATGTCGAGCGTCACGCGCTCGCACACGGGGATGCCGTGCCTGACCAGCGTATCGAACTTCTTCGGGTTGTTGCTCATGAGGCGCACCGAACTGACACCAAGAATGCGCAGGATGGCGGCGGCGGAGTCGTATTCGCGGGCATCGTCGGGCAGCCCCAGATCGAGGTTGGCCTCGACCGTATCGCGCCCCTGCTCCTGGAGCAGATACGCGCGAATCTTGTTGCTCAGGCCGATGCCGCGCCCTTCATGGCCGCGCAGATACAGCATCACGCCACGCCCTTCTTCGGCGATCTTGCGCATACCCACATCGAGCTGCTCGCCGCAATCGCAGCGATAGGAGCCGAAAACATCGCCCGTCAGGCATTCCGAATGCAGACGCACCAACGGCGCCGCACCGTCCGACAGCCCCGTCACGTCGCCCATGACCAGCGCGAGGTGCTCGTTGTTGCTGTCTTTGACGCGAAACGCGTGGGAAGTGAAAGTGCCGTAGCGGGTCGGCAGCGTCGCCGTGGCGACAAGCTCGACGCATTCGCCATCGGCGCAATTGAGCGTGGCTGAAGGGGTGCCGGGGGACTTCATGTTGACGTTCGGACTGGCTGAAATTAGAGAGTTGCACACCACCGCACAGCGGCAGCGTGTGCTCGGAGTGTACCGCCATTTCCGGATTTCAGCCGACAGCGCCGTGCAACACACTGTTGCATGGCGCTGTCCAATCGGCTGGCACGGGGGGGTGGCCGCCGTGACCCGCCGATATTTCGCCCCTTGACGACGCTCAATAGTCGGCGCGCAGCGTGAGCATGATGTTGCGACGCTCGCCATAAATGCCGTAGAACGTCGACGGCACGCGGGCGTAGTAGTCGCGATTGAACACATTGTTCACGTTAAGCTGCGCTTCGAGATGGCGATTCACCCGGTAGGCGAGCATCGCGTCCCACACCGCATATCCGCCCTGCGCGGCGCCCACCGTGCGGTACGTCGAGCTCTGGATTCGCACACCGCCGCCCACGCGCAGCCCGTCGAGCACGCCACCGAACTGACCGTTCGAGAAGCGATACGTCGTGTACAGCTTGAACAGGTGTTGCGGCTCCTCGCCGTCGAGTGTCTGGCCGGCGAAGTTCGGGTCGCTGTCGTAACGCGAATTGAGCAGCGTGTATCCCGCATATACGTTCCAGTTGCGGGTGATCTGGCCGGTGACTTCGGCCTCCCAGCCCTGACTTTGCGCCGAACCGGCCGCCACGGAACCGATCGGGTGGAACGGATCCGCCACGGCACGGTTGGTGTCGGTCATGCGGAAGGCCGCCACCGTCGCATTCAGGCGACCGTCGAGGAACGCCCCCTTCACGCCCAGTTCGTATTGCTGACCTTCACGCGGCGGCAGCCCCTGACCGTCGAACGTCGTCGCGGTCTGCGGCGCGAAAATCTTCGAATAGTTGAAGTAGGCGTTGATCTGCGGCGTGATCGCCAGTACCACGCCGCCGTAAGGAATGAACTTATGGTTCGCCCGGGCGGTGGTACTCCACTGCCCTTCGGTCGGCAGCAGATCCTGACTTTGCTGCTGGAACCACGCTTCACGTCCGCCCAGCACAACGGTGAGCGGGTCCAGCACACGCACGCGCGCCTGTCCGTACACACCGAATTGCTGCGCGCGCAAGTTGTTGCCCGAGTCGAACGGAATCGTCGGCTCTGCCAACGACGGCGAGAAAATACTGAACGTACCGAGATTCTCGCCCCCCGACAGACTGCGCTGCTGCGTCATCTGGTAATTCATGCCAACGAGCCACTCGTGCTTGCGACCGAACGCCTCCACCGGTCCGGACAAGTGCGAGTCGATACCCAGCAGGTTGCTCTCGCCGCGCTGCGACTGGCCGAAATAATTGGCCGTGAGCGTCGTCGGGTTGATGCCCGGACCGAGATAGGCGTACTTGCTGTTGGAGAGCAGGTGACGATAATTGATGGTCGTCGTCGAGACAATGTCGTTATCGAAACGATGCTCCAGCTTCCCGTTGACCTCCTGCATCGACACCCACGCATAGTTCCAGTCCGGAGAGAAGTTCGAGTTGTTGGGCGCATTCAGGAATGACCGGTTGGTCAGCAGCGACTGGCCATAATCGAAGGCGTGCAGCGGATTGACCTGATACGAGCCGGACAGCGAGAGCAGCGTGCGCGGCGTGAGGTCGAACTCGAGCGCCCCGTAGGCGAGGAAGTTGCTCTCATTGGTGCGCGTCACCGATTTGTTACCGGTGTCCCCCGTCAACACGGCACGTCCGCGAATCGTGCCCGATTCGTTGAGCGGCCCCGTCACATCGATCATCTGACGATAATTCGCCCACGATCCAATGGTCGTCTCGCTGCGAACGGCGAATGTGTCGCCCGGACGCTTGCGCACAAGATTGACGGTGCCCCCCGGCTCGCCCGTGCCGTCCAGCAGACCCGCCGGGCCACGAAAGACTTCCACGCGGTCGTACATCGAGAGGTCGAACTGTGGCTGGTATTGGATACCGCTCAAGATCGACACCCCGTCGAATTCCACCCCGACGTTGTAGCCACGTGAGTTGAAATAGTAGGTGCCGTCGCCATAGTTGACGGCGGTAATGCCCGTAGTGAACTGCAACGCATCGGCCACCGACGTCATCGCCTGATCGTTCATCCGTGCACGCGTGACAACGGACACCGAATTCGGAATGTCTTTGAGCGCCTGCGGCGTCTTGCCGATGGTCGTGCTCGCCGTGCCGTACGACCCGGTGTCTTCGGTTTGCGCATCGCGTTGCGCGCTCACGTTCGCGGCAGGCAACGCGGCTGTCGGCGCGGGAGTCGTCGGTGTCGGCGTTTGCGCATGCGCCGCAGCGGCGCCCAGCATCAGCATGGCCATGGCGACGGGCGTGAGCACGTAGTGCTTCGAATGCGACTGCCCTGCCCTCGTGCCGTCGGACATGCGGCCCCGTGCCGCGCGGCGAGGTTTCTGGTTCTGACTCGTTTGCATCGTTGACAACACTTCCCCTTGTTGCCGGGCTTCACCGGCGATCGAAAATTGGCATCCGGGTGTTTTGTGCGGATAGCGGCATTGCGCCCGTCACGGTCCAATTCCCGCTACACTGGCGGAAATATCGCAAATGAGACTCATTACTAAATTTGCACGTGATCCGGCACAACACATTGATAGCTATGGAGAATATCGGGTTCGGAAAAGGTAAGGACGACAATAAATGTCGATTTTTTGACAATCGGCATCCATTTGGCGACATCCAAGCGCAATCCCCGGCATGAGCGATTTCCTGCGCAAACGATTTCCCAATGCGGTGCGTCCATTGCCACGCGACGTCTACGTGCAGGTCACACCCTTTCGCCACGGCGAGCGGCTGATCTGGCACCGTCATCGCCATGGCCAACTGGTCTTCGCGGTGCGCGGCATCGTGCGAGTGCTGACGTCTACCGCCATCTGGACACTGCCGCCTTCGCGCGCCTTGTGGCTGCCCTCGGACGTGGAGCACGAACTGCATGCCGTGGGCGACGGGCAGATGGGTAACGTCTACATGGAGCCGCGCGTGTTTCCGTGGGACTGGACGACTCCGACCGTGATCCTTGTCACACCGCTGATGCGCGAGTTGGCCCTGACGGTGAGCCGCGATGGCGACAGCTATGGGCCGACGAGCCGAGCGGCGCTGTCGGTGCCGCCGCTCATGGGCGTGTTGCGCGACGCCGCGCCGGTGCCCGAGCGGGGCGTGCCGGTGCCACGCGACGCTCGGCTACAGGCGATCTGCGAGCACTTGATGAACGACCCCGCCAGCAAGCTGACGCTCGACTTCTGGGGCGAACAATTCGGGGTGAGTGGACGGACGCTGGCGCGTCACTTTCAGACGGACACGGGCATGACGTTCGTGACATGGCGTCAGCACCTGCGCGTGTCCGAGGCGATTTCGACGCTGGCCTTGGGCTCGTCGGTCGCCGCAACAGCAGACGCGTTCGGCTATGCGAGCCCGAGCGCCTTCATCGCAATGTTCAAGCAAGTCACGGGACGCACCCCGCAACGATATCTCGCGGACGCCTGAGTCTGTCTCAAACGCCGGCATTCGGTACACATCATTTGGCGAGGCGACGGCCGCGCATCGCGTCTGTTGTGCGTGCGCTGTGCGTGCCTCTACCGTGCATAGCTCACCGGCATACCGCCGTCGGGGTTCGGCAGCACACCCATTGGCACGCCGTAGATAGTCTGCAAGGTATCGGGCGACATCAGCTCCGCCGGCGTACCGCGCGCAATCGGCTTGCCGTGCTTGAGCGCGAGCAGCGTGTCGCAAAAACGCGCTGCCATATTCACGTCGTGCAGCACGATCACCACGCCCAGCCCGTGCGTATCGGCAAGCTCGCGCACCAGCTTGAGCACGTCGAGTTGATGCGCAACGTCCAGCGCCGACGTCGGCTCGTCGAGCAACAGACACTGCGCCTGCTGCGCAACGAGCATTGCCAGCCACACCCGCTGACGCTCCCCGCCGGACAGCGATTCGACGAGACGATCCGCAAAGCCCAGCACATCCGTTTGCGCCATCGCGTTTTGCACCGCCTCGTGATCGTGGACGTCGAAGCGGCCAAGCGCGCCGTGCCACGGATACCGGCCGAGCGCGACCAGCTCCACCACCGTCATGCCGGCGGCCGCGGGCGGCTGTTGCGGCAGATACGCCACGCGTCGCGCAAATTCGCGCGCGCCCCACGACGCCAGCGCCCGTCCCTCGAATTGAATATTGCCGCTCACGGGCGAGAGTTGCCGCGCGAGCAGCTTGATCAGGCTCGACTTGCCCGAGCCGTTGTGGCCGATCAATCCGTGCACCTGCCCCGCGGCGAATTGCAGCGTGAGCGGCGCGAGGAGCACGCGGCCCTCCACGGCGAAGGAAACGTCTTGCAGAGCGAACATCGGGGTATCAGTCATGAGCGTTCGGTGAAGCAGGTCCGGTAGGCGCCTCGACATCGGCCTGCGGCTCGCGCAGTTGTCCATAGTCGAGACGAATCAGACGGTCCGCCAGATCGAAATAGCGGTCGTCGTGCGTGATAACCAGCACGCTCTTGCCACGTGCTTTGAGCGCGGGCAGCATCTGGCGGTAGAAAACGTCCTTGAACAACGGGTCCTGATCCGCCGCCCATTCGTCGAAGACGTAGAACGGCCGGTCCTCCAGATACGCCACGAGCAACGCCAGACGCTTGCGCTGCCCTTGCGAGAGATCGAGGGTCGAGAAACGCCCCTCGTCGATTGTGACCTTGTGATCGAGTTGCAGCGCCTTGAGCAGCGCTTTCGCCTGCGCATCCAGCCCTTCCGGCGGCAATCCGAGCAGATGCTCGAACAGGAAGAAGTCGCTGAACACCACCGAAAAGCGCTGACGATAGCGGTCGCGCTCGGCGTCGCCCACCGGCACGCCGTCGACCACAATGCGGCCCTGCTCCGGCGCATACAGCCCGACGATCAGCTTGGCGAGCGTTGTCTTGCCGCTGCCGTTGCCGCCGACCAGATAGACGAGCTCACCCGGGCGGAACGTCAGACGGATCGGCCCCAGTGTGAAGACTTCGTTTTCCTGCTCGCGGAAGTAGCGGTGCGTCACGCCCTCCAGCACGATCTCGCGAAACACCGGGACATCGGTCTTGGCCGGTGCGGGAAGCAACTCGCGCGGCAGGTCGCTCTCGACCTGTGCAATGCGCTCGAGCGCCACGCGCGCACTGCCTAGCGACGGCATCGCCGAGAGCACCCCCTCGATCGGCATGATCATGTACAGAAACACCAGCGCGTAACCGGACACCACCGCCGGCGGCAAATCCACATGACGCAGCACCACGAACAGCGTGAGGCCGATGAACGCGAAGAGAATGAAACTCCCCCAGCTCGCGGCCGCCGCATAGAGCACATAGCCGCGCGTGCGCTGCACCCGCACCGCTTCGACATTGCTCGCGAGGCGGTCTTCGATGAAGGCGTCGCGACGCGCGCGATGCAACTTGAGTTCCTTCGCCCCGTCGAACAGCGCGCGAAAGTCCTTCACCAGCGCTTCTTCACGCTTGCGCGAGCCGCGCAGATGCAGCAACGCGCGCTGGTTCGCGAAACGAAATCCGGCCGCGCCGATGAAGATCGTCACCACGGCGAACAGCAGAATCTGCCACGACAGATAGCCGAGATAAATGAGACAGCCCGCGATCACTGCGCCCTGCATCGCCAGCACCGGCAGATTGACGAACAGCACGACGATGGTGTCGAGATCCTGCGTGAGCACCGCAATCGCACGCGCGATGCCATGTCGCTCCAGGCTCGCGTACGGGGCTGCACCGATGCGTCGCACGACCTGCATGCGCAGCGTGGCCTTCGCGCGTTGGCCGAGCGACATGAAGAGCGTTTGCGACAGCGCACGCGTGACCAGCACGAGCACGCCGAGCCCGAGAAATTGCAGGCCGAGCTCGCCCAGATGCTCACGCGGGGCACTCAGCGCACGGTTGATGAGCGCAACGAGACCGGCGCTGCCGAAACCGCTGATGAGACTGCCCGCGAATGCGATGGCCAATGGCCATCGGGACGCACGCACCAGTTGCCAGAACAAGGACATAGGAGGAAAACCTCTCTCTTTCTTATGGATGTTGGGGACGTCAGGCGACTTGACGACGCAAGTGCCACAGCAGATACGGCGCCGCGATCAGCATGGCGAGCACGCCCGCCGGCAACTGCTGCGGGAATAGCAGATTGCGTCCGAGCCAGTCGGCGGCGATCATCAGCAGCGCGCCCGACACGGCGGCCGCCACTGCCTGCGAGCGCCCTTTGCCGAAGCCGGCCATACGCGCCAGATGCGGCGCGAGCAAACCGACGAACGACAGCGGACCGACCACGAGCGTCGCCACGGCGCTCAGCGTGGCCGCGAGACACCACAGCCACAGGCGCGCGCGTCGCACGTTCACGCCCAGCGCCGTGGACGTCGCATCGCCCATCGGCAGCAGATCGAGCCAGCGCGACGCCAGACACGTCAGCAGCAGACCCGCGAGCGCAGCGGCGACCGCGCCCATCGCAATGCCGGGACCGACGATATACGTCAGACCGAGCATCAGCGAGCGCAGCAGGAAGGCGTTCGCCGTGCCGCTGGCGCTTGCAATGGCGACCAGCGATTGCGCCATGCCGGAGATGGCGACCCCCGCGAGCAGCATGCGCGTGGGCGAGAATCCGCCCTTTCGCGACAGCGTGAGCATGACCGCGAGGCTGAGCGCAGCGCCCGCGAACGCCGCGACGAAAAGGCTCGACGCCGCAGGGCCGACCACGGTAAACGTCACGATCAGCACGCCGAGCATGGCCCCGCCGCTCACGCCGAGCAATTCGGGACTCGCCATCGGGTTCCCGCTGATCCGTTGCAGCAACGTGCCCGCCAGCGCAAGGGCAACGCCGGCCGCCGCCGACGCCATCATGCGAGGCGTGCGCCACGGCCACAGCGACGCCCACGCATCGGGGCTCGCCCATTGCCAGCCATCGAGCGTGCGTCCGATGTGCTGCGTCACCCAGACGAGCACGAAGCCGAACGCCAGCGCCAGCACGAGCCAGCGCCACGGGTGACGCGCGCGCGCCGGCGGTGCGGCGTCGGCAGTCGCCACTTCTCCGCTACGCGTGCGACGCAGCAGCCACAGCAGCAACGGCCCGCCGAAGAGCGCCGCCGCCGCGCCAGTCGGCAACGACGCACCATCGAACAGCGGCAGCCATTGCACGATCTGGTCCGTCAGCACGAGCATGAGCGCGCCGACGAGAGGGGCCCACAGCAACTGGTCGCGCAGACGTCGCGCGCCCGCGAGCCGCACCAGTTGCGGTCCCGCCAGACCAACGAAGCCGATGATGCCGACAATGCTGATGATGCACGCCGAGAGCGCCACCGCGACCCCCAGTCCGGCGGTCCGGATCCAGGCGACACGCGCGCCGAGTTGCGTAATACTCCGGTCGTCCAGCGTGAAGAGCGTCAGCGGTCTGAGCAACAGCGCGGCCGCGACGACGGCTATCAGCACGCGCGGGAACAGCCAGCCGACGTCATGCCAGCCGTTCTGCACGAGCGAGCCTGCGCCCCAGGCAAACACGCCGACGAGCGCGCGCTCATGGGTCATCGACACCATGATCGACAGGCCGCTGCAATACAGATTGACGATCATGCCCGCGAGAATCACCGGCACCGGCGCGAAGCGGCTGCGCCATGTCAACGCCATCACCAGCGCAATGGCGAGCGCCGAGCCCCCCAGCGCCACGCCGGCACGCCACGCCATCGCCAGGGACGGTAGCCAGATCGTTGCCGCCGAGAGCGCGAGAGACGCGCCCGACGCCACGCCCAACGTCAGCGGTTCCGCCAACGGGTTGCGCAGCACCTGCTGGAACATCACCCCGGCGAGCGCGAGTCCCGCGCCAGCAAGCATCGACATCGCCAGACGCGGCAGCCACGCGTAGCTCACGAGCAGCCCCGACATCGCGGCAGCCGAGGCTGGCGCTTGCGGGTCCAGTGCCGGATGCACGGTGGCCTGCCACACGGCGCGCAGGAAAGTGCTGCCGTCCACCCCCGCCGGACGCAGGGACAATAGCGTCGAGACAACCAGCGCCAGCGCGGGCAGACCGACGATCAGCACCAGCCGCCACAGATGACGTGACTCGCCGGATACTGCGGCACTGCGCGGCGCGCCGGCGGTCATGGGTCGAAGCGGATTCTGCGGGCTCATGCTGCCGCCCCCGTGAGAGCGACGCTCAGGGCGTCGGCCAGCTTCAGTGCCGTGGGTGTGCCCCCCGTGGGCAGCATGACCGGCAGTGGATCGACGCGCGCGCCGCGCACGAAGGGCAGCGCCTGCCACAACGGGCTCTTGCCAAGCATGCCGAGCAGACCGGGCTGCGGCCCAATAATCATCGCGCGGGCCGTTGGGTCGGTGCCGAGTTGCGTGTAATCGACTTGCGCCATGCCCTCCGTATCGCTGGGACGACGCCATGCATTCGTGAGTCCCACGGCGTCCAGCGTCCCGCCGAACACACTCTCGCGACCGAATACGTTGGTCAGACGGGTATCGATAGGACTCATCAGATAGATCGGACGTTGTGCAGCCTCATGCCGTGCCAGCCGCTCTCGCACGACCGCCAGACGCGCATCCGTCTCGGCGAGCAACTGTGTGGTCTCGGCGGGCCGCCCGAGCGCGTCGCCAAGCGCGTGGGCCCGGCGCAGCGCGAGACGGTAGCCGTCTTCATGGGGATAGGCAGGCGGCGCGACGAACAGGGGAGCGATCCGCGAGAGCGACGCGACGAGCGCGCCATGCGTCGGCGTGATGACGATCAGGTCGGGACGCAGCGCCTGCACCACTTCGAAGTTGGGCTGAAACAGCAGCCCGACATCGACAACCGTGTCGGGCATGGCTGGTGTGCCGGACAGCAGCCGGTACCAGAACGGCCGCGCCACACCAACGGGCGTCACGCCAAGCGCCAGCACCTGCGCGGCCAGCCCCCAGTCGAGTACCACGACACGGGGCATGCGTGATGTCCGGCCCTGCGACGACGCGGCCAACACACCCGACGCGCGCATGAACGGCGCCAGCGCACCAACGCCCGCCGCCGCCAGAAGGCAGCGGCGGGCGGCAAACGAATTTCGCTGCATTACCATTGATATCGGGCTGTCCCCAAAACGGTGCGTGTCGCGCCCCAGTAACACAAGGATGCCGACGTGCAATACGAGATGTATTCGCGATCGAAGAGGTTACTGACGTTGACCGCGAAGCGCCATTGCTGCCAGTCGTAGTGAACGGCCGCGTCGACCAATGTGCGGCTCGGCACTTCGAACGTGTTGGCGGCGTCGCCTGCCGACGAACTCATGTAACGCACCCCGGCACCGAAGCCGAGATTGCGCAACACGCCGTCGTGCAACGTGTAGTCGGCCCACAAGGCAACGTTGTTGCGCGGCGCGATCTGCGGGCGCTTGCCTTGCGCCGTCGTGCTTTGCAGGTTGATCTGATTGAGGAACGTGTACGAGGCGATCAACTTCAGATCGCGCGTGACGTTGGCACGCGCTTCCGCTTCGAAGCCTCGCGAGCGGATCTCGCCGGTCTGCGTCGGGAACGTCGGATGGGCCGGGTCGGACACGCTCACGTTTTCCTGGCGCAGATCGAACGCCGAGAGGCGCAGCGAAGCGTCGTAGTTCTTCGGCTGATAGCGCACGCCGACTTCGTACTGCTTGCCCTGCGTCGGCTGCAATGCGCCACCGGAGAACGTCGTGCCGAGCACCGGCGCGAACGATTTCGCATAGCTCACGTAGGGCGCAACGCCGTTATCGAACGCATACGCCAGGCCGGTGCGCCATGTGAACGCGTGATTGTCGGCCGTGAGCGTCGAACCGTTCGTGGTCGAGCGCGTTGTCACCCAGTCCTCGCGCATACCCACCGTGAGCACCCAGCGGTTGTAACGCAGTTCGTCCTGCGCGTACAGCCCGGCCTGACTCAGCGAGTAATCCAGACGCGTGTTCTGATTCACGCCCGAGAGCGACGCGTAATTCGGATCGAACAGATTCAACTGCCCCACCACGCCACCGCCATAGTTATCGCCTTCGAGCACGCGTCGATAGTCGAAGCCGAACAGCATCGTATGTTCGACGGGGCCGGTCGAGAATTTCGCCTGGGCGTTGGTATCGATCTGCCACTGGCTGACATGCTCGCTATCGGCGTTACCCCACATGAACACCGAGCGCTGGTCCGCCGCGAATGGGCTGGTGACTGACGTCTGATAGTAATTCTGATCGATGTGGAGATAGCGCGCGTTCTGCGAGATGCGCCACGTATCGTTCAACTGCCTGGCGAACTGATAGCCGAACCAGTACTGCGTGCGCTGCATGCCGTCGCGGGTCGGATCGCCGAAGTATTGATCGGGGCCGAGGCGGCCGTTCGGATTCACGAACAGTGTGCCGCTTGCCGGCACCGGGTTGAACAGACCGCCGGCCGGGTCGCGCTGGTAGCCCGCGAGCAGTGTGAGCGACGTGTCGCGATCCGGCTTGAACGTGATCGACGGTGCGATGGCGAGGCGCTCGTCCTTGATGGCGCTGACCTGCGTCTTGGCGTCGCGCGCCAGACCGACGACGCGATACAGAATGGTGCCGTCAGGCGTCAATGATCCGCCCAGATCGAAACCGGCCTGATAGGTGTCGTGATTGCCGATCTGGAGCGTGATTTCACGCACCGGTTGCTCCGTCGGCAGCTTGCTGCTGTAGTTGACCAGACCGCCGGGGTTGCCCTGCCCGTAGAGCACCGACGACGGACCGAACATCACGTCGATGCGATCGAGCAGATACGGGTCGACGCGCGCCGTCGCGAAGCGCGGCGATTGGTAGATGCTCAGACCGTCGAGGTAGGCGTCGAGATCGAAGCCACGCGCGCGCAGTTGATCGAAGCGCACGTCGGTGCCGTCCTGCGTATTGACGCCGGTGGTGTAGCGCAACGCCTGATCGATCGTGATCGC
This sequence comes from Pandoraea sp. NPDC087047, assembly GCF_044745225.1. Lineage (NCBI taxonomy): Bacteria > Pseudomonadati > Pseudomonadota > Betaproteobacteria > Burkholderiales > Burkholderiaceae > Pandoraea > Pandoraea sp. NPDC087047. Next base: position 56,967 of record NZ_JBIUZU010000014.1, read on the forward strand.
GCCCTGATCGTCCATTTGCTGACGCGTGACCGTCGACGTGGCCTGGGGTTGCGTGAGCGTTGCCGCGTCGGTCTTGGTGGCGGTCGTCATGCGCTTGGCGACGTAACCCCGCCCCGGCCCGTTCGGGTTCTCGGCGAGCGACGAGTCGCTCACTTGCGTGGCCGGCAACGCCACCGCACCGGCGGCGGTGTTGACCGCGCTCGCCGCGGTGGCACTCGCGTCGTTTGCATCATTTGTGCTTGCGGCCATGGCGGCCTGATGTCCGAACACCGTCCCCGCGATGACCGCAGCCAGGACCGTCAATCGCCGCGAATGGGCCGGCTTCCCCGTGTGATGTCGTTTCACTTTCCGTGTGCTTCCCGCGCCAATGCCATTCTTATGGAATGAATTAAAATAAATGAGACGCATTACTATTATCACTTGTATCCGCCACCTGAACCCCGACGGCAGTTGGTAGAATAGCGGGGATGCTTTTGCTGTGAATCGCAAAAAATGTTGAGAAACGGACATTTTTTGTCCTTTTCTCTATGCTTTGACGTACCGAGTCCGCCTCGCCCGAGGTCGTCAGGACATACGGCCGTCATCTGACCGCATTGATCGGTCCCGGTTGGGAAGTCGTCATGAAGGAATTGCTGCTGCGCCGCTATCCGGAAACGCGCCGACATTTGCCGCGCGACGTCACGCTTGCGGGCATGGAATGTGATGATGGTGAGCGCCAGCCGTGGCATCAGCATCAGCATGGTCACGTGGTGATGGCACTGCGGGGCGTTGTGCGTGTGCTCACGCCTGCGCATACATGGACGCTACCCGCCTCGCGCGCACTGTGGTTGCCGCCCAATACTCCGCATGAATTGCACGCCGTCGGACGCATGCAGTTCTGCACGATCAGCGTTGAGCCAGGCGCGGTATCTTGGCTATGGCCGAATGCGCGCGTGCTGACGGTCGGCCCGCTGCTGCGCGAATTGGCCGTCGACATGCTGCCCGATGGCGTTCACTATGCGCCGGACAGCCGCACCGCCCTGTCCGTCCCTTTATTGCTGCGTCTGCTTCGCGAAGCCGCCGCGCCCGGCGAGCACGGGTTGCCGCTGCCAAGTTCGTCGAAGCTGCTGGCGATCTGCGAGCACATGATGATGGCGCCCGCCACCGATTACTCGCTGGAGCGCTGGGGAGAAGAGTTGGGGGCGAGCGGCAAGACACTCGCGCGTCGCTTCAAGGACGAGACAGGCATGACGTTCGGGCGCTGGTGCCAGCATATGCGTGCGTCCGAGGCGATCACGCGGCTGGCGTTGGGCTCATCGGTCGGCGACGTGGCGCTCGCACTCGGCTATCAGAGCCCGAGCGCGTTCATCGTCATGTTCAAGCGACTGTTCGGGCGCGCCCCGCAGCAATATCTGGCGGTGGCGGATCGCTGAGCGGCGAGCCTCGCACACGCCCCGCCCTCCCGCGATCCCGTCGATCAAGGCACGCCGAGCGGCGCCGCCTTCGCTGCGAACGTATCGCGAATCGACGCGATAGCCGCAATGGTCACGTCGATATCGTCGTCGCCAACATGACGATGCGTGACGAGCCGCAGCATCGACGTGCCACTCGCACGCGCCAGAATTCCGTACTCGGCCAGCGCCGCCTCCCAGACCTTGGGGTCGGCCTCGCGTTGCTCACCGACACACAGACGCACGATATTGCTCGTCGACGGCACCGCATCGACCAGTTGCGGATCGATCTGCGCGAGACCGGTCCACAGACGCTGGGCGCGCTGATTGTCGTCGGCCAGCCGCGTGACCATCGTCTCCAGCGCGACCTTGCCGGCCGCCGCCATGATGCCCGCCTGACGCAGGCCGCCGCCGGTCATGCGGCGGAACGTGCGCGCCTGCTCGATCATCGCGTGCGAGCCGACGAGCATCGCCCCCATCGGCGCCGAGAGTCCCTTCGATAGACAGAACGTCAGGCTCTCGCAATGCGCAGCGATCTGTGCGGCCTCCACCCCGAGTGCGGCAGCGGCGTTGAACACGCGCGCGCCGTCCATATGCACGGGCACGCCCGCGCGCGACGCCAGCGCGTGCACATCGGCCAGATACGACAGCGACGGCACGTAGCCGCCCGAATGGTTATGCGTGGACTCGACGGCGACCATCGCCGTGGGCTGTCCGTAACGCGAAAAACCCGGACGCAGCGCCCCGGCCAGTGAGTCGAGATCCATCTCGCCGCGTACCGACGCAATCAGCACCGGGTACAGATGCGCGAGCCGCGACATGCCACCCGCCTCCGACTTCGCCATGTGCGCCTGCGCGTCGAGCACGGCCTCGCCGCCGCGCGTCGCATGACACAGCGAAGCGATCAGATTGCCCATCGTGCCGGAGACGACGAACATCGCCGCCTCCTTGCCGGTCATGACCGCCGCGAGATGCTCCAGCGCACGCACGGTCGGATCGCCTTCGAGCGTGTCGTCACCGAGCGATGCCGTCTGCATCGCTTCCCACATCGGGGCCGTGGGACGGGTGACGGTATCGCTTCGCAGATCGACGAAGCGTTCGGTATTACCAGTGGTCATGCGAACTCCCGGCCGTGGGCATGGCTGCCGGCGCCCACGGGTTCCGACTCGGCGGCGAGCGCCGCTTGCACGGCCTCGGGCGATTCGTACGGAATACCGGCGAGCTTCATGACGAGCTTGATGGCCACGGTGTTGCTGAAAACGTTGATGGCAGTGCGGCCCATGTCGAGGAAAGCGTCGACACCGGCGATGATGGCAAGCGCCTCGATGGGCACGCCGATCGTCGTGAGCACCATCGCAATGGCCACGAGACCGCCCGACGGCACGTTCGCGCTGCCTTTGCTGGCGAGCGTGGTAACGAGCACGATCGAGAGCAGCGTCGGCATGTCGAGCGGCACGTGATAGGCGTCGGCGAGGAAGCCGACGGCCAGCGCGAAGTACATGATCGAGCCATCGCGATTGAACGCGTAACCCAGCGGCAGCACGACCGAGGCGATGGCCTTGGGCACGCCCATGGCAATGAGCTTCTCCATGTGCAGCGGCAGCGTGGCTTCCGACGAGCGCGTGGCGAAGGCAAGAATCACCGGCTCACCGATGGCGCGCGTGGTCGCCATCGGCTTTTCGCCAATGGCCTTGAGCAGAATCCAGAACAACACCAGCAACACGCCGAGGCCGAGATACATCGTGCCGACGAGCTTGACGAGCGCGAGGATCGTACCGACGCCCTGCGTGGCGAACAGCCACGAAATGATCGCGAAGATGGCGACAGGCGAGAGCGAAATGATCCAGTCTGTCAGCTTGAACACCGCGCCCATGAGCGCATCGAGCACGCCGACGAGCGGCTTGGCGCGCTCGCCGATGGCCGATAACGCCATGCCGAGCAGCACCGCGAACACGAGCACCGGCAACAAATTGCTGCCGCTCATTGCCGCGACGATGTTCGACGGAATCATCTCCAGGAAGAACTTGGTCCAGTCAACGGACGTGGCAATCGGCTTGGCCGCCGCGTGCGCCGCCGCAAGATTCGCCCCGAGCCCCGGGTGAAAGATCGCATTCAGGCCGAGTCCGATCACGATCGAGACGAGCGTCGCGACGAAGAAGTAAATCATGCTGATGGCGGAGACGCGTCCGAGGGAGCGCGCGTTATGTCCCATCTGGTAGATGCCGAGCGTGATCGCCGTGAACACGAGCGGCACGACGATCATCTTCACCGCCTGCACGAAGGCCGTGCCCACGGGCATGAGCTTCGTGGCGATCGCCGGAGCGAACATTCCGCAGCCGATGCCCAGCGCCAGACCGATCAGCATCTGGACAGGCAACGGAATGAGGCGCTTTTTCTTGCTGGCAGGACTTGACGACATGACGACTATCTCCGGAAATTGCGTAGCGACGCGATCCACCCTCAAGGCGGGCGATCAGCGCTTGCTGCCTGACTTCATGGACGGAACAGCAGATGGAACGAGCGCGTGCAAGCGGGCTTGCATGGCGTGCGTGAGGTGATCCCAGACATGACGCTGGGCCGCCTCGGGACGCCCCGCGGCGATGGCGTCGAAGATCGCGAGGTGTTCGCGAACTGCGGCGCGCGTGCGCTCGGCGTCGTAATGCGGAATGCGTTGCAGCGCCAGACCGTTCTGGGTGCGCAATGCGTGATAGGTCTCGGTCAGTCGCACGTTATCGGCAGCGGCAAACATCGCTTCGTGAAATTGCCAGCCCACGCGCTGCGTGATGTCGACGTCGAGCGACATCCCCTGCTCGCCCTGCGCCTCGAGCGCTCGCAGGCGCACGGCGACCGCTTCGAGCCCCGGCGTCACGCCTTTTTGCGCGGCGAGCCAGGCGGCCATGCCTTCCAGGGCGAGGCGGACTTCGTGGATTTCGCTCAGATCCCGCACGGACAACTGCCGCACGAAGGTGCCGCGCATCGGCACGATCTCCAGCAAGCCGTCGTTCGCGAGGGCGCGAATCGCCTCACGCACGGGCGTGCGACTGATGCCGAAGCGCTCGGATAGCGCGCGTTCCGAGAGCGCTTCGCCTGCGCGAATCTCGCCGGAAACGATCAGGGCACGAATGGCGTTGTAGGCCGAATCGCTCAGGGCCGGGGTGCGTTGGGTCTGGTTCATAACTGGTATACCAGCAAAAAACAATTTGCCAGTCAACGCGGAAATCTGTCAGCCGGGGGAATTTTCGGGTAAACGATGACGTTCGCGCTGACGCCCGCCGCCGGGCAAGCCGGGGGCGTGCTGCGGCCGTGGCCGCGCGTGTCGACGGCGATCACCCGATGATGCGCTTTGAGGGCGTCGACCTGCCTGGCGAGATAGTCGGCCTTGGCCAGACCGCCATGCAGCAGCAACACCGGGCTGCCCTTGCCGACCTCGGCGTTGTATAGACGAATACCGTTCACGTTGGCAAAGCCCGAACGATCGAACTTGGCCGGCGCCGGCTGCCCGGGCACGCTATCCCGATTCCACATGCCCGAAGCGCTGTCAGCGGATGCCTGACATTCAACGCGTCGTTGCGATGCCAGTTGAGCGTTGAGGATTCGGCGACCTGCAGGGGCGGTTCGCAAATCGAGGGCAGCACGCCGTCAAATGTTGTACGCACGCATCGGCGCAGACCGGACCGCACTGACGATCGATTCATCTTCGATTCACCGAAAAACAGCGCCAGGTCTTATCGCGCAATGAATTCTTCAATAACGAATTGCCATCATTTTTTATTCAATAAAACCCAAAAAATACGGTAAAAAATGATTTCCCAATTGTCTTGACGCCCCCAATTGACGCGCGTACGATCCGCCTCGAATCAATCAACCGGGGATATCCCAAATTGGACAGTTGCAGTTGCCCCTTACCGTTACCGCTTGAACGGTAGATCCCGGCCCGACGTCCGCCTCAATTGGCCACCGTCTCGCCGGAAGCGCGAGAGGTGCGCCGTGTCAGCACCCAGCCCATGTTGCGCTAGCGCCGCTAGCCGCCTCGACATGGCCTGATGACACTCCAGCCTTTCCCAAGATCGCCTAGCACCCGAAGCCTCGCCTCGCGCGAAGGCCGCGTGTGCCGTTGCGTTTGCACGTTGCCAATGCCCATCAGTCCGTGCCGGACGTGTGGCTGCGCGACCGTGCGTTTGCGAACCCGTACCTGCGCAACGCGTGTCGTTGCCAAAGGAGAAATCGATGCCCGACCCTGACAGTTGTTTATGTCGGTCGACTGTCGCTGACAGATCAGTCATTCAACAACGCAATACCTCGACCATTGCATCGGCCATTCCCTTGAATTACCGATGGGCATTGCTTCGCGTGACAAGTCACGTTTTACGTTGCCGGATTAACTTCCGGCCGACGTAACCCGGCTCGTCTTTCACGTGAGCGCATTGCATTTAATTCCCTCACGTGCAAAGAGAGATTCGGGAAATGAAAAAGAACCATCCAACGGACGCGAACAAGCGAAACCAGCGTCTCGCCCTGGCCTCGCTCGCGGTCGTCGCCACCATCATCCTCAGCGTGCAAGCCGTGCGCTGGATGTCCACCACCGGCCACGCCGCCGTCAAATCGGACAGCACCGAGCGCGCCATCCTGCTGCGCGACGGCGACAAGTACATCGTGCCGCCCGACTCCGAGTTGCGCAAACGCCTTACCGTCGCCATCGTCGGACTCACCGACGAGCCGCGCGTGGTGCAACTGCCCGCGGCCGTCGAAGCCGATCCGGCACGCACCACCAATGTCTCCACGCCGGTAACGGGCCGCGTGGTCGAGCTCAAGGTGCATCTGGGCGATCACGTCGTCAAAGGGCAACCGCTGCTGACCATCGACTCGGGCGATCTGGCCCAGGCCTGGGCAGACAACGACAAGGCTCGCGACGCCTTCAGCCACGCCGGTATCACCCTCAAGCGCGTGCAGGGTCTGCACGATGCCGGCGCGGGCGCTGCCAAGGATCTCGAGCAGGCACAAAGCGATTACACGCAGGCCCAGGCCGAACTCACGCGCTCGGAAACGCGTCTGCGAGGCCTTGGCGCCGATCCGCACACGCGCGGCCGTCAGTTGACGCTCACCGCCCCGAGCTCCGGCACCATTACTGCGCTGTCGACCTCGCAAGGCGCTTACGCCAACGACGTCACCGCCACGCTGATGACCGTCTCGAATCTCGATTCCGTCTGGGTGACGGCCAACGTGCCGGAGAACAATGTCGCGCTGATCAAGAAAGACCAGTCGGTCGACGTCGTGTTTCAGGCCTATCCGGGCCAGACCTGGCACGGCAAGGTGAGCTTCGTGAGCGAAGTGCTCGATCCCGACACGCGTCGCGAGAAGGTGCGCATCGCCTTCCCGAACAGCGACTCGCGTCTGAAGCCGAACATGTTCGCGACGGCCACCTTCGCCGTGCCGCAGCAGCGCTCGGTTTTCGTGCCGAATTCCGCGCTCATCATGAATAACGACAGTACGGTCGTGTGGGTGGAAGTCGCACCGTGGACGTTCGTCAAGCGCGTCGTGCAGCCGGGTTTCGGCGAGCCGGACGGTGCCCGCGTGGGCGCCGGCCTCGCCGCAGGCGATCGCATCGTCGTCAAGGGTGGAGTACTGCTCAATGATTAATCGACTGATCGCCTTCTGCCTGCACAAGCGCGTCGTGATCTGGGTGGTGGCGCTGCTCGTGGCCGCCTTCGGCTGGTATAGCTGGACGCAAATGGCCGTCGAGGCATACCCCGACATCGGCGACGTGACCGCGCAGGTCACCACGCAAGCCCCCGGCCTCGCTGCCGAGGAAATCGAACAGCAAATCACGGTGCCGCTCGAGCGTGCGCTGGGTGGCACGCCGGGCGTCGTCTCGATGCGCTCGTCGTCGACGTTCGGCCTGTCGCTCATCACGCTCACGTTTCGCGACGGCATCGACGACTATTGGGCACGCCAGCGTATCAACGACCGCATCGCCGGCGTGACGCTGCCCTCGGGCATCACGCCCGGCCTCGATCCGGTGACGGGTCCGGCCGGTGAAATCTATCGCTATACGCTCGAATCCGATACCAAGAATCTGATGGAGCTCTCGGAGCTCCAGCGCTGGGTCGTCATCCCTGCCCTGCAACAAGTGCCGGGCGTGGTGAACGTCGACAACTTCGGCGGCTTCACCATGCAGTACCAGCTCGAACTCGATCCGGTGCAGTTGCAGCGATACGGCATCGGCCTGTCCGACGTCACGACGGCCATCAACAACAACAGCGCCAACGCCGGTGGCAGCCGGATCTCGCGCGGCGAGCAAGGCTATGTCATTCGCGGCATCGGCATGGTCCACTCGCTCGCCGACCTCGGCAACATCGTCGTCACCCAGCGCAACGGCGTGCCGGTGCTCGTGAAAGACCTCGGGCGTCTGACGTACAGCCATCAGGAACGCGAAGGCATTCTCGGCAAGGACCGCAATCCGGACACGATCGAGGGCATCGTCGACATGCTCAAGTATCAGAACCCGTCCGAAACCCTCAAGGGTGTGCACGCGAAGGTGGAGGAACTGCGCAAGCAGCTCGCGCCGCAAGGCGTGCGTATCGTGCCGTACATTGACCGCGACGATCTGGTACAGAACACGATTCACAAGGTGGCGCATACCGTTGCAGAAGGCGTCGGGCTTGTGTGCATCGTGCTGATCCTGTTCCTCGGCAGCCCGCGCAGCGCGCTCATCGCCGCTGTGACGATACCGCTCGCGCTGGTGGCCGTGTTCATCATGATGCACTTCACGAACATGCCGGCGAACCTGTTCTCGCTGGGGGCCATCGACTTCGGGATCATCGTCGACGGAGCCATTGTGGTGACGGAGGCGATTTTGCGACGGCGCGAAGCAGCGCCCGAAGCCGTGCTCGGCGAGCGCGACGTGCTGAGCGCGACCACGCAGGTGGCGCGTCCGATCCTGTTCGCCACGCTCATCATCATTACCGCCTACCTGCCGCTGTTCGCCTTCGAGCGCGCCGAAGCCAAGCTGTTCTCCCCGATGGCGTACACCGTCGCCTACGCGCTCGCCGGTGCGCTGATCTGCACGTTCATGCTGATCCCGGGCCTCGCGTACGTTGCCCTGCGCAAGCCGCGCAAGGTCTTCCACAATGCGCCGCTTCTGCGGGCGCAGGCCGGTTTCCAGCGCCTGCTCGACAAGCTGCTCTCGGCGCCGCGCGCGGCCATTGCCGTCGGTGTGCTCGCGCTCGCTGGCGTCGTCGCACTCGGCACCACGACGGCCCGCGAATTCCTGCCGGATCTCGACGAAGGTTCGCTGTGGCTGCAAGTCCAGTTGCCGTCCGGGCTGTCGCTCGACAAGGCCAGCGATATGGCCGGCGAGTTGCGCAACGTTCTGCTGAGCTTCCCCGAAGTCTCGTATGCCGTCACCCAACTCGGCCGCAGCGACGATCAGTCCGACCCGTGGACGCCCTCGCACATCGAAGCGCCCGTGGGTCTGAAGCCCTACGACACCTGGCCGCATGGCGAGACCAAGGCCGAGTTCGTGCAGCGTCTGAATGCGCGGCTCAAGCAGATACCGGGCATGACCGTCGGCATCAGCCAGCCGATCATCGACGGGATCAACGATGCCGTGGGCGGCGCGCACAGCCCGCTCGTCATCCGGATCGTGGGCGACGACTTCCACGAAATGCGCCGCATCGGCAACGAAGTGGTCGGCGCACTCAAGCAGGTCAAAGGCACGGCCGACGCCTCGATCTTCGAAGAGCCGCCGATTCCGCAGATCGTCGTCAACATCGACCGCGCCGCGGCCGCGCGTTATGGCATCAACGTGGCCGACATCACGAACCTCATCCAGACGGGCATCGGCGGCGCGTCGGTGAGCCAGGTCTACGTCGGCGACCGGCAGTACAACGTGACGGTGCGCTTCCCGAGCGCCACGCGCAACAGCCCGGACGCGCTGGGCAACCTGTTCGTGAATGCACCGGGCGGTGCGCAGATTCCGCTCTCGGCACTGGCGAGCATTCGCTACCAGAGCGGCGAGGCGACCATCACGCACGAAATGAGCAAGCGTGAGCTGATCGTGCGCATCGACTATGCCGACCGCGGGTTGTCGGACTACCTCTCCGACGCACAGAAGCGCATTGACGCGAGTGTGAAGTACGACCACAGCAAGTACCAACTGGTGTGGGGCGGGCAGTTCGAAAACCAGCAGCGGGCGCAGGCGCGTCTCACGCTGATCATGGGGCTGGTGCTCGCGCTGATGCTCGTGTTCCTCTTCGCCGAATTCGGCAAGCTGCGTCAGGCCGCGCTGATTCTCGGCGTGGTGCCGCTCGCCACGCTCGGTGGCCTCATCGCCCTGCGTCTGACGGGCGAGACGCTGAATGTGGCGAGTGCCGTGGGCTTCATTGCCCTGTTCGGTGTGGCGGTGCAGAACGGCATCATCATGATCGCCAACATCAACCGGGTACGCGCCGAAGGGCTCGGCTTGCGCGAGGCGGTGATTACCGGTGCGGTGGAGCGCTTCCGCCCCGTGCTGATGACCGCGACGGTCGCCACCGTGGGCATGCTGCCCGCCGCCATGGCGATCGGTGTGGGCACCGACGTGCAGCGCGCCTTGGCCACCGTCGTCGTCGGCGGGCTGATTGTCGCCACGTTGCTCACGCTGTTCATTCTGCCGACCTATTACTACGTGCTCGAACGCTACGTCGAGCGGCGCGCGGCACAGCGCGCTGCCCGCGACGACGCGTCGGGCGACACGGTGGAGGTGTGAGCATGCATCGCATCATTCGTCTGTCCTCCTCCTTTGCCCTACGGCGGCGCGCGGCTCAGGCCATAAGCGTCGCGGAGACTGTTGTCATGACTCATCGATTCTTCCCGGCACGTCGCGCCGTGGCGGTGGCGGCCGTGCTGTCGCTGGCCGGGTGCGCCGTCGGTCCGGATTTCAAGACCCCCGACGCCCCCGCCGGAGCCGGGTACACCGTCGATGCCCTACCGGGCACGACTACCGCCACGCCGACCACCGGCGGCACCGCGCAACGCTTCGTCTCCGGCATGGACATTCCGGCGCAGTGGTGGACCCTGTTCCACTCGCCCGAACTCGACGCGCTGGTGAAAGAAGCCATCGCCCGCAATCCGGATATGGATGTGGCACGCGCCGCGCTCACGGCCGCGCATGAGGCGGTGCGGGTGCAGCAAGGCGATGACTTCCCCCAGGTCAACGCGTCTTACTCGCCCACGCGCCAGCAGATTGCGGCGCCGCTCGCCAGCCCGGCCGCCAGCGGCAACGACCTGTACAACCTGCACACCGCCCAAGTGTCCGTGTCGTACACGTTGGACCTGTTCGGCGCGAATCGCCGTCAGGTGGAATCGCTCGTCGCGCAGGCGGATGCGCAACGTTTCGCGCTGGAGGCGACCTATCTGACGCTCACGAGCAATGTCGTCGCCGCCGCCATTCAGGAAGCCTCGTTGCGCGGTCAATTGGCAGCGACGCAGGAAATCGTGACGCTGCAAACGCGCTCGCTCGATCTGCTGCATCGCCAGTACGACCTCGGACAAGCGGCACAGGCCGATGTCGCGGCACAGGAAGCGGCGCTCGCACAGGCGCAAGCGGCCGTCCCGCCGCTGGAGAAGCAATTGGCGCAGCAGCGCGATGCGCTTGCGCGTCTGCTCGGACGCATGCCGAACGAGCGCATCGATGCCAGCTTCGACCTGAGCCATCTGCAATTGCCCGAAGCGCTGCCCGTCGCCCTGCCGTCGCAACTGGTCGAGCAGCGACCGGATGTGCGTGCCGCACAGGCGCAATGGCACGCGGCGGGGGCCGCGGTCGGCGTGGCGGTGGCGGCACGGCTGCCCAGCATCACGTTGAGTGCGAGCTATGGGGCAAGCGCCGAGATTGCCCGCGAGTTGTTCAGTCCCGGCACGGCGTTCTGGAACCTGGCGGGAAACCTCACGCAGCCGATATTCGCGGGCGGCGCGCTGCTGCATAAACAGCGCGGTGCCGAGGCGGCGTACGAGCAGGCCGGTGCGCAGTATCGCGGCACGGTGCTAAGCGCCTTTCAGAACGTGGCCGATACGCTGCACGCCTTGCGCACCGACGCCGATGCCTTGAGCGTGTCGCTGCGCGCCGAGCAAGCGGCTCGGAAAAGTCTCACGATTGCCCAGAAGCAGCTCGAGCTCGGCGACATCAGCTATCTGACAATGCTCAACGCACAGCAGACCTATCAGCAGGCGCGTGTGGCGCTGGTGCAGGCGCAAGCAAACCGCTACGCCGACACCGTTGCGCTGTTTCAGGCCGTTGGTGGCGGCTGGTGGCATCGCGACGACGTGACGGACAGCACCGCAGCAGCCGGTTCCGCCAAAGCGGGCTGAGGGCTTGGGAAAAAGCTGGCATCGCCCTGCGCGATGCCAGCTCCCGCTGCGGCGTGGTGTTACGATGCGCACGAGGTGTCGCCACCCTATCGGCATCATGTGGACATCGAAACAACGGCTGACGTGAACCACGCGGCAGAAGCGGATGAAGCGAACGCCGCGGGCCATGGCCTCTGTGACGACGTTGCCGATCTCTCGCAGGAAACCACCGAAATGATCAACCTCCAGGTTCTGCCCTTCTTTCTGGCCACTGTCGCCGTCCTCGTCGCGATTCCCGGCCCGACCACGATCTACATCTCGACGACCAGCGCCAGCCAGGGCTTTCGCTTCGGCCTTGCCTCCTGCTTCGGCGTGATGCTCGCCACGCTGGTCCACGTCAGCTTCGCCGCTGTCGGCCTCACGGCGCTGCTGCTCGCCTCACCGCTGCTCTTCAACGCGATCAAATTTCTCGGCGCGGGCTATCTCGTCTACCTGGGGATCAAGGCGATTCGCAGCAAACCGGCCACGCCGCAAGCCACGCCGCAGCCGCAAGCGCGCGCCTTGAGCGCGACGCTCAAGAAAGGGTTCCTCGTCAATCTGCTCAATCCGAAGACGGGATTGTTCGTCGCGGCGTTTTTGCCGCAGTTCGTCACGCCCTCGCTGGGCCACGTGCCGTTGCAGATTGTCACGCTCGGCCTCCTGCTGGTGCTGGTGGGTGGCGTGAGCGACACGACCTACGCCGCGCTTGCCCGCACCATCGGCCGCGCGCTTGCCAACCGCAGCAACAAGCCGGGAATCGGCAAGTACGTCGCCGGCCTGCTGTACATGGGGCTCGGGATTGCGGCGCTGGCGACGTCGAACGGCACATCGAAATAGCCGCCTTTCGCGTCGCGCGCGCCTCATCTCTGCATCCTCCCAACCCGCTTCGGCGGGTTTTTTCTTATTTGCTGTCTCGTTCACCCCGTGCCACGTCTCGGATTTGCGCGGCGTCAGGGTTTCCACGCATCAAAACATAAACATATGTGCTATACGATTCAAAAAATTGAACATTTGTTCAATTGGTACTTCTTGCACACTGCCCCCAGCCCACCATGAGTCAAACCTCTTCCAGTCGCGTCTTCCATCGTCACCTGCGCAATCAGCCCCCAATCGCGGTCGGCGGCCAAGGCGTTTATCTCAGGGACGCCGAGGGACGCGAGTACATTGACGCCTCCGGTGGCGCCGCCGTGTCGTGTCTCGGTCACGGTCATCCGGATGTCATCGCCGCCATGCACGCGCAGATCGACAAGCTGGCGTACGCCCATACCGGATTTTTCAGCTCCGAAGTCGCCGAGGCGCTGGCCGAACAACTGATTCGAAGCACGCCCGCCGACTCGGGTCTGAGCCACGTGTATTACGTGAGCGGCGGCTCGGAAGCGATCGAAGCGGCGCTCAAGATGGCGCGTCAGTACTTCGTTGAGATCGGCCAGCCGCAGCGCCGCCGCTTCATCGCGCGCCGCCAGAGCTATCACGGCAACACGCTCGGCGCGCTGGCCATCGGTGGCAATCGCTGGCGGCGCGAGCAGTTCGAGCCGCTGCTGATCGACGTCACACACGTTTCGCCCTGCTACGCCTATCGCGATCAACGCGAGCAGGAGAGCGAGGTGGAATACGGCCAACGGCTGGCCAAGGAACTCGAAGCGACGATTCTCGAACATGGCGCCGATTCGATCATCGCCTTTGTCGCCGAGACGATTGGCGGGGCGACGGCGGGCGTCATCACGCCGGTCGCCGGGTACTTCAAGGCCGTGCGCGACATCTGCGAGCGCTACGGCATTCTGCTGATTCTCGACGAAGTGATGTGCGGTATGGGCCGCAGCGGCACGTTGCACGCCTGGGAACAGGAAGGCGTGGCGCCGGACATCCAGACCATCGCCAAGGGGCTGGGCGGCGGTTATCAGCCGATCGGCGCGGTGCTGGCGAGCCAGCGCATCGTCGACACGATGAGCGCCGGCAGCGGCTTCTTCCACCACGGCCACACGTATCTCGCTCACCCGACGGCCTGCGCCGCGGCACTCGCCGTGCAGCAAGTCATCGAGCGCGACGGCTTGCTCGCACAAGTGCGCGAGCGCGGCGAGTACCTCATGGCGCAACTGAACGAGCGCTTTGCGCATAACCCGCATGTGGGCGACGTGCGCGGCCGCGGTCTTTTCGTCGGCATCGAACTGGTGGCCGACCGCGCCACGAAAGCCCCGTTCGATCCGCGCTTCGCCGTGCATGCCGGCGTGAAGCGCGAAGCCATGGCGCGTGGCCTCGCCTGTTATCCGGCGATGGGCACCATCGACGGCAAGTATGGCGACCACATCATGCTCGCGCCGCCGTTCGTCATCAGCGAAGCCGAGATCGACAAAGTGGTCGATCGGCTCGACGGCGCGATTCAGGCCGCCGTCGAGCCGGCCACTCGCTGACATCCCCCGCACGATGCGATACACCGTTCGAGACACCGGTGTATCGCACTTGTCGTTGTCCGCAACGTCGCCCCATAAACCTTACACAACAGGGAATCCGACCATGCAGCAGAACGCGCTGAGTCAAAGCCTCAAACAGCGACACATCACCATGATTGCCCTTGGCGGCGTCATCGGCGCCGGCCTTTTCGTCGGCTCGGGCGCCATCATCGCCACCGCCGGTCCGGCGGCCATTCTGTCCTACCTCGTGGGCGGGCTGATCGTCACGTTCGTGATGTTCATGCTCGGCGAGATGGCGTCGCGCAATCCCGACGCGGGCTCGTTCTCCACTTACGCCAGCACCTATCTCGGTGAGTGGGCCGGCTTTGCCGTCGGCTGGCTGTACTGGTTCAAATCGCTCATGACGATCACCATCGAGGCAATTCTGCTCGGTGCGATTCTCAACGAGTTTCTGCCGTGGCTGCCGGTCTGGGGCGGTGCGGTCATCATGCTCATGACGCTGATCGTGAGCAATGCCTACTCGGTGCGCTCCTTTGGAGAAGCGGAGTACTGGCTCTCGTTCGCCAAGGTCGCGACCATCGTGATCTTCATGCTGTTCGGTTTGTCGATCCTGTTCGGGCTGCAAGCCAAGATTCCGGCGCCCGGCTTCGGCAACCTCACGTCGAACGGCGGCTTCATGCCCAATGGCATCTCGCCGGTGATCGCGGGCATCATGGTCGTGATCTTCTCGCTGGGCGGCAGCGAAATCGCAGCCGTGGCCGCAGGGGAATCGGAGAATCCGCGCAAGAACGTCGTGCGCGCGATTCGCAGCGTGATCTTCCGCGTGCTGGTGTTCTACATCGGCTCGGTGTCGATCATCATTCTGTGCCTGCCCTGGACGGACAAGGCGAACCTCGCGTCGCCGTACGTGTCGCTGTTCAACATGGCCGGGTTCCCGAATGCCGCGCTCGCCATGAAGGCGGTGCTGTTCGTGTCGTTCATGTCGGTGATGAACTCGTTCCTGTTCTCGAACTCGCGCATGCTGTACTCGCTGAGCCAGCGCGGTTATGCCCCGCCGATGTTCGCCCGCACGAACGCGCGTGGCGTGCCGATCAACGCACTGGCCTTTAGCTTCGCCATCTGCCTGGGCATTCTGGCGGTGCACTTCGTGAGCGGCGGCGACCTGTTCCTCATGCTCGCCAAGAGCAGCGGCGCTTTCGTCATGACGGTGTGGATCTTCATCATCGTGGCGCACTTCGTCATGCGCCGCAAAATGGCGCGTCAACCGGTGCAACAGCAAGAGGAATCGAGCTTCAAGGCGTGGTTCTACCCGTACTCCAACGCGATTGCGTTCCTCACGCTGGTGGCCGTGCTCCTGTCGCAAGCGTTCAATCCGGAGTCGCGCTTCCAGTTCTGGTTCATGGTGGGCACGGCCGTCATGATCGTGGGACTGTATTTCGTGCTACGCCGACGCCCGAACTTCGGTCTGGTCAAAGCCGAAATGACCTGATCGGACTGACCCGGCATGAGCAGCGACAGCCTGACTGTCGCGTCCTCATAGCAAAAAGCCCGTCGACTGCCGCAAGGCGTCGACGGGATTTTTCGTTGCTTCGCGAGACGCTCAGTCGTCAGACGTATAGATGTTGAATTCGTGAAGTTGCGTGGCGCTGTTCGCCACTTCCGCCAGCGTGTCTTCGCCGCCGTGGGCGATGAGCAGCTGGGCGAGCGTCTGCGCCACGGCAAGGGCGGGCAGGATCGAAGGGAACAGCGACAGGCTCGTGTTCGGCGCGACGATGCACGTATGCGCCTGCGCCGCAACGGGCGAGAGCGTGCTGTCGCTCACCGCGATGACGGTGGCGCCCCGCTGCCGCGCGAACCGCGTCGTCTCGACACTCGCCACCGTATAAGGGCGTGCGGTAAAGCACAACAGGACGTCGTGCTTGCCAATGCGTCGCATGTCGTCGATCAGCGCCCCGCCCTCGCCGGAGATCAGCGTCACGTTGTCCTGAAACGTCGACAGCACGTAATGCAGATAGAACGCTGGCGGATAGAGGCTGCGCAGGCCGAGCAGATAAATTCGGTTGGCGTTTCTCAGCAGATCGACGGCGTCGTGAAAGCTCTTCTCGTTGCGCTTGCAAAGCGTGGCTTCGAGATTGCCGTATTCGTTGGCGAGCGAGTCGGCCAGCAGTCGATCGTCACCGGACGCGCGGGAGTGCTCGCGAACCTGCTCGGCACGCTCGAGCAATCCCGATGGCCCTGACGGCCCGGCCGAGAGCCAGTCGATGTACACGGAACGAAAGTCTTCGTAACTGGAAAAGCCCAACTCACGGGCCAGACGCAGCATCGATGCCGGCTGCAACTGCGCGCGCGCAGCGACCGTTCGCATGGATTGCAGCGCGACTTCCTTGGGGGAATCCAGCACGTACCGCGCCGCCTGACGAAGTTTCGGCGGCATCTCCTGGAAACGCATCGAGATGGCCTTTTCCAGTTCGTCTTTGGTCATCGTTATGACTCGGCGTGGGAAACAAGAGAGTGGACGAGGTGAGTTCCGTGCGTCACCCCTGCGCGCTGCCATCTGGCCGAAGCACAGAAGGAATTTCCGATTTTATCGCTATCTTCGGCATTGCTGCGGACTCTTTGCCGACTGCGCCAGACGTTTGACGATATTGCGCGGATCGCGCGCAACGCGATCTCCCGAACTGCGATTCACCCTCCACGCTCCGCCGCCGTCTCCTGAAGCAACATCTCCAGGAACGCCAGCGGTGCGGGGTCCAGCGGGGGCGGCGCGTCATCCGACGGCGCCGGTAAGTGAGCGACGACCAACTCCCAGCAAAACTTCCTCCCGCTGATCGCGACATGCGCCAACCGACCGGTCTGTCGCGCCACCAGATCGCCGGGCAGCAGCGCCACACCCAAGCCCTGTTCCACGAGATTTATCAACGTGTCCAGATCCCCGATCTCGAAGGCCACGCGGCGACGGATATCGGCCTCCGCGAACCCGCGATCGACCAGCCGTCGCGTGCCGTGTCCCGGCGCGAAGTCTGCGAAGGGCTCGTCAGCAAGCTCGGAGAGCCGGATCGTGCGTCTGCCCGCTAACGCATGCCGGGGACTGCACGCAAGCACGAGGTCGTCACACGCCACTTTGTGCGAGGCGAGTTTCTCGCTGCGTTCTTCAATCGGCAGGATCGCCAGATCGATCTCGCGCGCGGCCACTTTGTCGTTCAGATCGAACGCCCCGCCCTGCACCAGACGAATCTCGATCTGCGCATAGCGCTCGTGAAAGCGCGACATCAATGACGACAGGTCGAGAAACGGCGGCAAACTCTGTACCGTCCCGACGGATAGCCGGCCTTTGCGAATGGCGTGAATATCCGCAACGTCGCTCGACGCGCGATCCAGCACATCCAGCGCGCGCCTGACTTGCTCCAGATACGCCTCTCCCGCGGCGGAGAGACTCACATGGCGGGTCGTCCGGACGAACAAGCGCGCGCCCAACTCCGCTTCGAGCGCACGAATCGACGTCGACAATGCCGACTGAACGATATGACAACGCTGCGCAGCGCGCGTGAAGTTCCCCTCCTCGGCCACCGCCATGAAGTGACGCAGTTGTCTCAGTTCCATACATGCCTTATGCCATTCAACGGGTTACCCCCGCCAGCGGGGCGTTGCGCTGGCGGGTAAAGGGACAAGGGACACGGCACACAGGCGAACGGCAACAGGCGACGTCAGCCCTCGATCTGTGACGAAACCTTCCAGATATCGACGTCGCCGTCTTGCGCGTAGCGATCGATCTGAGCGAGTTCGTCGGCGGTGAAGTCCAGACGCTTGACGGCGTCGAGGGAATCGTCGAGTTGCGCCACCGTCCGTGCGCCGATCAGCGCGGATGTGATGCGCGGGTCGCGAAGCGCCCAGGCAATCGCCATCTGCGCCAGCGTCTGGCCTCGTCTCGCGGCGATCTGATTGAGCGCGCGAATACGCCCCAGATTATCCTCGCTGAGCATGCTCTGCCGGAGCGATGTCCCACGGGTGGCACGACTGTCTTCGACCGCGGTGTTCGAGATGTACTTCGACGTGAGCAGCCCCTGCGCCAGCGGCGAGAAAGCAATGCACCCGGTGCCGAGCGCATCCAGCGTGCTCAGGAGACCGTTCTCGATGCGACGATTGAGCATCGAGTAATTCGGCTGATGGATGAACAACGGCACGCGCTCGTCGGCAAGTATCTTCGCGGCTTTGCGTGTGAGCTCGGGCGAGTACGACGAGATGCCGATATACAGCGCCTTGCCCTGACGATGCAGTTGAGCGAGCGCGCCCATCGTTTCTTCCAGCGGCGTGTCGGGGTCCACACGGTGCGAGTAGAAGATATCGACGTAGTCCAACCCCATGCGCCTCAGGCTTTGTTCGCAACTGGCGATCAGGTGCTTGCGCGAGCCGCTCGGGCCGCCATAGGGGCCGGGCCACATTGGCCATCCCGCCTTGGACGAGACGATCAGTTCGTCGCGAAACGGCTTGAAATCCTGCGCCATCCAGCGACCGAAGTTCTCCTCGGTCGAACCGGCGGGCGGACCATAGCAGTTGGCGAGGTCGAAGTGCGTTACGCCCCGATCGAAGGCCCGGCGCAGGAGCGCCCGGCCCGTCTCGTACACATCGACGCCGCCGAAGTTCTGCCACAGGCCCAGCGAGATGGCGGGCAGCTCGATGCCACTGTGCCCCACGCGGCGGTACGGCATCTGGCCGTCATAACGTGTGTTATCGGGTTGATACAGCATGAATAATCTCCAGAAAAATAGACATGCCCTTCACACATGACCTCATGCGCGCCAAGGCATCTATCGAACGCGAGACTAGTTTGCTGATTCCCGATTGATATTTGAAGTTCCGATTTTCGATGCCAGCAATCTATCGAGTAGATGAATGCGGCGATGGCCGGCAGGCGATTCGCACCAATGCTTCCAAGACGTCCTGCCCTGCGCCGTACCTGGGGTCGAATTGAAGCGCATCGCGCGCGCATCGCTCGGTGATCTCGGGAGCAATCGTCAGCGACGGCCCCATCAGGCTCGTGGCGATCTGAATTTCACACGCACGATTCAATGTCCAGAGATAGGTAAAGGCCTCGGCAATGCTCCCGCCCCATGAAAGCAATCCGTGATTCCGAAGGATCACGGCCTTTCTGCCGTCAATACTTCGAATCAACCGCGGCCCTTCGTCGGCGTGCACCGTAACCCCTTCGAAATCGTGATACGCCACGCGGTCCTGCAATTGCGCGCTGTAGAAGTTGTCGCTTCTGAGCCCCGCCGCCGAGCACGCGTGCGCTACCCCAGCGGCTGGTTCGGACCCAACGCGATATCGAGCGCCGCCTCGGCCACGGACGACACGAGCCGCTCGACTTCGACATCCAGCGCTCGAATCGTCACGTTCGGATGCAGTTCGCGGTATGCCGCGATGGCGTCGGGCAATGCCGCGGCGCAAAGCACGAGCGGCGCGCCCACGCGCACGATGCCGGACGCCCGATCCCGTATGTTCCTGGCCGAACGCTCTGCCGCATAGAGTTGCGCCATCGCCGCACTTGCCGCCGGCAGAAAGTCCGCCCCCGTCACCGTGAGAGAGACACGTCGCGTGGTTCGGTCGAAAAGCCGGAACCCCACCTCCCGCTCCAGCTCACCGAGCAGTTGGCTCACGGCAGACGGCGTCAGACAAACGCGATCTGCCGCGCGCGCAATGCTCCCGCAATCCGCAATCGCGAGGAACGTCTCAAGTTGCCGGGCATTCAATCGGCTTAGTGCCATAGGTTTTCCGATCGTGAGTGACGGGGATGCAGCTCAAATGCGCAGTTCGTTGAGGATCTGCTCGGCGAGAAAGTCACACGGCGGCCGGTTCGACGTTCTGCTGCGCGAGAGAACGACTTCGAGATCGTCCAGCGGCGGCAGCCCGTCGCTCTGTGACAGCTCGATGAGATGCGACGGCACACTGCATCGCGCCAGCGGCGCGACCGCCAGACCGGCTTGCACCATGCTGATCAGGCCGAGCAGGCTCGGACTCTCGTAAGACATGCGGTAAGGAAGGTTCGCCCGTTGCAACGCGCGGATTGCGCTGGCGCGCGCCGTGCTGCCGGGGGCGAAAAGCGCCACCGGCAGCGGACGCTCCTTCCACACCGGCCGCGTCGGCGTTCCCACCCAGACCATCGGCTCGAACCGGATGAACGTGCCGGGAACGCCCTTCGCCTTCGTAATGCAGGCCAGATCGAGCGTATTGTCCCTGAGCAGCGGAACGAGCGCACTGCTCGGCATGCCGAGCACCCGGATGTCGACACGCGGATGCGCCAGCGCAAATTTTCTGAGCACTTGCGGCAGCAACGACGAGGCATAGTCGTCCGGCACGCCGATCGTCACCCGCCCTGTCATCTCCGGACGCACGATCGACGCCCACGCCTGCGCACGCAACTCCAGCATCCGTCGCCCGTAATCGAGCAACGTTTGCCCCTCCGGGGTGATAACCACGCTTCGCGTGCTGCGCACGAACAAGGGCTTGCCCAGATCGTCTTCCAGCGCCTTGATCTGCATGCTGAGCGCAGACGGCGAACGGTGCACCACCTCCGCACCCCGCGCGAACGATCCGGTCTCGGCAACCGCGACCACCATTTCCAGCACGTCGAGATCGAGCCTTTTCATTTTATTCAGAAATTCTGATGAATTAGCTCAGATTATATTGCTTTACCGACAACAAATGCGGCCGGATACTGCCTTCGTTATCCCTGACATCGAGCCCGAGCATGCATGATCCCGCTTCGTTTTACGCATTCCTTGCGGTGTGCAGCCTGCTCGCCATCACGCCGGGTCCGAACATGATCTACGTGATGTCGCGCTCGATTTCGCAAGGCCGGATGGCAGGTCTCACGTCGCTCGCCGGGGTGATGGTCGGCTACCTGTTCTACATGTTCGCGGCGGCCTTCGGCATCACGGCGCTGTTCATCAAAGTGCCCTTCGCGATGCATGCGCTGAGCGTGGCAGGCGCGGCCTACCTGCTGTATCTCGCCTGGCAGGCGGTCAAGCCCGGTGGGAGATCGCCTTTCGAAGCGAGAGCGCTGTCGTATGAGCGGCCGCGGCGGCTGTTCGTCATGGGCGCGACGACAAGCCTGCTCAATCCCAAACTCGCCATGATCTTTCTGACCCTGGTGCCGCAGTTCGTCCGCGACCAGGGGGGCAGCATTCTGAAGACGTCGTTGCTGATGGGGTCGATGGTGATTCTGGCGTTTGCCATGGTCAATGCAACGGTCGCCATCGGCGCGGGAAGCACCGCGAAGTTTCTCGCCACCCGCCCCCGCCTCCTGACGCTGCAACGATGGTTCATGGGCGTCGTGCTGCTGGCGCTCGCCGCCCGCATGGTCGTCGACGCGTTCGCATGAGGCGAGCACGCACCGAACACGCTCGCCGCCATCTTCGGCATCGCTGATGAATGTCGGGCGCGCCGTACTGCCGCACATGCGGGAGCGCAAGGCCGGCACGATCATCAATGTGAGCTCGGGCGCGGGCGTATTCATGCTGTCGCTGATATCGACGTGTTGCGCAAGCAAGTTCGCGCTTGAGGGGTTCGGCGAGGCGCTGACTTATGCGCTCGAACCGTTGGGGATCATCTCGAAGATTGTTGAACCAGGCGGCGTGTTGAGCACGCGCTTCGGCACGCGAAGCAGTGCGGAAGGGGCGGGCCAGGGGGCAGACGCTTCGTCACACGTTTAGCACGAGACCTCAATAGCAAAGCACTCGATATTGGTAGTGGCGCCAAGTGATCGGTGCAAGACTTCATGCTCGCTTAACCTGCCCGCATTACGGCAATTGCATTCATGTCGAACGTTCAGTCTCACGCAACACCTGCACACGCCAGTTCCAGGCGTGTCGCATTCGCCGCTTTCATCGGCACAACCATCGAGTGGTACGACTTCTACATCTACAGTACCGCCTCGGCACTCATCTTCAGCCACACCTTTTTCCCGCCCTCGACCAACCCGCTGACAGGCGTTCTCGGCGCCTTCGCCGCCTATGGCGTCGGCTTCTTCGCACGACCGCTCGGCGCCGTCTTCGCGGGGCACTACGGCGATCGCCTGGGCCGCAAGCGGGTTCTGGTGTTCTCCCTCATGCTGATGGGGGTCGCGACCGTCCTGACGGGGCTGCTGCCCAGCTATGAAACGGCTGGCCTGCTCGCAACGGTCCTGCTCGTTCTGCTGCGACTGCTTCAGGGCGTGGCGACGGGGGCGGAATGGGGCGGTGCCTCACTGCTGGCCGTGGAACACGCACGGCCGCGCTCGCGCGGTCTGCTTGGCTCGTTCACGCAGGCAGGTTCCGCCGCCGGCATGTTGCTCGCCGCGGCGACCTTCCTGATCATCCGTTCGTCGCTTTCGGCCGACGCCTTCTCCTCGTGGGGCTGGCGCCTGCCGTTCCTGTTCAGCGTAGTGCTGGTCGCGATTGGCCTGTTCGTGCGAACGCGCATCGACGAACCGGCGCCCTTCATCGCCGCCAAGGCCGAAGGCCGAATCCGCCGTCTGCCCGTGACCGAGGTGCTTCGTCATCACCGTCGCGCATTGTTCGTGACGATCGGCCTGCGCCTGCTTCAGCCTGCGATGTACGCCATCGTCACGACCTACGCGATCAGCTATCTGAACATGAAACGCGGGGGTGCATCGGCCGCCTTGAGTTCCGTAATCATCGGCTCGATCTTCGCCGTGATCGCAACGCCGCTCTGGGCCGCGCTATCGGACCGCATTGGCCGTCGTCGCCCCGCGATCTGGGCCGTGGTCGGTATCAGCTTGCTGGTGTGGCCGTTCTTCTGGTTCCTCGATCACGGTGACTTGCGCTATCTCCCGCTCGTGTTCGCGATCGAACTGGCCGTCTTCGATGCTGCCATCTATGCGCCCGGCGCCGCATGGTTCGCCGAGCAGTTCCCTGTCGAAGTGCGATACAGCGGTATCTCGCTGGGCTATCAGATCGGCACCCTGCTGTCGGGCGGTCTGACACCGTTCGTTGCCGCCGCATTGCTTGCCGTGGGCAATGGTTCGCCGTGGTTGATCTGCGCGTACATCTCGGCGCTGGGACTGTTGAGCCTGATCGCCGTGCTCGCAGCAAACGATCCGGCGGGTCGCGCGGCTGGCCGCGCCGCACCCGGTGTCGGCGATCAGGCCGGCATGGCAGGCACGCACTGATCGACACTGAGAAAGTAAAGAGGATTTCATGAGTCAAAACAGCACGCATGCAGACGAAGCACGCATTCTCGGCGCGCTGGAGCGCCAGCATGCCGGCCCGAAGGCCTTTCGCGCCATGTCCGCGCCCGTGTGGCGCAGCGCCCATTTGTCCGAGAAGGACAAACATCTGGTGGCCGTCGCCGTGGCGCAGGTCACGCGCTGCGCTTTCTGTATCGAACATCACGCAGCGTTGGCGCGCAAATGCGGGGCATCCGAGTCGGAAGCGCTCGCTGTGAGCTACATCGCGGCTGCGCTCGAATCGCTGGGTGGCGCGGCACTTTCCGTCGGCAAGGAAGGCTTCGCTCTCGAGGATGAAGCCCATCTGCGCGGCACGAGTATCGCGTCGGCACGGACGGATTTTCTGCGAGCCGTCTTCGGCACCGATGCGCTTAAACCCGCATTCGTATGGGTCGTCGCGGCAGCGGTCGCCTACGCGCAATCGAACGAGGCTTATCGCCAGCGATTCCACGAGCAGGCGCTCGAGGCGGGCGAATCCGTCGAAGCGTTGGACGAAGCCTACGCGATCGTGGTGGTTCTGCGTGCAGGGGCTGTGTACGCCCACACGCTCCACGTCGCAAGCGTGTTTGCTGGCGGGGAATCGAACTGAGGTCTCAGGCGAGTCGGATTTGTTTGCCCGACGGAAGAATTTGGCGGAAAGCAGCCGGAGTCGAACCGACCTGGGAGCGTCTGACGCCCCCAACCGGGTTTGAAGCCCGGCCGCATCACCGGATACGGATGCCTTCCTTCGGACGAAGCAATTTCACTTGCTTGACGATGACGTAAGCGCTTCGCATTGCGCGAGGCGCTTACCTCGCGTACCTGTTAAGGCCGCGACTGCCGCCTTGAGCCTAAGCCGCGCCCCACTCTACGCCGGGGCGCCGCACATGCCAATCGCCAACGCGGCGAGTATATCCCGCACGATCAAAGAACTCCAGAATCTGTATCGCGCGCTTGCGCCCCAGACCCGTCGCATCCCGAAACGCCCCCGCTTCGACCTTGCCGTCGGCCCCTGCAACGATCTGCGCCAGTGTCTGCACACAAGCGTCGTCATAAAACAGATCCTTGACGATCTGATGCACGCGCCCTTGCCGCGCCAGTTTGCGCAACACCGAGCGCACACGGTCTTCCGGCACGTTCAACTCGCGTCCCATATCGCGCACCCACGGCGGATCGAAGCGGCCCTGCGCGAGCTTCGGCAGCAACGCCTGCGCCAATGCACACTCGTCGTCCGTCATTTCGACGCGATGGGACGGCAAATGCCACCACGCCCCCGTGCGCGCCAACGCACCCTCGCTCAGCAATGCGTGCGTGACGACGCGCCAACGCGCCGCATCCAGCGACGGCCATGTCATGCGGCCCAGGCGAGCGGCGTCGAGCCCCGGTTCGTCCGGCACGCGCGCGTGGTAGTCGCGCAGCGAATCGAGCACACGTGCGCGCATCGCGTTCCACACCTCGGGCGCGAAGGCCAGCGATGCGCCGTCCGCCCCCGCCAGCACGATGGCGTTCGACGGCCACGTCCATTGCCCCGCAGGCGACCCCGTGAGCGCCACCATCTGCACGCTTGTCAGACCGAAGGGCGATTGTGCGAGGAGGGCATCGAGCCCCGCCCCGTCGAGGTATTGTGCGAGCGCGTCGAGCCACGCCATGCGCGCTGGCGACCGACGCTTGCGCTCCGGTGCTGCCGGATCGAGCACGCGCCCGCCGCCGACGGTTGCCGTCGCCTGCGGATTGCGCACGATGAAGCGGTCGCCCGGCATGGTGCACACGGGCGTGTCGAAGACCAGTTGCACGCGCATCGAACCGCCCGGCGCGAGCGTATCGCCGCCCAACAGTACCGTGCGCGCCTGCACGTGCGTCGTGCCCAGATGCACGTGCAACGGAAACCATTGCGTGAGCGGTGCGCTGCCGTCCATCCAATGCAGTTCGACGTCCACATGCGTCGACGGCGTGGACAATCCCGCCGCGACGATCCAGTCGCCACGCCCCAATTGGTCCCGCTCGACACCCACCAGATTCAGCGCACAGCGCTCGCCCGCCTTGCCCACGTCCACCGCCCGATTCTGCGCGTGAATGCTGCGCACTCGCACCGGGAGCCCCTGCGGCATCACGGTGAGGTTGTCCCCCACACGCACCGTGCCTGCGAACGCGGTGCCCGTCACAACCGTGCCGTGGCCCGTTAGCGTGAAGACGCGGTCGATCGCCAGACGGAACAGTGCGTCGTCGCGACGCGCCGCGTTGCCCGATGCGCGCAGCCTCTGCGCCGCCTGCGTCAGATGCTCGCGCAGCGTGGCCACGCCCGCGTCGCCCGGCGTCGTCGCCGATACCGGCACGATATCGGCCTGCGCGAGCGGCGTGCCGCCGAGCCATTGCGAAATCTCCTGCGTGAGCGCCGCGAGACGCGCCGCATCGACACGATCCGCTTTCGACAACGCCACAACGCCGCGCTTCACGCCGAGCATCGTCAGAATGGCGAGATGCTCACGCGTCTGCGGCATGACGCCGTCGTCCGCCGCGATCACGAGCAACGCGAAGTCGATGCCCACGGCGCCGGCCGCCATCGTATGAATCAGCTTCTCGTGCCCAGGCACATCGATGAAGCCCAGCACCTCGCCGTCCGGCAGCGGCGTGTAGGCGTAGCCCAATTCGATGGAGATGCCGCGCGCCTTTTCTTCCTTGAGACGATCGGTGTCGACGCCGGTCAACGCGCGCACGAGGCTCGTCTTGCCGTGGTCGATGTGACCCGCGGTGCCGACGATCACGCGCGCAGCTCCGCGAATTGCAGCGCGAGACGCGCTTCGTCATCCGCTTCGAGACAACGCAAATCGAGCCACAGCGTCTGATCCGCGATTCGGCCGATCACCGGATACGGCAGGCCGCGCAACGCCGCTTCGAGCGCCGCGAGCGCACGGCCGCTACCGCGTTTGCCGCCCCCCGCAGGCGCAATCGCCAACCCGTAGCTCGGCAACTGCTCGACCGGCAACGCCCCGCTGCCGATCTGGCTCACCATCGGCGCAGCCGCCACGCGGTAGGCGTCGCCCAACGACTTCGCCAGCACCGGCACCAGCCGCGCCGCCTGCGCCGCCATGTCGTCGCGCGCACGGGTGAGCAAACGCAGCGTCGTGAGTCGCTGCGTGAGATGTTCGGGATCGCGATACAGACGCAGCACCGGCTCCAGCGCCGCGAGGGTCAGCTTGCCGACGCGAAGCGCGCGTTTGAGCGGATGCTTCTTGATCTTCGCGATGAGATCCTTGCGTCCGACGATCATGCCCGCCTGCGGTCCGCCGAGCAGCTTGTCACCTGAGAAAGTGACGAGATCGGCACCCGCGGCAATCGTCTCCTGAACGGTCGTTTCATGCGGCAAGCCCCATCGCTCCAGCGGTGCGAGCGTGCCGCTGCCGAGATCGACCGCCACCGGCACACCGTGCGGTTTCGCGATCTCCACGACCTGCGCGACGTCGACACGCCTAGTGAAGCCCGTCACTTCGTAATTGCTGCAATGGACCTTCATCAGCAATGCCGTCTTCTCGCCGATGGCATTGCGATAGTCGGCGGGGTGCGTGCGATTGGTCGTGCCGATCTCGACGAGCTTCGCGCCCGCGTGCGTCATGATGTCGGGAATGCGAAATGCACCGCCAATCTCCACCAGTTCCCCGCGCGAGACCACCACTTCGCGACGCTTGGCCAGCGTCGCCAGCATCAGCAGCACGGCCGCCGCGTTGTTGTTCACGACAGTGGCCGCCTCACCGCCCGTCAATTCGCAGAGCAAAGGGGCCACGAGATCGTCGCGGTCGCCGCGTCCGCCCGTCGCCAGATCGAATTCGAGGTTGGCCGGCGCCGTGAGCGCCTGCATGACCGACTCGATAGCCGCCTCGGGCAACAACGCGCGGCCCAGGTTGGTGTGCAGCACCGTGCCCGTGAGATTGAACACGGGCCGCAGCGTCGCCCGGTTTCGCTCGGTCAGCCCATTGACGATACGCGTACGCAGCGCTGCCGGCGTCACCCTGTCGTGCGTAAGTGTGCCCGCGAGCGCCGCCGCACGGCACTCGTCGAGATCGCAACGCAACGCCGCAATCACCTGCGTGCGGCCGAAGTCGGCCAGCGCCGCCTGAAATTCGGGCATCCCCAGTAACCGGTCGAGCGACGGCAGATCCGCCGCGCCCGCCCGCACCCCGTCGTGCTCGGCCATCGGCATCCCCTTATGCTTCCTCGGCGTTTTGCCAGAGCAACGGATTGCCGTTGGCTCGCGCGTACCCCGCTTCGCCCATCAGCACGTCGAGCGCAAGGCTGGCGAGATCGTCGGCCACCGGCTCCACGAACGGGTCCTTGTCCTGATAGAAGATCTTGCGATAGCTGTGGCAGTCGTCGCACGACTCGGCGCGAATGGGCGACGACGCCACGCGCTTGGCCGCCTCGTCGAGCATCGGACGGCCGTTCTCGCCCTTGAGGAGGCCGCCGTCAGCATCGGCTGCGGCCGTCACGTCCGCGCCCGATGCCGCTGCGTCACCCGCCTTGTCGACGACGTGATACGCGACATGCTCGCTCGCCTCGCAATGCGTGCACTTCACGCGAACCATGTGCCACTCCGTCGAGCACAGACCGCATGCGAGATAGCGGTAGCCCTCGTGCGCCCCGCCGATCCGCACCACGCTCGCCACCGGCAGCGTGCCGCACACGGGACAGACATTGGGGACGTCGAGCATCGGCACTTCACCGGCGTCGAACGTGCTGGCCACGCCGGTCCAGAGCACTTGCAACGCGGCCATCAGGAAGGGGGCACTCGCGGCGTCGACGCCCTTGCCATGCCCAGCGAGCAGCGACTGCGCGCCCGCCTCGAGCGAAGCTGGATCGGCCGCGCGAACACGGTCGATCACGCTTCGCACCGCGGCGGAGACACCGGGCTGCGCCGCCACGGCGTCGAGCAGCGGTGCGAGCAGCGGCTGCCAGCGACCGGCGTCGTAACCGCCGCTCGCGGGCACGAGCGGCATGCAGTGCTGCTGCGCCTGCGCAATCGATTCGGGGGACGGACGTTCTGCCTGGAAGTTGTCGAGCAAGCGTTGTTGCGCGTCGACAAGTGCGGCCATCAGTCGCAGGTAATCGCCGAGCGGATGGCCGTCGGCCAACTGACGCAACCGCGCCGCGCGAGCCGAGAAGACCTCGGCGCGTTGCGGCATGCGCAGACGGGGAATGGTGGTGCGATCGAGGGACTCGATCTGCCCGGGTTCGAGAATGCGTTGCACGGTGGCCGGCCTCGTAAGAGCGTCCGGCCACCTGCAAGCGGCAAGGCCGGACTTATTTGTTGAGCTGCTTGTACCAGGCGCGATGATGCTTCCACGCCCAGCCGCGGGTGACGGTGCCGCGCGTCATGGCGCGCACGGAACCCTTGATCCAGATCGCCGCATAGATGTGCGTAATGATGCCGCAAATCAACACGAATGCACACACCGCATGCACGTCCGATGCCAGACGAATCACCCAGATCGGGAAGTAGAACGCGAAGTACGCGCGCCAGATCACGATGCCCGAGAGCAACAGCCCGATCATGCACAGCACCATCACGTAGAAAAGCAGCTTCTGTCCGGCGTTGTAACGCCCGACTTCCGGCAGATTTTCCTCGCGATTGTTGAGCACATCGCCGATGTTCTTCATCCACTCGGTGTCGCGCTGCTCGAACTTGTTGTAGCGAGCGAGCCGCATGGCGAGCCATACGAAGGCGACGAACATCACAAGGCCGATGAACGGATGGAGAATGCGTGTCCACGGCCCGCCACCGAACAGATTGGTGAGCCAGAACATCGACGGATGGAACAGCGCCAGCCCGGAGAGCGCGAGCAAGATGAACGTGCCCGCGACAATCCAGTGGTTGATACGCTCCGCAGCGTTGTACCGCTCGATCAGATCGTCTTTCCCCGACCCGTCACGCGGGTGATCGCTTCGTTCCAGCTGTTCATGCGACATGGTCAGACCTCCTCGTGCGTCACAACGCCCTTCCCGCCATCGGGACCACCGCCCTTGCGCGATGCGTCATACCGGCGGGCTTCCTCTTCATCCTCCTCGGTCGTTTCGTTCGGACCGGTCTTGATGTAGTGGAAGAACCCGGCAATCGCCGTGAGCGCCATGGCGGCCACGCCCAGCGGTTTGGCGATGCCCTTCCAGAACGTCACCATCGGGCTGATGCGCGGATTGTCCGGCAGGCCGTGATACAGCGACGGCTTGTCGGCATGATGCAGCACATACATCACATGCGTGCCGCCCACACCGGCCGGATCGTACAGCCCCGCGTTGTCGAAGCCCCGCGACTTCAGGTCTTCGATACGCTCGGCCGCCTGATCCTTCATGGCGTCCTTGGTGCCGAACATGATCGCGCCGGTCGGACACGTCTTCACGCAGGCCGGCTCCAGCCCCACCGCCACGCGATCGGAACACAGGGTGCACTTGTACGCCTTGTGATCCTTCTGCGAGATACGCGGGATGTTGAACGGGCACCCGGTAATGCAGTACCCGCAGCCGATGCAGTTCTCTTCGTGAAAATCGACAATGCCGTTCGCATATTGCACGATCGCGCCCGGCGACGGGCATGCCTTCAGGCAGCCCGGATCCTCGCAATGCATACAGCCATCCTTGCGGATGAGCCACTCGAGGTCGCCCTTCGGGTTCTCGTACTCGGTAAAGCGCATGAGCGTCCACGAATCCGCGCTCAGGTCCGCCGGGTTGTCGTACACGCCGACGTTGGTCCCGACGTCGTCACGCAGGTCGTTCCACTCCATGCACGCTGTCTGGCAAGCCTTACAGCCGATGCATTTCGATACGTCGATGAGTTTGGCGACGTCGCCCGAGTGCGCTTCGCGCACCGAGGGCGACGGCAAGGTCGTTGCCGAGCGCCGTTTGATATCCAGTGATTGCAATGCCATGGCGCCCCCTTATGCCTTCTCGACCTTCACCAGGAACGACTTGAACTCGGGTGTCTGCGAATTGCCGTCGCCAACGATCGGCGTAAGCGTGTTCGCGAGGAACCCGGGTTTGGTCAGCCCCTTGAAGCCCCAGTGAATCGGAATGCCCACGTGGTGAATCGTCTTGCCGTCCACATTGAGCGCACGCAGGCGCTTCGTCACAACCGCCTTGGCCTTGATATAGCCACGGTTGGACGACACCTTGACCGTGTCACCCGCCTTGACACCGACCTCCTTCGCGAGCGCTTCGCCGATCTCGACGAACTGCTCGGGCTGGATGATCGAGTTCAGCAGCGCGTGCTTGGTCCAGTAGTGGAAGTGCTCGGTCAGACGATAGGTCGTTGCCACATACGGGAACTTGTCGGCCGTGCCCATCGTGGCCAGATCGTCCGGGAACACGCGAGCGCCCGGATTGCTCGTGGCCTTCGGTTGCTTCGGATGCAGCGGGTTGTAGCCCAGCGGCGTCTCGAACGGCTCGTAGTGTTCGGGGAACGGCCCTTCGGCCATGCCCGCCTTCGCGAAGAAGCGCGCCACGCCCTCGGGGTTCATGATGAACGGACTCATGCCGCCCGCCGGGTCTTCGTCCACCTTGAAGTCCGGCACGTCGGCGCCCGTCCACGCCCGGCCGTTCCACCACACCAGCTTGTGCTTCGGATTGAACGGCTTGCCCGTGAGGTCGGCAGACGCACGGTTGTACAGAATGCGACGGTTCGCCGGCCACGCCCACGCCCAGTTCAGCGTCTGGCCGATGCCGGTCGGATCGCTGTTGTCGCGCCGCGCCATCTGGTTACCCGCCTGCGTCCATGCGCCGGCGAAGATCCAGCAACCCGACGAGGTGCTGCCGTCGTCCTTCAACTCGGCGAAGCCCGAGAGCTGCTCGCCCGCCTTGCGCGTGACCTTGGTCGGATCCTTCGGATCGACGATGTCCTTGAGCGCGCGGCCGTTGTACTCCTTGGCAAGTTCCTCGGGCGACGGGCTCTCCGGCTGCGCATACGGCCACGAGAGATTGACGATCGGGTCGGGATACTTGCCGCCCTGCGTCTTGTACATCTCCCGAATGCGCAGGAACAGCCCCGTCATGATCTCGATGTCGGTGCGTGCCTCGCCCGGCGGCTCGGCACCCTTCCAGTGCCATTGCAGCCAGCGGCCCGAGTTGACCAGTGCGCCGTCTTCTTCGGCGAAGCAGGTCGTCGGCAGGCGAAACACTTCGGTCTGAATCTTGCTGGAGTCGACGTTGTTGTGCTCGCCGAAGTTCCTCCAGAACTCCGACGTTTCCGTGGCCAGCGGATCCATGATCACGAGGAACTTGAGCTTGGCAAGCGCCTGATCCCACTTGAACTTGGCCGGTGCCGCCGCGATCGGGTTGAAACCCTGCGCGATGTAGCCGGTCATCTTGCCCTGGTTCATCAGCTCGAGCACTTGCAGCAGGTCGTACGGCTTGTCGAGCTTGGGCAGATAGTCGTAGCCCCAGTTGTTCTCGGCCGTTGCCGCATCGCCCCACCACGCCTTCATCAGGCTCACGTAGAACTTCGGATAGTTCTGCCAGTAGCTGAGCTGGTTCGGACGCAGCGGCTTTTGCGTGCGCGCCGTCAGGTATTGCTCGACGGTCTGCTCGGCCTGCTTGGGCAACGACATGTAGCCCGGCAACAGATCGGTCATCAGGCCCAGATCGGTCAGGCCCTGAATGTTCGAGTGACCGCGCAGCGCATTCATGCCGCCGCCCGCCACACCGATGTTACCCAGCAGCAACTGCACCATCGCGCCGGTACGGATCATCTGCGAGCCGATCGAGTGCTGCGTCCAGCCCAGCGCGTACATGATGGTCATGGTGCGCGTGGGGGTGGAGCACTCCGCGATCTGCTTGAAGATGTACTCGACCTTGTCGGCCGGTGTACCGCACACGCGCTCGACCATCTCGATGGTGTAGCGCGAGTAGTGCTGCTTCATCAACTGGAAGACCGTGCGCGGGTGTTGCAGCGTCGGGTCGGTGAGGACGTAACCGTCCGCGCCCTTCTGGTAATCCCAGGAGGTCCTGTCGTAGGTGCGTTTCTCGGCGTTGTAACCCGAGTAGATGCCGTCTTCGAACGCAAACTCGTCTTTCACCAGGAAGGTGAAATCGGTGTAGTTCTTGACGTATTCGTGCTGGATTTTGTCGTTCGTGAGCAGGTAATTGATCAACCCGCCGAGGAAGACGATATCCGTGCCGGTACGGATCGGGGCGTAATAATCCGCGACCGATGCCGAACGGTTGAAGCGCGGGTCGACCACGATCAGGCGCGCCTTGTTGTGCGCCTTCGCCTCGGTCACCCATTTGAAACCGCACGGGTGTGCCTCGGCCGCGTTGCCGCCCATAATCAGTACCAGATCCGCGTTCTTGATGTCGACCCAATGGTTCGTCATCGCTCCACGGCCAAACGTCGGGGCAAGACCTGCCACCGTCGGGCCGTGTCAGACACGTGCCTGGTTATCGAATCCCAGCATCCCGGTACTGCGGATGACTTTGTGCGTGATGTAACCCACTTCGTTGCTCGACGCCGACGCGGCCAGCATGCCGGTGGTGAGCCAACGATTGACCGTCAGGCCGTCGTCCGTCTTTTCGACGAAGTTGGCGTCGCGATCGTCCTTCATCAGCTTGGCGATGCGGTTGAGCGCATCGTCCCAGGAAATCCGTTCCCACTTGTCGGAACCTGGCTTGCGGTATTCCGGATGCGTGAGACGATTCGGGCTGTGGATGAAGTCGATGAGACTGGCGCCTTTCGGGCACAACGTGCCCCGATTGACCGGATGGTCGGGGTCGCCTTCGATGTGGAAAACGCTTTTCTTCGCGTTCTTCGCACCGTCGCCGTAGCTGTACATCAGCAGCCCGCAGGCCACGGAACAGTACGGACAGGTATTACGGGTCTCGGTTGCGCGCGCCAGCTTGAACTGGCGGACTTCCGCCAGCGCCGCGTCGGGCGCGAACCCGAGCATTGCCAGACTGGACCCTGCCAGCGTCGCGCCACTCACTTTGAGGAACTGGCGCCTGGACATGTTTAGCATGGGGAATTCTCCTCAAATCTTTTGAAACTATGCGGGAGTTTGTCGAGTATAGAGCAAAGGCATAATGTTTTCCGTGACTTAGCACAAACCATGCCGCATATTGCGCCCTACGGCTGTTACGCCGCTTTACATGGGAACTTCCATGCCACTTTGGTATTCTGAGCGTCACTTTGGTCACCGTCCCCGGTAATGGACACATTGCCCCCAGAAGATGACGTGACGAGCCTGATCGCATGTCTGAACTGCGACACACTGCACCGTCGCACGGATCTGCCGCCGCGCGAGACCGCCCGCTGCGTGCGCTGTCACTCGGTTCTGTACCGCTCCCCCGACCTGCGCCTGTCGCGCGTGCTGGCGCTCACCCTGACGTGCCTGATCGTGTTCGCCATTGCGAACGCGTTTCCCATCGTGGAAATCGAGGTGCAGGGCATCTATACCCAGACAACGCTCGTGGGCGCCGCCTGGGCGCTGTATCGCGAGGGCATGTGGCTTGTCGCCCTGCTGGTCTTCGCCACAACAGTCCTGTTTCCCCTGTCGCAACTGCTTGCGCTGATTCACCTGTTTACGCCGCTCTCGCTCGGCCGACGGCCTTACGCCGTCTTTCACGTGATGCGCGCCATCGAGTTCTGCCGCCCGTGGGGCATGATCGAAGTGTTCATGCTCGGGGTACTCGTTTCGCTGGTCAAACTCTCGGCCATGGCGAGCGTGCTGCCCGGCATTGCGCTCTGGGCGTTCGGCGCGCTCACCATGCTGCTCGCGATGGTGCTGTCGTACGACCTGCGCAACCTCTGGAGCGTGATCGACCATACACCTGACCCAGCCGTGGAGGCACGCCAAGCCGCAGAGGCCAAAGCGGGTATGACGGCCGCGGGCGCGACGAAAACCGCCCAGTCCCGGACGGTGCCGCGATGAAATACCTGTCCGCCAAAGCCGCAGGCCTTGTCGCATGCCACGTATGCGGGCGGCTCGCGCGCCAGGTCATAACGGTCGAGAAAGCGCGCTGCCCGCGTTGCGGCGCGGTGCTCCACGAGCGCAAGATCGACAGCCTTGCACGCACCTGGGCCTTGCTGATCGCCGCGGCGATCCTGTACATTCCCGCCAACGTGCTGCCCATGATGCAGACGCGCTCGCTGCTGGGAAACTCCAGCGACACCATCATGAGCGGCGTGATCTACTTCTGGACCAGCGGTGAGTACGATCTGGCCATCGTCGTCTTCACCGCGAGCATTCTCGTCCCGATGCTCAAACTCATCTCGCTGTCGCTGCTCTGCTTTACCGCGCAACGGGGCGCTCGCTGGAAACCACATCAACGCACCAAGCTGTATCACATGATCGAGTTTATTGGCCGCTGGTCGATGCTCGATGTCTTCGTCGTCGCGCTGATGGTGGCGCTCGTCAACATTCAGTCGCTGGCTGTGATTCAGGCCGGACCGGGCATCGTGGCGTTCGGCGCCGTGGTCGTGCTCACGATGTTGGCCTCCATGCAGTTCGACCCTCGCCTGATCTGGGATCAGATCCGCGACGACGATACCGAACAGGACGATCATGACTGACCCGAAAGACTCGCAAGACCCGAAGGCCGTGCCGCCGCCCGGCGCCGAAGACTTGCCAACCCCCGCCATCGAGCCTCGCAAACGCTGGGCGCCCTCGCTCGTCTGGCTGATTCCGCTGATCGCCGCGCTCATCGGCGTGTCGCTGGTGGCCAAGGCGCTTATCGAGCGGGGCCCGAGCGTCACCATCGATTTCAAGACCGCCGAGGGCCTCGAAGCGGGCAAGACCAAGGTCAAGTACAAGGAAGTCGACATCGGCACGGTCAAGAGCATCGAGCTCTCGGACGATCTGTCTCATGTACGCGTGACGGTCGATCTCACGAAAAACGCGAAGAAGTTCGCCGTCAAGGATTCGCGCTGGTGGATCGTGCGCCCGCGCGTGGCCGGCGGCAGCGTCTCCGGTCTCTCCACATTGCTCTCGGGCGCCTACATCGGCGCCGACGCCGGCAAGTCGGCCGATACGTCGAGTCATTTCGTGGGGCTCGAAGTGCCGCCGGTCGTCTCTACCGGCCAGCCGGGCAAGCCGTTCGTCCTGCATGCGGCCGACATTGGCTCGCTCGACATCGGCTCGCCTATCTATTACCGCCGGATTCAGGTCGGTCAGGTCGAAGCCTACTCGCTCGATCCGGATGGCAAGGGTGTGACGCTGCGCGTTTTCGTGCAAGCGCCCTACGATCAGTACGTCGGCTCCAACACCCGCTTCTGGCATGCGAGCGGCATCGATCTGCGGCTCGACTCGAGCGGCTTCCAGGTCAACACGCAGTCGCTGGCATCGGTGGTCATCGGCGGTATTGCCTTCCAGGCGCCGGGCGACGCGGGCGCGGGCGTGATGGCCAAGCCGCTGCAGGAGTTCCGCCTCGCGCCGGATGAAACCACGGCGATGAAGGCACCCGACACGCATCCGGTCACGGTCGTGTTCCGCTTCCAGCAGTCGTTGCGCGGTCTGGCCGTGGGCGCACCGGTGGACTTCCGCGGCATCACGCTGGGCGAGGTGACGTCGATTGGCGTGGAATTCGATCGGGCGACCAAGCAGATCAGCATGCCGGTGACGGTGCAGGTCTACCCGGACCGTCTGCGCCGCCGCGACCCGAAAAACACCGTGGAGCCCAGCGAGGACGTGCGCCAGCAGATTCTCGACGTGCTCGTGGCGCGTGGTCTGCGCGGTCAGTTGCGCACCGGCAATCTGCTGACCGGCCAGTTGTACGTGGCGCTCGACTTCTTCCCGAACGCGAAACCTGCGAAAGCCGAGCATGTCGACGATCTGCTCATCATGCCGACGGTGCCCAACACGCTCGACCAGTTGCAGCTTCAGATCGCCGACATCGCGAGCAAGCTCGACAAGATTCCGTTCGACAGCATCGGGCAGAGTCTCGACTCGTCGCTGCGCAAGCTCGACAAGACGCTCGACAGTGCGCAGGGCCTGTTCCGTCAGCTCGATGGCGAAATCGCCCCCGAAGCGAAGGCCACGCTGGGCGAGGCGAAGAAGAGCTTCGGCGCCGCCGAGCGCACACTCTCCGAAGACGCCCCGGTGCAGCAGGACGTTCGTCAGGCCATGCAGGAACTGACCAAGACGCTGCGCTCGCTGGGCACGCTCGCCGACTATCTGCAGCAGCACCCCGAAGCGCTACTGCGCGGCAAACCGAAGGATCCGCAACCATGACGAGGCCGACCGAGATGACCCGTAGCTCGCTCCCGCGCGCGACGCCCGAAGCCGGCGCCACGGCCACCAAGACTGACACAACCGCCGAACGCGCCACGTCGACCGCGTCGGGGATGGCAGCCCTCGCCGCGACGGCCGCCCTCGCGCTGACGCTGGCCGGCTGCGCCTCCCCGCAACCCAACTTCTACACGCTCATGGATGCATCGGGGGCCGCCGGTAACACGGGCGGCTCCGGCACCACCGACGCCAACGCAACGACCGGCGTCAATGCACCGGCAACGCCGTATGCCGTCGAAGTCGCGCCGGTGGCCGTGCCCGATCAGGTGGATCGTCCGCAGATCGTTGTCACTCGTGGCGGCGCACGCGTCGACATTCTGGAAGCGTCCCGCTGGGCCGCCCCGCTCAAGACCGAGCTGACGTCGACGATCTCGCGCGATCTCACGCAACGTCTTGGCGCGATGGACGTCTACGGCCTGCCGCGAGCGGACGGCCTTAGCGTATACCGCGTGTCGACGTCGGTGCAACGCTTCGAATCCGTCCCCGGTGAGCAGGCTGCGCTGACGGCCGTGTGGAGCGTGCGCAAGGTGCCGGGCGACAGGGTACTGACATGCCGCTTCGCGGGCACCGAAGCGGCCTCGGGCGGCATTGCCGAAGTCGTGGCGGCGCAGCGCAAGCTCGTCGACCGGCTGGCGGACGGCATCGGCAACGCCATTGCCACCAGCGCTCAGGGCGCAACGCCGCGCTGCCAGAACTGAAGCCCTGTCCTCACGGCGAGACAGCGCATACGCCGTCTCGCCCCCTCGCGAAAGGTCTGGAAAATCCCGATGCGCTTTGTGTGCGCCTGACGTGCATTACGGATTGCGCAATCGATTACGTGATGTTTAAGATGTTCGAGACCTTGCCGTGAGAGCCATCCGAAAGAGAGGCCGCTGCAGGTTGTCATCACTCGAACATTGGAGACAAGCCATGTCCAGCCTGACCGGCCACTTGCGCCGTACGATTGCCGTTGCCGCTTCGTTTGCCCTCACCGCTCTCGCCCCCTCGCCCTTTTCCGTCATCGCGCCCGCACAGGCCGCGCCCGCACCGGCGATCTCCGACGGCGTCGTAAAGATCGGTGTGCTCACCGATCTGTCCGGCGTGTCGAGCGACAACGCGGGCAAGGGCAGCGTGCTCGCCGCCACCATGGCCATCGACGACTTCTCGCGCGAGCACAAGGTACTCGGCGCGCCTGTCGAGCTGATTTCAGCCGACTCGCAAGGCAAGACCGACACGGGCGCCACCATCGCCCGCGAGTGGTACGACCGGGGCAAGGTCGACATGATCACCGATCTCACGTTCTCGAACGTCGCGCTCGCCGTCGACCGGATCGCCGACGAAAAGAAGAAGATCGCGCTTGTGACCGGCGCAGGCTCGTCCGCCATCAGCAACGAGCAATGCACGGCGCACAGCGTGCAATGGATGTACGACACCTACGCGCTGGCGAACTCGACGTCACAGGCACTGCTGCGCCGCGGCCTCAAGTCGTGGTACTTCATCACAGCCGACTACGCCTTCGGTCAGGCACTGGAGAAAGACGCGAGCGAGATCCTGACGCGTCAGGGCGGCAAGGTCGTCGGCTCGGTGAAACACCCGGTGAACTCGCCCGATCTGTCGTCGTATCTGCTGCGCGCGCAGACCTCGGGCGCGCAGGTCATCGCGCTGGCGAACTCGGGCACCGACACGCTCAATACCGTCAAGCAAGCCTCGCAGTTCAACATCATCCAGGGCGGCAAGCAGGTCTTCACGCCGCTGCTCTCGCTGATCACCGAAGTGCACGGCATGGGCCTGAAGAACGCGCAGGGCATGATCCTCACGAACGGCTTCTACTGGGATCAGGACGACCGCTCGCGCGCCTTCGCTCAGCGCTTCTACGCGCAACACAAGAAGATGCCGACGATGATGCAGGCCGCTGTCTATTCGGCGGTGCTGAACTATCTGAAGGCCGTGCAAGCGGCGGGCACCGACGAGGCCGATGCGGTGATGGCCAAGCTCAAATCGATGAAGATCGACGACCCGGTGATCCGCAACGGCCAGATTCGCGCCGATGGCAAGCTGGTGCACGACATGCTGCTGGTCCAGGTCAAGACGCCGGCCGAGTCGAAGTCGGAGTGGGATCTGTACAAGATCCTGGAGACGATCCCGGCCGACAAGGCATTCGCCCCGCTGGCCGATTCGAAGTGTGCGCTGGTGAAGAAGTAAGCGAAGCGAATAAAGCGAACGCAGGCTTCAACGCTTGAGATCGGTGGCAGACGCGGCCTGCGTCTCGCCACCGCCTTGCGTCGATCCGAGCGCCGGATCTTCCACGCGACGGAACACGAGCGCCGAGGCCAGCGTAATCAGGCCCACGCACACGAACGTCATGCGAAAGCCCGCCACGGTGCCACCCACGCCAATCTCGCCGGCCTGTCCCGCCAGATGCCCGAACAGCGCCAGCAACTGACCGCCGATGGTCACGCCCAGCCCCAGCGCGAGCATCTGCGCCATCGAGAACAGCCCGTTGCCCGCACTCGCGCGACGCGCGCCCAGATCCTTGAGCGTGACGCTGTTCATCGCGGCAAACTGCATCGAGTTCGCGCCGCCGAACACCGCCAGTTGCACCAGCCCCAGCCAGATCGGCCAGCCCGGCCCGAACAGCGCGAAGCTCGCAATCGATCCGCCCACGACCGCCGTGTTGACCATCAGAAAACGCGTGTAGCCGTAGCGCACCACGAGCGGTGTGACCATGCGCTTGACGACAATCCCGGCGAGCGCGACCGGCAGCATCATCAATCCCGAGGCGAGCGGGCTGTAACCCATCGCCACCTGAAGCAGCAGGGGGAGCAGAAACGGCACGGCGCTGCTGCCGATACGCGCGACGAGGTTGCCCAGCAAGCCCAGGCTGAAGCTGCGCGTCTCGAAGAGCTCAAGCGGGAACAGCGGCGCGGCTCTGCGGCGTGCATACGGCCAGTAGCCGAGCGTCGTCGCCACACAAAGTAGCGCGAGTCCCACCGAGGGTGCCCATCCCGAGTCGGAGAACGGGTGATCGAGCGCGAGCGTGAACGACACCATCGCGACAGACAGCAAGGCAAACCCCGCCCAGTCGAAACCAGTATCGATGACCTCGTCTTTCGCCGGACGCGGCAGGTAATGCCGCACCGCGAGGCAACCCATGAGCCCGATCGGCACGTTGATGAGAAAAATCCAGTGCCACGACGCCACTTGCACGAGCCAGCCGCCGAGCACCGGCCCGATCATCGGCCCCACCTGACCGGCAATCGACACGAAGGCGAGCGCCGCCAGATACTCCCCGGCCGGGAATGTGCGCAGCACCGCGAGCCGCCCGATCGGCAGGAGCATCGAACCGCCCGCGCCTTGCAGCACCCGCGCGATCACCAGTTGCGCCAGCGTGTGCGCCATCGCACAGCAGATCGAGCCGAGGACGAAAAGCAGAATCGCCACGAAATAGACGCGTCGCGTGCCGAAGCGGTCCGCCAGCCAGCCCGAGGCGGGGGTCAGCATGGCCATCGTGAGCGAATAGGAGACGACCACCGGCTGCATGCGCAATGGGTTCTCGCCAAGGCTCGCGGCCATGGCGGGCAGCGCCGTATTGACGATGGTCGTGTCGAGCGCCTGCATGAAAAAACCCGCCGCTACGATCCATAGCAGGGCGGTCAGAGTTTTGTCTTGCTTCATGCGGCGCAGGGACGAAGCCCGGCGATTAGCCGGACCTCCGAGAAAAATTAAGCGAAAGCAGAATTTTAGCGCGCTTCGGGCGAGATCATTCATGCGCTTTTTTCAGGCATTGATGCGCCGCCCGCATGGCGCGCGATGCCCGCGCAACCACGCACCGGTCGCTCAGGCGGTGGTATTGATGCGGGTGCCGCTGGTCTTCGTCGGGTCCATCAGCGCCGTGATCTGCCCCTGAATCGCCATCGCTTCCGACGACAACGCGGTGATCTGCTGCAACTTCTCTTCGGGCGGCAGACGGTCGTTGTTACGCACGGCGTCGAGCTGCGCCATCACCTTGGCGAGCATATCCTTGAGCTTCTTGATAGTGTCGGCCACGATCGAATTCCCGCCGCCGCTGGCGTCCGATGCACCGCTCGCGCCACCCGCCATCGCCTTGCCCGCTCGCTTGGCACCCTCGTTCGCGGTGCGCAGGCCAGCGAGGATCGTGTCGCCGTCGCTCGGGGCGTCAGTGGCGTTGTCGGCGGCGTTGGCCGGAGCACGCACGCCCGTCACATTCGTGGTGTTAGTGGCATTGGCGGCATTGCTGCCCGCACCGGCTGCCTGCGCAGCGCTCTGCGCCTTGTCCGCCTGCTGTTGCTGAATATGCGCCTGCCAGACGTCGAGCAAGCCAGACGTTGCACTGCCCTTGGTCGGAATGATGATGGTCATGGAGCGAGGGGTCTCCGCGAAAATGGAAAAGTAAGGATTCGAAAGTATTACGGCAACTTTCACGACTTCCTTTAACGTCGCGCGCGACGCCATCGCCCCGCTCGCGCTCCCCTCAGGCGAGATAGCCGGAGATCCCGTCCCAAAGCAGCTTGATCTCTGTCACTACCAGCAAACCCTAGCAAGCGCGGTAAATCTGGCGTTGGTCCAGAACAGGGACTGGGGAACGAGGAGCCATACCGCACGGCCCCCCGCATGGCCAGGGCATTGCGCCCCGCAGTCACTCACTGATGTCACACGCTGAAGTCAGGCCCTGATCGCGCGATACCCCACGTGCTCGAAGTGGGCTTCGTCGTCGAGATCGTCGGCGCCGCCGTCGGCACGGCTGTCGTCGGCAAGCGCTTCGAGACGAATCGCCGCATGCACGAGGGCAATGTGCGAGAACGCCTGCGGGAAGTTGCCGACCTGACGCCGATGCCGCGTGTCGTACTCCTCGGCCAGCAGACCGACGTCATTGCGCAGCGACAGCAGTCGCTCGAACAACTGCCGGGCACCGCGCTCACGGCCGATCATCGTCAGGCAATCGACCATCCAGAAGCTGCACGCGAGAAACGCGCCCTCGCCTGCCGGCAGCCCGTCGTCGACACGACTCGTGCGGTAGCGCTGCACCAGTCCGTCATGCATGAGTTCGCGCTCGACGGCTTCGATGGTGCCGATCACCCGCGCATCGTCCGGCGGCAGAAAGCCCACCAGCGGGATCATCAGCACGCTCGCATCCATCTCCGGCGAACCGTAGGCCTGCATAAAGGCATTGCGCGTCTTGTCGAAACCGTTCGCGCAAACGTCGGCATGAATCTCCTTGCACAGCCGCCGCCAGTGATCCACCGGCCCCGGCAAGCCGAAACGCTCGGCCGATTTGATCGCGCGATCGAACGCGACCCACGCCATGACCTTCGAATAGGTGAAGTGCTGACGCCCGCCGCGCACCTCCCAGATGCCTTCGTCCGGCTCGCGCCAGACGGTCTCGAGATGCGCCACGAGCTTCGTCTGCACTTCCCATGTGGCGTCGTCCGGCGGCAGGCCGCCCAGACGCGACTGATGCAGCGCATCCATCACTTCGCCATAGACATCGAGTTGCAACTGCCCTACCGCGCCGTTTCCCACGCGCACGGGTTTCGCGCCTTCGTAACCCGGCAGCCAGTCGACTTCCCATTCGGGCAGACGCCGCTCGCCCGAGAGCCCGTACATGATCTGCACTTGCGACGGCGCGCCCGCCACGGCACGCACCAGCCAGTGGCTCCAGTCGTTCGCTTCGGTGTAATAACCGCCGAGCATGAGCGCCTGCAGAGTGAGCGTGGCGTCGCGCAGCCAGCAGTAGCGGTAGTCCCAGTTACGCTCGCCGCCAAGCTGCTCGGGCAACGATGTCGTGGGTGCCGCCACCACGCCGCCCGTCGGCACGAACGTGAGGGCCTTGAGCACGATAAGCGAGCGGCGAATGGCTTCCGACCAGCGTCCGTCGAGCTGACAGCGATTGGCCCAGGTGCGCCAGTAGCGCTCGGTATCGGTGAGGGCGGCAAGCGGATCGATCTCACGCGGATCGGCATGATGCGACGGCACGCGCGAGAGCACGAACGGCACGGTGTCGCCGGCCTTCACATTGAAGCGCGCGCGCAAACTGCCCGGCACGTCCTGAATCTCGACGGGGGTGCGCATCACAACCTTGTCGGGGCCAGCAATGAGCCGCATGCCGGGCCCGGTGGGGTCGTCGCTGTCGAGCGGACGCGCCCACGGCACCGACGCCCCGTAATCGAAGCGCAGAATCAGTTCCATCGACATCGACACGCTGCCATGCACGCCCGTCACGAGGCGCACGAGATCGGCCGCACCGTCGCGCAATGGCATGAAGTCAATGACGGCAACGCAGCCTTCCACGGTTTCGAAGCGTGTCTCGAGAATCAGGGTGTCGTCGTGATAGCGACGTGTACACGTCGCGCGCGGATCTTCGGGGGCGATTTTCCAGCGGCCGTGCTCCGGACCACCGAGCAAGGCGGCAAAGCAGGCGGGGGAATCGAAGTACGGCCAGCAGAGCCAGTCGATGGAGCCGTCGCGCGCGACAAGCGCGGCGCTGCGGCAATCGCCAATCATTGCGTAGTCTTCAATGCGTGCCGGCATGCTCACCTCGCAAACAGGAGAGAATCGACGCCCCCGATGCTGTCGACGCATGCGATGTCGCCGATACATCCGGCACATCCGTCAATGCGTGAGGGGACGCAAGCGCGTGAAGCCCTATGGTACGCGTGTCGCAGACGCTCGACCATCGGTCGGGCGAGGGAGTGTCCGGGTCTTCCGAATTGCCGGGGATTTTGCCAAGGGTCATGCCTTCCCTCCTTACGACGTGAAACGTCGGGTCAGATGAATCGGTGGCCAGTCACGTGACAGTCATGGGCCAGTTCAAAAACCGACCGGCCACCGGGAGGGAAGTTCTGAGCGATTGTGACTCGATGCGTCAATTCGCGGGGAATCCGCATCGCAATCGCCACACGTACATCATGCGCTCACCGCAGTCGCCTCCCCGAGCGCATGCACCGCCCCTTGCGCGATCAGCCCGGCAACGTGTTCGGCATCGAAGCCGTACTCGGCCAGCACCTCGCAGGTGTGTTCGCCG
Source organism: Pandoraea sp. NPDC087047 (assembly GCF_044745225.1). Lineage (NCBI taxonomy): Bacteria > Pseudomonadati > Pseudomonadota > Betaproteobacteria > Burkholderiales > Burkholderiaceae > Pandoraea > Pandoraea sp. NPDC087047. The sequence goes on from NZ_JBIUZU010000014.1 coordinate 100,646, forward strand.
AGCAGGGGCGCCGGGCCGCCGGTGCACTTCGGTGTCTCGGAGAACCGGATCGGCAGACCGATGCTGCGCGTGGGGCCATCCAGCGGATGCAATGTCTCGACGACCATCTCACGCGCCACGATCTGCGGATGCGACACCGCCTCCGAGACCGGCAGCACCGGCCCCACGGGCAAGCCAACGGCATCGAGCCGCTCGACCCAGTTCTGCGTGGTGTCGCGCGTCAGGTAAGCCGTGAGGCGCTCGACGAGTTCCGCGCGATTTGCCGTACGCCCGGCATTGGTCGCAAAGCGAGGGTCGCCGGCGATTTCGGGGGCGTCGAGCACCTGAAGCAGACGCTCGTAATTGGCCTGGTTCGCGGCGCCGATATTGATCCAGCCATCCTGCGTGCGAAACGCCTGATAGGGGGTGCTGGTCGGATTCGCGGAACCGAACTTCGGGGGATTCTCACCACTTGCGAAGAAGTTGGCCGCCGCCCAGTACATCTGCTGGAAGCCCGCTTCGAGCAGCGACGTGTCCACAATCTGCCCCTGCCCGGTGCGTAGCCGGTGCGCATAGGCCGCGGAAATGCCAAGCGCCGCGAGAATCCCCGCATTGATGTCGGCAATCGGCGAGCCCGCCTTGATCGGCGCCTGCCCCGGCTCCCCCGTCACGCTCATCAGCCCCGAGAGCCCCTGCGCGATCAGGTCGAAGCCGCCTTTGTCGGCATACGGCCCGGTGCGTCCGTAACCGGAGATGGCGCAATAGATCAGGCCGGGGTTGAGCTCGCGCAGCGTCTCGTAACCGAGGCCGAACTTCTCCATCGTGCCCTGACGATAGTTTTCGGTGACGACATCGGCGCTCGCGAGCATCTTGCGCAGCACGGCCCTGCCGCCTTCGCTCTTCAGGTTCAGCGCGATGCCGCGCTTGTTGCGGTTGAGCATCATGAACGAGGCCGACTCGCCATGCGAGAGAATCGGCGCGAACCGGCGGGCGTCGTCGCCCTCCATCTTCTCGACCTTGATGACGTCGGCACCCATGTCCGCGAGCATCATCCCGCACACAGGGCCGGACATGATGTGCGAGAGCTCGATCACCTTCACGCCCTGCAACGGACCTGCTTTTTTTGCCGCCTCGTGCGATTCGGTCATCTCAACGGCCCTCGAATACCGGCGTCGTCTTCGCGAGGAAGGCACGATAGCCGGTCTGGAAATCGGCCGTGCCGAAGCACGCGAAACCTTCGTCGATCTGGGCGGGCGTGAGTGGCTTGCCACTCGCCAGTTCACGCACGAAGCGCTTATGCCAGCGGGCCACCAGCGGGGCGCCGGCCGCGATGCGATCCGCACTCGCGAGCGCTTCGCGGGTGACGTCGGCGTCTGCCACCACGCGCGTCACGAGCCCGATGCGCAGCGCCTCCTGTGCGTCGAAGATCCGGCCTTCGAGCAAAATTTCCAACGCTTTCGTGGGGCCGAGCAATTGCACGAGTCCCGATAGCTCCGCGTGCGCCATCACCAGCCCGAGCTTGTTGATCGGCGCGCCGAAGCGACTCGACTCGCCGCAAATGCGCACGTCGCACGACGCCGCGATTTCCATGCCGCCGCCAACGCATATGCCGTGAATCATGGCGACGAGCGGCACCGGGCAGTTCGCCAGCGCATCGAGCGTGCGATGCATGAGCGCACCATAGGCCCGCGCCTGCTCGACATTGGCACGGTCCGTCTCGAACTCGGCGATGTCGTTACCGGGCGCGAACGATTTCTCGCCCGCGCCGCGCAGCACGATGCAGCGCACGTCGGGCGCTTCGGACAGCGTCAGGATCGTGTCGCCCAGGGCCCGCCACATCGGCTTGGTCAACGCGTTGAGCTTCTCCGCACGGTTGAGCGTGACCAGCGCAATTGCGCCGTGTCGCTCGGTCAGAACAGTCGATGTCACATTGCCTCCTTGCATCGCCAGCACGCACCCCATGTCGGCCAGCATCGATTTGGTATACCAATTTTCCATACACGATAGAAGCTGCGATACGCAATTGGCAAGCATCAATCGATGAAATCAGGGTTAACGTTGAAGAATCGAGGATTGTCGATTGACGTTATGGAACATCGCCATCAGAATTGGCATTCCATTTTTGATCTCTTCACGCATGAGCACATCCGCCTCGCTGAACGCCGCTGCCTATGAAGCGCTCAAGGCGCGAATCGTGCGCGGTGAATTGCGCCCCGGTGCGCCATTGTCCGAGCGCGCACTATGCGACGAACTCGCGGTATCGCGCACACCGCTGCGCGAGGCGCTCAAGCGGCTGGCGAACGAAGGACTGGTGGAGATTTCGCAGACGCGCCGGGCGCGTGTGGCGCGTGTGAGTGTCGACGAAGTCGTGAATCTGCTTGCCGTGATGGCGGTGCTGGAAGGACTCTCGGGGGAACAGGCGTGCGAGAAGGCGTCGGACGCCGATCTGGACGAGCTCGCGCGGCTGCAGAACGAGATGGAATCGGCATATGAACGCAGCGATCATGCCGCCTACTTCGCGCTCAATCAGCAGATCCACTTGAGCATTGTGCGCATGGCGGACAACGCCCCGCTGGCCGAATATTTCCACAATCTCAACGCCCGCCTGCGGCATGTGCGCGAGCGTCTCACGCCAACGCCGGAGCGCTGGCGTCAGGCCGTCGACGAACATGCGGAGATGCTTTCGCTACTGCGCCGGCGCGATGCCAGACGCCTGCGTCCTCTGATGGAAGCCCACCTGCGCAGCAAGACGGACGCCTACGTCGCGGCCATGCTCAACGAAGGACTGGTGAGTATGAGCCGCGCGGCCTGACAGCGGGAACGCAATGCCGCGTGTGGAAAGGTGACAGCGTGAGCGCGGCCTGCCTATCCCCCGACATCACGCGGCGACGCGCATACCGGCCAGAACAGCGGTGCACTTCGCCATCAAGTGGGCGCGCAGCAGCCGGCCCAGCGCGGCGCCATCGCGCTGATGCAACGCGCGCAGCATGGCCACGTGCTCTTCGATGGCGCGCTCCCATTTGCCGGTATGCAGATTGGAGCGAAAGCGCAACGCCCGAAGGCGGTGATTGACCGATTGATACATCTGCGTGAGCGCAGGGTTACGCGCAGCGGCATTGATACGGTCATGAATGCGCTGGTTGCAGTCGAAATAGCCCGGCAGATCCCCGTTCGCGTAGCAGTCATCCATCGCGCAATGCAGCGCCTGAATTTCGTCGATTTCCGCCTGCGTGATGCGCTCGCATGCCAACTCTCCGGCCAGTGCTTCAAGTCCGCTGAGCAACTCGAAGGCGTCGGCAATGTCGCTTGCCGAGAGCGTCACGACACGGGCACCGCGATTCGGCAGCAGATCGATCAGCCGTTCCACCGCCAGCATTTTCAACGCCTCGCGCAGCGGCGTGCGCGACACCCCAAGTTGCTCGCACAGCGCGCGCTCGTTCAGATGGGCGCCCGGCGCCAGCGCGCCTTCGGTAATCATTTTGCGCAGCCGGTCCATCACGGCCAGATGCAGTGCCTGACGGCTGATCGGCTGGGCTGCGCCGTTGTCCGGCGGGTGGACGGTGTGCTCGCGTACGGCGTTCAGGGTCACGGAGTGCATAGGCTTGCCTGGGTCATTCGTTTCGGGAAGAAAGTCATCGACTGCATGCACAGCACTTTCGCGGGCGCGGGCAGTCACAACCGAAGCCGTGCCGCGCGAAACATTGCAAGATATGACGAAATATTACGAAATATTACGAAGCCCGATTCTCGCAGATCGACGCCGTTTTGACTACGTTATGTGGTGTTTTCACCAAGTAGGCAACAGGTTCGCCGCACTGCGCAACGCCGCATGAATTTTGTATACGATGTGAGGCACTCTGCTGCCGGCAACCGACCGGCGCATCGCCCTTCCCTCTGGAGATTCGCAAGATGTTCGAGACCCAACCCGCTGTCGAATCGCTGGCCCGATTGCTCGCCGACACTCGCCGCGGCGACACGCCCATCGACGCGCCCGCCGACGCCCTGCTCCCGGTCGACGCCAACGCCGCCTACGCCGTGCAATTGCGCACCCTCGATCTGCTGGGCGACACGATCGCCGCATGGAAGGTCGGTGCGAAAGCCCCGTCGGATCTGCCGAATTGCGCGCCGATTCCGGCGTCCGTCGTCAGCGACTCGGGCGGTGCACTCGCCCTCGACGACTTCTTCCGGCCGGGCCTGGAACTGGAAATCGCCTTCCGTCTCTCGCGTGACATCAAGCCGGGCCGCTATGACGAGCGCGAGGCAATGATGTTCGTGGGCGAAATGCTCGCCACGATCGAAATCACCGACAGCCGTTTCTCCGAGAAAGGGCTCGACAGCCGCTTCACGCTTGCCGATTTGCAGAACAACGGCGCGCTCGTGATCGGTAGCGGTCGCGGCTACGATGCCGGTTTCAATTACCTCAGGCCGAAGGCCGTCTTCACGCTCGACGGCAAGAACATCGCCCCGGCGAAGATCTTCAATACCGGTGGCGATCCGCGCGCGCTGCTCACGTGGCTCGTCAACCACAACGGCAAGCGCGGCATGACGATGCGCGCCGGTGCCATCGTGACCTGCGGCTCGTATGTCGGCATGATCCCCGCGAGCGGCACGGGGGAACTGCGCGGCACGATCGACGGCGTCGGTGAAGTCGCCGTCACGCTCAAGTAATTGCGCTCGGCGCGCGCGGAGCCTTAGTCCTTCGACGACGCTGTTGCGCGCCCGTCCACGCCTGCGAGCATCTTCGGTGCGAGCGCGGCAATCGGCACGATACACAGCAGACCGGCAGCCAGCGCCACGGGCAAACTGATGCCGTGCGCGATGGCCCCGATCAGCACCGGGCCGATGAGCAGCCCCAGATAGGCAAGACGCGCCATGACCGCGATGGCTTCCGCGCTCGCCATTCCCGCACTACGGGCGACTTCGCCCGAGGCGGCGAACATCACCGGCATCACGTTCGATAAGCCGAGTCCGGCCAGCGCAAAGCCCGCCACGGCCGCCGCCGGTTCGCGCCAGAGCAACGCCAGCAACACCCCGCCGACGCACACCAGACTGCTCGCGCGCAGCAGGCGCGCGCCGCCCATACGGGCACGCACCGGATCGCCGCTGAAGCGTCCGGCGGCCATGCCGACGGAAAACGCCGCGTAGCCTGCGCCGATCCACGCGCCTTGTGCCGACACGACTTCGCGCATATACACGGCTGTCCAGTCGTACATCGCGCCCTCGACGACAAGACCGAGGAACGCGAGCACGCCGAAGCCCATCAGCTTGCGATGCAGTTTGCGGCGCGACGCTTCGCTCAGGACAGGCGGCGGCGTATGGGCGCGAGCCGGCGACGGCTCGGTATCCGCGCTCGCCACCGGCGCTTCGCCGGGCAACATATCCGGCTGCATGAAGCGCGCCCCGACAATGATGACCACCGCGCAACCGAGCGCCGCGAGACCGATATGCCATTGCGGCGAGCCGTGATGCGCCAGCCAGACACCGCCCACGAGCGCGCCCGCCATACCGCCCAGACTGAAGCAGCCATGCAGCGATGCCATGATCGGCTTGCGATAACGCGACTCGAGCGTGGCGGCCTGCGCATTCACGGCGACGTCGTACGTGGCGTTCGCCGCGCCATAAAGCGCGAGCCAGCCCACGAGGCCCCAGTAGCTGGGCATCGACAGAATGAACGCGCTGGTGAGCGCCAGCGCAATGCCCGAATGCAGGCTCGCACGCTGGCTGCCGGCGCGTCCGACCCAGCGCGCCAGGCGCGACATCGTGACGATGGCGCCACCGGCCACGGCGAACATCGCCACCGACAGGCTCGCGTCGTTCAGGTCGAACATCGCCTTGACGGTGGGCACATGCACGCCCCACGTCGCGTAAAGAAATCCGCTGCAAAACAGCAATGCCATCGTCGCCGCGCGTGCAGGCCAAAAGCCCGTGCGTGGCTGCGCCATTTCAGAAGTCATGGAAATCGGGAGAAATGCAGGAGTGACGCCGCAGAGAACACTGCGTTGTCGTTTGAAGAGGAGATCGACGAGTCGCCAGTGTTGCGGATCTCGCAATCGATGTTGAGAATTCTAGCGCACTCGGTGTGACAGTACAGCGCGCCCTCAACAAAAAGACGGGCGAATTGCCGTCTGGCAAGACATCAATGAGACGTTGAAAAAAGCTGGCCGCCGCGTCGCACCGGTCAAGTGTGCGCGTGGCAGCCAGGCAGGGGAAATCGCCGCCGCATATTTCGCTCACCGATGCAGTGAATACCTTCGCAACTCAACGCACGTCGATGGCATTCCAGTGACCCGGCAATAGGCAGCCTCACTACTGTCGGGCCACTGCGGGCGACTGACAAGACCGCCTCCCACGCAGTGAGAACAAAACCGACCGACGTTCCCATGAGGTAGTTTGGCGACTATCGCGCCTCGAGTTGCGCCAACAGTGCGCCAAGGGCCCAGACCGCATCGTTGGGATTATCGGGCGCGTTGATCAGCGCGAATTCCGTCACTTGTCGCGCGTCGGGACAGTTCGGCGTGTGAAAAGGTACGCCCTGACTATGCAGCGTGACGAGCAACTGCGAGAAATCGGGCCAGAGGTGCATGCCCCCGCCTTCGCGCGACGCCAGCACCGACAGTATCAGCGTGCGCACCACACCCTCGCCATCGCGACCGCAGACATGCGGATCGGCGCCAAGATTATGCAGCGTACGCACGACGGCTGCCGCAGCGTCACGCAGCATCAGATCGTTGCGATGTGCCAGTCTCTCGGTGCTCGGCCCCCGCCACTTGCCGTCGCTGAGGGCCACCGCCACCATCGCCCGCGCGTTGGCATACATCATGGGCGAATTGCCATGCACGTCTCGCGCATCGAGACACGCGCCGTGGCTCGCCAGCAGTCCGATCGCTTCGATGTCGCCGGTATGAGCTGCGTAATGCAGCGGCGTCGCCCCTTCGATAATCGGCACAGGATCGATGAGCGACGTTTGCGCCGCGGGCGACGACACGTTGGCGTCGAATCCGAGCGACAGCATCTTCTCGACGCCGGCCGCCGGAAAACCCCGACGCATCGCGTAGAGTAGCAGCGGCTCTCCGGTGCACAAGATGATGCATCGCTGCGCGTGTGATTGTCGCGGTAGCAGATCCAGCAACGCCATTCCGGTGCGAGCGTCGACCAGCGCCGAATCGCCCCCTCCGCCGCGCAAGGCTTCGCCCGCCTCCACCACCACGCCTCGCCAGATATTTTCATCGAATGGCCATTGCCGATAGCCGACGAGTTGCAGCACGCGCAGCTCGCGCCGGGCATCGCGCGACGACGAGTCACCGATCGGCCCCGGCGATTTGAGCCACCAGTTCGCAAGCGGCACCGGGGTTCGCGCCGCGCTGACAATGGTCGACATGACGATGTCGTCGGGGCCATCGCGCAGCATGTCGCAAAGATCTCGCGCAGCCTCGTCCGGCAAGCCGGCGCGCATGAGCAGATCGAGGCCGACTTCGTTGGCGGGAAGAAAAACCACCGATTGCAACGCCTCGCGTTCCTGCGCGTTCAGAACAATGCCGCCGAGCACCTCGCGCGGCAACAGCGGCTCGAGAAATGCCGCGACCTTGCCGCCGCGTGTCGTCGCGGCTCGGAACAGATGCACGCGCTCCGGGCTGTTGCGCGGCGCCAGCGCATACTGTTGGCGCAGCTCACTCACGTCGGCCTGCCATAGCTCGCAGCCGTTCTGCCGTCCCGCATTCGGGAGGACCGCCTCGGCACCACGCGGGGCCACGCCGCCGCTTCGTGAAAGGAACATCGAAAACTCCTTGTCTGAGATATTGGGGGCCGGCCCGCGCCGCATCGCGTTGACGATGCGGCGCGGGCCGTCCGGCATCCTACGTATCCAGACAGGGGAGTCGCTTCGCAATCCGACATCGGGCCTTCGGGAGTCGACGTCGCCATGCACGGCGCAGCGCGAGAGTTATCCACGATTTTTGTTCACAAGGCTGTGGACAACGCGCGCAGACAAATACCCAAACGGTTGATCGGTATGGCGTTTTTGACGAGAGGGATCAGACGGTGGCCCTCGCAGGCAAATCACCTGGGAGGGCCGTCGATTTATCCACAGATTTTGTGTTCAAGTCTGTGGACAAGTCCTTGATGACAGGACGCAAGTCGTTGATTCAAATCGGAGATTCAGTTGACCGAGGTTGTCGCAGCAGCGCCGGTCGGCTCCATGTCCATCGCGAAACGCTTATTCCGCTCGCGCACCACGCGATGAATCAGCTCCCAGACCGTGTGCGCCACAGGCGAGAGCGAGCGGTTCTTGCGACGCACGAGCACGATATTGCGCTCGAAGGCAGGCAACAGGGGGCGCACGGCCAGCGTGGAATTCTCCGGCAGCGGCAACGCAAGCGGCGGCAGCACGCTCACGCCCAGCCCCTCCTGCACCATGCGGAAGATGGTGCTCACATGACCGAGTTCCTGCGTGATCGTGCCCTGCACCTTTTGCGTGGTGAGCGCGCGGTCGATCAGCGCACGGCTGCCCGAACTCTGGTTGAGCAACACGAGGTTCTCGCCCGAGAGTTCCGACCAGTGCACCGCCGCCTGCGTGGCGAGCGGATGATCGTTGCGGCAAATGAGGCAGAACGGCTCGCTCATCAGATGCTCGGTCGTGAGGTCGTCAGCGCCCTGCGGGGCGACCACGATACCGAAGTCCACATCGCCCGCCCGCACGCTGTCGAGCACGGCGCGCTGCATCTGATCGACGAGCGCGAGGGCGATATCCGGATAGGTTGCTTGCGAGGCCAGCAACACGCGCGGCATGAGCGTGGCGGAAATGGTCGGGGCCGCACCGATGCGCACGCGTCCGGTGGTACGGGCTTCCGCGCCGTGCGTCTGGAGCAGCGCAATCTCGAGTTCGTCGAGCACGCGATCGAGATTGCCCGCGAGCGTGACACCGGCCTCGGTCAGCGCGACTTCACGCGTCGTGCGATCGACCAGACGCAGACCGAGTTGCCCTTCCAGTTCGTTGATGCAGCGGCTGATGGCCGGTTGTGTCAGACCGATCTCGGCGCCCGCGCGGCTGAAGTTCTTGCTGCGCGCCACGACCATGAAGACCTTGAGTTGTCTCAGCGATACGTTCATGTCCTAACCCTGCCAGAAGAGAAGCCAACGAGCCATCGAAATGGCTCCGGCGCGCCACACGCGGCGGCGCGCCCCGTACACGTATCGATCGTCGATCAGGCCGCCGCCTTGACCATCTCCTCGACGACTTTCTTTGCGTCGCCGAACACCATCATGGTCTTGTCGAGATAGAACAGCTCGTTATCCAGCCCGGCGTAACC
>NZ_JBIUZU010000015.1:0-75978 GCF_044745225.1 Pandoraea sp. NPDC087047
GTGCGAAATCGCCACGTGCGCCACCTTCGGTATTGCGACGCGGACGGTCTTCGTCAGCGCGACGTGGTGCGCGGTTGTCGAAGTCACGCTTGACCGGGCGTGCGAAATCGCCACGTGCGCCACCTTCGGTATTGCGACGCGGACGGTCTTCGTCAGCGCGACGTGGTGCGCGGTTGTCGAAGTCACGCTTGACCTGACGGGCGAAATCGCCACGTGCGCCACCTTCGGTATTGCGACGGGGGCGGTCTTCGTCAAAACGGCGCGGACGCGATTCCTCGTCGAAACGGGCAGGACGTGCCCCGGCAACGCGCTCGCGCTGGCCGCGTGCGGGCGGGCGCTCCCCCGTCGGACGCTTCTCATACGGTGTTGCCCCACCGGCAGGCTTGCGCGGTGCGGCTCCGCTACCTGCGGGGCGGCGTGCACCGCCCGGCGTGGCGGCATCGTCAGCCGGGCGCGGGCGTGCCGGCTTCCCAGCCGGCTTCTTTTTCACACCGCTACCGTCGAGCATCGACGCGGGCACCGCCTTGGTCGGGCGGCGCAAAGCGCCAGACGAGCGCACGGGCGCGCGAGTCTTGTCGAGGGTACGGGGGTGTTTGGCGCTCAGTTTGGCGCGCGGGGTATCGCTCATGGTTCCAATGCTTCTAGTAGTTCGGTCTCAACGGCAATTTGCAGGCGATTGTCCTGCAAACGGCTGCCGTCGAGCAGGAACGTGTCTTCGACACGCTCGCCGAGGGTATTGATGCGGGCGGTACGCACGCTCACGCCGTGACGCGCAAGCACGCGAGCGACCGCGTATAGCAAACCAGTGCGGTCGTTGGCCGACACCGATAGCAGGTAGTACTGGCCGCGCTCGTCGGGCCGCAAATCGACGCGCGGCGTGACAGGGAAGCTGCGCGAGCGTCGCGGCAGGCGGCCCTTGCTCGGCTCCGCCAGCGGCTCTTCTCGTGTCAACAGCGACACCAACTCGCTTTCCACCAGATTGATGATGTCGCGATAGCTGGTATCAAGGCCCGGGTCGGTCAGCAGAAAACTGTCCAGCGCGAAGCCCTGACTCGTCGTATGCACCTTGGCGTCGAGAATCGACAGGCCCTTGCGCTCGAAGTAGCCGCAAATGCGCGCGAACAGATCCACCTGATCGCGCACGTAGACCATCACCTGCAATCCTTCACCGATGGGCGAGGGGCGCGCTTTGACGATGGGCGAGGCGCTATCGACATGCCGCCACAGATGTCGCGTTTGCCATGCGACATCTGCCGGATCGTTGCGCAGGAAATACGCGACGTCCAGCGTGTTCCAGAGCGCTTCCTGCGCGCGCTCGGGCACCGTGTACAGACGCAGCAATCCGAGCGCTTCTTCCTTGCGCGTCTTGAGTTGCGAATGCGGATCGGGGTTGGCGCCGCCCAACACCTGCAACGTCACACGATACAAGTCTTCGAGCAGCTTGCCCTTCCAGGCGTTCCATACCTTCGGGCTGGTGCCGCGAATATCGGCCACGGTCAGAAGATACAGAGCTGTCAGGCGCCGCTCGTTTTCCACTTTCTCCGCGAAGCGGCGGATGACTTCCGGATCGGTGGTGTCCTGCTTCTGTGCGACGGTACTCATCGTCAGATGCTCGCCCACCAGCCAGACGATCAGTTCCGTGTCTTCCTTGTCGATGCCATGACGGGTACAAAAGCGTCGTGCATCGACCATGCCGAGCGTCGAGTGATCGCCGCCGCGTCCCTTCGCGATGTCGTGAAAGAGGGCAGCGACGGTCAGTATCCACGGCCGGTCGAAGTTCGCGATCAACTGGCTGCAAAACGGGTATTCGTGCGTATGCTCGGCCACGGCGAAGCGGCGAATGTTACGCACTACCATCAGAATGTGCTGATCGACCGTGTATACGTGATACAGATCGTGTTGCATCTGACCGACCACGCGACGGAAGTTGATCAGATAACGGCCGAGCACACTCGTCTGATTCATCAGCCGCAATGCGTGGGTGATGCCCTGCGGTTGCTGAAGAATTTCCAGAAACGTGCGGCGGTTTTCAGGCGCGGCACGCCATTGCGCATTCATCAGTTCGCGGGCGTTGTACAGCGCGCGCAGTGTTCTCGCGGACAACCCTTTCACGCCGACGACTTGTTCATACAGCAGGAACGTCTCGAGGATCGCGTTCGGGTGACGCTCGTACAGCTCGTCGTCCACGATTTCAATCATTCCCTGCTTCTCGACGAAGCGTTCGTTGATCACGCGGGTGACGCCGCTGGTTTGCGGGAACAGCCGCGCCTCTACGTTGAGCAGTAGCACGGTGTTGAGCTGTGAGACGGCCTTTGCTGCCCAGTAGTAGCGTCGCATGAGCTGCTCGCTGGCACGCTTCGTGGTCGTGGCGTCGAAGCCCAGGCTCTGCGCGAGCGCGGTCTGAAGATCGAACACCAGCACATCCTGACGCCGGCGTGCGAGCAGATGCAGACGCGCTCGCAAACCCTTCAGGAATTGCTCGTTGCGACGCAGTTCCTTGAGTTCGCGGTCCGTTAGCAGATCTCGCGCGAACAGCTCGGACCAGCTATTGCCCAGACCGGCAGCCTTCGTCATCCACAAGATGACCTGCAAGTCGCGAAGCCCACCGGGGCTTTCCTTGCAGTTCGGCTCGAGACTGTACGGCGTGTCCTGATACTTCGCGTGCCGCTGCCGGATCTCCAGTTGCTTGCTGCGGAAAAATGCGAGCGGATCGAGATCGGCGGAGAAGCGCTGCTGGAACTCGTCGAAGAGCGCCTGGTTACCTTTCAGGAGTCGCGCTTCGAGCAGGCTCGTTTGTACCGTGATGTCGGCGTGCGCCTCGGAAATGCACTCGTCGACGGTTCGCACCGACGAACCGATTTCGACGCCGATATCCCACAGGAAACCGATGAACGGCTCGACGTGAGAAGTCAGCGCCGCGCCGTCGGGGCTGCGGTGCAGCAGGAGAATGTCGACGTCCGAGTATGGATAAAGCTCGCCGCGCCCATAGCCGCCAACCGCCACGAGGGCGAAGTCGTCCGGCATCTGGCATTCGGCCCATGCCTCTCGCATGGACTGGTCGACCGCCTGGCATAAACCGTGCAGCAGCACGTCGATCTTGCCGTGCGCGGAAAAGCGTTCGACAAGTTCGGCCTTGCGGTCCTTGAGGGCCTGACGTAGCGGAGAAGGGGCGTGTGCACGTGCGTGCATGGCGGCTTCCAGGGTATGAGTTGACGAGTCAGGCCGGGATCGTGCCGGGCCGGGCGGCCACCGAAGTTGCTGGCGGCCGGACGATGGTTACTCAGGCGGCGGCTGCGAAGGACGTCACATAGGACGACCCCGGCGGCGGCGGCGGGGTCAACGCAGAATGTGTCAGCACCTCATGGCCCGTCGGCGTGACCAGCACGGTATGTTCCCATTGTGCGGACAGGCTGCGGTCGCGCGTCTTGACTGTCCACTGATCGGGCATCGTCCGAATTTCGCGCTTGCCAGCGTTGATCATCGGCTCGATGGTAAAGATCATGCCGGCTTCCAATTCGAGTCCGGTGCCCTGACGGCCGTAATGCAGAATCTGCGGATCTTCGTGGAATACTTGGCCGATACCGTGACCGCAGTACTCGCGCACCACGCTATATCCCTGGGCTTCGGCATGCGTCTGGATCGCCTGGCCGATGTCGCCCAGACGGGCGCCCGGGCGAACCTGATTGATACCGAGCCACATGCACTCGTACGTTACTTGCGCCAGACGCTTCGCAAGAATCGTGCCGTTGCCGACGATGAACATGCGGCTTGTGTCGCCAAAGTAACCGTCTTTGATGACCGTGACGTCAATGTTGAGGGCGTCGCCGTTCTTGAGCGCTTTGTCGCCGGGAATGCCGTGGCAGATCACGTCATTGACGGAAATGCAGGTGGCCTTGGGGTAGGGGGGGTAGCCGGGCGGCTGGTAATTCAGCGGTGCCGGCACGGTCCCCTGTTGATTGACCATGAACTCGTGGCAGAGGCGGTCCAGCTCTCCGGTGGTGATGCCGGCACGCACGTGCGGCGTAATGAAATCGAGCACTTCGCTGGCCAGGCGGCAAGCGACGCGCATCATTTCAATGTCGTGGGCATTCTTGAGGGTGATGGCCATTGCGGAATCGGGAAAATTGCGTAAACAGTGCCGCATTATCGCACCAATGGGAGGTTTTGGCCGGGTTTTGGCCTTGTCTGGCGTGGATTTCGGAGTGTTCCGACGATGAACTTCCGTTGTTCCGATCGGCGCACGGGAGAGGGCGCCGAACTGGCTGGCATGCCGCGCAAACCGGGGATTTCCGGCTTGTCATAACAAGTTCACGCGCCCCTTGAGCGCTGGCACGCTGCAATGCTATAATCTCGGGCTAAGTCGAGGACGAGTTGTCAATAAGGTCAAGGGTTTCCCCTTGGTTTTTGGTGATCTTCTCCGGGTTTTTGGGGTGTTTGGCCCCAATATGGTGCTAAAAAGCACTGCTTCCGGTGAGGTGCCGGGATCACTCGTGTCATCGGCTTGGAAATTTGAAATCGCGGGCCGGCGCACCCAGGGTGCCCGATCTTCGCAGGCGGGTCATGCAAAGCTGTATGGCAGTCTGACGAAACGGGTACGGCAGCCGGTCTAAGACCTAACCCTCACGGAGAATCACATGTCTGTCACGATGCGTCAGATGCTGGAAGCGGGCGTCCACTTTGGTCACCAAACCCGTTTCTGGAACCCCAAGATGGCCCCCTATATCTTCGGCCATCGCAACAAGATTCACATCATCAACCTCGAAAAGACGTTGCCGATGTACCAGGACGCACTGAAGTACGTGCGTCAACTGGCAGCAAACCGCGGCACGATCCTGTTCGTGGGCACGAAGCGTCAGGCGCGCGACATCGTGGCGGAAGCCGCAGCACGTGCCGGTATGCCTTACGTCAACAACCGTTGGCTGGGCGGCATGCTGACGAACTTCAAGACGCTGAAGTCGTCGATCAAGAAGCTCAAGGACATGGAGCAGGCTCTGGAAGCCGGCGAGCAAGAGCGCATGAGCAAGAAGGAAGCGCTGTTGTTCGATCGCGAAATGGCCAAGCTGCAGAAGTCGATCGGCGGTGTGAAGGAAATGGGCGGCATGCCCGACGCCATCTTCGTCGTCGACGTCGGCTACCACAAGATCGCCATCACCGAAGCCAACAAGCTGGGCATTCCGGTGATCGCCGTGGTCGATACGAACCACTCGCCGGAAGGTGTGGATTACGTGATCCCGGGTAACGACGACTCGAGCAAGGCTGTCGAGCTGTACGTGCAAGGCGTTGCCGACGCGATCCTCGAAGGCCGTGAAAACGCCGTCAAGGAAGTTGTCGAAGCCGTTCGCGGCGAAGGCGACGATTTCGTCGAAGTGAACGAAGAGGCGTAAGCGGCCACCGCTGCGTAACAAAAGGGGCTGCTTGTGGCGCCCCTTTTTTTTAGTCCGATTTCCCCGTGTCGGGTGTGCGGGGCGCCAGGGGCGGGCAGTGAGGCCGTCCGTGCGATGTCCTCTCCCGACTGATTCGATATACAGGAGTAACGATATGCCGGCAATTACTGCAGCAATGGTGGGCGAACTGCGCGCCAAGACCGATGCGCCGATGATGGAATGCAAGAAGGCGCTGACCGAAGCCGATGGCGACATGGCTCGTGCTGAAGAAATCCTGCGTGTCAAGCTGGGTAGCAAGGCCAGCAAGGCCGCCAGCCGTATCACCGCCGAAGGCGTGATCTCGGCATACATCGAAGGCGGCAAGGGTGCCGTGGTTGAAATCAACTGCGAAACCGACTTCGTCTCGAAGAACGACGACTTCCTGAAGTTTGCCAACGACCTGGCCAAGCTGGTCGCCGAGAACAACCCGGCTGACGTGGCCGCTCTGTCGGCACTGCCGCTCGACGGCAAGACCGTTGAGCAAATCCGTGCCGACCTGATCGGCAAGATCGGTGAAAACATGACGATCCGTCGCTTCCAGCGTTACGAGACGTCGGGCAAGCTGGCTGCATACCTGCACGGCACGCGTATCGGCGTGGTCGTCGAGTACGAAGGCGCTGACGCCGACGTCGGCAGGAACGTCGCCATGCACATCGCCGCCATGAAGCCGGTGGCGCTGTCGGGCGAGCAAGTTGCGCCGGAACTGATCGAGAAGGAACGCAAGGTTGCCGCCGAGAAGGCCGCCGAATCGGGCAAGCCGGCCGAGATCGTCGCCAAGATGGTGGAAGGCAGCGTGCAGAAGTACCTGAAGGAAGTCTCGCTGCTGAACCAGACGTTCGTGAAGGACGACAAGGCAAGCGTCGAGCAGATGCTCAAGGCCAACAACACCACGGTCAAGGGCTTCACCATGTTCGTGGTCGGCGAAGGCATCGAGAAGAAGCAAGACGACTTCGCTGCTGAAGTGGCTGCGCAAGTGGCCGCTGCCAAGCAGTCGTAATTCGCGCAGTACCGTAGTATCCGGGGGCGGCGGTGCCGTCCCCGTTGTTTCATCCAGAATACCCCCACAGTGCCCGACCAGACTTCTTAAGGACCGCCATGTCTACTCCTTACAAACGCGTACTTCTCAAGCTCTCTGGTGAAGCCCTCATGGGTGACGATTCGTTCGGCATCAACCGCGCAACCATCGAGCGCATGGTTGGCGATATTGCCGAAGTCGTTCGCCTGGGCACGCAATTGGCCGTCGTGATCGGCGGTGGCAATATTTTCCGGGGTGTGGCTGGCGGCGCTGCCGGTATGGACCGTGCAACGGCCGACTACATGGGCATGCTGGCCACGATGATGAACGCCCTGGCGTTGCAGGACGCGATGCGTCACGCCGGTATCGAAGCGCGTGTGCAGTCCGCGCTGCGCATGGACCAGGTGGTCGAGCCGTACATTCGCCCGCGCGCGATCCGTCAGCTCGAAGAGGGCAAAGTCGTCATCTTCGCCGCAGGCACGGGTAACCCGTTCTTCACGACCGACACGGCGGCAGCGCTGCGCGGCTCGGAAGTCGGCGCCGAAGTGGTGCTCAAGGCGACCAAGGTCGACGGCGTGTACTCGGCCGACCCCAAGAAGGACCCCAACGCGGTAAAGTATTCGACCATCAGCTTCGACGAGGCGATCTCGAAGAACCTGCAGGTCATGGACGCGACGGCTTTCGCGCTGTGCCGCGATCAGAAGATGCCGGTGCGCGTTTTCTCGATCGTGAAGCCGGGCGCGCTCAAGCACGTCATTCTCGGCGAAGACGAGGGAACGCTCGTCCACGTTTGAGTTCGAACTGCGGCGTCGGCGCGCAGTGGCGTGCCGACGCCGTATCATTTATGTTTGCGTATCAATTCAAGGTTTGGAGGTTGCCATGAGCGTTGCTGACGTCAAGAAGCATGTCGAGCAGAAGATGAAGAGCTCGATCGATTCGTTCAAGAACAACCTGGCGAAGATTCGTACCGGCCGCGCACATACTGGCCTGCTCGATCATATTCAGGTGGATTACTACGGCTTGATGACGGCCCTGTCTCAGGTCGCCAACGTGAGCCTCATCGATGCCAGTACGATCGGTGTGCAACCGTGGGAAAAGAGCATGGTCGCCAAGGTCGAGAAGGCCATCCGCGAATCGGACCTGGGTCTGAACCCGGCAACGCAAGGCGATGTGATTCGCGTGCCGATGCCCATGCTGACCGAAGAGCGTCGCCGTGAATTGACCAAGCTGGTCAAGTCGGAAGGCGAAAACGCCAAGGTTGCCGTGCGTAACCTGCGCCGCGATGCCAACGAGCAACTCAAGAAGCTGGTCAAGGACAAGGAAATTTCGGAAGACGACGAGCGCCGTGGCGGCGACGATGTCCAGAAGTTCACCGACAAGTTTGTCACCGAAATCGACGAACTGGTGAAGCAGAAGGGCGCCGAGATCATGACGGTCTGAGTGCCTCTGGCACTTATCGCACGATCTCCGCCGACTTTCGCGCTCGACTCCCGCGCCGTATCTCAATGGGTTTTCTCACCTCCACGCTTTCTGCTCCCGAGACAGTGAGCATTCCACGCCACGTTGCCATCGTCATGGATGGCAACGGGCGTTGGGCTACCAGACGTAAATTGCCGCGCGTCGCGGGGCACAAGCGTGGCGTTGATGCCGTGCGTGAAGCGGTGACGGCATGTGCCGAGCTAGGTGTCGAGTATCTGACGCTGTTCGCGTTCAGTTCCGAGAACTGGCGTCGGCCGCAAGACGAGGTCTCGACGCTGATGCAACTTTTCATCCTCGCGCTCGAGCGTGAGGTGGGGAAGTTGCACAGTAACGGTATCCGTCTTCGTGTGATCGGTGCGCTCGAGGCATTCGAGCCGCGCATTCAGGAACTCGTCAAGCGTGCAGAAGAGCGTACGCAAGACAACAAAGGGCTTACGTTGACCATTGCCGCCAATTACGGTGGGCGGTGGGATATTCTCCAGGCAGCTCAGAAGCTCGCCGCCGAGCGCGTTGCGCAGGACGGTGCCGCGGCGCTCGATGCATCGTTCACGGAAGACGATCTCGCGCCGCACCTGAGCATGGCCTATGCGCCGGAGCCGGATCTCTTTATCCGCACCGGCGGCGATCAGCGCGTCAGTAATTTTCTGCTTTGGCAACTGGCGTACACTGAACTCTATTTCACCGAAGAATTCTGGCCGGACTTCAACGCGGATACGCTCAAACGGGCCGTTGCCGAGTTTCAGCAGCGCGAACGTCGTTTCGGTCGTACCAGCGCACAAGTCCAGAACCCCCCCGGACAATCCGCCTGATGCTCAAGACACGCGTCATTACCGCTGTCGTACTTCTCGCCATTCTTTTGCCTGTGATCTTCGTCGGTACGCCGGCGCAGTTTGCGTTGCTTGCTGCCGTGATCGTGGCGGCCGCGGGATGGGAGTGGGGCCGTCTGGTCGGTCTGAATAATACGGGCGCCGTTTTCTACGGCGCGCTTGCGCTTCTGGGCGTCGGCCTGACCTGGGCGGGCGGATGGGCGCTGTCGCCGATATGGCTCAAACCTGCCGCCATTTTTTGGGTGCTCGCCGGGCCTTATGCGCTCGCGCGCAAGCCGGCGACCCAAGGTGCATGGCGCGGTCTACTGCTCGTTGCCGGGCCGGTGGTGCTGATCGCGGCGTGGCAGGCGCTCTGCCTGGTGCGTGATCGCGGCGTGGCATTCCTGCTTTCCGTCCTTGTGATTGTCTGGCTTGCCGACACGGGGGCGTACTTCGCGGGACGTGCATTCGGCAAGCGCAAGCTCGCACCGTCCATCAGCCCCGGGAAGTCCTGGGAGGGCGCTATCGGCGGATGGTTGCTGGTGCTCGTGGCGGCCGCGGCGGTCCTCGTGAGCGGCTTGCAGGCGCCGACGATCGTTTCTCATTTTGCCAACACGCTGGGTGTGGCACTTGGCGCATTGGCGCTGACGGTGCTGGTCGCGTTCTCGGTTGTGGGCGACCTGTTCGAATCTCAACTCAAGCGGCAAGCCGGCGTGAAAGATTCTAGCGCGCTGCTGCCCGGCCATGGCGGTGTGCTCGACAGAATCGACGCGCTGCTCCCCGTGCTCCCGCTGGCTCTGCTCTTCGTCTGATCATGTCGCAACGTCTCTCCATTCTCGGCTCCACTGGCTCCATCGGCGTTAGCACGCTCGATGTCGTGGGGCGTCATCCCGACCGCTTCTCCGTCTATGCGCTGTCGGCGCACCGGAACCTCGATCGCCTTTTCGAGCAGTGCGTCGCCCATCGTCCGCAAGTGGCTGTTGTGGCCGACGCCGAAGGGGCGCACTCGTTGTCGGCGCGCCTGGTTGATGCCGGTCTGAAGGTCGACGTGACCTACGGCCCGCAAGCGCTGGTCGAGATTGCGGAGGCCGCGGAAGCCACGATGGTCGTTGCCGCCATTGTGGGCGCCGCCGGGCTTCAGTCGACGCTCGCCGCCGCGCGCGCAGGCAAGCGCATTCTGCTCGCGAACAAAGAGTCGCTGGTGCTTTCCGGTGCGTTGTTCATGGCCACCGCCGAGCGGGCGGGCGCAACGTTGCTGCCGCTCGACAGCGAGCACAACGCCATCTTCCAGTGCCTGCCGCAAGTGGCGGGCGAGAACCGCATTTCCACGCGCGGCGTCGAGAAGCTGGTGCTGACGGCTTCGGGCGGCCCGTTTCGCGAGCGAGAACTGGCATCGCTCGACAATGTGACGCCGGACGAGGCGTGCGCGCATCCGAACTGGGTGATGGGCCGCAAGATCTCGGTGGACTCGGCCAGCATGATGAACAAGGGGCTCGAGGTCATCGAGGCGCATTGGCTGTTCAACATGCCGCCCGCGAAAATCGAGGTGCTGATCCATCCGCAAAGCGTGATTCACTCGATGGTCACGTACACCGATGGCTCGACGCTCGCGCAGCTCGGCAACCCCGATATGCGTACGCCGATTGCTCACGCCCTGGCATTCCCGGATCGTGTGACGTCTGGAGTGGCCGGCCTGAATCTCGCAGACATCGGCAAGCTGACGTTCGAAGCGCCCGATCTGCGCCGTTTCCCGTGCCTGCGTCTGGCATTCGATACGCTGCATCGCGGCGGTACGGCGGGTGCGTTGCTTAACGCAGCCAACGAGGTTGCCGTCGCCGCCTTCCTTGACGGGCGGATTCGCTTCACTGCGATCGCTCAGGTGGTGGAGCAGGTGCTCGACGCTGTGGCGGTCGGTGAAGCCACCTCGCTCGACGTCGTGCTCGAAGCCGATCGTCGTGCCCGCGAACTGGCGACGACAATCGTTGCCAAACTGCCTGCACCAGCGCGTTCCTGACGCCGCTGCCCATGTCGTAACGTCTCCGGTCCCGTCTGCTCATGAATCTGCTGACCACGTTGCTTGCGTTCGCCATCGCCATTGGCGTCCTGGTGGTGTTCCATGAGCTGGGCCACTACACGGTTGCGCGGCTGTGCGGCGTGAAGGTTCTGCGGTTCTCCGTGGGATTCGGCATGCCGCTGCTCAAGTGGACAATGGGGCGAGACCGCACGGAATGGACGATTTGCGCGCTGCCGCTGGGCGGTTACGTCCGAATGCTCGATGAGCGTGACGAGACGCAGATCGTTGCGCCGGAAGATCGGGCGCGTGCTTTCAATCAGAAGTCCGTCTACAAAAGGTTCGCCATCGTGGCGGCCGGTCCGATTGCCAACTTCCTTCTTGCCATTGCGCTTTATGCGGGTCTGAATCTGGCTGGCGTGACCGAACCGGTCGCACGCATTGCACCGCCGGCAGCAGGGACGTTGGCCGCTCGGGCGGGTATGTCGGGTGGGGAGCTGATCACGGGCGTTCGCGAAAATGGCAGAAACGCGGACGAGGCGGTCGGTGAAGAGACGGCCGTGCGCTCCTGGGAAGATCTGCGCTGGCGTCTCGTCGATCCGATGATCGAAGGGCAGCGTGTCACGCTGGTGGCGCGCACGCGCGACGGTCGCGCCGAATATACGCTCGACGCTGCCGGACAGCATTTCGACGCCGATGGCGAGCAGGACTTCATGCAACGTCTTGGGCTGGTGCCGTCGGCACGGGTCACGGTGGGGCAGATCATGGCGGGCGGGGCGGCAGGGATTGCCGGGCTGCGTGTCGGTGATGAGATCGCGGCGGTGGACGGAAGTCCCGTCGCGTCGGCCAAGGCGTTTGTGGACACGGTGCGCGCTCATCCGGGCAAGCCGATGACGCTCACGGTGCGACGCGATGGGACTTTGCGTAATGTGACGCTCACGCCAAGCGCGGAAGTGGATACCGACTCGGCAGCGACGGCGGCCAGTGGGGCACGCGTGGGCAAGATCGGGGCGGCCTTGGCAAGTCAGGTCGACTCGGTGACGGTCCGGTACGGGCTTGTGGAGGCGATTGGCCGAGGGGCGCAGCGTACGTGGGACGTCACGGCGTTCAGCGTTCGTATGTTCGGGAAGATGATCACCGGGCAGGCATCGCTCAGGAATTTGAGCGGGCCGGTGACGATTGCCGACTATGCAGGACGCTCGGCGCGTCTCGGGCTGGATTATTACATCGCCTTTCTGGCGCTTGTCAGCATCAGCTTGGGCGTATTGAATCTGTTGCCGATTCCAGTTTTGGACGGTGGCTATCTGTTATATTATGCGGTCGAAGCGATTACCGGTCGGGCAGTTTCCGAGCGGTGGCAGGGCGCGCTGCAACGAGTGGGCATCGTTTGCATCCTTGCGCTCTCTGCCGTAGCACTTTTCAATGACCTGTCGAAGTTGTTGCACTAAGACAGCGTCACGTGCCTGCCGGTCGCAGGCAAATCCGAGTTTTTACGATTCAATTGTTTCTTGGGGAAGCAAGTTGTCGAATAAATACCACCTTGTTCCGAAGACCCTGGTGATTGCGGTTCTGGCGGCACACAGTTTCCTGGCACGCGCCGTCGAGCCGTTTGTGGTCAAGGATATCCGAGTGGAGGGCTTGCAGCGCATCGAACCCGGTACCGTCTTCTCGTACCTGCCAGTCAAGCCGGGCGACAAGTTCAACGACGATAAGGGCACCGAAGCAATTCGTGCCCTTTATGCAACGGGCCTGTTTTCGGACGTGAGCGTCGAAGCGCAAGGCAGCGTGCTGGTGGTGCACGTCAACGAGCGTCCCGCAATCGCTTCCATTGACTTCCTCGGCATCAAGGAATTCGACAAGGACGGTCTGAAGAAGGCGCTGCGCTCGGTCGGCCTGACCGAAGGTCGCACCTTCGACCGCAACTTGCTCGACAAGTCGGAGCAAGAGCTCAAGCGTCAATACCTTACGCGCGGTTACTACGCAGCGGAGGTCAAGACCACGATCACGCCGCTCGAGCGTAATCGCGTGGGCATCCAGTTCGCCGTGACGGAAGGCCCCAAGGCAACCATCCAGCAGATCAACTTCGTCGGCAACAAGGCGTTCTCGTCGTCTGACCTGACGGCCGAGATGGAACTCGGCACGCCGAACTGGCTGTCGTGGTATTCGAAGAACGACCTGTACTCGAAAGACAAGCTCACGGGCGATCTGGAAAAACTGCGTTCGTTCTACCTGAACCGCGGTTATCTGGAATTCAACATCGACTCCACCGACGTTTCGATTACGCCGGACAAGGATGAGATGTTCCTGACTATCAACCTGCATGAAGGCGAGCCGTACAAGGTGTCGGACGTCAAGCTCTCCGGCGAAATGCTCGGGAAGCAGGACGACATTCAGAAGCTCGTGCAACTGAAGGCCGGCGATACGTTTTCGGCGGCCAAGCTGCAGGCGAGCACGAAGGCCATTTCCGATCTGTTGGGTAACTACGGCTTCGCTTTCGCGAACGTGAACGCCCAGCCGACGATCGATCGCAACAACCACACGGTCGCGCTGAACCTGACGATCGATCCGGGTCGCCGTGTGTACGTTCGCAAGATCAACATCGTGGGCAACTCGCGTACGCGTGACGAAGTGATTCGCCGCGAGCTGCGTCAGCTCGAAAGCTCGTGGTACGACGCGGACCGCCTCAAGCTGTCGCAGGATCGTATCAACCGTCTGGGCTACTTCACCGACGTGAATGTGACGACCGAGCCGGTGCCAGGGTCGAACGACCAGGTCGACCTTCAGGTGAAGGTGGAAGAAAAGCCGACGGGTACGATCAACGTGGGTGCCGGCTTCTCGTCGACCGACAAGGTGGTGCTGCAAGCCGGTATCAGCCAGGACAACGTGTTCGGTTCGGGGACGTCGCTGTCGGTGAACGTGAACACCGGTAAGACTTACCGTACCCTGGCCGTCACGCAGGTCGATCCGTACTTCACGGTCGACGGTGTGAGCCGTATTACCGACATCTACTACCGTACGTATCAGCCGCTGCTGCTGACGAGCGATTCGGATTTCCGTATCAACACGCTCGGCGGCAATCTGAAGTTCGGTGTGCCGTTCTCGGAAGTCGATACGGTGTTCTTCGGTCTGGGCTTCGAACAGACGCGTCTGCACCTGACGAGCGACGGCACGACGCCGCAACGCTACATCGACTACGCGAACCAGTTCGGTTACGTCAGCAACAACTATCCGCTCACGGTCGGTTGGTCGCGCGATTCGCGTGACAGCGCGCTGATCCCGAACCGTGGTCACTATCAGCAGGCCAACATCGAAGTCGGTACGCCAATCGGAACGACCAAGTACTTCCGTGCCTACTATCAGCACCAGTACTACTACCCGGTGAGCCGCGGTTTCACGCTGGCGCTTAACGGCGAAGTCGGCTACGGCCACGGTCTGGGCGGTCAGCCGTTCCCGATCTTCAAGAACTACTTCGCCGGTGGTATCGGTTCGGTGCGTGGTTATGAGCCGAGCTCGCTGGGTCCGAAGGACACCAATGGCGAACCGTTGGGTGGTGCATCGAAGCTGATCGGTAACGTCGAACTGACGTTCCCGCTGCCGGGCACGGGGTATGACCGCACGCTCCGTATCTTCACATTCATGGACGGCGGTAACGTGTTCGATAACGGCCAGGCGATTACCTTCAATAACCTGCGTTATTCTTACGGTTTCGGTCTGTCGTGGATTTCACCGATTGGCCCGCTCAAGCTCTCGATGGGCTTCCCGCTCGTCAAGAAGCCGGGCGACCAGTATCAGAAGTTCCAGTTCCAGGTCGGTACGTCGTTCTAAGGACGACAGATCGATCGGTTCCGAACGTTACATCGTTGTAAGGGGTAATACATTGAACGGTATCCGTAAGCATTGCCTTCGCGGCGTCGCCGCGGCGTTGCTGGCTGGCGCGGCGTTTGCTGCCATGGCTCAGGATGCGCGCATCGCGGCTGTCAATTCGGATCGCATTCTGCGCGATTCGGCACCGGCCAAGGCCGCACAAGCCAAGCTCGAAGCCGAGTTCTCCAAGCGGGACGGGGATCTGCAGGCAATGGCGCAACGTCTCAAGGCGATGTCGGACAAGCTCGACAAGGACAATCCGACGTTGAGCGACGCTGAGCGCGCCAAGCGTCAGCGTGATCTGGCCGCCGCCGACACCGAATTCCAGCGCAAGCAGCGCGAGTTCCGCGAAGACCTGAATCAACGTCGCAACGAAGAGCTCGCAGCCGTGCTCGACCGTGCCAACCGCGTCATCAAGCAGATTGCGGAAACGGACAAGTACGACCTGATCGTGCAGGAAGCGGTCTACGTGAGCCCGCGTATCGATATCACGGACAAGGTGCTCAAGACCCTGAACGCAAGTTCGGGTAGCGGCACCCCCGGCAAGTGACGGGCGAGCGCTCCATGTCGGGGTCGTCGTCCGTACCGTCCGCGCCATCCGTTACGCTTGCCCAATTGGTCGCACGCTTCGGCGGCGATCTCGTGGGTGACGGTAACGTTGCCGTCGAGGGGCTGGCGCCGCTCGACCGCGCGCTCGCGAACCAACTCGCCTTTCTGTCCAACCCGTTATATCTCGCCGAAGTGCCCAATTCGGGCGCTGCGGCCGTGATTCTCTCGAAAGCCGATTTCGACAAGCTGCCTTCGCATGACGGCCGCGCCTGGATCATTGCGCCGAATCCGTACGCTTATTTTGCACGCGTCGCGCAAATGTTCGCGCAAGCGGCGGCGCCGGTGCCACCCGCAGGCATTCATCCGAGCGCGTTCGTCGATCCGACGGCAATCGTGCCGGCATCGTGCGTGATCGGTCCGAACGTCGTGATCGAAGCCGGGGTACGGCTGGGTGAGCGCGTTCGCCTGGTGGCGAATGTATTCGTCGGCCGGGGCACCACGCTCGGCGACGACGTGCTCGTCTATCCGAATGCCACGCTGTACCACACGAGCGTGATCGGCGCGCGTTGCGTGATTCACGCAGGGGCCGTGATCGGCTCGGACGGCTTCGGTTTCGCACCTGATTTTTCCGCGACAGGCGGCGAGTGGGTGAAGATTCCGCAAGTGGGCCGTGCGGTGATCGAGGACGACGTCGAAATCGGTGCGTCGACGTCGATCGACCGCGGTGCGATGGCCGA
The DNA here is from genome assembly GCF_044745225.1 of Pandoraea sp. NPDC087047. Classification (NCBI taxonomy): domain Bacteria; kingdom Pseudomonadati; phylum Pseudomonadota; class Betaproteobacteria; order Burkholderiales; family Burkholderiaceae; genus Pandoraea; species Pandoraea sp. NPDC087047. The sequence goes on from NZ_JBIUZU010000015.1 coordinate 15,885, forward strand.
TACGGTCATCGAGCGCGGTTGCAAGATCGACAATCAGGTGCAGATCGCGCACAACGTGCGCGTCGGTGCATTTACGGTGATCGCGGCATGCACGGGCATCGCCGGTAGCAGTACCATCGGAAAGTTCTGCATGCTGGGCGGCGCCGTGGGCGTGGCCGGGCATGTGACGATTGGCGACAAGGTCATCGTGACAGCCAAGTCGGGTGTCTCGAAGTCGATTCCCGGCCCGGGCACTTATACCAGCGCGTTTCCGGCGATTCCGAACGCCGAATGGAACAAAAACGCGGCCATCATGCGCAATCTGGACAAGATGCGCGACCGCGTGCGTCAACTTGAAGCGAAGGTCAAGGACCTGCAAGACAAATGAGCGAGACCAATACCAATATCGACGTCAGCAATCTTGACATCCATAAGATCATGAAGTTGTTGCCCCATCGGTATCCAATGCTGTTGGTGGACCGCGTGATCGCCCTTGAGACGCGTAAGAGCATCAAGGTTATCAAGAACGTCACGATCAACGAGCCGTACTTCACGGGGCACTATCCGCAGCGCCCGGTAATGCCGGGGGTGCTGATCGTCGAAGCGCTGGCCCAGGCGGCCGCGCTGCTCGCGTTCTCGGAAGAAGCCGCACACGATGAGAACACGCTCTACTATTTCGTGGGTATCGAGAAGGTTCGCTTCCGTCGTGTGGTCGAGCCGGGTGATCAGCTTGTGCTTGATGTCGAGCACGTGAAGTCAAAAAGCTCCATGTTCTTCTGGTTCAAGGGGCAGGCGCTTGTCGACGGCAATGTGGCGGCGCAAGCCGAGTTTACGTGCATGGTCAAGAAGAACGGCGTAGAACCGGAACCGGAACGTCCATGACGAATATTCATCCCACTGCAGTTGTCGATTCGAAGGCGCAACTGGCTGACGACGTCGCTGTCGGTCCCTACGCAATCGTCGGGCCGAACGTGACGATCGGCGCCGGTACGCGGATCCTTGCGCACACGGTTGTCGATGGTCACACGACGCTGGGCGAGGGCAACAAGATTGGTCCGTTCGCGTCGATCGGCGGCAGCCCGCAGGATATGAAGTACGCGGGCGAGCCGACGCGGCTTGTCATTGGCGACCGCAATACGATTCGCGAATTCACGACCATCCATACCGGTACGATGCAGGACGGTGGCCTGACGGGTGTCGGCAACGACAACTGGATCATGGCTTACGTGCACATCGCGCATGATTGCCACGTTGGCGATCACACGGTGTTCTCGAGCAATGCGCAGTTGGCGGGCCATGTGCACGTTGACGACTGGGCAATCATTGGCGGCATGACCGGTGTGCACCAGTTCGTGCGTATCGGTGCGCACTCGATGGTGGGCGGTGCTTCGGTGCTTGTTCAGGACGTGCCGCCGTTCGTCATTGCGTCGGGTGACCGGGCCGTGCCGTACGGTATCAACGTCGAAGGTCTGCGTCGTCGTGGCTACACCGCCGACGCGATTACGGCGCTGCGTCATGCGTACAAGCTGCTCTACAAGAGCGGATTGACGCTCGACGAAGCCAAGGTGCAGATCGAAGCCTTTGCCGACGCCGGTGCGCCGGATGTCTCTAAGGCCGTGCGCGCACTACTCGACTTCCTCAACGCTAGCACGCGCGGTATCGTGCGCTGACCTATGTCGCCGACCCTTCCCGGCGCCGGCCAGCGAACCCTGGCGATGGTAGCCGGGGAGCTGTCTGGCGATCTCATTGCCGGCAATGTCCTTGCCGGTCTCAAGCAGAGTCTTCCGGCCGACATCGCGTACGCGGGTGTTGGCGGCCCGCATATGGCGGAAGAGGGCTTCGACGCCTATTGGCCAATCGACAAGCTCTCCGTCATGGGCTACGTCGAAGTCATCAAACATCTGCGCGAGATTCTCTCGATTCGAAAGCAACTGCGTGAGCGTTGGCTTGCGGAAAAGCCGATGGCGTTCGTCGGCTTCGACGCGCCCGACTTCAACTTCGATCTCGAAATCAAACTGCGCGAAGCGGGGATTCCCACGATTCACTTCGTGAGCCCGTCGATCTGGGCGTGGCGTGGTGGACGCATCAAGAAGATCAAGCGTGCCGTCGACCACATGTTGTGCCTGTTCCCGTTCGAGCCGGAGATTTATCACCGCGCGGGCATCGACGCGACGTTCGTCGGGCATCCGATGGCCGACAAGATTCCGATGGTCCCCGATATCGCGGGTGCACGAGCCAAGCTGAGCCTTCAAGGCAGTGGTCCGGTCGTTGCCATCTTGCCGGGTAGCCGCACGTCGGAGGTGCAGCGCCTTACGCCAGTGTTTTTTGCAGCGATGCGCCTGCTCGCCAAACGCGACCCGTCGATACGCTTCGTACTGCCCGCGGCAACGCCGCGCCTGCGCACGCTGATGCAGCCGATCTTCGACGCACACAGCGATCTCAATCTGACCGTGATCGACGGACGTGCACCGCTGGCACTGGAGGCCGCAGATAGCGTGCTGCTTGCGAGCGGGACGGCCACGCTGGAAGCGGCCTTGTACAAGAAGCCGATGGTGATCTCGTACAAGGTGCCCTGGCTGACGGCGCAGATCATGAAGCGTCAGGGGTACTTGCCCTACGTAGGGCTGCCGAACATTCTGTGCGGCGAATTCGTCGTGCCGGAGTTGCTGCAGCACTTCGCTACACCGCAAGCGCTTGCCGACGCCGTCTGGCAGCAACTGACCGATCCGGCGCTGCGCGAGTCTCTGCAAGCACGCTTCACGAAGATTCATGAGCAACTGCGCCAGAACACGGCGGCGCGCTCGGCTGAAGTGATCGAGCGTGTGCTGCGGGAGAAGGGGCGCATATGAGCGAAGACGTCAAAGTGCGGCGCGTGACGCGTAAGGCCGCGCCTACTGCCTCTGCTGCCCCCCAGTCGCGTACCCGTGCTGCCGCCAAGGCGGCGCCTCCGCAAATGGCGTTCGATTTGTTCGCGGACGTCGCGGCCGAAATGACCTGTGGCGTGGACGAAGTGGGGCGCGGGCCGCTCGCAGGGCCTGTCGTTACGGCGGCCGTGATTCTCGATCCATCGCGCCCGATCAAGGGGTTGGCGGATTCGAAGAAGCTCACGGCGCGGCGTCGCGAGGCGCTTTATGAGGAAATCGTCGAACGTTCGCTCGCGTTTTGTATCGCCGAGGCGAGTGTCGCGGAGATCGATTCCCTGAATATTCTCCACGCAACGATGCTCGCCATGCAGCGCGCCGTGAACGGTCTTTCGCGCGTGCCGACGCTGGCGCTCATTGACGGCAATCGTTGCCCGGTCTTGCCGATGCGGGCGGAAGCCGTCATCAAGGGCGACGACAAGGTGCCCGCGATTTCGGCGGCGTCGATTTTGGCGAAGGTCACGCGCGACCGTCAACTGACGGCGTTGCATGAGGCGTTTCCGCAGTACGGCTTCGATGAGCATGTCGGTTACGGCACGCCCAAGCATCTGGAAGCGTTGCGTACGCACGGGCCGAGTCCGCATCATCGACAATCGTTTGCGCCGGTGCGTGAAGCGTTTGAAATTTTCGGCACGCTCACGGTGTCGCGCCTGGTCCGCTCGTCATGAAACTCATCAGTTCCAAAGACAATCCGTTCTACAAGCGCCTGAAGCAGTTGGCGCAGTCGAGTCAACAGCGGCGCAAGCTCGGTCAGACGCTGCTCGAAGGCGTGCATCTGGCGCACGCTTATCTCGGTGCGCTGGGGCAGCCGCTCGTTTGCGTGGCGGCGGAATCGGCGCTGGACAACGACGAAGTTGCGCAGATTTGGGCAAAAGTCGACGCCGATCGTCGTGTCTGCCTGCCCGACGTGCTGTTCGAGCCGTTGTCGACGCTCGTCAACGGAGTGTCGCTGCTGTTCGTCATTGAGATGCCGTCGGGTCATCTGCCAGCCACGCAGACAACGGACTGTGTGATTCTCGATGCCGTGCAGGACGCAGGTAACGTGGGATCCATCCTGCGGAGTGCGGCCGCGGCCGGGGTACGCGATGTGTACTGCATGTCGGGTACGGCGCTCGCGTGGTCGAGCAAGGTGCTGCGTGCGGGGATGGGCGCGCACTTCTCGCTGAATATCGTGGAACACTGCACGCCGGATTCGCTGGCGCCGCGTCTGTCGGTGCCGTTGCTCGCGACCAGCCTGCAAACGAGTACGTCGCTCTATGCGCAGAACTTACGTACGCCGGTTGCGTGGGTTTTCGGTAACGAAGGGGCGGGCGTATCGCCGCACTGGCTTGAGCGCGTGCAGACGCCGATTCGTATCCCGCAGCCGGGTGGCATGGAGTCGCTCAACGTTGCGGCCTGCGCCGCCATCTGTCTGTTCGAGGCGGTGCGTCAGCGCCTGTCTTGAAATACCGGCGGGCAGATGAACAAAAGGGACGCTAATAGCGTCCCTTTTGCATGGTTGGCGAAGCGAAATCCGTCAAGCGGATGTCAATAACCGACGTCGCTAACCGACGTCGTCAATAGACGTCACGCTCCAGCTTGATTTCCTGCAGGATGGTCGTCGCAATTTCCTCGATGGACTTGTGCGTCGACGACAGCCACTTGATGCCCTCGCGTCGCATCATCGCTTCGGCCTCGTTGACTTCGTAGCGACAATTCTCCAGCGATGCATATTTGCTGCCTGGACGGCGCTCGTTGCGGATCTCCGACAGCCGCTGCGGATCGATCGAAAGGCCGAAAATCTTGTCCTTGTACTGATCGAGCGTGGAGGGCAGTTTCTCGCGTTCGAAATCGTCCGGAATCAGCGGGTAATTGGCGGCCTTCACGCCGTACTGCATGGCGAGATAAAGCGTCGTCGGCGTCTTGCCGCTACGCGACACGCCCACGAGGATGACGTCCGCACTTTGCAGATTCTTGTTCGACTGGCCGTCGTCGTGCGCCAGCGAGAAGTTCACCGCTTCGATCCGGTTCTTGTAGGCTTCGCTGTCGGCGTTCTGGTGCACGCGCCCGATGGCGTGCATCGACTTGAGGCCAAGCTCGTGTTCCAGCGGTTCGATGAACGTCTGGAACATGTCGAGAGTCACGCCCTGACAGTTGCGCAGGATCTCGTTGGCCCGTGCGTCGACGAGGGTGCTGAAAATGATCGGACGGACGTTCTCGCTCCGATACATTTCATTGATCCGTTGGGCCGTCTCATAGGCTTTATCGACGGAATCCACAAACGGGACGCGAATCTGACGGAAACGCATCTCGAATTGCGCAAGGATCGAATGCGCGAAGGTTTCGGCCGTGATCCCTGTGCCGTCGGACACGATGAAGACGGGCCGTGCAGCGACCGGTTTGACCGGTGCGGCGGGGGTGCCAGGGGCGGGTGTCGGGGAATTTCCGGGAGTAGAGGCGTCGCTCATGCGCAGAATCGCAAAATGGTGCATTGCACGGTAGAATAGCGGCAACTTGTTGGATAAGCAATTGCGCGACCATCGCGCGCGGTTCCGCGTCAGCCCCGTCTGACGGGGTGTTGCGAGAAATGACGAGGGTTCGGGCAGGTCGTCGGGCGCTAGCCCCTGGTACTCGACGCCGCCAATGCGCGATTTCTTATCCAACAGGTCGATCGGCCCATGTCAGTCCCAGCCGGTCCGCCGAGAATTTTTTTTCTTACCTTAGGGGCTTTTATGACTAACGCAGCACACGACGGCGCCTACGTGGTGCCGTTTGAGCATCTGCGCATGACCGATGTCGAGTCGGTCGGCGGCAAGAATGCATCGCTTGGCGAAATGATCAGCCAACTGGCCAGCGCCGGCGTGCGCGTGCCGGGCGGTTTCGCCACGACGTCTTTCGCATTCCGCGAGTTCCTCCAGCACAATAACCTGACCGAGCGCGTTGCCCAGCGTCTCGAGGGTCTTGACGTGGATAACGTCAAGGCGCTCGCAGAAGCCGGTGCCGAAATCCGTCAATGGATTGTCGACGCGCCGCTTCAGCCGCAGCTCGAGAAGGACATCCGCGAGCAGTTCGCACGCATCACGGCGGATCAGCCGGATGCGTCGTTCGCCGTGCGTTCGTCGGCCACCGCCGAAGATCTGCCGGACGCTTCGTTCGCTGGTCAGCAGGAAAGCTATCTGAACGTCGTTGGCATCGAAGACGTGCTCGATCGCATGAAGCACGTGTTCGCGTCGCTGTATAACGACCGCGCCATCTCGTATCGCGTTCACAAGGGTTTCACGCACGCCGAAGTGGCGTTGTCCGCCGGTGTGCAGCGCATGGTGCGCTCCGACTGCGGCGCCTCGGGCGTGATGTTTACCATCGACACCGAGTCGGGCTTCCAGGACGTCGTTTTCATCACGGCCAGCTACGGCCTGGGTGAGACGGTCGTGCAGGGTGCCGTGAACCCGGACGAGTTCTACGTCTTCAAGCCGACGCTCAACGCCGGCAAGTACCCGATCATTCGCCGCACGCTGGGCTCGAAGCTGCTCAAGATGGAATTCACGCAGCCGGGCGAACCGGGCCGTGTGAAGACCATCGATGTGCCGATGGAGCTGCGCAACCGCTACTCGATCACCGACGACGATTGCGTCGAGCTGGCCAAGTTCGCGTTGATCATCGAGAAGCACTACGGTCGTCCGATGGACATCGAGTGGGGCAAGGACGGCAAGGACGGCAAGATCTACATCTTGCAGGCACGCCCGGAAACGGTGAAGAGCCAGTCGGCCGGCAAGGCCGAGCAGCGCTTCAAGCTCAAGGGCGACGCACCGGTGCTGGCCACGGGCCGCGCCATCGGTCAGAAGATCGGCGCCGGTCCCGTGCGCGTGATCATGGACCCGAGCGAGATGGAACGTGTGCAGCCGGGCGACGTGCTGGTGGCCGATATGACCGACCCGAACTGGGAGCCGGTGATGAAGCGTGCCTCCGCCATCGTGACGAACCGTGGCGGCCGTACGTGCCACGCGGCGATCATTGCGCGTGAGCTGGGCGTGCCGGCCGTCGTCGGCTGCGGCGACGCGACCGAGGTGCTCAAGGAAGGCGCGCTCGTGACCGTTTCGTGCGCGGAAGGAGACGAAGGCAAGATTTACGATGGTCTGCTCGAGACCGAAGTGACCGAGATCCAGCGCGGCGAAATGCCGAAGATCCCGGTGAAGATCATGATGAACGTGGGCAACCCGCAACTCGCCTTCGACTTTGCGCAACTGCCGAACGAAGGTGTGGGTCTGGCGCGCCTGGAGTTCATCATCAACAACAACATCGGCGTGCACCCGCGCGCGATTCTCGAGTACCCGAACATCGACGCTGACCTGAAGAAGGCGGTCGAGTCGGTGGCTCGCGGTCATGCGTCGCCGCGTGCGTTCTACGTCGACAAGCTGGCCGAAGGTATCGCAACGATTGCTGCGGCCTTCTATCCGAAGAGCGTGATCGTACGTTTGTCGGACTTCAAGTCCAACGAGTACAAGAAGCTCATCGGCGGTTCGCGTTACGAGCCGGACGAAGAGAACCCGATGCTGGGCTTCCGTGGCGCGTCGCGCTACATCTCGGAAGACTTCGCCGAAGCGTTCGAGATGGAGTGCCGTGCGCTCAAGCGCGTTCGCGACGAAATGGGTCTGACGAACGTCGAGATCATGGTGCCGTTCGTGCGTACGTTGGGTCAGGCGGAGCGTGTGGTCAACATGCTGGGCGACTACGGTCTGAAGCGTGGCGAGAACGGCCTGAAGCTGATCATGATGTGCGAAGTGCCGTCGAACGCGATTCTGGCCGACGAATTCCTCGAGTTCTTCGACGGCTTCTCGATCGGCTCGAACGATCTGACGCAGCTCACGCTGGGTCTGGACCGTGACTCGGGCATGGAATTGCTGGCGAAGGACTTCGACGAACGCGATCCGGCGGTGCGCTTCATGCTGAGCCGCGCGATCAAGGCTTGTCTGGCCAAGGGCAAGTACGTCGGTATCTGCGGTCAGGGTCCGTCGGACCATCCGGATCTGGCCGAGTGGCTGGCGAAGGAAGGCATCGCATCCATGTCGCTCAACCCGGATACGGTGATCGAAACGTGGCAACAGCTCGCCAAGCTGGCGAAGTAAGCGTCACGAGACACGCCTGAAATAGGACGCGTCCGAGCGGCATCTCGGACGCACCCGAAAGGCCGGGCAATCCCTTGGGATGCGTGCGCTGATCGGTTCGTTTCGTGCTATAAACCCCGGTATCACACCGGGGTTTTTTTGTGTCTGGGAGTTGCGATGGAGCAGGCTTGGCTTTGGTTCGGCGTTGCCGGATTGACTGTAGTGCTGGAGCTGGCCAGCGGAACGTTTTACTTGCTGATGGTCGCGCTCGGTATGGCGGCCGGCGGTATTGCTGCGATGCTGCGCGCGGACTGGCCGTTGCAGTGGGTGGTTGCCGCTGTTGTCGCCGGTGTCGCCGTCTGGCTACTGCGGCGCAGCCGGTTCGGTCAGCGGCGCATCAAGGTCGACGCATCGGCAGACCCCAATACCAATCTCGATATCGGTCAGCGACTGCATGTGGAGGCGTGGCGCCCCGATGGTCAGGCGCGCGCGATGTATCGCGGCGCCGAGTGGGACGTCGAGCTTCTGCCGGGGGAGGCGCCCGCTGCCGGATGGTTCGTGATCCGAGAGGTGCGCGGCAGCCGGTTGTACGTCGCACACGTGGCAACTCAGACGGCTTAGGTGGATTGGGTGATGTGCCGCGAACACTCTTGTGTCGACGCTGTCAGATAGCAAGACCCGCAGCCGCGGGTGACAGGGAACTAGCCAGCCGTTACGGCAGGCGCTTCAGGGGGAAACATGATTTCTAACGTCGCATTTATTCTTTTCATCATTGCGGTGATCATTGCGGCGCGCTCAATCAAGATCGTGCCGCAGCAGCACGCCTGGGTGGTGGAGCGTCTTGGGAAATATCACGCGACACTCACGCCGGGTATGTCGATCGTCGTGCCGTTCGTGGATCGGGTGGCTTACAAGCACATACTCAAGGAAATTCCGCTCGATGTTCCGAGCCAGGTCTGTATCACGAAGGACAACACCCAGTTGCAGGTCGACGGGATTCTGTACTTTCAGGTGACGGATCCGATGAAGGCGTCCTACGGATCGAGCAACTTCATAGTCGCCATCACGCAACTGGCACAAACGACGTTGCGTAGCGTGGTCGGCAAGCTCGAACTCGACAAGACGTTCGAGGAACGCGAATTCATCAATCACAGCGTGGTGAATGCGCTTGACGAAGCGGCGTCGAACTGGGGTGTGAAGGTCTTGCGCTACGAAATCAAGGATCTCACGCCGCCGAAGGAAATTCTGCACGCCATGCAAGCGCAGATCACTGCCGAGCGTGAGAAGCGCGCACTGATCGCGGCGTCGGAAGGGAAGAAACAGGAGCAGATCAACCTGGCATCTGGCGCGCGAGAGGCGGCGATTCAGAAGTCGGAAGGGGAGCGTCAGGCGGCAATCAACCAGGCGCAAGGTGAGGCCTCCGCCATTCTGGCCGTGGCGGAAGCGAATGCCCAGGCGATTAACAAGATTGCGACGGCCATTCAGACGCAAGGTGGCATGGAAGCCGTCAACCTGAAGGTCGCCGAGCAATACGTCGATGCCTTCAGCAAGATCGCCAAGACGAACAACACGCTGATCGTGCCGGGCAACTTGTCGGACATGAGCGGCATGATCGCATCTGCGCTCAAGATCGTGCGTGGCACCGAAGGCGGTTCGAAGGCCCCCCCGGAAGGCAGCGCCGGTGGGTTCGGCAATTCGGGTACGCGTCGATAAGCGTCCTGTTCACCGAATAACGCAATGAAAAACGGCCCGAATGGGCCGTTTTTTCTTTTCGAGACAGGCACTGATCGCGTCAAGGCATTCACGCCACGCCGAGCGACGGTTCACGTGGGGGTGCGCATGAGGCGCGCCTTCTCGCGATCCCAGTCGCGTTTCTTTTCCGTCTCGCGCTTGTCGTGCAGCTTCTTGCCTTTCGCCAATCCGATCTCGCATTTCACACGACCGTTGCTGTAGTGCAGGTTGAGCGGGACGAGCGTGTAGCCGCGCTGCTCAACTTTACCGATGAGCTTCTTGATTTCGTCGGCATTGAGCAGCAGCTTGCGGGTACGCACGGGGTCGGGCTTGATGTGCGTCGATGCCGTTTGCAGCGGGCTGATGTGCGCGCCGATCAGAAAGATTTCGCCATGCTTGATGACGACATAACCTTCCTTGATCTGCGCCCGCCCGGCGCGAATGGCCTTGACTTCCCACCCTTCGAGCACGATCCCGGCTTCGTATCGCTCCTCGATGAAGTAGTCGAAGAAGGCTTTCTTGTTGTCAATGATGCTCATGGATCCTTGGCGGGTAACTTGGTCGGACCCGGTGAGTCGGGCTCGGGTAAAATAGCGATTTTAACAAAGAGTCTCGGCAAGAGGCGGCTAACGGCACGCGCGGATCGATATGGCGTCGATCGGGCACGCGTGACGCGCTCACCTCGCCCGACAGACGATGGCCGAAGTCAGTAAAACCGTTCTCGTGCATTTCAGCGACGAGCAAATGTACGATCTGGTGACCAATGTCGCCGATTACCCCAAGTTCCTGCCGTGGTGCGGCGGTGTCGATATTCGGCATCAGGACGAGCACAGTATGGAAGCGTCGCTGATCATCGACTTCAAAGGCCTGAAGCATTCCTTCGCGACGCGCAATATCCAGGAGCGTCCGCACTCCATTCAGATGACGTTCGTCGAAGGGCCTTTCAAGCGTTTTCACGGCACGTGGAAATTTACGCCGCTGCGCGAGAATGCCTGCAAGATCGAGTTCGGCCTGCATTACGAATTTGCGAATTTCCTGCTTGAAAAGGTCATCGGCCCGGTGTTCAGTCACATCGCCAACACGTTCGTTGACGCTTTCGTGAAGCGCGCGGAGGCCGTGTATGTCAAATGAGCTGAATGTCGACGTCTGCTATGCGCTACCCAACGAGCAAGCGATTGTCCCCCTGACGCTGCCGCAGGGTGCCACGATGCGCGATGCGATCGAGCGTAGCGGCTTGCTCCAACGCTTTCCGGAACTAGATCTCGCGCGCATGAAGGCGGGAGTATTCGGCAAGGTGCGCGCGTTGGACGCTGCCGTCGAGGCTGGGGATCGTGTCGAGATTTACCGCACGCTCAAGGCCGACCCGAAGCTCGCGCGCCAGCGGCGCGTCGAGAAAGTGCGCAACGAAGGGAGCCGCGAAGGGCAGAAGTGGCTGGGGAGCCGCCGCGGGACGTGAGCCACGTGGCGGCGCTGTCGCTCCACTGTCGCCGCCGTAATTTCGCTGCGGATTGTGCGGACCCCGCCGCGAACTAGTGCGTCGAGCCCCTCGAGTGCAGTCGCACCGATGCACTCACCCCGGCGAGCAGCAATATCACGGCAGCGAGTTCCAGCAGGCGCGGCAGCCGCTGTTCGTAGATGAAGCCGTAGACCAGCGCAAACAGCGTTTCAAACACGATCATCTGCCCCGACAGGGTCAGGGGCAGCCGCCGGCTCGCCGCATTCCAGAACGCATTGCCGACGGTTGACGCGCCGACCGCCACCGCAATATTCACGATCAGGAACATGTGCCAATCGCGCGGCGTGTCTGCGGCGACCGGGTGCGGCAGCAGTACCGCCGGCACCGCCAGGGCAAGGGCCAGTACGCCCGTTGCGACACCTGTCAGCAGCGACCATTCCTGACTCGTGAAATGCCCGAATTTCGCGAGATAGCGGGCGTTGGCAACGGCATACCACGTCCAGCTCACCAGTGCCCCCACCGCGCAGGCGATGCCGGCGAGCGTTAGCCGCCAGTCGCCGCCGCTGGCCGAGGCGTGGGCGAAAACGTCCACATTGATGCAGACGATGCCGAGCGCGACCAGCGCCAACGGGCCTGCGAGTTTCGACAGCGGAAGGGCGCCGTGGTCTCGGCTGCCGACCAGCGTCACGGTGACGGGGAGCACCCCCACGATCAGCGACGCCGGCGCGATGCCCGCCATCTGGACCGCGCCCGCGAGAAACAGGTAATAGATCAGATTGCCGACGAGGCTCAGGCGGAACAACGCCCGCCAGTCGTTACCGGTGACGTTGTGACGCAGGCGGACCCAGAGCGGGGCGAGCAGCACGGCGGACACCAGTCCGTACAGAACATAGCGGGCAGCCGACAGTTCCAGTGGCGAGAACCCGGGCAGCAGGCGAGGGGCCAGGAACACCAGCCCCCACAATGCGCCAGCCGCCAGTCCGTAAGAAATGCCTTTCCCCATGAGATTCGTGCTCGAAGTTCGTGATGCGCAGATGCTGGTAATCCTTGCCAGAAGGCCTGTCCGGTAGGCCGCTGGTTGTATGAGGGCCATCTAACGCGGGACGGGCGGGAAGGGCAGGAAGTGCGCAACAGTAGCATGCGGGGTGCGCACGCCTATTGTGAAATCCGGCACTTGGCCGGCCCCGGAGTACGCAGGGGAGGTATCAGGAACGCGGCGGGGATTGGGCCGGGGATGTGTCGGGAATGTGTCGGAAAGGCGCCGGGTGTCCGGCCGTGGGGTGTCCGGCTGACGGTCGCCCCTTCTCTCGGGGAAAAAGCCCCTTGACATGTGTGACAGACGTTCCATGCATTCCGCGATTTCTGTATAATTCGGTTTTGCGCCTATAGGATTTGCCATGCGTCTGATCCAAAAAGCACTCACATTCGATGACGTGCTCCTCGTCCCGGCCTACTCTGCCGTTCTCCCGCGCGACACCAGCCTGAAAACCAAGCTCACGCGCAACATTACCCTGAACATGCCTTTGCTGTCGGCCGCCATGGATACGGTGACCGAAGCACGTCTGGCCATTGCCATGGCACAACAGGGCGGCATCGGCATTATTCACAAGAATCTGAAGCCGGCCGAGCAGGCGCGGGAAGTCTCGAAGGTCAAGCGATTTGAGTCGGGCGTTCTGCGCGACCCGATCACGATTCCGCCGCACATGAAGGTGCGCGATGTGATCGCCCTGTCGCGTCAGCATGGTATTTCCGGTTTCCCGGTCGTCGAAGGTGCGCAGCTCATCGGTATCGTCACCAACCGCGACCTGCGTTTCGAAAGCCGTCTGGACGAGCCCGTACGCGTGATCATGACGCCGAAGGACAAGCTCATCACGGTGCGTGAAGGTGCTTCGCCGGCCGACGCCGAGCGGCTGATGCACGACCACCGCCTGGAGCGTGTGCTGGTCGTCAACGACGCTTTCGAACTGCGCGGCCTGATGACCGTCAAGGACATCATGAAGGCGACCGAGTATCCGCTCGCGAGCAAGGACGAACATGGCAAGCTGCGCGTTGGCGCCGCTGTCGGCGTAGGTCCGGACAATGAAGAACGCGTCGAACTGCTGGTCGCAGCAGGCGTCGACGTGATCGTGGTCGACACGGCTCACGGCCACAGCCAGGGCGTGCTGGATCGCGTGCAGTGGGTCAAGAAGCATTTCCCGCAGATCGAAGTCGTTGGCGGCAACATCGCCACGGCGGGCGCCGCGCTGGCGCTGGTCGAGCACGGTGCCGACGCGGTCAAGGTCGGCATCGGCCCGGGTTCGATTTGTACGACGCGTATCGTAGCCGGTGTTGGCGTGCCGCAGATCACGGCCATTGCCAATGTGGCTGAAGCGCTCAAGGAAACGGGCGTTCCGCTGATTGCCGACGGTGGCATTCGCTACTCGGGCGACGTTGCCAAGGCACTGGCTGCCGGCGCGCACACCGTGATGATGGGCAGCATGTTCTCCGGCACGGAAGAAGCGCCGGGTGAGGTGTTCCTGTATCAGGGTCGTTCGTACAAGAGCTACCGCGGCATGGGTTCCGTTGGCGCGATGAAGGATGGTGCTGCCGACCGTTACTTCCAGGATCCGGCCAACAACGCCGACAAGCTTGTGCCGGAAGGCATCGAAGGTCGTGTGGCGTACAAGGGCAGCGTGAATGCGATCCTGCATCAACTGACTGGCGGTATTCGTTCGTCGATGGGCTATCTGGGTTGCCCGTCGATCACGGATCTGCACGAGAAGGCAGAGTTTGTCGAAATCACGGCCGCCGGCATGCGCGAATCGCACGTGCACGACGTCCAGATCATGAAGGAAGCCCCCAACTACCACGTGGAGTAATTGCCCATGAAGGCCATGTTGCGTACGGTACTGTTCCTCGATGCGGCGTTGAATCTGGCACTCGGAGTGCTGTTGATTGCGTCGTTCTGGTCATCGCTGTATGCGGCCATTGAAGTGCCTGTGCCGTCGCCCGTGCTTTATGCGCAGGCGCTCGGCGTGGCGTTCATCGGCGTGGCCTGGCTGCAATGGCACGCCACCGTGAATGGCCAGTTGACGTCGACCGTCGCGAAAGTGACGGGGCATATCAACTGGGTGACCGGTGCGTTCGTGCTGGGCTGGCTGATCTCCGGCCAGTTGGTGGTGTCGAGCGGCGGCAAGTGGTTGCTGGCTGCGCTCGGCGCTGTCCTCCTGGTGGTGGGCGGTATTCTCGTCAAGCTCGCGTCGAGTGTGCGCACGAAAGAACGCGTGCAGGCGGCGCAGCGGGTTGGTGAGCGAGTGCGTGGCGGTGTCGTGAGCGACACGCGGCGCGACGCACCGCAGAATTATCCGGATGCCCGGGGCCTCGACGAGTCCCGTGGCACGCGCGCTGAGCCGCGCATGGAGACGCCTCGCGGCGGCTCCGCACCCGTCAATCCCACGCCGGTCGCGCCTGCGGGCACCACCGGCATTGTCACGCCCGTGCCTTCCGACACGGCGCCGACGTCCAACGAATCCACTTCATCCGTACCTCACGATGCACGACAAAATCCTCATTCTTGACTTCGGCTCGCAAGTCACCCAGCTCATCGGGCGCCGCGTTCGCGAAGCGCACGTCTACTGCGAAATCCATCCGAATGACGTTTCGGACGAATTCATTCGCGAATTCAATCCGAAGGCGGTCATTCTGTCGGGCAGCCACGCGAGCACGTACGAGGATCAGGATCTGCGTGCACCGCAGGCGGTCTGGGATCTGGGCGTGCCGGTGCTGGGCATTTGCTACGGCATGTTCGCGATGACGGTCCAACTGGGCGGTCAGGTCGAGGCCAGCAATCACCGTGAATTCGGTTATGCCGAAGTGCGTGCGCATGGTCATACGCCGTTGCTCGATGGCATTGAGGATTTCCGTACGGCCGAGGGCCACGGCATGCTCAAGGTGTGGATGAGCCATGGCGACAAGGTGACGCAATTGCCGCCGGGCTTTGCGCTGATGGCGTCGACGCCGAGCTGCCCGATCGCGGGGATGGCCGACGTGGCGCGTCATTACTACGCGGTGCAGTTCCACCCGGAAGTCACGCATACCGTGAAGGGCCGTGAGTTGCTCGAGCGTTTCGTGCTGGAGATTGCCGGAGCGAAGCCGGACTGGGTCATGCGCGACCACATCGAGGAAGCCGTCCAGGCGATCCGCGAGCAGGTGGGCGACGAAGAAGTGATTCTGGGTCTGTCGGGCGGTGTCGATTCGAGCGTGGCGGCGGCGCTGATTCATCGCGCGATTGGCGATCAACTGACGTGCGTGTTTGTCGACCACGGTCTGCTGCGTCTGAACGAAGGCAAGATGGTGATGGAGATGTTCCAGGGCCGTCTGCACGCGAAGGTCGTGCACGTGGACGCCACGGAGCAATTCATGGGTCACCTGAAGGGCGTGACCGATCCGGAGCAGAAGCGCAAGATCATCGGCCGCGAGTTCGTCGAAGTGTTCCAGGCGGAGGCGAAGAAGCTGAAGAATGCGAAGTGGCTGGCGCAGGGCACGATCTATCCCGACGTGATCGAGTCGGGTGGTGCGAAGACGAAGAAGGCGACGACGATCAAGAGCCACCACAACGTGGGCGGCCTGCCGGAGACGCTGGGTCTGAAGCTGCTGGAGCCGCTGCGCGATCTGTTCAAGGACGAAGTGCGCGAGCTGGGCGTGGCGCTGGGCCTGCCGCACGACATGGTCTACCGTCACCCGTTCCCGGGACCGGGTCTGGGTGTGCGTATCCTGGGTGAAGTGAAGCAGGACTACGCGGATCTGCTGCGTCGCGCCGATGCGATTTTCATCGAAGAGTTGCGTAACACGGTTGAGCCGAACAGCGGCAAGACGTGGTACGAACTGACGAGCCAGGCGTTCGCGGTGTTCCTGCCGGTCAAGAGCGTGGGCGTGATGGGCGATGGCCGCACGTACGAGTGGGTAGTGGCACTGCGCGCCGTACAGACGCAAGACTTCATGACGGCCCACTGGGCTCACCTCCCGCACGACTTGCTCGGCAAGGTCTCGAACCGCATCATCAACGAAGTGCGTGGCCTGAACCGCGTTGTTTATGACATCTCGGGCAAGCCGCCTGCGACGATCGAGTGGGAGTGATTTTTTGGTGCGCCAAGCTGTCTCGATTAGTCTCGAAAATCGCCGGAAACTCATGTAATGCAAGGGCTTAGGCGGACATCTGGTCTCATCTAGTACCGCCTAATCTCGCCAGATTTGCTGGCATGGCCGATGGCACGTTTAGGGGGTATCTACTCCGTCCGGTTCTATACCATTGGTGTACCATGATGGTATCTGATGATGAGCCGAACGGAGGATACCTTGCTGACAGATACGGGGCTGCAAAAGCTCAAACCCGCCGAGAAGCTATACAAGAAAGGTGACCGTGATGGCCTGTATGCCGCCGTGCTGCCGAGCGGCACCATCAGCTTCCGATACAACTACCGGATAAACGGAAGGGGCGAGACGCTCACAATCGGCCGGTACGATGCCAAGATGGCGCGCAATCCGGCGCGCGAGCCGGGGGCGCTTGAATACGGCATGGACGTGTCGCTGGTTGAGGCGCGGGCGTTGCTAGACCGCGCTAGGCGCGATGTTGAGCGCGGCGTGTCGCCATCGCGCGGGAAGGCTGACAAACGCACAGCAGCCGCAGAGGCGCTGACGTTCGGCGGCTGGGCCGAAAGCTACTTCGACCACAAGGCGGACCCTAATAGCGGTGCTGAACAACTGGCGGACAGCACCCTGGCGTTCCGCCGTTCCACCTATCGCCGCGTTATCGAACCCGAACTGGGCAAGTTGCGCTTGGAGGAAGTGACGCCGCAGCGATTGAAGCGGCTTTGCGACGACGCGAAAGAGAAGCGCGGACCTGCCGTGGCAATCCACGTCCGCGAAGTCGTGCAGGCGGTGTTCCGGCACGCCCAGGGCAGTGGGCAGGCGGTGAGTAATCCTGCCGAAGCTATCCGCGCTTCCACCATCGCCACGTTTGAGGCGCGCGACCGCGCATTGTCACCGGCCGAAATTCGCACGTTCCTTACCGCACTCGAGCAGGTTGCCACCACGCCCACGCTTCGTCTAGCGCTGAAATTCGTCCTGCTGACCGGCGTACGCAAAGGCGAATTCATTGGGGCGAGATGGGGCGAAGTCGATTTTGATTCCGAGCGCTGGACCATCGCCGCGTCGCGCATGAAGGCAGGCAAACCGCATGTCATTCCGTTGAGCGACCAAGCATTGGACATTCTCACGGCGCTTAGGTCCTGCTTCGGGTCTAGCGATTATCTGCATCCAGGCCGGTACGACCACGACCAACCCATCAGTAACGCCACGCTAAATCGCGTCATAGACGCTGCCGTGGAGCGTATTCGAAAGGACGAACCGGAATTCCAGACGTTCGGTGTGCACGACCTGCGGCGCACCTTCTCCACCGGACTGAACCGCGCGAAATTTGACGAGCGGTGGATTGAAATGTCACTGGCGCACGCGCCGCGGAACCGGATTGCTGCCGTCTACAACGTGAACCGTTACCTGTCCGAGCGGAAAATCATGCTGCAATGCTGGGCTGACATGATCGACGCTTGGATGCGAGGTGAGTCTGCCCGTGACCTGATAGCAGACGCCAAGCGACGCGCCGCAGAAATCCACGAAGATGATTTAGACGACGACCTCTAATTTTCGCGTTGTCGTACCAGAACCCGGTTTCGGCCGGGTTTTTTATTGCGCGCGTTATTCAGCGTTAAGCGCCGTGATTGAGGGCGCTGCACAGCGGAAATCGCCCAAGAGGAATCGGCGCGCAATGAAGCTGAAACTGGCTCCATGCAATCTCACTTGGAGTCAAGCCAAATGCGTAACCCGCAAACACTCGGCCTGGAAACGTACCTTCGCATCACGCAGCTTATCAACGAACGCTTTGTCCCGTTCAGTAAGCCGACTCTCTGGCGACGCGTGCAGGACGGCACATTTCCGAAGCCGATCAAGATTCATGGCGTCACGGCCTGGCGTCTGTCGGATATCCAGGAGTGGCAGCGCGTACAGATGCAAGCCACGAATTCGCAATAAAAAGGGGATCGCGCCAAATGACGAAACCCCCGCAAAAAAACTCAGTGTTCAGTCAAAATTGTAAGCGCACCACCGAATCGCCACGCAGCTATTTGCGCTATTTCGAGCGAGTGTCTCTTGCGCGCAACTACGCGCAGATTCACGTTGCGCTGGCCGACCTTGTGCCGCGCCTGCTGCGCCGGGGCCAGTCCCCCCAGGCCGTGGCGCATGACCTGTCGCAACTGGCGAGCGTCCACGGCTTTCGCGAGTGTGTTGCGCCTGTCGTCAACGAACTGGCGATGCGAGGTGCAGCGTGAACGCGCGCGCAACCATCGCCGCGGCTATTGACTACGCATCGCTGATGCCGACCGTTGCACAGGCGCTGTACGGCGAGCCGACTGAACGCAAGGCGAACGAACTGCGCTTCGGCTCGCGAGGCAGCCTGTCCGTCAAGCTGGATGACGGTACGTGGTTCAGCCACGAAGATAACAAGGGTGGTGGCGTACTGGACCTGATCGAGCGCGAGACTGGGAAGGCTGGCCGCGCTGCCGTTGAATGGATGGAACAACAAGGCATCGTGGCCGTGAACGACAACACGCCCGCGCCAGTTCCTGCGCCGCGCAAGCACGTCGCGGCAACGTACGACTACGTGGACGCTGACGGCGCGCTGCTGTTTCAGGTGTGCCGCATGGAGCCGAAGGATTTCCGCCAGCGTCGGCCCGATGGCAAAGGCTGGTCCTGGTCCGTCAAGGGCATTGAGCAGGTGCCTTACCGCCTTCCCGAATTGCTGGCGAGTTCTGAAGAAATCATCTTCGTCGTGGAAGGCGAGAAAGACGCCGACAACATGGCGGAGCGCGGGCTGTTGGCAACGTGCAACGCTGGCGGCGCGAACAAATGGCGCGACGAACTGACGCCGCATTTCAAAGGCCGCCACGTGGTGATCCTGCCGGATAACGACGACGCAGGCCACGCGCATGCGCATCTGGTGACGAACAAGCTGCGTGGTGTCGCTGCGTCGGTTCGCGTGGTGACGCTGCCAAACCTACCGGAAAAGGGCGATGTTTCGGACTGGCTGGAAGCGGGCCACGGTGCCGACGAACTGCGGGCCATAGTCGAGCGCGCAATTGTGCCTGTGGTGACAGACGATAACCTGTCCGTAGACGTTCACAGCATGCAGATGGTCGGGCCGTACGATTTCCCGCACATGTCCGACAAATTGCAGCCGTTGAACACCATTCCGAACCTACGGCACATGCTTTCGCACTACGGTTTCACGGTTCGCTATGACGTGATTCGCAAAGACCTGGTTATCCGCTACCCAGGGCAGAGCGGCACGCAGGACAACACGCGCGAAACTGCCGTGAATACAGTGGTGAGTTTGTGCGCACTGAACCGCCTTCCGAAGGCTGACGCGCCGTCGTTCCTGTTGAACATTGGCGACGAAAACCTCGTGAACCCCGTGATGGACTTCATCACGTCGAATCCGTGGGACGGTCGCAGCCGATTCTATGACTTGCTTGGCACGGTGCAGACACGCGATGGATACGATCGCAACCTGTTTGCGCTACTACTGCGCCGCTGGCTGATTTCTGCCGTCGCGGCAGCAGCCAAGCCCAACGGCTTTTGGTCGAAGGGCGTGCTGGTATTCCAGGGCGAGCAATCGCTTGGCAAAACGGCGTGGATTCGTTCGCTGCTACCCGATGACCAGCGCGACCTTATGAAAATCGATGCGACTATCGATCCCGCGAACAAAGACACCATCATCAGCGCCGTGTCGCATTGGATTTGCGAGATTGGTGAACTGGACGGCACCCTGCGGAAAGCCGACATTGCGCGCCTGAAAGGCTTCATCAGTCAGGACGTGGACCAATTCCGTAGGCCCTATGCCCGCACCGAAGGCAAGTATGGCCGCCGCACGGTGTTCTTTGCGAGCGTGAACCCGGAACAGTTCCTTGCCGATGACACAGGCAATGTGCGCTGGTGGACGGTGCCCGTGGCTGCCGTGAACTATCAGCACGGCATCGATGTGAAACAGCTTTGGGCGGAAGTGTATGAGTGGTTCAAGCAAGGTGAACGCTGGTGGCTGGACCGCGACGAAGAAGCACGCCTGGAATCCGGTAACGACCGGCATCGCAACATCGACCCCATCGAAGAAATGATTTTGGGTGCCTATGACCGCGACGACCCGCGCGTCAGGAAACTGGCCGCGTCTGACGTGCTGCGAGAAATCGGCTTCGACAAGCCGACCACGGCGCAGGCGCGCGCAGCATCAAAGGCGTTGCGCGTAATGTTTGGCGACCCAAAGATGTACCTCGGGCGAGCCGTTTTCGCGATGCCTCACGCGATTCGAGACGGAAGGCGAACGCTAGACGAAGATTGCGGTCGGCCATTCTGACACGCCGCAGTGAGCCAGCAAGCCCGCCAACGTGCGGGCTTTTTTGGTGGGGATATGGTGAGGATGGTGGGGATGGTATTTGTCATCCACACCAGGCCGAAACCCTTGATGGACAAAGGTTTGACCGATTCTGGTGAGGATGGTGGGGATGATCTTGTAGGAAAAAGGAAGCGACCGATAAAAAGCAGCACAACTACAAACAAGAGCATAGGTCGTTGCCGTACATAGGAAATCATCCCCACCATCCACACCAAATTCACGGGAAAGCCTTGCTGGGTAAGTCTCTCGGGATGGTGGGGATAATTTGGCGCGATCCCCACCATCCCCACCGTCCCTAATGCTCCGCCGCACACCCCTGAATCTTATCCTTGGTGACATGCGCAAGCTATCCATTGCGCTGCTGAAGCAACATCGGTTCGTGTCTCATGCTGGTGACGTACTGCTGGTGGTAGCTGTGGCTATCAGAGACCTAGAGGGCAGGCCCACGACCGCATACAAGCTGGCTGCATATGTGGGCATGCCACGCGGGACTGTGCTGCGCGGGCTGGCGAGCATGACGCGCTGGCTTGGTGGAGCGCGACGAGCGACGGTGCGACTTCCTCACGCGTGAAGGGCGCAGGCGGGCTACCAAGGCTGGCGGCACGGTGTGACGCACAAGGGGGGCAATAGGCGAAGTCTATGGCGTTTGGGTCCTTCCCAGGCCCCTCCCCAGGCGGGGGCAAACGCTCCGCAGGCTTCCATATCTGCGTGGCGTTTTGAGAGGCATTTCCGTTTCTCATAATGTGGGATGGGCGAGAGTTTCAGCGGAAATCCCCCAAGAGGAAATCCATCACTCAATTGCCGAAACTACGAGAAACGACGCCGCTACGAGGCGGCTTTTAACCGAACTTCATCGAAACGAGTTGCCACCACATGCCCGACATCAACAACAATCGCGCCAACCAGCCGCAGCCGAACCAAGTCACGATTGCTATCGAACAGGGGAGCCGCGCGCTTGGCTTCCGTGATATCGGGTTCGCCGATGAACCGCGCCGCGTTGCGCAGCCAGCGGTCGCCGCCACCGCAATTGACCTGGCTCGCGCCATCGACCTGGGGGCGAACGGAGCGAACATTGCTCAATTGCTGGGTATCGAAAGCATCGCGCCTGACGGCGATCCGAAGGGGAATGTCCCGCTGTCGTCCGCCATAGATCAACCGGCTGGTGCTACCACTGTGATTGACCCGCTGGCAACCGTCCGCGAAAACTCGCAGGCTGCACGCGCTGGCGCGTTCGTGTTCTTGCCGCCCGACGGTCGCTCGCCTGGATATAACGCCGCTACTGCCGCGTACAGCGCAACGGCGCTTGCCCGCGTTGTCGATCCCGCGCAGTTTTTACCTGTGACTGACGGCACGAGCGCGATTGTGTCGGCGAAACCGGTTCATGACCTGAGTTTCGGCTATGCCGACATGGATTCTTACGCCATTCGCTTCACGCTGTCGCGATCTGAACAGCGCACTCTGGGTGGCGCTGAGCTTGGCGACCAGTTGCAGGGCGCAGTCCTTCGTGGCTTGGGCTTGCTGGTGGACAAGCTAGTGTTCGACGCCATCGACGCAGCGACCCCGGAGACGTTCGATTTCGGCAAGATGGCGGCCCGTAACGTCGGCTTCGGCGATATCACCGCCGTCATCGGAACCAGCGGTCAGGGCGCAACGGTCTGGCAGGACGGTATGCTTCGTTCGAAGGAAGGCATTCCCGCGCGCCTGACGGCTGGTCATGCCAAGTCGTTCGCAGGCGTTTTCTCCCGCGCTTTCGTAGCGGTGTGGCCGACTGTGAACATCCACGCTAAGCGCATGGACGCAAACGGGAACTTGGATATCAGCGTTTTTGCAAATGCCCGCGCTGTCCTGCCTACCGCTGCGCTGGACTTCTTTGCGGTGGCCGCCTGATGTTCGCGCGCTTCGCATCCTTGGTTAGCGCTGGGCGCGGGCGCGTCGCGAGCTTCGATGCAACCGACGTGTTACCGGCCGAATGCGCGACGCTCATAGCGGGTGCGTCGTTCGTGGAACGCGGCGCAGACGACGAGGGCGCTCCCCGCATGATCGTCACTACCGCACGGGGTGCTTTCCGTTACGCAAGCGACACGGCCAGCGCATGGCTGCGCGAACAATTCGGCCTAAATGACGCGCAGATGGCGCGCGCGATGCAGATGCTGCGCGCGCGCTTCGCGGAGTATCAGCGAATGCAAACGCTCGCCGAAACCGGTCGCGGCGGCCGCTGGGCCGACTGGAGACCTTTGGAGCTTTGAACATGGAACAGCAACGTATCAGCCTGACGATTCCGCGCGACGTGCGCGAGCAAATCGAAGCCGAACAACGCGCCATGTCGCAACGCGTCGGCGCAGAACTGTCATTCAATCAAACCGCCACCGCTTTGCTGCGGCGTGCGCTTGAGAGTCAGTCCTTAGCACCACACTGATCTACCCAGGTGGCCCCGCAACCTGGTCATGGGCAATGCGGGGGCGGCCTGGCCCCACCGTTCCGGGAACGGGGCCGTTTAAATCGCCTGCGGATGGGGCCGGCAATACCTCCGCACCTAACACACAACATACAGCATGAGCCAAAAGACCACCCTTATTGAAGCCGCGAATGCCTGTGGCGAAGCCTGCGCACTGCTGGCCCGTTATCGCGCGATGCTTTCCGTTGCAGCCAACTTAGAAGCGCCAGTAGTTGAACGCGCAATCATCGAAATTCGCCGCACTGCAAGCAGCTTGGAGTGCGCTGCCATTGCGCTTGCTAGTGCGAAACGAGAGGTGGCAGCATGAAAGCCCTGCTGTTGAAACTGTTTCGTTGCTCCGAATCTGCGGGCGCGCCAGAAACCGCGAGCGTACAGGCACCTGCGCCGAGTCCACGCAAGCCCACGGGCAAGCGCAAGTATGGCAAGGGGAAGCCGCGCCGACCCATGCCCAACGGCGCACGCAAGATCGACCCCAATGGCCCGCTGCTGGAGCAAGCTCGCCAGATGCGGGGTGGCCGATGAACACCTTCGCAATGACCGCGCCCGAATTGGCTGAAATCTTCGGACTGACGGCACGTCGGGTTACACAGTATCGCGATGACCGATTACTGCCGACCTTAGAGCGTGGCCGTTTTGACTTTGCCTGGCTGCTGTACCTGCGCAAGGGCCAAGAGCGCACCACCAATGTGCGCAACAAGCCAGACCGCGACACGCTGGTGGCCCTGGGCTGGATAGCTGGCATGAACGACAAGCCAAGCAATGACGACCTAGAGGCGTTCGGCAAGCTGTTCGAACGCAACGGATTGACGCGCGACGCTGCCCTGCTGGCCGTTGGCCGCGCACTGCAACTGGTCGCGCGATGAACAAGGGCCAAGCCTACCGCGCCGCCAATGCCCCGCCGATGCCGGATGCTGAAATGTGGGATGCATGCGTTTCGTCAATCCTTGGACCTGTTATTGCGCAGGCTGACTGCGAAGTGCGCCACCGGAATGCCCTACAACTGGCAGCCGCTGCACTGCGTGCTGCTGGTGCTGACGACATCGCCGCCCAGGCCAAACTGCGTATCGTCGCCTAAACGAGTTTCTCAACCCAGCAACAACGAGCCGTAGAAACATGGAATTTCTGACTCAGACTGACCACGCCCGAAACCATCTCCTTCAAGGAGTCGCCGCCGAGCTTGCCGACATGGCAGCCGACACACTGGAACCAGGCGCCGGACTGCCCATCGGGACTGATTTGCGCGCTAAGCTTGCCGCCGCCATGTATCAAGCGTTGCGCGATAACGTACCACCTCTAGTGAATGTGATGCACGCGTTGGACGCGATTCCGGCGGTCGCCTGACCGCTCCACAAGGCCCGCCAAAGCGCGGGCTATTTTTCAGATCATCGTCAATGGCGGCCTTGCTGTTGGCGAGTTGACGGGTTAATCCGCCTAAACTAGCGGATGCAGGCCCGAGGCATTACATTAGCTCCTGTCTTGGGACTTGGGGGGCTACGATGCCTGGAGTTATGCGGCTTCGCGTTTGGGACGTGGAGCACGGCGCTTGCGCCATGATTCAGCATGTGATGTCGACACCGACCGGTGATGTCGGCGGCAGGCTGGCAATGATCGATTCAGGGGATTCCTGTATATGGTCGCCTAGCACATACATTCGGGATGTCCTAGGCAGGTCGATGCTCGATTATCTGTTCATTACGAACGCGGACCAGGACCACATGAGCGACCTACGCGGCCTCGAAAGTGCTGGCGTGACTGTAGATACGCTAATTCGCAACACGTCCTACACTGGCGCCGCAATGCGCGCGATCAAACTAGGCGGCGGCCCATTGACTAGGGACGCTGAATGGTACGTGGGGGCGTGCGATAGCTACAATGTGCCCACCCAGGCCCCGTCAATCAGTGCATGAACGGGATCACCTGCGAGGTATTCAGCAATCCCTTTCCGAGATTCACGGATACCAACAATCTAAGCTTGGTGGTGTTCATCCGCTATGCCGGGGTGACCTTTCTATTTCCGGGCGACTTGGAGCGTGAGGGATGGCTTGCGCTATTGCAACGGCAAGATTTTCGTGCCCGCTTAGGCGATGTAGGTGTCCTAATGGCATCGCATCACGGACGTGAGAATGGTTTTTGCCGGGAAGTGTTCGATTACTGCTGGCCGCATGCTGTTGTCATTTCTGACAAGCCAATTATCCATGACACGCAGCGCACGGTGCCGGACTATCGTGCCGTCGTGCGCGACAGCGGTGTGATGGTGAGAACGACCGGCAAGCGACGCCATGTTTTGACCACTAGGCGAGACGGCTGGATTCAGTTCGAGGTAGATGACAACGGCGTTTGTTACATAGATACCGAGTGCAAAGGATGAAAGCCCGCTCAAACGTCCTGAAGGACGCGAACATCAAGTGGCTGGTTATGCTGGCCATCATGGATATAGCCGCGGTGCTTCTTTTCATCGCGCCCGAGGTGGTGGACGCAAGTATGATGGCGAGACTGCGCGCCAGCGTAGCCCCGCTGATGCCCGTGGTGATTTTGTTGCTTACAGGGCTCTTGTCGCATGAAGCCAAGGCTAGGCTTGTCTATTGGCGGATTGCGAACCCGCTGCCAGGTAGCCAAGCTTTCACGAAGTACGGACCGGCAGACGCTCGTATCGACATGAAGGCACTGGCAAAGAACGTCGGTGCATTGCCGACCGACCCAGGCGAGCAAAACGCTAGGTGGTACAAGCTCTATCGCCTGGTGGGTGACGATCCAGCAGTGTCGCACGCTCACAAGCTCTACCTGATGTATCGGGATATGGCGGCCATGTCGTTCCTGTTGATCCCGCTGGTGCCTGCCGCGCTTTGGTACACCGGGGTACCGCCGGCAAACCGATGGATCGCTGGCGGGCTGTTCGCCGTGCAATACGTGGTGTGCGCTATTAGTGCGCGTCACAGCGGCACGCGGTTCGTGTGCAATGTGCTTGCCGTCCACTCGACAAAGGAGGTTAGAGAAGGGGGCGCGACATGATGGCATCTCCGATGGTACGTCGATGCTCAGACTTCAAGAAACCAAATAAATACGCGGGCTTTCGGGCGCAATTAATTATCGAGTGGGAGTGATCCCTCATCCGGCATAGCCCGGCACCAAAGCAAATCAACACTTCCGAGCCCGCGTAATGCGGGCTTTTTTATTGTCGGCTTGCCGCTGCGAGTTATCTCTTCATTTTCCGCATCGGCTCACGCATTGCTCGATCCGACAGCGCCGCGGTCGCTGACGAAAGTTGTGGCGAGTGTGCTGCGATTGACGCCGATTGGAATCCCCATCCCTCGCTTTTTCTGTGCGCTACGGGGGTGACTTTTTTTAAGGGTTATAAGTCCTTTGCGTCATTTACTGTGCCTTTCATAATTTGTTCGGAAATCAAGTCGAGGCAAGCGCGGTCGTGCTTTGACCCCTTGGCTTGATCAATTGTGAAGCAGAGAAAGGAACACAGAGATGAGGCTCAAGAACAAGACAGCTTTGATTACTGGCGGTACGAGTGGCATCGGTCTCGCCACCGCAAAACTTTTCATTGCAGAAGGCGCCCGAGTCGCGGTTACCGGTCGAGATGAGGCCGTGTTCGAGCGCGTGAAGGCCGAGCTGGGCGAGAACGCGATCGTGCTTAAGGGCGATGTCCGTTCGATTGACGACATGCGGGCAATCGCCGCCGAGGTGAAGGAGAAGTTCGGCGGTCTCGATGTGGTGTTTGCAAACGCGGGACGAGCTTTCCCCTCAGCCGTGAACGACATCACCGCAGAGCTTTACGACGAGATCATGGACATCAACGTCAAGGGCGTAGTGTTCACGCTTCAGGCGGTCTTGCCGTATTTGCGGGAGGGCGCCTCCTTCATCCTGAACACATCGTTCGTTGCGCAGACCGGCCAGCATGGCATCTCGCTGACTGCAGCAGCGAAGGCCGCCGTGCGATCACTTGCCCGTAGCTGGTCCTACGAGTTCCTCGACCGCAAAATCCGCTTCAACGCCATCGCTCCCGGCGCCACGGACACGCCGCTGCTTAGCAAGTGGGGCCTGTCCAACGAGGTGCTTCGCAACATCAAGGAAGAACTCGCGAAGACCATTCCGGTGGGCCACATGGGCAAGGCCGAAGACATCGCCTACGCGGCGCTCTATCTCGCCAGCGACGAATCGTCCTACGTCGTCGGCACGGAACTGGTCGTCGATGGCGGCGCCTCGCAACTCTAAGGCTTCAGTTCCCGCTTCCCCACGTTTTGATCATATTTCCGCCACGCGTTTCGTCACCGTGGTTCTTCAGTTCGGCCCTCCCTGGCTGCGCTCGCAGAGGGGCGGCCGAATGACCAGGAGAAATTATCTTGACCGACCCCAGCAAAAATAAAGCCTCCCGCGAGCAACTCGGCAGAGCAGGGCATTCCCGTCGCGATGCGCTCAAGTTCGGAAGCGTTGCCGCGCTCGGCGCCGTGATCGGGGGCGGCGCTTTGCTTGGCAGCGCCAAGCCTGCTTTTGCGCAGGCTGGCAGTAAGGCAGAGCTTGCTCCGAATGAACCCCTTAACATCTTGATCGTGAATTACGACGGGGGGACGCTTCTTGATTTCGCCGGCCCCAGCGAGATTTTTCACCGGCTGCCGAATACGAACGTCCGCTATGCGAGTCTCAATGGCGGCAACGTGACGCTCGAATTCGGGGTTGTTTATGGCAACACGGAACGACTGGCCGATATCGAGAAGACTGACTTGATTCTGGTGCCCGGCGGCACCGATTTGTCGGCGCCGATGCGTCCGGAATATCTGGCGCAGATTCGACGTCTGGCTGACGGCGCCAAACACGTTACGTCGGTTTGCAACGGATCGCTCGTGCTCGCCGCAACGGGGGTGCTCAAAGGCAAGCGAAGTGCCTGCCATTGGGCCTTCGTCAACAAACTGTCCGAATATGGCGCGATCGGTGTTCCGGATCGTTTCGTAGAAGACGACAACGGCCGGTTCATGAGCGGCGGCGGCGTGACCGCGGGCATCGACTTCGCGCTTCGTGTTGCCGCGAAGATGCGGGGTCAGCAGGCCGCCGAATTCACCCAACTCGCGATCGAATACGACCCCGCTCCGCCGTTCCATTCCGGTCACCCCAGAGACGCACGGCCAGAAGTCATCGCGATGGTCGACAAGGAATTGCCCGGCGCGTCCAAGGGACTCGCGCGAATTCCGGGCGTTCGCTGAAACGCTTGTGGACAGTGTGTGCGCGGCCATCCGCTCGCTTCGGCTCGCGTCAGTTAATGCCGCCGCCGACATTGCCTGCGTTATCTGCGCCGCCGGTGTTACCTGCCCAAGTTGGCGCAGCCCTCTTCAGTTCATTCAAAAATAGGAAATCAAAAGATGCGAAAGATTCGTTTTTGTACCGCTGCCCTGGCCGTCTGCCTCTCCTTTTCCGCGTTCGCTGCATCGGCGGCGACCGGTCGTCCCCAACCGCAAGTCGAAGCGGCTATCAAAGCCGAGAACGCCCGATGGGCGCAAGCCTATGCGCGAGGTGACTACGAGGCAGTGGGCCGCCTGTATACGAAAGACGGCACCCTCTTGCAGCCTGGCGGCGAGAGAATCACGGGCGCCAGTGCGATCACCGCGTACTTTGCCAAAGCGTCTGCGGGATCGGCGCCCGACACCGTATCGTTCAGCAATTACGAGTTTTACGGTAACGATCAGGTTGTGACGGAAGTCTCGGATGCGGAGATCCATGACCCCACTGGAAAACTCAAATATCGCGGTAAGCAGATTCTCATCTTCCTGAAGCAAGGCGGCGCCTGGAAGTTGCATCGCGATATGTGGAATGATTCCGCTCCCTGAGATCAACCGTCTTAGCTATCCAGACTCGGGCTGTGCCCCTATTGCGCCTACTGCCGCACAAGGCCGACAAGTTGTCGATGGCGTGTAAAGGGGCCAGCCGAGAGGGGGCGAATTCATCGTATTGGTTGGAGCGTATCTTGATGACGAAGACAGTTGTCGTTGCAGGTGCCGTAGGCGTTATTGGCCGTGGAGTGCTTGGGTATTACGAAGACAAGGAGGTGAATCTGGTCGCGGTTTCCCGGCGCGCGCCGGACTTTCCCACTCGCGCAAGGCATTTGCCGGTCGATCTTCTCGACAGACATTCCTGCGAAGCATTCCTTGCCCAGATCCCCGACACGACGCATCTTGTGTTCGCAGCCTATCAGGAGCGGTCCACGCCGGCAGCGCTTGTCGACGTGAATCTGCTGATGCTCAGGAACTTTGTCGAGGTGATGGAGAAGCATGCGGTGAATCTCCGGCACGTTACCCTGATGCAGGGTGGCAAGGCTTACGGTGTGCATCTCGGTGAAATGCCGCTTTCGCCGGCGAAAGAGCGCGACCCTCGCCACATGCCGCCGAATTTCTATTACGACCAGGAGGACTTTCTTCGCGACCTTTCGGTCGGACGGGCGTGGTCGTGGACCGCGCTTCGTCCGGAGGGCGTCGCAGGGCTGGCGCTCGGGAATCCGATGAACCTGCTGATGGTGATTGCCATCTATGGGACGATCGCCAAAGCGCTTGGCGTTCCCATGTCGTTTCCCGGGCCTCGCGCTGCTTACGACGCGCTATATCAAGTGACGGACACGCGCATTCTCGCCCGAGCCGTCGATTGGGCAGGGGAGGCGGCGCAGTGCCGGGGGCAGGCCTACAACATTACCAACGGCGACTACTTCCGATGGTCCCGGGTCTGGCCGCGCCTGGCCGAGTTCTTCGATATCCCGGCAGGGGAGCCGTTACCGATGTCTTTGCAACAGATGATGGCGGACAAGGCCGGACTATGGAATCAACTGGTTGAGCAGCATGGTCTTCGCCCGTACGACTACGGTGAAATCGTGTCGTGGAAGTTCGGCGACCTGATTTTCAAGTCCACGTTCGATAACATCACGAGCACCATCAAGGCACGCAAGCACGGATTCCACGATTGTATTGATAGCGAGGAGATGTTTCTCGAGATGTTGGCGGATCTGAGGCAGCAGCGATACATTCCATAACGCCGGTGAATACCCGCGAATGCCCACGCGTGATGTCCGCGTAATGCTATTTGGCCAGCGCAAAGGAGTATGAAGATGATTCCTGGGGATAGGCACTTGAAGATTGGCGGTTTGATCTTCCCGAATATGGACCAATGTGATTTCACCGGTCCCTTTGAAGTACTGTCGCGCATTCCCAATTCGACTTTCCACACATTGTGGAGAGACAAAAGTATTGTGCGGGATATGCGAGGCCTGCAAATGGTTCCGGACACCTCGTTCGAAGAGGCGCCTCAGCTCGACGTTCTGCTCGTTCCGGGAGGATATGGTCAGGAAGAAGTTGCAGCCGACGAGGACGTTCTTGCGTTTATTCGTGAGCAAGCCCGGCGCGCCCTATATGTGTACTCGGTGTGTACCGGCGCGCTTGTCTGCGGCGCTGCCGGCTTGCTACATGGCCGGAAGGCAACGACTCACTGGACAGCCATGGAGGCGCTCCCGTTCTATGGCGCCATCCCTTGCGATGAGCGTGTCGTGATCGACGGCAATTACGTAAGCGCCGGAGGGGTTACCTCGGGTATCGACGGCGCTCTCATTCTGGCCGCGCTGCTTCGTGGAGAGCAGGTAGCCAGAGAACTTCAACTTTACATGGCTTACGACCCGCAACCGCCGTTTGATTCGGGCTCACCCGCAAAGGCCTCTGCCGATGTCCTGAGCGCCGTTCGTGCGCGAGCGCAGGCAATCACCGAGCAACGCATGGCCACCGCCCGCAAGTACGCGCGTCGAGCCTGAACTCTGTGTAACGACGCATTGCGGACTTGCCATAGTGCGATCAGCGGCTGCCGATGAGTCTGCTCTCGCGTCGAATCGATTGCGGGGGATGTCCATACAGTTTGACGAAGGCTCTGCGCATTCGCTCCGGATCGGTGAACCCTACCGCGAGAGCAATCTGTTCGATGGGTTCGCTGCCGTCTTGCAAGCGCAGTCGCGCCGCTTCCACTCGCAAACGCTCGACCGCCTTGGCAGGTGTCTCTCCCGTTTCCCGGCGAAATGCTCGCCCGAATTGTCGCGGACTTAACCTTGCCGCATCTGCGAGTCGCTCGACAGGCAGTGCTTCGGTCAAATGTTCCCTGGCGAAGTTCAGCGCGATGCGAATGCGATCCGATTCCGGGTCCATCTGCGACATTGCGGAGAATTGGGACTGACCTCCGGGTCGGCGATACGGAACCACCAGCAGTCGGGAGACGGTGCGCGACGTTTCCGGGCCCATGTCTTTTTCAATCATGGCGAGGGCCAGGTCAATGCCGGAGGCGATACCTGCCGACGTCCAGATGCGGCCGTCCGCGATATAGATACTGTCGCCCTCGACTTTGACGCGAGGGAAGCGTGACTGCAACTGAGCGGCGTATCGCCAATGCGTTGTGGCTTTCACTTCGTCTAACAGTCCGGCTTCGGCAAGCAAAAATGCCCCGGTACACACGCTTGCCACCCGCGCCGCTCTGGCACTCAATTTCCTGGCAGCCGCGATGTTTTCCGGTTCCTGCATCGGGGCGATATCGCCACCCACGAAGATGACCGTGTCAAATGGGCGTCTTCCAATCGGCTTTGTCTCGATCGGCAGGCCCGCGTTGCCCAGAAGGGATCCTCCCGCCTGCGAGATGACATGGAGATCGTAGGGGCTATGGCCAGCAGCCGTGGCGACCTGACTAAAAGCCGAAAGTGGTCCGGCAAGATCAAGCGCGTCGTGGCCACGGCAAACAAAAAATCCGATGCGATGCATGGTGAGGTAGTCAAACGAGAACCCTGATGTGTCTTATTTTAAGGGAAATATGGAGATAAAGTCGAACGTCTTTAAATGAGGGATAAACGTCTTTTGAGACTGTGCTAATCGGGAGTCGGCTTGATAAGCCGAACGGTGCGGGCAGCGACTGAAGACGCAGACATTCATGTTATTCGGTGGAAAGCTCAGAACATAGGGAAGGGGCTGGCGGCCGGAAAAGGCGACAAGCGTGACAAGCGTGGGCTTTTGCCCTTTTGATTTTGCGTGGCCAGGGTTGCGTGTGTCCGGGTTACCGATGTGTCGCTACCTTTCCGACGGTTCCTTTTCGGACATTGCGGTGCTTCGATACTCGCGGGGAGATACGCCGAACGCGCGTCGAAATATGCGGCAGAAATGCGAGAGATCGCCGAAGCCGCATTGGTATGCCGTCTCGGCAATAGTCGTTTCCGACTGACCGTGCACCAGAAGATGTGCAAAGCGTCTCAGGCGTCGGTCGATAACGGTTTGAGCGAAGGATTGTTCTTGCGCTTCAAACAGCTTGTGAAGATAACGCGATGAGATGTTGAAGCGCTTTGCCACCGACGTGGCATTCATCGACGAGTCAGTCAGGCATACGTCGATATGCTGGGAAATCGCAACGAACAGTGCTTGATGCATCGACTCCCCGCGATCTCCCTGCGGATAACTGGCACGGCTCGCGGCGGCCCCCAGCAATGCGATGAGGTGATCTACCACCAGCCGCTGCCCCACCAGATCGAGCTGCTTCGCGCTCGTATACAGTTGCTGAAACATGACACGTGCCATCTGGCCGAGCCCATTATTCACACATGTCAGGTTCACGTGCATGCATCGATCCGGATCGCGTAAGAGCGGCTGCAACCGGTGTCGGGGAATGAGTGCCGAGAGTGTCGTTGTCTCCGGATGCGTGATCGAGATCGTGAATGGTTTGCGATTGTCCAGCAGCAACAGATCGCCGCTGCGAACTTCATACGCTCCCCGGTCGTACTCGATGTAATGCGTATCGGCCCCCAGCACCACCATGATCATCTCGCATTTATCTTGCGAGAACTCCTTCTTTCCACGAATCAATTGCTGTGGGCTCAGGACGTTTTGGGCGACATAGATGTCGTCGACGGCCATCGTCTCGTTATGACATGGGAAGGCATCATTCCAGGCGCCGCGTTCTGTCGCCGCCGTATACACGTTGATCGATTGAGCAAGCATGTCGCGCCATAACGCGAATTGCTCGTTTCCCGGAACGGAGATCGTCGACCAGTACGCCATCGTCAGGTTTATCCATTTTTAATCAATGCATATCGGGAGAGCGGCGAGGAGAAGCGGGATTGAGGGGATTTTTATCGATGACGCTGCCCGGAGCCATCGGTCGGCCAACACTTTAGGAGAGATGCCAGGCGTTGTGCGTGAATCGCCAAGTCGTCGTGCGCGAATCTCCAATACCAAAAACAACCGTCGGAACAACAATCGCCGTGTTCCAGTGCAAGACGTTTGTGCTTCGCAGTGGACTGTTCAGCTTTCCTGGAGCGATGCCATGAAGCGAAGTTTCCGACTGGTCTGGTGTTATTCGCGACGACAATTGACAGCCGCTCCTCATAACGGGTGCCATTCCGGCACTGCTGAAAGTCCCGTTGGCGTCACCCGAATTACGGTTCGATTTCGGCAGTTGATCTTGTGCGCGGCAGTGTCGTCCTGCGCGTTGAGCGTCAGCAAGATATGCGGTGCAGAACCTGTCGGCAGTCCTTTCATCGGGTACAGCCTCGACAACAACAGATTCATGAGGTGTTTTAGTGCTGCATCGGGAAACAGCGAATTAAGGGAATGCAGCGCCTGGGGAGAGGGATTTGCCAGCATTGGCTCTTCATATTCCTATATGTCGGCGGCGTATGATGCCGCGGGAGGTGTTTGGGCCGGGACGCTGAGTAGCGGGCTTTGGTATGGAGGAGGACCGGCAGGCGGCGCCGCATTGGGTTCGTCCGTATTGTCAGTCATGTCGGAGGGTGCCATTCTCAAGGGCCGGCGTATCCAGTTACAAGGGGCGGGGGACGGCGCTGCGCTGCGCAATTACTTCGCTGTCGAAACAGATACGCAATCGCTTCTCACGAATGTCCGGATCGGGGATAGCGCCGTCGATTCGAATAACGCGTCGACATTCTCGGTGGAATCTGGCCGACTCCAGTTGGGAAATCATGCTAATGCAGGTGCAAATGCGTCTATTGCGCTGGGTGTGACGTCGAGCGCAAAAGACGAAGGCGCGGTGGCGGTCGGCCAGGGCGCCGT
This sequence comes from Pandoraea sp. NPDC087047, assembly GCF_044745225.1. Lineage (NCBI taxonomy): Bacteria > Pseudomonadati > Pseudomonadota > Betaproteobacteria > Burkholderiales > Burkholderiaceae > Pandoraea > Pandoraea sp. NPDC087047. Next base: position 50,052 of record NZ_JBIUZU010000015.1, read on the forward strand.
GGCTGAAAAACATTCAGCGTCTGCCTTTGGCGCCGCCGCGAAAGCCATGGAGGCGTCGAGCGTCGCAATTGGTGCCAATTCCCAAGCGTTCAGGTCGGGTGATGTGGCATTGGGAAGCGGTGCCGTGACGCCAGATTCCGCAATGAGCGATGCCGATGGGAAAACGATCAATGTCGTGAGCGTCGGCGCGACTTCCGCTGAGCGAAGGATCGTCAATGTTGCGAGAGGTCGTGTTGATTCGACGTCAACAGATGCCACGACAGGTGCGCAACTGCACGGTGTTGCCGACAGTGTCGCAAAGGGGCTGGGCGGTGGGGGCGCAGTGAACCCGGACGGCACAGTCGCAGCGCCGGAATATAAGGTCCAGCAGGGGAGTTTTCAGGATGTCGGTTCGGCGCTGGATGCCGTCGACAAAGGCTTGGCGGCATTGGACACGAAGGTTGTCGAGACGCACGCCAAAGTCGAGAAAGATATGGCGGCATTGGACACGAAGGTTGTCGAGACGTACGCCGAAATCGAGAAAGATATGGCGGCGTTGGACACGAAGGTTGTCGACACGAACACCAAAATCGACATCGGCATGGCGGCGCTCGATACGAAGGTTCTTGAGACCAACGCCAAAGTCGACAACGGCATCACGGCGCTGGACACCAAGCTCGGCGAGATGAATCAAGGCATCGCGCAAGGCACTATGGGCATTGTGCAGCGCACTGGCGATCCGGACGAGACAGCTCTGGTGGCGCAAGGGGGGAGTGCAGCGAAGCCCGGCAACGCGCAAAAGTTGATCAATCTCGCCGCGGGCAACGTTTCAAGCGCATCGACGCACGCCGTCAACGGCGCGCAGTTGTACGGTGTTTCAGACAGTGTTGCCAAGGGGCTGGGCGGCGGCGCCAAAGTGAGCCCGAACGGCACGCTTACTGCGCCGGAATACAAGATCCAGAACAAGCGTTTTAACGATGTCGGCTCAGCGCTGGGTGCCGTCGACGGGGGGATGACAACGCTTAACGCCACGCTCAAAAATATTGGTTCTACGTTGGGCGGAGTCGATAAAGGGATGGCGGACCTGGACACCAAGGTCGAGGGGATAGACAACAAGCTCGGTGACATCGAGACCGACATCGCACAGGGGGCCGCCGGCGTTGTTCAACGCACGGATAATCCGCATGAGACCGTCCTGGTGGCACATGAGGCAAGCGCAGCGAACCCGGGTAATGCGCAAAAACTCACCAATCTCGCTGCGGGAGCTGTCTCAAACGTGTCGACGGATGCTATCAACGGCGCGCAGTTGTATGGTGCATCGGACAGTGTTGCCAAGGGGCTGGGAGGCGATGCCAAAGTGAATCCGGACGGCACCCTTACCGCGCCGGAATACAAGATTCAGCAGGGGAGTTTTCAGGATGTCGGTTCGGCGCTTAGCGCAATCGATAAGGGAGTGACGACGCTGGACCAAAAGGTCGCCGAGACGAACACCAAAGTCGGTCAGGAAATGACGGCGCTCGATACCAAGCTCGGAGATATGCATCGAGGCGTCGCCCGAGGGGCCATAGGCGTTGTGCAACGCACTGTGAATCTGGACGAGATGGTCATGGTTGCGCGGGAAGGGAGTTCTGCGAATCCCGGTAACGCGCAAAAGCTGATCAATCTCGCTGTGGGCCGTGTCGCTAGTACCTCGACGGATGCCATCAACGGCTCGCAGTTGTATGGCGTATCTGACAGCGTTGCCAAAGGGCTGGGCGGCGGCGCGAAAGTGAACCCGGACGGCACGCTCGACGCGCCGGAATACAAAGTCCAGCAAGGGAGTTTTCGGGATGTCGGTTCAGCGCTGGGCGCCGTCGATAAGCGTGTGGCGATGCTGCACACGAGGCTCGTCGACACGAATGACAATGTCGCACAAGGGACCGTAGGCGTCGTACAACGCAATGGCAATTCAGACGAAACAGTTCTGGTGGCGCAAGGGGCCAGTTCGACCAAGCCGGGCAAAGCGCAGAAGCTGAGCAATCTTGCCGCAGGCGTCGTCTCGAATGCCTCGACGGATGCCATCAACGGTGCGCAGTTATATGGCGTGTCGGACAGCGTTGCCAAAGGGTTGGGTGGCGGCGCGAAAGTGAACCCGGACGGCACGCTCGACGCGCCGGAATACAAGATCCAGCAAGCGAGCTTCCAGGATGTCGGTTCAGCGCTGGGTGCCGTCGACAAAGGCATGACGGCGCTCGACACGAAGGTCGTCGAGACGAACGCCAAAGTCGACAAAGGCATCGCAGCACTCGACACGAGGGTCGGCGAAACGAACGCCAAAGTCGACAAGAGCATGGCGGCGCTCGACAAGAAGGTCGTTGAAACGAACACAAAGGTCGACAAAGGCATAGCGGCGCTCGATACGAGGGTCGTTGAAACGAACACCAAGGTCGACAAAGGCATAGCGGCGCTCGATACGAAGGTCGTTGAAACGAACGCCAAGGTCGACAAAGGCATAGCGGCGCTCGATACGAAGGTCGTCGAGACGAACACCAAAGTCGACAAAGGCATCGCGGCGCTCGATACGAAGGTCGTTGAAACGAACGCCAAGGTCGACAAAGGCATCGCGGCGCTCGATACGAAGGTCGTCGAGACGAACACCAAAATCGACAAAGGCATCGCAGCGCTCGATACGAAGGTCGTTGAAACGAACGCCAAGGTCGACAAGGGTATGGCGGCGTTGGACACCAAGCTCGGAGAAATGAATCAAGGCATCGCAAAAGGCGCTATGGGCGCTGTGCAGCGCACTGAAAATTCGGACGAGGCTGTCCTGGTAGCGAAAGGGGCGAGTGCAGCGAAGCCGGGCAAAGCGCAGAAGCTGAGCAATCTTGCCGCAGGCGTCGTCTCGAATGCTTCGACGGATGCCGTCAACGGCACACAGTTGTATGGCGTGTCGGACAGCGTTGCCAAGGGGCTGGGCGGTGGGGCCAAAGTAAACCCGGACGGGACGCTTGCCGCGCCGGAATACAAGATCCAGCAAGCGAGCTTTCAGGACGTCGGTTCAGCGCTGGGTGCCGTCGACAAGGGCATGACGGCGCTCGACACGAAGGTCGTCGAGACGAACGCCAAAGTCGACAAAGGCATGGCGGCATTGGACACGAGGGTCGTCGAGACCAATACCAAAGTCGACAAAGGCATGGCGGCACTGGACACGAAGGTTGTCGAGACCAACGTCAAAGTCGACAAGGGCATGACGGCGCTCGACACCAAGCTCGGCGACGTGAGTCGAGGTCTCGCGCTAGGCACGGTGGGCGTTGTGCAGCGCACTGGCAATCCGGACGGGGCGGTTCTGGTGGCGCAAGGGGCGAGTGCTGCGAATCCCGGCAAAGCGCAGAGGCTGACCAATCTCGCCGCAGGCAATGTCTCGAACACGTCTACAGATGCCGTCAACGGTGCTCAATTGGCCCGCTTGGCCCACGGTGTCGTGTCGAGTCTCGGCGGCGGGGCCAGCATCAATTCGGATGGCTCGCTCACCGGACCGAAATACACGATCGCGAACAAGGTGGTTGGCAACGTAGGCGATGCCTTCCGGGCCATCGACACGAATATGACCCGCCTGACGGCACAGTTCAATCAGTTCGGGACGGGTGGCAACCTCAAATTCCTTAGCGTGAATTCGTCGCTCGACAGCGGTTCGGCGACCGGTATCGAGAGCATTGCCATTGGCCCCACAGCGAAAGCCGAGCGCGCGAGTTCCCTGGCCATGGGCCATGCGGCAAGAGCGGGTGGGGTCGCATCGGTATCGTTGGGAGAGAAAGCGGCGGCCCTCGGCCACTTCGGCGTGGCATTGGGGGCTAATGCCGTGGCGGTCAATGAGGGGGACGTTGCCATCGGCAGTGGCTCTACGACGGAGAAATCGGTCAGTACACCGCAGGCGGCCATCAGGAGCACGACCTACGCATTGGCCGGAGCATTGGCACGCGGCACGGTTTCCGTTGGCACAGCCGGGCATGAGCGAAGCATCACGAACGTTGCCGCGGGGCGCGTGGACAAGTCTTCCACCGATGCCATCAACGGTTCGCAACTCGCGGCCACGAATTTTGCCCTTGAGACGCTGGGGAAGCAGATCGATACGCTGGTGCCAGTCCGCGATGGAGACTTCTTGCATTACGACCCCACTACCAGTCCATCGGGGGGCAAAACCGTCACGTTGGGGGACAAAGGGCGTGGCCCCGTTTCCGTCTCGAACCTTGCGCCTGGGGTGGGGGCGTCAGATGCGGTCAATGTCGCGCAGTTGAAGGCATCTCAAAGGGCGTCGGTTCAGTACGAGCAAGCGCCCAATGGCACCGTGGACGATAGCCGCGTGACGTTGGGCAACGGAAATGCGCCCGACGGAACCCGTATCTCGAATGTGGCGGCGGGACAGGATCCGAAGGATGCGGTGAACGTCGAGCAACTCAAGCAGAGCATGATAGGCAGCCAACGCTACGCGTTTAACGGTCTGGCGCGGCTCAGCAGGGAGGTGAAGGACCTTCGAAACGACGCGTTCGGCGGGATTGCGGGGGCGCTTGCAACGGCCAACCTTCCGCAGCCCAGCGCGCCTGGCGCGAACATGCTGTCGGCGGCCGTGGGGGCATTCAGGGGACAGAGTGCGGTGGCCATCGGGTATTCGCGGATGTCTGCCGACGGGCATCTGATTTTCAAGCTCAACGCAAATGCCAACACGCGTGGCGATGCGGGCGGCGGGGCCGGTATCGGTTATCAATGGTGAGCCCCGGCTTGCCCGTCATGATGTCGGCCGCGGGCAGCGTCCACTGAGGCAGGACGGCGCGCAGTTGGCCGGATTCGAGATACGCCCGCGCGAATGCCGAAAGGGCCGGCGCAATATAGGTGCGGCCGAAGCCGAGCGTCGCCGCCAGTCGGAGCAGGCCGCGAGGCGATGTCTGCGCCCCGGTCACCGCGTGCTCTAGCGCTTCGAGCTCGCCGAGAATTCGTGCGCCGTCTTGCAAATACATCTCGCCTTCCGGCGTGAGGCTGATGCGTCGTGTCGTACGCCTGCAGCAGGCGCCCCCCCAGCCGATGCTCCAGTTGCGCCAGCCGACGACTCACCGCAGGCGGCGTGATGCCCATTTGCTGCGCGGCAGCGGCCCCGCGTTGCTGATGTTGCACGGGCACCCGCAAACATCCGCGACCTGGCACAAAGTTGCGCCCGCGCTGGCGCAGCATTTCACGTTGGTGCTGGCTGACTTGCGAGGTTACGGCGACTCCGCCAAGCCTGCCGGCGACGCCGATCACGCCAACGACAGCAAGCGTGTCATGGCGACGGACATGCTCGCGGCCATGCGCGAATTGGGGTACGCAACCTTCTTGGTGCTGGCGCTGTGGGGCGAGCGGGGCGTCGTTCACCGTTGCTTCAAGCCGCTCGACGAGTGGCAGCGTGTGGCGTCCGATGTTCGCGGACATCCGATGCCTTGCGGTCACTACATCGCGGAAGAAGCGCCCGATCGTTTGCTGGCCGACGTGCTGCCCTTCCTTCTGGGCGGGCGCTGAAACTTCGGACGGGCTGACGCGATGTGATGAACGTGACTTGGCGTCAGCCGGTCCCTGGAGGGCCTCAGACCGAGCGCGTCAGTCCGCCGTCCACACGAATGTTCTGACCGGTGATGTACCCGCCGCCTTCGGACGCCAGAAACGCCACCGTCGCGGCGATTTCCTCCGCTTTGCCGTAGCGCTGCATCGGCACGCTCTTGCGGCGTGTCTCCTGCTGCGGCAGGCTGTCGATCCATCCCGGCAGGATGTTGTTCATACGCACGTTGTCCTGCGCGTACCTGTCGGCGAACAGCTTCGTGAACGACGCCAGCCCCGCGCGGAATACCGCCGATGTCGGGAACATATCGCTCGGCTCGAAGGCCCACGCCGTCGAAATATTGACGATCACGCCCGCGCGTTGCTGCTGCATGATCGGCGTGACGAGTCGCGTCGGGCGGATGACGTTCATCAGATACGTGTCCATGCCGCGGTGCCAGTCCTCGTCGCTGATGTCGAGGATCGGCGCGCGCGGGCCGTGACCTGCGCTGTTGACGAGCACGTCGATGCGCCCCCAGCGCTGCACTGCCAATTCCACCAGCTTCGTGAGTGCGTCGTTCGACTGATTCGAGCCGGTCACGCCCACGCCGTCCAACTCGGCCGCCAGCGCTTCGCCTTTACCCGACGACGACAGGATGCCGACCTTGAACCCGTCCGCTGCCAGACGCCGCGCGGCTGCGGCACCCATGCCGCTGCCGCCTGCCGTAATCAACGCCACTTTTTCTACTGTCATGCTGATATCCTCCGGATACGCCGGCCTTCACCCCAACGGTGGCCGACTCGCTTGAACTCTGTGCGACAGCGTAACATTGCAAAGCGGGCTCCACGCACCAGATTTCGCCACTTCATACAGTAGAAAAACTACATTATGACGCAAGCCATCGGCCGATTGCCGTCGCTCAATGCCTTGCGCGCCTTCGAGGCGGCGAGCCGGCATCTCAATTTCCGGCTGGCCGCCGAGGAGCTGGGTGTCACGCAAGGGGCTGTCGCGCAACAAGTGCGCGGACTTGAAGCAGAACTGGGCATGAAGCTTTTCGAGCGGCATCCGCGTGCGTTGTCGCTGACCGAAAACGGTCGGCGCTACGCCGGGAGTGTGCGACGCGCCTTCGAGATGCTGACGGAGGCGACGCAGGCGCTGCGTCCCGAGCCGCTGCGCCTGACCGTCAGCGTGACACCGACGTTCGCATCGAAATGGCTGATTCCGCGGCTGCCTGCGTTTCTCGAAACCCATCCGGACATCGATCTGCGTATCCTCGCCACCGACCGGCTGTCGCACTTTCACGCGGACGCCGTTGATCTCGCGGTGCGTTACGGCCGTCCGCCATTCGGTGGCGGACTGGTCGTGGAACCGCTGTTCGAGGAGGTGCAAGTCGCGGTGGCCTGCCCGACGGTGGTGGCGGCCCTTGGTCATCCCGACGAGACGGGCAACCTGCGCGGCCACGCTTTGCTGCACGACGCTCACAACGCATGGCCGCAGTTTCTTGAGCTCGCGTTGCCCACGGCCTCGTTGTCGGCCGTCAAGAACGTTCGTTTCAATCAGACGGCCCTTGCCATTGATGCCGCCGTTGCCGGGCAAGGATTGGCGCTTGCGCACCGAGACTTCGTCGCCGCAGACATCGCAGCGGGCCGTCTCGTGCGGCTATTCGACACCGAACTGCGTACCGGCGCGGGGTTCTACATCGTGCATCCGCGCCGCACGCGTCATGCGGCGCAGATCGCCGACGTCCACGAATGGCTTTTGCGGGAAGCACGGCACACGCGTTAGCATTGCGTTTTGTGCAATGAATCCGGACGCTGCCATGTCGCACCCCGACCTCAACCTGCTTCACGCCCTCGACGTTTTGCTGGAGGAGGGCAGCGTGGTCGGCGCCGCGCGACGCATGCATCTGAGTCCGCCCGCGATGAGCCGCACGCTTAGCCGGATTCGCGAGACGCTGGGCGACCCGGTGTTCGTGCAGGCTGGGCGCAAACTGGTGCCGACGCCGCGCGCCCTGGCCATGCGCGAGCAGGTGCGGCTGGTCGTTGAGCAAGCCACGCAAGTCCTCACGCCGGGCGCCGGCGTCGACCTCAAAACCCTGGAGCGGCGCTTCAACGTTCGCGCGAACGACATCTTCGTGGGCCTGCATTCGGGACGGCTGCTCGAAGCGATCGCCGCCGGGATGCCCCGCGCGATGCTGCGCTTCGCGCCGGAGGAAGACGATATCGACGACGAGGCATTGCGCAGCGGCCGAATCGATCTGTTCATCAGCGCGTCGCGCCAGCTTGGTCCGGAGATTCGCGTGCAGCCGCTGTTCACCACGAGCTTTGTCGGCATCGCGCGCCACGATCATCCAATTTTCGACGAGGACATCACGCCCGAGCGCATTACGCGGTGGGGGCACATCGGTGTGTCACGACGCGGGAAGTTTGCGGGGCCGATCGACGACGCGCTGGAGGATCTGGGGCTGCGGCGTCACGTGGCGCTGGTCGTTCCTACGCCGTTCACGGCGCTCTTTTCCTTGGGCGATAGCGACCTGCTGCTGGCGCTGCCGTCGCATCTTGCGCAGAGCGCGATGGACGCCGGGATGCGCCTGCGCCAGTTCGATTTTCCCGTGCCGCTGGCGACGGTCGTGCTGACGCAGGCGTGGCATCCGCGCTTCCAGGCCGATCCGGCACATCAGTGGCTGCGCCGCACGATACGAACGATCTGCGAGGCGTGTTGATCGCATCAATCAGTGCGTTTGACGCAATCGTTCATTCCAATCAAGTCACTTTTCGCATCGAACACGCCGCCCCTACAGTGATGAGCATCGTCACTGTGTTTAAGGGTCATCGTGTCATCGACGCCTTCTTCGGCAACATCGTCTAGCGTACGCAGCGTTTCATGGCTGCGCTGGTGGCTTGCCGGTCTGCTGCGGCTCGATTTTACTTCGCCGCGCGCTACTTACCTCATGCGTTCCGTCGTTGCGGCGTGGCTGGCGCTGTGCGTTGCCTACGGACTTGAGCTGGAAATGCCGTACTCGGCGGCAACGACTGTGCTGCTCGTCATCAATCCGATTCAGGGCGCGGTGATCGGGAAGGGCGCGTGGCGTGTGCTCGGCACGCTCGCGGGCATGATCGCCTCGATATTGCTGATGTCGGCCTTCGGGCAGATGCCGTGGTGCTTCCTTCTCGGATTCGCCGCCTGGCTGGGCCTGTGCGTCGCAGGAATGACGCTGCTGCGCCACTTCCGCGCGTCGGGTGTCGTCGTGGCGGGATATACCAGTTGGACTGGCGACGTTCGGTGCACTCCAGCATCCGCATCTGACGTTCGAGCATGTCGTCGGGCGCGGCTCGACGGTGATGGTCGGCGCGATCTGTCTGTCGTTGGTCACCGCGCTTTTCAGCACCCGTAGCGTGCGGGACAAGCTGGAGGACGTGCTCTCGCGGCTGACCGCGCGCGCCGCACACGTGCTGGCCGAGTCTCACACGCCGGGCGACGAGAAGGCTACGGCAGCCGTCGCCATCGCACGTCGTCAACTCATGGCCGAGATCTACGGTGTCGACGATCTGCTTGCCGTCGGCAAGGCCGAGTCCGTGGATCTCGCCCATCGCGCCCACGCAGTGCGGCACGCAATGGCGTCGCTCTTTGCCGCGTTAGCGGGCGGCATACCGCCGACTACGCAGAATGCTGCCCACCGGCAAGCGCTGAGCGCATTGCAACCCATGCTCGCCGACGTCTGGCGCGAGGTGTCCTCAGCGGTTGCCCGCGGCCCGCAAGAACTCACGCGCGCGGCGGACCTCATGCGTCAGGCCCGTGAACATCTTCAGACGGTTCTGACGGGGGCTTCGCACGCCTACGGCACTCATCGCCGTCGATCGCCTGATCGAGCAGATCGACGACTATCTGCGGTGCTTGGACGGCCTCGGGTCGTTGCAGCGTGCGCGCCGCACTTACGCTCTTTGCGGCGGACGCAGTGTGGATCGTCACGGGCTGGTCGCATAGCGACATGATGTTGCTGATCGTCTCGCGTATTGCGCGTCTGCAACGGCGTATTCGCGATGCGGTACTTCGCGCGTTGCGTGCGTCTACATTGACCGGTATTGTCGCGTTATCAAAGCAATCGCGCAAGATGGCGCGATGCAGAAAGCCAAATCGCTCTGTCATGGACATCGGCTCCCTGTTGCGATCATTGGCCATGTGGTGCGCTGGTACTTATCGCTTTCAGCTCAGCCTTCGTGCATCGCGTCAAAACGGCCAAGCTTTCCTGTCGAGCTTCGGACCCGATCCGCCCCGCGCTCAAGCGACATACTGTCTGCATAACTTTATCTTGCGCGACCACTTTGAAAACGTGAGAATACCTTGGGGATGATTAGTTTTTAAATCAAGCACTCATTTTTGTCGGACGCTGCCGATCGGCGCGGCGGAATTTTTTGCAAGCACGCTTGCGTGGATATGGGAATCCTGCTGATAAGGCGATAGATTGTTACTCTTATCTTTCCGTGTCGAGCGAATTTCAGGTTTTCGCTCCCGTGCCATTCCTTGAACTGCGGGAAGCGATATTGGTTGGCTCTATCGGCCAAGGCTTTCTCTGTGGGTTTTCCGACGAGTCAATCGCTGCGCGTATTTGAGATTCGACCGGCAGTAGGATGAGAGTGCTATCTATTTGGTTAGCCCTAATATGCACTGGGCTGATAACGCAAGTAGCCTTCCCGTGCGCCAATAGGTGCCTTCGTTAATAAACATTAGCCCGTCTCATGCAGGCTTTTTTGGGCGCAAGGGTGGCGGCGTTGTGCCTGAAGGTCTCAAAGCCGTTTGCTGGGTCCATGTTTTCGAGCGGCGACTAGGGCTTGGACAAGTGGAGCGCACATGTCATTCTTAGCTGAGTTATGCGTAGGCTATGTGGCGGCGTATCGAATCGTTGTTAGACGGTATCCGTCGCTCGCTTGGCATTTTTTCCTTGCATCGCTACTGATGGTGGCCATGGCGACTCTGAGCGCAATGGTTCCGTATATGATGCGGGAAACCATTAACGCACTGTCTATAGCGGCGCGTCCCGATCTCAGTGGAAATACTGCAATCCTGTTGGCCGTAGGATATGGAGCATGTTGGACGGGTGCCCGTATATTCGAGTGGCTCCGGGCAGTAATTTCGTCAATCATGCTGGCAAGGTGCGATGCCTCATTTCAATATGCATTCTATTCTCATTTAATAAGAGTGGAGTATCCTCGCCTAATCGAAATCGATCCTGGGGCCATGTTGGCAGTCGTCACGCGGGCACGGGTGGCTTTTGGCATGATATCCACGACCGTATTTTGGGTGATTGCGCCGACTCTATTCCAGTTGACCCTTGCCGGTGGCGTGCTGTGGCATATAAAAGGAGCCCTATTTTCCGTTGGATTTGTGGTTTCTGTATTCATATTGTTTGTTGTTACGTGGTGCCTCTCCACTCAATCTAGGCGAGCTCACGCTGCGTTATTTTCCGCATCCAATACATTGTCAAGTCATTTTATAGAGCGATTGAATTTTATTGTAGATATCAAAATTAATGACGCTTGCGCGAGAGAGGAGGTTGCCTTTGGTGAATATTTGAAAAAATACATTGGTCAGGTTTTTCGTGCAAATCTTCAACTATCTATCCTGCTTGCGATTCAAGCAGTTTGCGCTGGTGCTTTGCTCACTGCGTTCACGGCATTTTCGGCCGATAACGTCCATCGATCCGCATTAGGAATCGGTGATTTCGTTATGATCGTTGGATATCTCACGTCACTGACTGCTCCCTTTGTCAGCCTCGCGGCGTCGCTTTCTGATGTGCGCAGAAACCAACTTGCGTTGCGTGAAGGATTTGACGTCCTGGAAATGCCACTTGAATCTGGTATCAGAAAGTCTGGGGGAGAGGGGGCATATCCATTTGCATATCTGATTGAGGGTGTTAGTCTGAGCATTGGTGGGCGCTCTATTTTTGAAAATATTTTCCTCAGAGTTGAAAAGGGGAAATTCACAGTCCTGATTGGTCCATCCGGGCATGGTAAATCAACCCTCATCTATCTGATGCTAGGATTGATTCGACCTCTCAACGGTGCCATTTTCCTGAATGGGGTCGATATTTCAAGTGCGTCCGTTGCGGCTATCACGGAGCAGGTCGCGGTGGTTCCGCAAACCCCTCTCATCCTGACAGGAACATTGCGCGATAACCTGATATTTGGTTGTCTGGAGCCGCCATCTGATGCCTTTCTGGTGCAAATCATCAACGATCTGGAGCTCTTCGGGCTTGGTGAAATTGAGGTGCCCAACGTGCTGGACCGAATGCTCGGTGTTCAAGGGAGAGAGTTGTCCGGAGGGGAGCGGCAGCGTGTCGCTGTGGGCAGGGCCTTAGCGCGACAGACAGCTATCTTGATTCTGGATGAGCCGACATCTTCATTGGACATCGCTCAGGAGCTCAGGATCCTTGAGCGAATCAGGCGATACGCGCCAACCATTTTTGTTGTAACGCACCGTCTTGCTCTTTTGAAATATGCTGATCGCGTTTATCAAATTGATTCCGGCCACATTAGGGAGGAGACGTCGCGTGGACTTGGTTCCGACGACGTATTTCCTTGATTCTGTGGTGGGCAGCCGTCCGGCCTGTCTAACGAGGGCACCAACTTCTCAACCAGGCTTCCGTGCAGACGTATTCGTGAAGAATAATGGAGTACTGTTGGTCATCAGGCGGGTGCCCAGAGAGGTAACGCTCGATGGTTTCTCGAACTAGCATGCCATTGCGTACCAACTCACCGTCAAGCAAGAACGTCCGGATGAAATCAATGTTGTGCTCAAAGATATGGTACGTGTGCTGAGCGATATATCCCTTCAGGTATCTTCGAACGATCGAGGTGGGGAGGTCAGCCGCAAAGGCTCGACGTGCAACGGCCCGATCACAGGCGAGCTTGATGTGCTGGTAAGACGGAATCCGCAAGCACAATTCTACTATTGGCTGGGAAAGTAAAGGGAACGTTCGCTCAGGACCTGGGCCATATGAAAAAGTGTTGTAGTAGGCCGGGGGCGTGACGCTGACGCCAGCCTGAAAGAGTGTGCCTGGTGGCACGTGCCGTGCTTGGGTTGTTTTTGCCCACAGGTGGGTCAAGTCGTTTTGTTTTTCCTGAGCAATCTCGAAGATGCGCGGATCAACGAGGCTTCGTGACTGCGACGGTGGCATACGGGGCCAGGTTGATTGGCTTCCGAATACCCGAGCGCGAATCGAACTGGCTAATAGTGGCCAGATGGATTGGCGTGAGAGTCTTGCTGCGTCTATTGCGACTGTCAACAGGTCGGTCTGGGGGGCTTGTTGAAACAGTAAATCAGTTATGGCCAGTTCCGCTCGATTCCGGAAGAATACACCGTCGCCACCTGACCCGGAAAACAGGCCAGCGCTACGGCCATTCGCCCCTCGGCGTTTGGCCTGTTCGACCTCGAACCGTCCGTGCTCAAGTTCATATAGATAGCTCCATGGACGCGGCGAACGCCTTGCGGTGAGAATTTCCCCGAGTTTCAATTGCCGGCTGTCAAGTTGGCGCTCAATGAGTTCGACCCCGGTATGCTTTGCCATCGTCCGCGCGTAGCGGCGCTCGTCTTCGCCTGGGCCGTCGCTAAAATAATGGATGCATGTGATCGCGGGCTCAGTCGGTGCGCTCGTCAGGCAGCTCAACACGATCGACGAGTCCAGCCCCCCCGAGAGATTGTGGACGATGCCAGGATAACAGGCCGCCCACGTATGCACACATGAGCGCACGGTGCGGTACAACTCTTCTGCGGCTGCCTCGAAGTCTTCAATTGGATCGCGCAATGCAACGTCAATGGGATTCCATGCGATTGTTCGATGTCGTGTGCCCCCAGCAAAAGACACACTCTCGCCCGGGAGAATCTCTTCGATCTGGTCCAGGGCGGTTTCCCGGGCGAACAGAGTTATCCCGCCGGCCATGATATTGGCAATGGCCCGCCAATTCACGGAGAACCACCGTTGTATCAATGCCTGGCAATCCTCGCAATCTGAAAAGATAATGTCGACGCCTTGCGAATGCGCTAGAAAGCATGGCAAGCTTCCGGTCGGGTCGCGCAATACCCGCACCTCCGTGCTGGCCGGGTCGCGCACGAATGCGACGTATCGTCCCCAGTAGTGAGAAAACAGCCAGCATCCGCCGCTGTCAACGATGGATAGCGTTTCACTTTCGTCGAATGCGACGGTGGTTGCAGCCCGTTCGCAATTTCTGTGAAAGACCGTTCCCAGCACGGCTCCCGATCCGCGAGAAAGCAGACGTGTGTTGCTAGCGCCAACGCCTGATTCCGTGTGAAATACCATCAAACCATCAACCTCTACAACCTTCGACCAGTCAGGAGATGTAGCTTGGAGGCGAGCAGCAAGCGTCCTCGCCTCCTGGGCAGATTGTTCATCACTTGAGCGCCAGACCAATGCTAGATATCGATACATGGACGATCTCTTTCGATCAATCTGTTATGCTTTCATGATAGGTGTGTAGCCGCACACAGTTTCGAGGGAGTCATTCAAGATCAGGTTTTCCCACTGTAACCAGCAATGAGCGGCAAATGGTGTTACCTGTACACCGAATACCCAGTCGGGTAGTACGCGATAACGAGCGAGGAACTCGAGCAACGTGAGCGAATTGAACAGACAGGCGTTTCTTGATGAAAACAGAAAGATGCGCAGCAGTAGAAAAATCTCGACGAGTTCTCGAAGCCGTTCGACGCTCGGTGGATTTCCATCGGATGCCGATGCCATCCGACGCAGGCGAACTCGAGAGATGATCCGCTCAAAGGGAAGGAAGTGCAACGCGAACTTGGCATAGCCTGCGGCAACAAGAAAGGCGAACAGGTCGCTGGCCCGGATGCGTGGGCGGAGGTTTTCCTGTTCGTCGATCAATCCAATCGCTGGCGAGGCTAGCTGAACGGGCTGTACTGCGTCCCAACCCTCGCGAAGCACAGTGGTAAGCATTCCCCGTTGAAGCAGTGTGCTGATGAGATGGCTGAGTCGACCGATCTCAGGGGAATCTGGACTCGTCCAGTCTGCTGGCCACCCATGAATCAAATGGGTGAATGCGCCGACCTTCGTCGCGTCGAGCAGAAAGTAGCGATTCTGTTTGAGATCCAGCAAGACGACCTGTCTATCGCGTACACAGCTGAACACATGGTGGGCCAAACGATACTGAGCCATTCCGGTTCCTCCAGTGTCCCGCGGTGCTTCGCAGCGCCCGCTTTTCGACCTGCGACTTCTTCCGTTTACGATTGACGAACTGTTAGAGTCCGATGTCGAGTATGAATAGTCTATCGTTGGGGGGTATACCCAATTCGAAAAGCAACAATAAGGACACACCCTGCGTCTTTTCGGAAGCAGGGCCACAGTCGATCATATCAATAACTTCCGCTGATTGATCTGTTTCCTTGGATTTAACATCGATGATTTCCATACCTCTCTCCTTCTAACCAATGATGAATACACGGTGGTGGGTTGGCGGCAAGCCCAAGTCCATCACGTACCGTTTGTCCGGAGCCTTAGCGAAGGCGAGATAGATCACTGGACAAATAAAGCGTACACATCCAGAGGGATTTGTCAATTCATGTTTGCCGGGGTATTGTTACGTTGTCAAAGCGGTCGCGTAAGATGGCGTGATGAAGAAAGCCGAATCGCTCTGTCGCGGACATCGGTTCCCTGCTGCGATCATCAGCTCTATGTGGTGTGCTGGTACTGATCGCTTTCAGTTGAGCTTTCGGAAGTTGCTGTTCGAGCGCGGGGTGATTGTCAGTTACGACACGATCCGGCGTTGATGTGACAAGTTCGGCGCTGGCTTTGTGCATCGCGTCAAAGGCGGCTCGCCGAAAGCCGGGTACCACTTGGCATCTGGAGGAAGTGTTTGTTGCGCTATGGGCGAGCCTTATTTTTGCTGTGGTGATGCGTCGATCAGCACAGCGCCGAACTCGATATCCTGCTGCAGAAGTGTCGCGATAAGGCGGCCAAGCTTTCCTGTCGAGCTGCGCCGATCCGCCAGCACTTCGCGCTCAAGCGACATTTACTGCCTGCATCATTCTACGGCAAACAGTTCGCCGCACGCTTTGCCCGCGTGGCATTGCTTCACAGGGCTTACTCAAGATCCGTTCGACTTCTGAGTTAGCGATGCCGTTTATCGGCTATCGCGTCATCAACACGCCAACGTGACAATGCCCGGCATCGAACGCGGTACATGGTGCCGCGCGTGCGGGTGCTGCTCGACTTCCTGATCGAGCGCTTTGCGCAGGAGTCGACGGCGTGGCCTGACATTGGCACTTGCCAAGTGTGACTTCATGTCATCATACGGCATGGCCCAGATCCCGCTCTTCCCGCTCGGCAATGCCCTGTATCCCTCGGGGGTGTTGCATTTGCGCATCTTCGAGGTGCGCTATCTCGACATGATCAAGCGGTGTCTGGCCGATGGCACCGAGTTCGGCGTCGTCGTGCTACGACAGGGCAGCGAAGTGCGTCTGCCTGACAGCGTCGAGGAGCTGGCGATGATCGGTACGATGGCGCGCATCGACGACTGGCGCGCACCCATGCCGGCGTTGCTCGAACTGGTGTGCCGGGGGACGACCAAGTTCCGGCTCTCGTCCGTCGAGCTGGGGAAATACGGCTTGTGGATGGGGGAGGCGCAAATGCTGCCGGACGACGCCAGCGTCGCCATTCCCGATACGCTTCAGATCAGCGCGGACACGCTGGGCAAACTCATTGCCGGTTTGCAGCGCGATCCGGCCCGCGCGGCGAAACTACCGCTGGCACCGCCTTACCGGCTCGACGAATGCGGCTGGGTGGCGGATCGCTGGGCCGAGTTGCTGCCGCTGCCCGCGCATGAGAAAGAAACGTTGCTGGGGATCGACGACCCGGTGGCGCGTCTCGCACGCATTCAGGCATTCCTGACGGATCACGGCGTGCTGTCCTGAGCGCTCCTGGCGGCGGGAGGCGGGGATTTCGTCATTCCTGTGCGGACAAGCGATAATGTCGCCTGCCACGATTTTGCTTGCCGTCGCCGGGCGCGGCGGCACCGTCACACAATTCCATGACAGTCCAGATCAACGAAGAACTCAAAGCGTACATCGATCCGCTCACGGCCGATGAATACGCGGCACTCGAACAGAGCCTGCTTACCGAAGGTTGCCGCGACGCTCTCGTGCTGTGGGGCGATGTGCTGGTCGACGGCCACAACCGTTACGAGATCTGCCGCAAGCACGACATCGAATTTCGCACCGTCCAGAACCCCTCGTTCCAGTCGATGGACGACGTCCATCTGTGGATGATCGACAACCATCTGGGACGCCGCAGCGTGTCCGATTACCAGCGCGGCGTACTCGCATTGCGCAAGAAGACGATTCTCGAAGGGCGCAGCGAGCCGGGCGCGGCCGACGCCGCGGCACAGGCACAGCCGCAGGCCCCGCAAGCGGCGTTGGCCGGGGGCGAGGCCGGCGACGGTGCGAAGTCCTCGATCCCGGCGCACACGATGGCGCTCACGCGCGCGGCGCTGGCCCGTGCGGCGCGTTTGTCGAGCAATACGCTGGGGCAGATCGAGCAGATCCACAACGCGGCGGCCCCCGAACTGGTGGATGCCCTCAAGCGTGGCGAAGTGTCCATCAACGCGGCCGCGGCCGTGTCGACCTTGCCGCAGGCGGCGCAAGTCGCGGCGGTAGTGGCGGGCAAGCAGGAGTTGCGCGAACTGGCGCGCTCGGTACGCGAGGCGCGTCCGGTCAAGCCACGCAAGAAGAAAGAGGACGAGATCGTCGAAGACGATGACGGCACGCCGCCGTGGGATACGAGTGCCGATCCGTGCGACGAGTTGACCCGCCTGTCGAAGGAGCTCAAGGCCATGACGGCCGAGCGCGATGCGCTCAAGAAGAAAGTGGCCCATCTGACCATCGCGCTGGCGGAGGCGCGCTCGGGCAAGTAATCATGCGAAACGCCAAACCCCAAGCCCTTCATCAGGCCATTCGCGACACGCTTCGAGACGAGATTCTGAACGGCGTGCTCCCGGGTGGGTATCAACTGCGTCAGGAAGCGCTGGCCGAGCGTTTCAACGCCAGCCGTGTGCCGGTGCGCGAAGCGTTGCGGCAGTTGGAGGCGGAAGGACTGGTCGTCCATCATCTGAACCGCGGCGCGACGGTCGCGAGCATGAATCTGGAGCAATTGTGCGAATTGCTCGAGATTCGTGTGGCGCTCGAATGCCACGCGGCCAAGCTCGCCGTGCCCAACATGGCGGCGCGTGACTTTCAGGTGATGGAACAGATCCTGAGCGAATATTCGGCGTCCGAAGTCGTGTCCGAATGGGCTGAATACAACCGGCGCTTTCATCTGGCGCTCTGCGCGCCCGCGAACAACCGGCGCCTGCGTATCCTCGTCGAAGAGCACTGTCTCACCACGGATCGCTACTCCAATCTCGCCATGTCGCAGGCCACCGGCAAGGAGAAGCCGCAGCATGACCACTATGAAATTCTGGCGGCATGCCGGCGTCGCGACGTGGTCACGGTCGTGTCCCTGCTCGAAGCCCATATCCTCACTACGCGCAACGAGATCAAGGCGATGGCCCGCGACGATCTGAGCTTCCTGTCGCGCGCGGCGATCTGATATTCGATATTCGACGAACGCAGTTCGCAAACCGCACCAGCATTTCACTATTCCCGCAGTGTGGGAAAGCGCTC
Organism: Pandoraea sp. NPDC087047; assembly: GCF_044745225.1. Taxonomy (NCBI): domain Bacteria; kingdom Pseudomonadati; phylum Pseudomonadota; class Betaproteobacteria; order Burkholderiales; family Burkholderiaceae; genus Pandoraea; species Pandoraea sp. NPDC087047. The sequence goes on from NZ_JBIUZU010000015.1 coordinate 68,257, forward strand.
GCGCCGTAAGCTTTGGCGCGATTGTTCACCCCCTGGAATATCGAAATGAAAACGTCTGCTCCTGCGTCGCCGACGCTGCCGTCCGTCCCCGCCGAAGTTCACGAGCTCCACGAAACCTGCACACCGCAAACCGGTGGCGCGTCGACCCGCCGCGCACCGGCTGGCAACCGTTTCGAGATGGAGGCGACAGCACTCTCCGATCTCAAACCACGTCGGTCGACCGATAGTGCGGAGTCCGCCACATCCACGGCGCCGCGTGCCCGTACTGCGACCTTGCCCGGCTCGGGCGAGCGCATGAACGTCGAGCGCCGCAACTCTACCGCCACGATGTTGAGCGCCAGTTCGTCGTCGTCGGAAGCTTCTGCGGCGTCGGGTGGCGACGACATCACCTTCGTCATGCCGCCGCCGTGCAGCGGTGCGCTGACCAAGGTGGACGGGCGCTTGCGATGCGAGCAGGACCATGGGGTCCAGGGCGTGCTCGATCTCGTGGCCGAACTCGATCCGGCGCTGGTGCGCGATTTGCAGATTCCGCCGGGCGCGAAAATCAGCATCGCGTGGGACGAGCGTTTGCCCGAGAAGATGGACGCGTTCATGAAGCTGGCGGATGGCAGCCCGATTCTCGCCACCGATCTGCTGCGCGAAGCCATCGACAAGGGGGAAGGGGCGTTCATGCCCTATATCACCATGCCGGGCTCGCTTCAACATCCGACGGCGTTCCTGCGCGACATCGGCATCCGCATCCAGGTGACGCCCGGCGACGCTGTGGGGGCGCAATTGCAGGCCGCGTTGGCGCGCAAGGCGCCGGGCGAGGCGAATGCTGCGCGCATCGACAAATTCCGCAACGATTTCGGCGCGATGTCGCTCTTGTCGCTGGCAAACAACAAGACCTTCAACCGCGGGCTCGCCTATGGGCTGGCCGCGAGCATGGGCGGGACCGGCACGCTTGGCGCGGCTTTCGACTATGGCATCTGGGCGCGGGTCAAGGCGGGGATGAGCCCCGGCACCGTCAAGGCGGCGGGTCCGCTGATCGATGCGATCACACCGCTGCTCGCGGAAACCTTCGACTCCATGGTCGTCAAGCGCCTGGCCGAAGTGATGAAGGGGAAAAACTTCTTCCCGGACGATCTCGGCGACACGGTGGACGATCTGAAGGGCGCGGCGTTCTCGGGCACCATCGCCGCAATCGGCTCCATCGCCAACAACTACGTGCGCGAGCTTGCCGCGGCAGCGCGCGACGCCGGGCATAGCGAGGCGGCTGTGCTGCTGCTCGTTGCGAAGCAGTTCACCAACCTGTTGGCGACGTGGACGTCCGGTGCGATGGTGCCGCTCGACGTGCTGAACGATCACAAGGCGCTGGTCGACAGCAAGCTGAAGCTGATGCATCACGGCGTCATTCCCACGCCCGACGTCGCCGACGTGCGCAAGCACATCGGCGAATCGGCCATGAACACCGTGCGTGCCGCACGCGGCCCCGGCACGCTCGTGCGCTCGATGGCGACGGGCGGCGAGATCGCCGCGAGCATTGGGCTGGTGTTGTCCCTGCTCGAACACAAGGGCGTGATTTCCAGCTCGTTCGAGCAACTGATGACACTGTTGTACTCCACGCCGGTCGAGGTTCTCAGCATGACCTCGACGATGGCTGCCGAGAAGTGGGTGGGCAACAGCGGCGACAAGCCAGACGCGCGACGCACCAACGATGCGGGCAAACAGAGTGCGATGCTGGCGTCGATTTCCAGCGCCGGCGAGACGTCGCTGGCCGACCTCGACCGTATCGCGCGACCGGCGGGCGACCGCAATGCGGCGCTCGGTCATCTGGTGACGGTGGGGTTGGGCGGCGTCATGAACGCTGTCGACAAGGGAGCGGACCTTGGCATGGTGCTCGCGGGCAAGGGCATGGCGCCGGTCGGCAAGATGCTCATGGCGACTGCGGACGTGCTCAAGACCGTGCCTTACGTCGAGCCGGTACTGAAGACCGTGGCCCGCGGCGTGGCAGGCGGTTCGCAATTCGTGTTCGACCATGCCTTCACGCCTGTTGGACAGGGCATCAAACATGTGTCGGGAGAGGCGTATTCACGCGTGCTGAAGCCGACGGGGCAGGGCATTGCGTGGACCGCAGGCAAAGCGGCGCCGGTGCTGGCGCCTGTGGGACGCGGTGCGGCGGCGGTGGCGGCGGCCACGGGCGAGCACGTCGTCAAACCGCTTGCCAATGCGAGCGCCGCGGCCGTGGACAACGCCGCGAGGGTGCCGGGCGCCGTGATCGGGGCGGGGGCAAACGCGGGCGACTGGGTGGCGACAGTGGGCACGGATGCCGTCAGACGCGCCGCGCAGGCTGTCAGACAGCGCCCGGCGACTGAGCCATCGGGCGACGACATGGTCTGAGTCGGTTTCATCAGGTTTTCACGTGGATTGACGATGCTGTCGCCCGGCCGGGGATTGAAATACCCGGTAATACTGGCCCGGCCGGGCGACGGCGGTGAAACCCGAAAATCCTGATGTCCGGGCATCCAATCCGGTGCTATCTTGAGCGACATCGAGTCCGTAGAGGTGAACGCCATGGCTTCCAGCCCCGCAAATCCCGCATCGGTACCGCGGCCGTCTCCCTCGAAAGTTGCCACCGTGATTCGCGTCACCAGTGGCAATTTCATGGAGATGTTCGACTTTTTCCTGTTTGGCTTCTACGCCACCTATATCTCCGCGACGTTCTTCCCGTCGGGCGACGAATTCGCGTCGCTGATGCTCACCTTCATGACCTTCGGCGCGGGTTTCCTGATGCGTCCGTTGGGCGCCATCATCCTGGGCGCTTACGTCGACCGGATCGGGCGTCGGCGCGGGTTGATCGTCACCCTGTCCATCATGGCGATGGGCACCATTCTCATCGCTTTCGTGCCGGGATTCGCGACCATCGGCTATCTGGCGCCGCTGCTCGTGCTGATCGGGCGGTTGTTGCAGGGCTTCTCGGCCGGGGTCGAACTGGGCGGCGTGTCCGTCTATCTGTCCGAGATGGCGACGCCCGGGCACAAAGGCTTCTACGTCAGTTGGCAGTCGGCGAGCCAGCAGGTGGCGATCATCGTGGCGGCGCTGCTGGGCTACCTGCTCAACAAATGGATGGCGCCGGCGCAAGTGGCCGATTGGGGATGGCGCATTCCGTTCTTCATCGGCTGCCTGATCGTGCCCGTGCTGTTCGTGATCCGGCGTTCGTTGCAGGAGACCGAAGCGTTTCTGGCGCGCAAGCATCGCCCGAGCACTAGCGAAATCTTCCGGTCGATCGTGCATAACTGGGGGATCGTGGTGGCGGGCACCATGCTTGTCGCCATGACCACCGTGTCCTTCTACCTGATCACCGTCTACACGCCGACCTTCGGCAAATCGGTGCTCAAACTCTCCACCACCGACGCGCTCGTCGTCACCTTCTGCGTGGGCGTTTCCAACTTCATCTGGTTGCCGGTGATGGGGGCCGTGTCCGATCGCGTCGGGCGCCGGCCGTTGCTCCTGATTTTCACCGTCCTGACCATTCTTACGGCGTATCCGACCATGGCGTGGCTCGTCGTGGAACCCACCTTCGGCAAAATGCTGATGGTCGAGTTGTGGCTGTCGTTCCTGTACGCGAGCTACAACGGCGCCATGGTCGTGGCGTTGACCGAGATCATGCCCGTGGATGTACGCACGGCGGGCTTCTCGCTCGCCTACAGCCTGGCGACAGCGTTGTTCGGGGGCTTCACCCCGGCGGTGGCGACCGGGCTCATTGGCCTGACTGGCAACAAGGCGGCGCCGGGCTGGTGGATGACCTTTGCCGCCGTTTGCGGCCTGATCGCGACCCTCGTGCTGTATCGCAAGCGGGGGGCGGCAAATGCGGCAATGGCGTGAGCGCAGGCGAGGGGCTGTGCGAGAATAGCGCATTGCCGCCAGCGGCCAATTGCGCTGTGCGTAGCGTGTCCCGAAGTCACTTCAGGGATGCGCTATGCGCAGCGGCTTTTCGTCAACGTTTCATGAATCGAGATTTACCCGCGACCGACGAGACCTACATGGGGCTGGCGCTCCAGCAGGCCCGCGCCGCGATGGCGCAGGCAGAAGTGCCGGTCGGTGCCGTTGTCGTATGCGATGGACAGGTCGTCGCCGTCGGGCACAACTGCCCCGTGAGCGGCCACGATCCGTCAGCCCATGCCGAGATGCAGGCCTTGCGAGCGGCGGCGCAGGCGTTGGGCAACTATCGGCTTCCCGAGTGCGAGCTGTACGTGACGCTCGAGCCGTGCGTGATGTGTGCCGGCGCCATCATGCATGCGCGCATCAAGCGAGTTGTGTACGGTGCGGCCGATCCCAAGACGGGAGCGTGCGGCAGCGTCGTCAACCTGTTTGCCGAGCCGCGTCTGAACCATCATGCCGAGATTGTCGGCGGTGTCATGCGCGACGAGTGCGTCGGCATTCTTCAGACCTTCTTCAGTGAGCGCCGCGCGGCAGCCAAGGCGCGTCGCTTGTCCGCTGCTGCCCAGCCGGCGGACGCGTCCTCCGTCCCTCCATCGGAATCCTCCAATTGACGCAGACCAAGCTACTCGAACTGATTGCCCCGTCCGGCTACGCGCCCGATGCCGATATTGCCGAGCGCGGCGTAGCGACGCTGGAGCGGCTCGGCTACACCGTCACCAATCGTGAAACGCTGGCGCGCCGGTACTGGCGTTTTGCCGGCACCGACGAGCAACGCATCGCGGAAATCAACCACCTTGCGAGACGCGACCATCCGTTGCCGGAAATCGTGATGGCTGTGCGTGGCGGGTATGGCGCCGTGCATCTGCTCGATTCCCTCGATTACGGCGCGCTGCACGACCGGCTGTACAACGCGCCCGTGGCCATCGTCGGCCACAGCGACTTCACTGCCATTCAACTGGCGCTGCTCTCGCAAGCGCACATGACGACATTCGCGGGGCCGATGCTGCTGGCCGACTTCGGCGCCGAGACCCTGAGCGACTTCACCCTGGGCCAGTTCGAGTCCGTGCTGCATTCGCCGAGTCACGTCGCCCAATGGCAGGCAGACGGTGCGAGCGGCGACATCGACGTCTCCGGCACCTTGTGGGGCGGCAATCTGGCGATGGTGTGCAGCCTCATTGGCACGCGCTATCTGCCGTCGATCGAGGGCGGCGTGCTGTTCGTCGAAGACGTCAACGAACCGCCGTACCGTGTCGAGCGCATGCTGTACCAACTGCATCAGTCGGGCATTCTGGCGCGTCAGCGGGCGCTCGTGCTGGGCGACTTCTCCCAGTACCGCATCACCGACTACGACAACGGGTACGACATGCCCACCATGATCGAAAACATGCGCAGGGTCATTGGCATTCCCATCGTCACCGACATGCCGTTTGGCCATTGCCCCGACAAGCTCACCTTGCCGGTCGGCGGGCAGGCCAGATTGCAGACATCGGGAGCACAGGTCACGCTCACGCTTACGGGATATCCCTATGTAGCGGCATGACGGGCGACCGGGCGTCCGGGAAACCTGAAAAGGCGAGAAACAGCAGCACGCCGAGCCGAATAGATGGCCCGGCGTGCTTTTTTATTGCCCGGCAAAAAACTGCAAAATTGCGCCAGTTGAGCACAATTTGATGGGCGTTTCCATGAAATTGACAGCGGTGCCGAAATGCTGGAGGACGTCGCGCGGGCATTGGCGGGCGGGGGAGCGCGCTTAAACGAGCGGCGGTAGCGGCGGGCGACTATACGTCAAAGCGCAGCCTGAATATCTGAATATGGCTATGTTTCGCCCGAGGGTATTTGGCTAAACTTCTTCGATCGATTCGCCAACAGAAGGATGCCAAGACATCATGGCCAGCAACAACGCCAGTTCCACAGACTACCCCCGCGACCTTATCGGCTATGGTCGTCACGTACCGTTTGCCGATTGGCCGGGACGTGCGCGCATCGCCGTCCAGTTCGTGCTGAATTACGAAGAGGGGGGTGAGAACTGCGTTCTGCATGGGGATCGTGCGTCCGAGCAGTTCCTGTCCGAGATCATTGGTGCGGCCGCCTACGAGGCTCGCCACATGAGCATGGAGTCCATCTACGAATACGGTTCGCGCGCGGGCGTGTGGCGCATCTTGCGCGAATTCGAGCGGCGCGGGCTGCCCCTGACCGTCTTCGGCGTGGCCATGGCCATGCAGCGGCATCCCGAAGTCACGGCCGCGTTCCAGGAACTGGGGCATGAAATCGCGTGCCACGGCTGGCGCTGGATTCACTACCAGAACATGGATGAGGCGACCGAGCGCGAGCACATGCGCATTGCCATCGACATCTTCAAAGAAATGACCGGTAGCGCGCCGTTGGGCTGGTACACCGGACGAGACAGTCCCAACACTCGCCGTCTTGTCGTCGAGCAGGGCGGGTTCGTGTACGACGCCGACAACTATGGCGACGACCTGCCGTTCTGGACACAAGTGCAGACCAGTGGGGGCGAACTCAAGCCGCACCTCGTTGTGCCGTACACCCTCGACTCCAACGACATGCGCTTTGCGGCGCCGCAGGGTTTCAACACGGCCGATCACTTCTTCCACTACCTGCGCGATGCGTTCGACGTCTTGTACGCCGAGGGCGACGAGGCACCGAAAATGTTGTCCGTCGGCATGCATTGCCGATTGCTGGGCCGTCCGGGGCGCTTTGCAGCATTGCAGCGATTCCTCGATCACATCGAAAAACACGACCGCGTGTGGGTGTGCCGTCGAATCGATGTGGCGCGGCATTGGCAGGCGCGTCACCCGTTTGTGGCGGCGTGAGCCAAGCGTTGCGAGAGAGCTTGCTGCGTCCGGGAGGCGTGGCGGGCGCGGCATCCGAATGAATTCGAATTGAATCCGACAGGCGTCATCGGGCTGTACCAAGCGTGCGGCGGGGCGCCAGCCTTGTTCTCCAGGAGAGCAGTTAATGAACGCCCCCTTGCCTATGAGCCAACGTACCGTTGCCGAGCTGTCAGCGCTGTCGCGCGCCGAGTTCATTGCCGCGCTTGACGGCATCTTCGAGCATTCCCCGTGGGTCGCTGAAGCGGCTTGGGAAGACCGTCCGTTCGCTACCGTCAATGCCTTGCACGACGCCATGTGCCAGGCCGTCATCGACGCTGGCGAAGCCCCGCAACTCCAGCTCATTCGCGCTCACCCCGAATTGGCGGGCAAAGCCGCGGTGCGTGGCGAATTGACGGCCGAATCCACCAGAGAGCAGGCGGGTGCGGGCCTTGACCAGTGCAGCGCCGAAGAATTTGCAAGATTGACCGAACTCAACGACGCATACAAAGCCAGGTTCGGTTTCCCGTACATCCTGGCCGTGCGTGGGCACACGCGGAGTAGCATCATTGAAGACTTTGCGACGCGGCTCGAAAACAGCCGTGCCGACGAAATCGAAACCTGCCTGCGCCACATCTTCCGCATCGCGGGATTTCGCTTGCAGGATCTGGTACGCGACTGAGCCCACGCCGGTCCGGTACATAGCGGCATCAACCAAGTTTCAGACCCTACAAAGCATCAAGGAGTTGGCATGGCCCTCGCCCCGCAAGATCCCAACGCACCCGAATTCGTGCGCCGTTACGTCAACCTGGCCGACCCGCGGCTGGGCGCGCAGGCTCTCGTTGCCAGCGACGAATTCTTTGCGGCCAAAGAGCGCGTGCTCAACCCCGAGCCGGCCGTCTTCATTCCGGGCAAATACGACGACAACGGCAAGTGGATGGACGGTTGGGAGACCCGACGCAAGCGTGTGAAC
>NZ_JBIUZU010000016.1:0-62247 GCF_044745225.1 Pandoraea sp. NPDC087047
CGCGGCGCGGCTTCCAAAGCGAAACCGATGATGCCCGCAGCCGCCATGCGCGCGTTGTTCTCGGCGTCGAACGGATTGAGCATGCCGACGACCACGGTGCCACGCGGGATCTGGGCGAGTTCGTCGGAGGAGGGGGCGCGGACCTTGAGCACGAGTTCGGCGCCGAGCGCGTCGGCGGCGTTGCTCAGTGTGGCGCCTGCGGCCGCGAAGGCGGCGTCGGGCACGCTGGCGGCGTCTCCCGCACCGTGTCCGACAATGACCTGATGTCCTGACGCCACCAGCTTTTTCACTGTCTCGGGCGTAGCCGCGACACGGGATTCACCGGCAAGCGTCTCGGCGGGAATGCCGATTTTCATTGCGTCTCTCCTTGGGGTTGTGAACTGATCTCATCAACGGCCAAGGCGCCGCAGCACGTACGCTGCCGGAACAGACGCATGACCTGTTTCGCCGCTGATGACATTAGTCCTGCACAAACCACTGCATACGAACTACTGCACAAACCGGTGATGCGGTACTGCACCTGCACATTGCACTTTGCTGGTGCTCGAAGCTTACCCGAAGATCAGGGTCTGTTCACCCTAATTCCGGGCACGTTCCCTTCGGGTAAACAGACCATGACGCGCCTATTGCGCGAAACGGCATAGGAGGATGTCCCAATCGTCATCGACGATCTGTCGGCCCCCGGGGACAACGGGCCACGAGGCCGACCGACCGGTCGGTTGCACCGTCGGCCCTTTCCCAGCGCCAAACCCCGTCAGACGGTAAAATGACGCTTTTATCGGGGCGGCCAAGGGTAATGGTCCCCGCGTCCCGCAAGGATGTGTCATGGATGCACGCTGGAAGCCCAACGTGACGGTTGCTGCGGTCGTCGAACGCGACGGCCGTTTTCTGTTTGTCGAGGAGCAAAAGCGAGCGGGCTTGCTAATCAACCAACCGGCCGGTCATCTGGAGCCGGGTGAGTCGATTCTCGACGCCGTACGCCGGGAAGTCCTCGAAGAGACGGCGCACACGTTCGAGCCGCTGCATCTCCTGGGCATCTATCTCGCGCCGGGGCCGGAAGACATCGCCTACCTGCGCTTTGCCTTCACGGGCACGCTGGGCGAATTAGATGCATCGCGCCCGCTCGACGACGGTATCGTCGGCACGCTCTGGCTCACGCCCGACGAAGTGCGCGCACAGCGCTCGCGACATCGCTCACTGATTCTGGAGCGCTGCATGGACGATTACCTGCGAGGGGTGCGTTACGACCTCGCCATACTTCAGACCCACCCGGCATTGACCGGCGGGCAAGGCAACACATGAGTCAAAAACGCGTAGTAGTCGGCATGTCGGGCGGCGTGGATTCGTCGGTCACGGCATGGCTGCTCAAACAACAAGGCTACGACGTCGTCGGTCTGTTCATGAAGAACTGGGAAGACGATGACGACAGCGAATACTGTTCGACCCGGCAGGACTGGATCGACGTGGTGTCGGTCGCCGATCTGATCGGCATCGACGTCGAGGCGGTGAACTTCGCCGCCGAGTACAAGGACCGTGTGTTCGCAGAATTCCTGCGAGAGTATTCGGCCGGGCGCACGCCCAACCCGGATGTTCTGTGCAACGCCGAGATCAAGTTCAAGGCGTTCCTCGATCACGCCGTGGCGCTGGGCGGCGAGACGATCGCCACCGGTCACTACGCCCGCGTGCGCGAGCGCGAAGGGCGTTTCGAGCTGCTCAAGGCGTTCGATCACACCAAGGATCAGAGCTACTTCCTGCACCGTCTGAACCAGACGCAACTCTCGCGCACGATGTTCCCGCTCGGCGAAATGCCGAAGACGAAGGTCCGCGAGATTGCCGCGCAGATCGGCCTGCCCAATGCGAAGAAAAAGGACTCGACAGGGATCTGCTTCATTGGCGAGCGGCCGTTCCGCGACTTCCTGAATCGCTATCTGCCGACCCAGCCGGGTCCGATGAAGACGCCGGACGGTGCGGTCGTGGGCGAGCATGTCGGGCTGGCGTTCTACACGCTGGGTCAGCGCAAGGGCATCGGTCTGGGCGGCAGCCGTGACGGCTCCGGCGAGCCGTGGTTCGTCGCCCGCAAGGACATGGCGAGCAACACGCTGTACGTGGTGCAAGGTCACGACCATCCGTGGCTGCTCTCGAACACGCTCGACGCCGAAGACCTGTCGTGGGTCGCAGGGGAGCCGCCGGCCGAGGGCACGCGCTGCGGTGCGAAGACCCGCTACCGTCAGGCCGACGCCGCCTGCGAAGTCGTGCACGCCGGCGCCGGCGCTCTCACGCTGTCGTTCTCCGACGCACAGTGGGCCGTCACGCCGGGTCAGTCGGCCGTGCTGTACGACGGCGAAGTCTGTCTGGGCGGCGGCATCATCGCGTCCACGACGCCTGCGCTCGCCGGTGATACCGACAAGCAGGCCGCCACAACGGCTGCCGTCTCGAAACACATCATCCTCAACACGCACAACGCGCACTGAAGCCACCGGCCCTTGCCGGGGGGACACCCGGCAAGGGCCGGTGAGTGTCCCCCCACAAAAGCAAGGAGGTTTCATGTTTTCGCGCCGATTTCTGGCTCTCTGGATCGCTGTAGCGTTGCTCGTCGCCGCGCTCGTGTTGGTGTTGGCTGACGGCTGGCATCCGTTCTGGCCGTTACCGTTTGCGGCGCTTGTCGTCCTCGGGGTTTGGGACATTGTCCAGCAGCGCCACGCGGTGCTGCGCAACTACCCGCTGTGGGGACATTTCCGGTTTCTGTTCGAATTCATCCGGCCGGAGATTCGCCAGTATTTCGTAGAAGACGACACCTCCGAGACGCCGTTCTCGCGCGCGCAGCGCAGCATCGTCTATCAGCGCGCCAAAGGCGACGTCGACAGCCGCCCGTTCGGCACCGAGCTCGACGTCAAGGCGACGGGCTACGAATGGATCGCCCATTCGCTCGCGCCCACCGTGCTGAAGGGTCACGACTTTCGCGTCACCATCGGGCCGGATCGCGCGCAGCCGTATTCGGCGTCGATCTTCAACATCTCCGCGATGAGTTTCGGGGCACTGTCGGCCAACGCGATCCGCGCCCTCAATCGCGGCGCGAAACTCGGCAACTTCATCCATGACACCGGTGAAGGCTCCATCTCGCCGCATCACCGGGAACAAGGCGGCGATCTGATATGGGAAGTGGCGTCGGGCTACTTCGGCTGCCGCAACGACGACGGCACGTTCAGCGCCGAGAAGTTCGCCGCGCAGGCCACAACGCCGCAGGTGAAGATGATCGAGGTGAAGCTCTCGCAAGGCGCGAAGCCGGGGCACGGCGGTGTGCTGCCTGCCGCGAAGATCACGCCGGAGATCTCCGCCACACGCGGGGTGCCGATGGGGCAGGACTGTATCTCGCCGTCGCGTCACAGCGAATTTTCGACGCCGCTGGGCCTGCTGCAATTCGTTGACCGGCTGCGCACGCTCTCGGGCGGCAAGCCGACCGGCTTCAAACTGTGCATTGGTCATCCGTGGGAGTTCTTCGGCATCGTGAAGGCGATGCTCGAGAGCGGCATCCTGCCCGACTTCATTGTCGTGGACGGCTCGGAAGGGGGCACCGGCGCCGCACCGCTGGAGTTCACGGATCACGTGGGTGCACCGTTGCAGGAAGGGCTGCTGCTCGTGCATAACACGCTCGTCGGTGCGGGGTTGCGCGACAAGATTCGCATTGGCGCGTCGGGCAAGATCGTTACGGCGTTCGATATCGCTCGCACGCTCGCGATCGGTGCCGACTGGTGCAATTCGGCGCGCGGCTTCATGTTCGCCATCGGCTGCATTCAGTCGCAGAAGTGCCATACGGATCGCTGCCCGACAGGTGTGGCGACGCAGGACACGTTGCGTCAGCGGGCGCTCGTGGTGCCGGACAAGGCGCAGCGCGTTCATCAGTTCCACTCGCATACGTTGCACGCGTTGCAGGAGTTGATTCAGGCGGCGGGGCTGTCGCATCCGTCGGACCTGCGCGCGCATCACATCGTCGAGCGCGTGTCGTCCAATGAGATTCGTCTCATGTCGGAGTCACTCAAGTATCTGGAGCCGGGCGATTTGTTGCGCGGTCAGTTCCGTTATCAGCTATACGAAAAATACTGGCCGATGGCACGCGCCGACAGTTTCGCTGCCGCGCAAGCCGCCTGAGGCAATTGCGGTAAGTTTGTCTCGTCAAAGAAAACCCGACGCCATCGTGCGTCGGGTTTTTTGTGTTTATCGAAAGTTTTCTTCCCAAAAGCCAAAAGTGCGGGGGGCTGCGACCCACATTAAGGTTTCCACCGGATGATGCTCGCGCGCGTACTCGCCTATCGTGTGTGCTTCGACTTTGTCATCCCGCCGACGGATTGTCGCCAGAGGAGGAGCTTATGAGTACGGTTCGATTTTTGATCAGCCGCCACGACGTCAAACTCAATGTGAGCGGTCTTGTCCACACGTTGCCTGCGGGCAGCATGACTGCCACCAGTTCGGATGCGACGATCGATGCCCCAGGGCCGGTGGTGTCGCATGACTTTCACGCTTGCGATTTGCAGGCGCTGTATCCGGATGTCGTCGATCTGCTCGATCGGCGTCCGCTTGGCGTCTTTCACCGGCAGGCGGCTCGCACGCTGATTCTCGAGCCGAGCATGGTGGATGTGGCCATGACGTTGCAGAACGTCGACCACATGGCGATGCTGCGGTTCTTCTACGTCTACTGTCTGTGCCGGGACCAGCGTTATTTCTCGGCGATGTTGCGCCAGACGATTGCGGGCAGCCACTCGCTGTTCGATTTCGTCGAAGCGAATTTCCATCGGCCGTGGCCGGTGGGACGCCTCGCGGAAGAGTTCGGTATGCCGCTGCGCAAATTCCGTTATCTGTTCCAGCAGACGTACGGTATGCCTGCCAAGCAATGGCTGCTCGAGCGACGGCTGCGGCTCGCGCGCGATCTGCTGCTCTCGACGCGTCACAAGGTGCTCGATATCGCGCTGGAGTGCGGTTTCACCAATCACGCGCATTTCACCGACACGTTCCGCAAGCGCTTCGATTGCGCGCCGACGGAGATTCGTCTTGGCACGCCGCCGCAACGCGGTGGACGTCGTGTGGCGATGCCGCGTGCCGACGCTTACGCCGCCATGCGCGCCGATCTGGTCGCAGGGCACGGTGCGGTGACGGATGGGGGCGTGATATGAACGTCGAAGAGATCCATCGCGGCATGTCGGAGGGCGTGCGCAGCATGTCGGATGAAGCGACGCAGGCGGTTCGCGCGCGGGAAGTCAACGATCCCCGGCAGATGCTCGATGTGCAGTTCAAGTTGCAGCAGTTCTCCACGATGGTCGGTCTGCACAGCGCGACGATCAAGCTCATCAAGGATACGCTGATGGGCATCATCGCCAAGATTGCATGATGGCCGTGTCACCGCTCGCGGCATCGTCTGTGCCGTCATCTGAACCATCTGCGCCACACGAGATCGTCACGCCATGGCTGGATGCCACGGTCCGTCAGCACGTCATCTCGCTGGCGCTCGCCGGGGCGCACCAGGGCATGAAGACGGAAGTTCGCGCGATTTTGCGCGCACTGCCGTCGCTCGTGCCGGATGCAGAAGTGCGCGAGTGCCTGCATGTGGCGCTGCTCCTCGCGCTCGGCGATACCGATGCCGCGCGTGTTCGTCTGGCCCGGGTGTCCGCTTCCGGGCAGGGCGACGGGGCGGCTACAGCGACTAACGCGACTAACGCGCTCACTCACTGGCTCCATGCGGCGCAAGCGTGCCGCTCGACAGCGGCTTCGGCGTCATCCTCGCAGGCGTGCTCTGTCTCCTCCACCTCGTTCTCATCTCCCATTTCTTCGTTATGACGACTCTCTCGATCGCAGACGTTGTCGCGCAAGCGCCCTCCACCGAGGTGCCGGCGAAAGCCGCCCCGGTTTGGATGACCTCAGTGGCAGAGACCTCCGTCACGCAAACCGACGCGGCACGTTTCGAACAGGCGCTCGCCAGTGCGCCGTCGTTGCCGGAACATCATCTGTTAAGCGCCGCAGGAAAACTCGCGGGCAACACGGAACATCTCGCACAGCGGGTGACGATGGATGAGCGCATGCTCGACGATCCGGTCCGCATGCTCGCCGCGCAGCGCGAGATCACCGAGCGTGTGCTCGCGCTTGAGTTCGTCGCGAAGGCGACCGGCGCGGCAACGCAAGGCGTCAACAAGCTGGTTCACATGCAATGACGCAAGCTGTCCCCTTTGCCGGCTTCGTCGCGCGTCTCCAAAAAGGTTGTGCCCGCGCCCGGGGTTTGCTCGTCTGCACGCTCTTGCTGGCACTCACCGCCTGCAAGGTCGAGTTGCATCGCGCATTGAGCGAGACGGAAGCCAATCAGATGCTCGCGTTGCTGCTCGTCTCCGGACTTCAGGCAGACAAGCGCGCCGACGCCAACGGCATGACGGTTCGCATCGAGCGCAACGATTTCGTGCGTGGCGTCGAAGTGCTGCGTCAGCATGGCTTGCCGCGCCAGAAACGCGCGTCGGTCGAAGACGTCTTCCCGGCGGGTCAACTCGTAAGCTCGCCCTTGCAGGAGCAGGCGAAACTCATCTTCCTCAAGGAACAGCGTCTGGAGCGCATGCTCGCGGCGCTCGACGGCGTGATGGTGGCCGAAGTCTCCATCGCACAGGTGCCCACGGATACGTCCGGACGCACCACGCTGCCTCCAGGCGTTGCCGTCTTCGTGAAGTACAGCCCCGAGGTCAATATGACCCAGCGCATGACCGACATCCGCAGTCTGGTGCACGACAGCGTGCCGGGCGTGTCGCCCGAGCGCATCAGCATCGTGTTGCAGCCGGCGGATTATCGATTGCCGCGGGCCGCTATCGGGACGTCGGCATCGGCGGGGGCGAGCATTGACGGCGACGGTGCTGCGCGACGATGGCGTGCGCTGCTGGGCTGGGCGATGGTCGCGGTGGCGGGGATCGCGTTCGTGGTCGCTGGGGTGATGGCGTGGCGCCGGCGTGACACCTGGGTGGCTCGCTTGCGTGAGCGCGTATCGAGGGCGTCGTGAACGCGCACACGCAGCTCGCCAGCCTGATCTGGCAACCCGGCACGCATATGGACGCGGGGTGGTGGGAGGCGTTCGGGATGGCGGCGTGGCGGGCGTCCTATGAGCGGCATCCGGCGTGCCGGGCGCACGTCGACCGTCTCCTGATCGCGCGACGCGGATGGCCCGCCTCGGCGCTGGCCCCCGACTGTGTGCCCCCGCAGAGCGACACGGCGCGCGCGATGCTGCGGCTTGTGCGCAGTCTGCGCCGTGTGTCGCTGGCGCACGGCTTGCGCATGCTGGGCTGCCCGGACTATCTGCTGCTCGGAACGTACCGTCGCGCGCTGTCGCCATGGCTCGACGCGTGGCAATGCGATAGGTTGCTGCTCACGCGTCGCGACTGGCCCTCGCGCACCGCGTACGCGCCGGAGCAGATCGCCGACGCGGCACTGGCGCTCACCGGGGCGCGTCTCGACGCCGCGCCGGTCACATCGGCCGACGATGTGGCGACGGTGCGCGCGGCGGCGCGGATCTTGCTGCCACCGTCCGCAGAGGCCCGCGCGTTGCCTTTGCCCGACGGCACGCTCGTCGAGGACGATATTTGGCCGCGCCTCGTGGCGCTGGAGAAGATGCTATGTATGTCATCGACCTTGCATTGACGTCCATCGAAGCGATTGACGGCCCCGCTCCGGCGGGGCCGGTGATTTCCGGCGAAACGCTGACGCTGTTGCGCGAGCAGGCCGGCCGTCGCGCGCGCTGGATGGACGAGGCCAGGGCCGAGCGAGACGCCGCGCTGGCCGAGCGTGAGCAGGCCCGGCGCGAGGTCGAAGCGCTGCGCCACGCGTGGCAGGCGGCGGCGCAGGAACGGGCTCAGGAAGAGGCGGCGGCGCTGGCGGAAACGGCGCGGCAAGCGGCCGTCGTGCAGACGGTGGAATGGCTGGTCGACGAGGCGTCGATGGAGCGCGAGATCGTGCGCTCGCTGGAGCGTCGCGTGGCCGACGCCCTGACCGGTGCGCTATCGAATTTTGTCGGCTCGCTCGACACGGGCGAGCGTTTTGCACATCGCGTGGGACAGGCGTTGCCGGGACTCGTTCGGGAAGGCGCGCTCGTGCTGCGTGTGCCGCCTGCGCATTACGACGCCGTCGCCAATGCCTTGCGTCACGCCGACATCATGCTCCCGTGCTCGGCGGATGCCTCACTGAGCGCTCATCAGGCGCGCATCGAGAGCGAATGGGTCACGGTGTGCCTGGATCTCGACGCCGATCTGGCGGGGGTCATCGAGCGTTTGCGCGTGGCGCCGAATCTGGAGGTCGCCTATGGTTGAGCGTCTACCGGCGTCCCGCCCTTCCGGCATCCAATTGCCCCGGGAAAATCCGGCGCTCGAACGCATACTGGCGGACGAATGGCAGGCGCTCGAAGGCGATGGCAAATCGCCGCGTGGCACTTTTGCAGACCTGCCGGGCCACGTTGCGCTGGTCGAAGCCGCTATCGCGCAGAACGAGGAAGCGGCCTTTGCGGAGTCGCAGGAGAACCTGAGCTTCGCGCTCGGCGTGCGGTTCCGCCGAACGGGCGAGCGTGACGTGCGCGACGACAAGCAACGCGCGCGCGCCCTGTTCGAACAACAGATGCACCGGTTTGCGCGGGTCAACAGTGTGCAGTTCGAGACGCTGCGAGGCCAATTGCGCGATCTTCCTTTCGTCCCCGATCCCCATCAACTGATCCGCCAGACGCAAATGTCGGCGGGTCACGCGGCGTTGGTCGTTGCGGCCTGGCTGGCCGATGGGGGGCTCGATGTCGGGACGCGCTCGCGTTTGCGTCGCACGCTGGACGAATTGACGGCATCCGAGACGTGGGCCATCGAAGCGTTCGCGGCGCTCGAATGCGCTGACGGGAAATCTCCGGGAATGGGGCTGCTGCAACAACTCAAGTCGCTCTTCCGTCAGGCGCAGGGGGCACAGCGCTCGCTCACGCAATGGTTCGACGAATGCCGTCGTTTTTCGCAGCGTCGCGCGAGACTGCGTGCGCTCATGCAGGCACTCGGGCTGGAGTTGGGCGCCAATCAGGCCGATGCGGATACGCAACGCTTGTCCGCCGTCGTCGACGATCTTCGTCGCGTGGTCTTGTTCCTCACGTTGGAATCGGCTTGCGAGCAATCGGCGCTTGTCATGCGCACGGCAGGCTGTCGCGCGTTCGAGACGGACACGATGATCGCGCAGACGCTCACGTTGCTCGATCAGCCCTGGGCGAGCGCGGAATGGCTCGCACAGCGTGCGGCGTATCTGGGGGTGGCGACGGTCGATGCGCGTTACGCATTCGCACGAGAACTCACGCAACTGATCAAGTCGGCTCACGAAGGGTGTTTTCGCGACGAGACACAGCGCGAAGCTCTCGAAGAGGCGTTGGACGCCTGGCGTACCGACATCGCGTGTGAGGGCAACGCGCTCTGACGTCGCTGACTTCGTCAAATTGACTGGCGCATTTCGCATGCGCCAAGCGGTGCCGCAGACGACGCGCGCGACGCGAACGCGCGAGGCTCAGGCGCGCAGATGTTCCCGGCAGAGTTTGATCCGGTCGTAGAAATCAGTGAGTGCCTGGGCAAAAGGTTCTGCCTCCGCGGCCGCGCTCTCCCGGACTTGCGCGTGCAGAATCAGACGATTGTCACGTTCGCGTAATTGCACATGTCCCGTGACCGCCCATTCGGCGGGCTCAATCAGAAATTGCAGAAGTCGCTCGCTGTTCGCTCTGTGCAGCCGGGCGGCTTCGTCTGTCGCTACCACGGCGTGAATGCTGCACACCTGTCGGTCCACCGTCTCCACGATGATGCTGGGCGAAGCGTTGAACGTCAGTTCGATGGGCGAGTGGTTGTCGACGGCGTCGATCTTGCTTGGGTCGCAGCCGATCAACTTCAGAGCTTCGACGAGAGTTTGTGCTAGATCGTAACTGGGCATGGTAAGCGTGCAGAGTGGAGGAAGTCGGTGACGCGCCCCGTGCAAGCGTCATACGGCAGAGCCGGGAATGCGAGCCACGCGACCGGGGGACGATGCAGAAGGTTCCCACGATCGACCGACGCGGACTTTGGTCGCGCGAACCGCGTTGTCGCTTCTGCGCACGCGCGTGCTGTACTCCCAATCTCGTTCGGCGCCCCCGCACAAATCATCGCCGTCCGATCCGTGATTGCCTTTACGACGACCGTCCGTACGACGTGCCGTAGCAACGCGCGATACGTTCGAGAATCTCACCGGCGGCCTGAACGGCCTGCATCTGTGCCTGCACCTGCGTGTGCTGCGCGGGCGAGAGCGGTGTACGTAATGCCTTCTCCAGCGACTGACGCGCCGCATCGAGCTGCGCGCCGACATCGCGCGACACGGGGCCGGGTGCGGCCGCGAGCGCGTCTTCAATATGGGTCAGACGAATCGTCAAGCTGGGTCTCCGGTGTCAATGGCAGATAGAAGAGGCGGTCGTGCGCGCCGATCGACACGCCGTCCGGATGGATGGCAATGACTCGTGTGCCGCCCGGCAATCGAACCCCTTGCGCAAGACGCGTGCCGTCGGCGAGCGTGATCCGGGGCGCACCGGGCGCACCGCCGATGCTCACGAGCGGTGCGGAGAAGCCCGTCTCGCCCAGCGTCGGAATCGGTGGCGGCAGGGGCTCCATGCGCAAGGGCATGGCGTCTGCGGCGGTATTCCAGGCCTCCACGATGCCCTTCATCGATGCTTGCCGCCCTGTCGAGAGTGCGCCCGTGAGCCGCCATCCGTTGCGATCGCGGGAGATGTCGATGCCGCGTAGCTGACCTGCGTCGCGCAACGTTCTCACCAAACGCTCCAGGCTGTTGATCGTGCCCTCGGCCACGCGCCAGCCATGCGGCAGTGCAAGCGCGTCGAGTGCGTCGGACGCCGCCCGCCAGCGACCGTCGGCAACGAGCGGGCCGCCGATGAGGACGGTGCCGTCCGGCGTCACGCTCACTTGCGCGTTGACGAAGCCATGCAGACGCAACAGCGTACTCACCGACTGCATGGCGTTCTCCGGGCACCATGTCTCGTCGCTCAACACTTTCCCCAGCCAGCGAGCCTCGGCGCGCAGCCGGGCGCGTGTGTCGTTGTCGATGCAGCCGCCGGACAGTCGTACGGCGTCGCCGGCGGTCGTGAGCGAGACGCCGGGGGCGATGCGGGCGGCGAGGGTTTTCAGTGCGTCGGGCTGGGGCGGGCGGGAGATGACGTTCGCGGTCCCCGTTCGCCAGATCGCCACGCCCGCACCAGCGATGAACAGCGACAAGCCGGTCACGGCGAGCCACGCCGCGGGCGAGCGACGGCGGCCACGTTCACGCCGGGGGGCGCAACGTTCGGCCGTTGCAGCGGGCACGGGCCGTTCGGCCGCACTCGGCGTAGATGACGTAGAAGACGCCACAACACCCCGCGCCGGACGCTTCGGCATCGGCACGGGCGCGCTCTGGCTGCCATCGCTGAGCCATAGCCCCAGGCCTGCGAGATCGATCACCGTGTGAAGCGGGAGCGCGGGGGCATCGCAGACGCCGGCATCCGGACTAGAGGCGCTGTCACTTACCGGAGAAAGCGGTATCCCATCGACCCAGACGGACGTCGGCGTGAGCAGCCTGACAGCGTCGTCGTCGATGCTCAGCGTGACCTGACCGTCATGGTCGAGCGCCACGGCGATATCGGAATCGCCGTGGCCGAGGGTGAGCGTGCCGGACGGCAGCGGCATCGGGCGTCCGGCGAGCGGGCCGTCAAGGAGCGTCAGCGTGAGCATGGTCATGCGCTCGGGCCTGCAGACGGGATCGACGTTGAAGTCGCAGCCGCAGGCTCTGCCTTGATCAGAAACAGACGCATGACGCTGTCGTTGCGGTTGCTCGTCGAGCTGAACAAGCGGCCGATGAGCGGCAAATCGCCCAGCAAGGGAATCTTGCGTTCGTGTTCGTGTTGCGCGTCTTGCACGAAACCGCCCAGCAGCAGCGATTGTCCTGCCTGGAGCGTAGCCTGCGTCGAGATCGAAGAGTTGCGGATGGTGGGCACTTCGTTGCGAGCGTTACGCTCGCTGCGCACTTCACCGCCGTCCTCGATGTTGAGCGTCAGCATCACCTGTTCACGCGCCCCGTCCTGAGCGTCATTCGCATCGATCGGCACGAGCCGGGGCGTGACGCGCAGCAGCGATCCCGACGTCACGCTCTCCAGTTTTGCGACTTTCTCGCCGGACACTTTCGTATAGAAGGTGATGCTGCGATCGAGCACGGCCTGCATGTTGTCGAGCGTGACGATGGAGGGCCGCGATAGCACGCGGGCCTTGGAGTTGCGCTCCAGCGCGCTCAGATTGAGCATGAACTTGTTGGTGTCGCCAACGAGCGTGGTGAATGTGCCGCCGTCGCTCTCGCTCGTCTGGGCGTTGAGCGACACGCTGCCGAAGCCACCGAGCCTGGCGCTGCCGGAGATGTCGACGCCAAGCTCGGCGATGTCGCTGGCGTTCACGTCGATGATGGCCACCGAGATATCGACCAGACGCGGACGAATGTCGAGCTGCGCGATAAGGTCCGCGTAAATCGGCAGATTGCGGCGGCGCTCGCGCACGATAACCGCGTTGCGACGCGGATCGGCGGAAAAGCGCGGTGTGCCGGTGCGCGTGGCCGTGGCGAGGGCGAAATCGGTGGCCGTGCTGGTGCTGCCGGCCGATGTCGACGCACTGGTCGACGCACCGGTTGAGGCAGTGGCGACGAGCGGTCCCGCACCGAGAATCAAATCCTTCAGTACGCTGACCACGCCCGGGACCACGACTTCCTGCCCGCGATAAAAGTACCTTGTGTCGTCTGCCGTCGCGAATTTGAGGGGAAATATCTTGATGGTCTCTTCGCTCTCTTGCTGATCGCGGGCGTCTCGTTCGAGATATTCGGCGAGCATCGTCACCGTTTCGATGCAGGCGGGAACGCCTGCGATTTCGAGCGCACGTGTTGCCGGAATCGCCCGTGCCACGCAGTGTCGCGGGTGTAACACCCCGGCGTCGCGCAGATGGGCGAGCAGGTCGCCGGGCGACGCGTGACGTAGTGGCATGAGACGCCGCGCGGCCTCGCTGGACTTATAGACGTTCAGCGTCTGGCCGTTGAAGTACCACGAAAGCCGATAACGTTCCGAAAGTGCATCGAGGGTTGCCTGCGCATCGCCGGCAGGCAGCGTGCCGATGAAGCGGTCGTCGACTTGCGCACTGACTACCGTCGGAATGTCGTGATGCGCGCCGAAGTCGCGTAGCAGCTCCGCCAGTGGCGTGCCCGCGCTCTGAAAGACGAAGGGGCCGCCTCGCCAGAGCGGTGTGGACGGTGCGCTCGACGATGCGGACGGCGCGGCGATGGCCGGCGCGACACACAGGCATCCGGCCAGCAGCGTGAGCAAGCGCAGAAGGCGCCGAGGGCGCGCGGGCGAGAGAGTGCACCGCATGATCAGCAGCGTTGCATGGCTCGCAGCCGCCGGGCGGCGAGCGCTGCGCCGATGGCGTGCGCGTCGGTGCCCGATGCGAGCGGTGGAGCGCAGGGGGAAACCGTGGCGCACGCCGGCGATGCCCCGGGCGGTGGTCCGTCCGTTTGCGACGCCATCATGGCGCAGGCGAGCAACTGGCGGCGAAGCTGGGCTTCCACGCGCGCGGCGGATTCGTCGCCATCGAAACGGTGCACCCACCAGAGGACATCGTTCGCGACGTACAGATTGTCGTCGCGCAACTCGGCTTGCCCGGCCAGTGCGAGCGAGACACGCGTGAGCCAGCGTGAGAGCGCTGCGTCGGCGGGCTGTCGGTCGTCAAAGGCCGCTGCGAGCGGTTGCGCTGGCGACGCATGTCCGTCAGGCCATTGCACTGCCGTCGCGACGCAGTAGCCACCCGCGGCGGGACAGGTCCAGCCGCGATGGCCGTCGAGATCAATCGCGAGGCGTGCACCCTGTACGTCGCGCGGGGCAATCCAGTCGAGAGCGGCAAGCGCAAATGGCAAACGCATAGGTATCTGAAGGTGACAGCGCAAGCGCGCCGGGGACGAAGGACAGACAGGGGGCTCGGGGCGCATGCGGCATCAGGTGAAGCGGCGCGAAGACCTGGCGCCGTCCGGCCCGCTGAGCGAACAAGGACCGTCATTATCAAGCGCTGTGTCGTGAACACCATCGGGCACAGACCTGAAGTCGCTGACGTTACCGGCAATACGCGGCGTTTTCCTACGCCGTATGTCAGGCGAAAGCACAAGATTCGCCCGATTGGGCCGAAGTCGAAAGAAAGTGAACAAAAATCCGCATGAATGCTAACGACCAAATGTCCAGGAGCTACGAATGACAGGGTGTACCGGTGTCATCATTGTCGAGGACCATGAATTGCTGGCCGACGGGCTTTGCCGCCTGATCGAAGACGATCTCGGGTGGAGCGTGCTGGCCAGAGTCACGAACGGACTCGACGTGTACCGAGCCTGCGTCGTGCATCGGCCGGCGCTCCTTATGCTGGATCTGGGATTGCCTGGCATGGATGGCGTCGACGTGATCCGGCAGTGCGTTCAGCGCTGGCCGGAGTTGCGCGTCGTCGTTCACTCCGCGAGCGACGACGGCGAGCGCGCCCGCCAGTCGCTCGACGCCGGCGCCAGCGCCTTCGTGCTCAAGAGCAGTTCCCGGGAAACGCTGCTCAGCGCCGTGGGGTTCGCCATGCGCGGCGAGCGCTTCGTCGATCCGGCCGTGTTCGGCATCGTGCACGACCCGGGGGGAATGCCGTTCACACCAAGCCCGGGCGCCGTGGAACTCCCCGAGAAGCTGCTGACGTTGCGCGAGCGCCAGGTGCTCAAGCTGGTGGCGGAAGGGCAGCGCAATCGAGATATTGCCCAATTGCTGTCGATCAGTGTGAAGACGGTCGAGACGCATCGCCTGAACATGATGCGAAAACTCGACGCGCACAACGTTGCCGACATCGTGAACTGGGCGCATCGCCTGCGCATGATGCTGTGAGACTCGTCGTGCTTCGGCGCAGCGCCGGCGAAGCATTTCAGGTCTGCGCCGGATAGCCTCGGCCGATGCGTATGCGCGACCATGCCTGCTGCCGTTTTTCAGACCGTTCCCGTGTTCTGCGTTCACCGCACGCACCTTCCCAACGCAAGATCGCCGATGGACACCCAGACCCAACGTAAGCTCGAACAGCTTTTCGAATTGCTGGCGCTGCCGCCGCAACGCGTGACGCCGCGCATGCGCGTTGCGCTCGCGCCGTGCGTGCTGATGATCGAGGTCGATGCGCGCGGGGTGACGCTGGTGTTGACGCTGATCCATCGCGCCGCCCACGCGCAGCGGTGGTTGCCCTTGTTGTTGCAAACCTGTGCTCCCGAATGGAGTTTCGGCATTCCGGTGCGCGCCTGCGTAGCGCAGGGACGTCCGATGCTGATCGCCACACCGCCCGCGAACGCCGGCTCGCAAGTCATCGAATGGTCGTCGTGCCTGACCCGGATGCGCCGTCTGCTCGAGCGCATCGACGCGCAGCAACAACGGGAGGTTCGTTTGTGACGCACGTGTTGACGTGGCTTCGCGCTGCCGCAGGCCGCCAGGACATCGTGCTGGCGGCGTTGCTGCTGGTGACTGTCCTGATGATCATCATCCCGATGCCGCCATCGGTGATGGATCTGCTCATCGCGCTCAACCTCGGCTTGTCGCTGCTTCTCCTGATGGTCGCGCTGTACATCAACGAGCCGCTCGATTTCTCCGCCTTCCCTTCCGTCCTGCTGATGACGACGCTGTTCCGGCTCGGGCTCACGATCAGCACGAGCCGGCTGATTCTGCTGCATGCCGACGCGGGCGACATCGTGTACACCTTCGGCGACTTTGCGGCGGGCGGGAACATCGTCGTCGGCATGATCGTGTTTCTGATCATCACGATCGTCAACTTCATCGTGATCACGAAGGGCTCGGAGCGGGTCGCAGAGGTGGGCGCGCGCTTCTCGCTCGACGGCATGCCGGGCAAGCAGATGAGTATCGACGGCGATCTGCGTGCGGGCACCATCGATGCGGCCGAGGCGAAGCGTCTGCGTCGCGTTGTGCAAAAGGAGAGTCAGTTCTACGGCGCGATGGACGGGGCGATGAAATTCGTGAAGGGCGACGCCATCGCCGGGCTCGTCATCATCGTCGTGAACCTGCTGGGCGGCATCGGCGTTGGCGTGTTCATGCGCGGCATGAGCGCGGGCGACGCGGCGGCGATTTACGCCATTCTGTCTATCGGCGACGGGCTGGTGTCGCAGATTCCCGCACTGCTCATCTCCGTGACGGCGGGCATTATCGTGACGCGGGTGCCGGGGGAGCAGCGTCGCAATCTGGCGCGCGAATTGACCGATCAGCTCGCGGCTCAGCCGCGCTCGCTCACGCTCGCGGCGGTGGTGCTCGCGTTGTTCGGCTTGATTCCCGGCTTCCCGATGCATTACTTTCTGCTGCTCGCCGCACTGGCCGGTTGCGCCTCCTGGTGGGTGACGCGGCGCGCGCGCGACGGCGCGAGCGCTCAAGCCGCGGCAGACGCCGGCAGTTCAACCGCGAAGCCCGGCAAGCCCGGCGCGCAGCCATTGATGGCCAAAGTGAGCGCGACCCTGGTGGAGGCCGGCGGTGGCATGACGGCGTACACCGGGTGCATCGACGCGCTGCGCAATCAGAAGTTCGAGCAGTTCGGCGTGCCGATGCCGGAGGTGCAGGTCGTGGCCGACGCCGACTTGCCGGGCGGCACGCTCGACATCCAGCTCTATCACGAGAGCGTGATGACCATCGACGTTGCGCCCGACGCGGCATTGGCGCTGCACGACGCCGCGCACCCGATGCCCGTCCTGCGGGGGCTCGCCGCCGGGGCGCCGCGCGAGACTGCGTTGCCGTTTGGCGGGCAGACCCTCGTCTGGCTCGATGACGCACAGCGCGCCGAATGGCTGGCGCTCGGCGGCAAGGTGATCGAAGGTCCGGCGCGCGTGGCACATTGCGTCTCGCTCGTCATCGACGCGCATGCCGCCGATTTCATCGGCGTTCAGGAAGCGCGGTTCCTGATGGACGCCATGGAGGAGCGCTACGGCGAACTCGTCAAGGAATTGCAGCGTCAGTTGCCGATCAGCCGCACAGCCGAAGTGCTGCAACGACTGGTTGCCGAAGGGGTGTCGATTCGCGACCTGCGGCGCGTGTTCGAGGCGCTCATCGAATGGGCGCCGCGCGAGCGCGATCAGATCATGTTGGCGGAGTACGTGCGGATCAGTCTGCGTCGGCATATCACGCGCCGCTTTCGTCGCGGCACTGAACACATCACCGGATGGAACGTGGGGCGTGGCATCGAAGACACCGTGCGCGCTGCAGTGCGCCAGACGTCCTCCGGCTCCTACGCCGATCTGAATCCCGAGCAAACCGATGCGATCCTCAATGCCATCGACGGTGCGGTGAACGCCCACGACGGTACACCCGCCGTGCTCTTCACAGCGATGGACGTGCGTCGCTTTGTGCGCAAGCTGATCGAGCGCGAGCGTGCGGACTTGCCGGTGCTGTCGTTCCAGGAAGTGGCGGACGAGCCGCATGTGCGCGTGCTGGGCACCATCGACGTGCAGGGGGCCGCCTGAGATGCGCCGCCCGGACGCCACGCGCATTGCCAGCGGTCTGCGCCGCACGCTCGACGCGCAACGCAAGGCGTGCGACGACCTGCGCCGCGCGACGCGCCGCGAAGTCCGATACGGACGCATCGACAAGATCACGTCGAACGCCATGCGGGCGCAATTGCCCGGTGCCGCGCTCGGCGAGCAATGCCGTGTGCTGTCGCCCGAACTCGATGCCGAGGTCATTGCGGTCGAGGGACGGCACGTCTGGCTGGCCCCTTACGCCGAGCCGAATGGCGTGGCCAACGGCGCGCTGGTACAGGCGCTGGGTACTGCGTCGCGCGTGGCGGTCGGCGAGCATCTGATCGGCGAGGTGCTCGACGGACTCGGGCGTGCGCTGGTCCCCGGAACCTCGGTCAACGACACCCGGCCGCCAGACATCGAATGGCGTGCGCTGGATGCCGAGCCGCCGCCGGCCATGCGTCGAGCGCTGGTCTCCAACACGTTACCCATCGGCATTCGTGCCATTGACGGCATGCTGACGTGCGGACGCGGCCAGCGTCTTGGCATTTTCGCGGCGGCGGGCGGCGGTAAGAGCACATTGCTCGCGATGATGTGCCAGGGCGCGGATGCCGACGTGATCGTCCTCGCGCTGATCGGCGAGCGCGGCCGGGAGGTGCGCGAGTTTCTCGAACAGGCACTCACGCCTCAGGCGCGTGCGCGAACGGTCTGCGTGGTGGCGACCTCCGATCGTCCCGCACTGGAGCGGATGAAGGCCGCCTACACCGCGACGGCGATCGCCGAAGCGTTTCGCGACGAGGGCAAGGACGTGCTGCTGCTCATGGATTCGCTCACACGCTTCGGGCGCGCTGTGCGCGATATCGGCATGGCCGCGGGCGAGCCGCTCAACGCGACGAGCGGTCTGCCGCCGAGTTTCTATGCGCGTCTGCCACGGCTGCTGGAGCGGGCCGGCACGGGCGAGCGCGGCAGCATCACGGCGTTCTACACGGTGCTCGTCGAGGGCGACAACCTCGACGATCCGCTGGCCGACGAAGTGCGATCGATTGTCGACGGTCACATTGTGCTGTCGCGGCGTCTCGCGCAGGAGAACCACTATCCCGCCATCGATGTCGCGAAGAGCCTGTCGCGCGTGATGTCGCAAGTCGCCGGTGAGCGGCATGTCGAATGCGCGGCGCGCGTGAGACGCGCCATGGCGCTGGCGGCGGACGTCGAGCTGCTGGTTCGCGTTGGCGAATATCAGGCGGGCAACGATCCCGATACCGACGAGGCGCTCGCGCGAGCTCCCGACATCCGCGCATTTCTGTGTCAGGCACAGCACGACGTTGCGCCGTTCGACGACACCCTCGCATGGCTCGAACATCTCGCGAACTGAAGGATCGCGAGGGCATCGCGGCGCTGGCGGTGCTCGCGCGACGTCGCGAAGCGAGCCTGCGCGCGGCACTGGCACGTCTGACGGAGGCGGCGCGCGAGGCCGACGCCGAAGTCGTCGCCAGCGAGCGCGCGTGCGAGGCGCAGCGTCACGCGTGGCAGGACGCCTTGCTGCGTGGCGGTGTCTACGGGCAGCGCGAAGCCGACGGGGCGTCGCGCGCCGTGGAGGCGCAGCGCGCCGCCCTCGGTGAGGCGCAGGCCCGGCACGGCAGCGCGCTCGCCCGCGCGAAGCAGGCCGAGGCGAATTTGCGAGCGCAACGCGAACATCTTCAGGCAAACGCACGCAAGCAAGAGAAATTGCGCGAACTGCTGAGGCTTTACCGCAGTTGAATCCGAGCAGGCTTCCCAACCATCGCCATCACGAGGAATTCACGATGAGTACCATTCACCGCAGCGGCCTGTCCATCGACGTTTTCGCCAGCCTGTCCGACCGAACCACATCGCATCGGGGGGAAACGTCAACAGGTCAGCTTAGACGGCATGGCGACAAGGGGGATACGGGCGGCAAAGGCGGGAAGGGCGACAGGGGCGAACGGACGTTTTCGCTGATGTCCGAGCCCGCCGCCTGCGTGAGCGGACCGGCCGACGTGCTGCGTTGGCTGCGTGTCTGGCACGCGCGTCAGGATGCCAACTGGGATGGGGCAAGCGCGCTGCGCGTCATCGTGCATGGCGGTGCGCTCGATACGCTGGTCGTCGAAGCCCGGCGCGGGCGGCAGGGCATCACGGTGAGTCTGCTGTGCATTCAGCTCGCGATGTACCGGCGTCTGCTCGCGCATCGGGGGCCCCTCTCCCGGACGCTGACGTCGCGCCTCGCCTTGCCCGTCACGATCGAAGTCGAGGCGCGCTATGTCCCATGAGTGTTATGCATCGAATGCCCAGGCGCTGAGGACCGTTGTCGACAGTCCCCTTGACGATCTGCTCGCAGGCGCCGGTTGCGTGACGTTCATCGAGGACGACACGCAAGTGCGCGTCGGCTGGCTTCACGCGGGAGGCGACGGCCTTATCGTGACGGCGCATGTCGACGAAGGCGTGGCGGGCCGCACGCGCTTCTGGTGCGACGCCCAGCAATGGTCGGACTGGCTTGCACCGAGCTTGCCGGTGCCGTCGTGGGACACATTGCCGCCCGCATGGCAGGCGAGCGCTGCGTCGCTCACGCTGGCCACGGGACGCATGAGCGGTGACCCCATGGAGGCGCCGGCACCGCTCGCCTCATGGCCGCAGGGCATGGCCATCGCCCGTGAGCCCGTGGAGACGGCATGGCGCGTTGGCATAGTGCTGGTGCGTGATGACAGACGCCTCGCGTTGCAGTATCTCGACGGCGCGACTTCGTGGTTACGCGAGCGCTGCCAGCAGGCGACGCCCGGTGACGTGCCGCTCGACCCTGCGGGGCTGCCCGAGCGACGTTGCCCGCTGGTCGCGGGATGGGCCGAATTGCCCGCCGCGCTGTGCGATAGCCAGCTCGACGGCGGTGCGGTGCTGCTCGACGTTGCCGCGGATGTTCGCTCGGGCGAGTACTGGTTGCTGGACGGCGAGCACGCGATTGCCATGCGCGATGGCCAGCCCGCGGGACGTCGCGTCGTTACGCTGGAGCGCCGTGCCTCGGGCGGGCATGAGGACGCGAATGCGCACCCCCCACCGACATGCACCCGCCTGTTCGCGGTCATCGCCGAAGGGCGAATTCCCATTCCTTGGTTGATGGCCTGGCGCGCGGGCCACCCCGCCGGACACCCCGCAGCGACAGCGAATGCACTGGCCGCCGATCGCATCACTCTCTGGCGCGACGGCGCCCCGTGGGCGAGCGGGCGTTTGCTGAGTTTCGGCGACGGATGCCTCGCGGTGCAAATCGATGGCACGCCGGCAAGTCCCGACGCCCCCGTCGACGAGATTTCGGGTGGTGACCCGATGGGCGTGCATTCCGCGACGACCTAACATCCTCTGGCATTTGCACCACCTCGCCGTGCGTTCGCACGGCGATCCCTTCTGACGGCTTCGTCCGGTTTCCATCCATTTCGTCAGCGCTGACCGGCAATCAAGGACCGCAGCCTGCGGCGCTCATTGGAGTTCGTATGTCCCTGCTCGACCACCCGATGCAGCTCGTCGTACTGCTGTCGCTGCTATCGATCATGCCGTTGCTGGTGGTGCTGGGGACCGCGTTTCTGAAACTCGCCGTGGTGTTCGCGCTGCTTCGTAATGCGCTGGGCACGCAGCAGATTCCGCCCAACATCGCCATCTACGGCCTGTCGCTCGTGCTGACCTGCTTCATCATGGCGCCGGTCGCGTTCGACATCGAGGACAACCTTGAGAAGCGTCCCGTGTCGCTGTCGTCGAAGAGCTTCGTGGCCGATGTCGACGCGAGTGTGCTCTCTCCCTATCGCGCATTCCTCGTTCGTCACACCGACGCGAGACAACGCGACTTCTTCGCCGGTCTGGGCGGCGAGATGTGGCCCGAGGCCCATCGGGACCGGCTCGGCGCCGATTCCCTGCTCGTCCTGATGCCGGCCTTTGCGATGAGCCAGTTGGCCGAGGCATTCAAGATCGGTCTGCTGCTGTATCTGCCGTTCGTCGTGATCGATCTGGTGATTTCGAACATTCTGCTCGCGATGGGGATGATGATGGTCTCGCCCATGACCATTGCGCTGCCGTTCAAGCTGCTGATCTTCGTGATGATGAACGGTTGGGAGCAACTGGTGCGCCAGTTGATGCTCTCGTACGCATGACAACGCATGGAGCCCACCGATGAGTGAAGCCATCGTCGTCAATCTCACGAGCGAAATGCTCTGGCTCACCCTGTTGATGTCGCTGCCGACAGTCGTGGTGGCGTCCGCCGTGGGGGTGCTGGTCTCCCTCGTGCAGGCGCTCACGCAGGTGCAGGACCAGACCGTGCAGTTCCTCATCAAACTCATTGCCGTATCGATCACGCTCGCCGCGAGCTACGCGTGGATGGGGCATGTGCTGCTCAACTACGCGAACGGTGCGTTCGAGCAGATCAGCCGGATGGGATGAGCGGCATGACGTCCTCCTTCGACTCGCTGCTCTCGCCGCTGTGGGCCGACCTGTTCGGGTGGGTGTTGGCATGGGGCGTTGCGATGCTGCGTCCGCTGGGCATTGCCATGCTCTTGCCCGTGCTCTCCGTCGGCATGCTTGGCGCGGGCCTGTTGCGCAATGCGATGGTGCTCGCCCTGGCGTTGCCGGTCGTGGCTCTCGTGCACGCCACACCGGACATGCCGTCGCAATGGGGCGGCTGGGCGCTGCTGATTCTGAGCGAACTCTTCATCGGCGGCCTGCTGGGATTCGTGGCGGCGCTGCCGTTCTGGGCCGTGGACATGACGGGCTACGTGATCGACACGATGCGCGGTGCGTCCATGGCGAGCGTGCTCAACCCGCTCATGAGCGCGCAATCGTCGGTCTTCGGCATTGCGCTCACGCAGATGCTCTGCGTGCTCTTCTTCGTCACACCGGCCGCGCACGCGCTGCTCACGGCGTTGTACGCCTCCTACACCACGCTGCCCATCGGCGGACAGTGGCGATGGGACGACGCCGCGCTGGCGTGGCTGTTGTCGCTCTGGCAGGCGATGCAGGTCATGTGCGTGGCGGTGGCGTTGCCCGCCATGGTTGTGATGGTGCTCGTTGATATGTCGATGGGCTTCATCAATCGCGCGGCGCAGCAGCTCAACGTGTTCTTTCTCGCCATGCCGGTGAAAAGTGCGATGGCGTTGCTGGTCACGGTGGCGAGCCTGCCGTTCGCCGTTGCCGTGCCGCTGGCCGGCTGGTACCGCCTGCCCGACGTGTTTCGTGCGTGGGCGGCGCTGGCGCTGCCGGTACCCGCATCGTGAGGCGCGCATGAGCGAAAAGAGTCAGCCGCCGACACGCAAGAAGATCGAGGACGAGCGCAAGAAGGGCCGCGTCGCGAAGAGTGCCGACCTTGCCGTGTGCATGCAGCTCGGCGCGGTGCTCGCATGGCTGATGTTCGAAGGCCCGGCGCTCTATGACGCGTTGCAAGCCCTCATCTCGCGCATGCTGCTCGTGCTGCACGATCCGGTGGACGAAGCGGTGCAGGGCATGCTCGGGCCGTCGCTGCTGGTTTTCGTGCGCTTCGGGGGCGGGCTTGCGGTGCTGCTGGTCGTGACGACGTGGCTCGCGATGATCTTGCAGGTGGGCGCGCTGGTCGCGCCGGAGGTCATCCGGCCCAAGTACGAACGCATCGATCCCTTCGCCAAGGCCAAGCAGTTGTTCTCGCTGCAGTCGCTGTTCGAGTTCGGTAAATCGCTCGTCAAGGTCGCTGTGCTGGGCATGGTCTTCTTCTATCTGATCCGGCAGTACACGCCCTCGCTCACGGCGCTGCCGCAGTGCGGGGCGTCGTGCGGCCTGATGCTCACGGCCCGCTTGCTGTTCTGGCTGATGGCGGTGCTTGTCGTCGCCTATGTGGTGTTCGGCGGGCTCGACTTCGCCTATCAGAAGTATCAACTGCGCAAGCAACTCATGATGTCTCACGACGAAATCAAGCGCGAGACCAAGGAAGTCGAAGGCAACCGCGAGCTCAAGAACAAGCGGCGCGATATTCACCGCGAGACGATCGAGAGCGGCAGCCTGTCGGACAACGTCAAACGCTCGACAGCGGTGGTGCGCAACCCGACGCGCCTCGCGATCTGTCTGCGCTACGTCCCCGGCGAGACGGCCGTGCCGCTGGTCATCGAAAAGGGATGCAACGCGCGCGCACGAAGGATTGTCGAGCTCGCGGAGCGCGAAGGCGTGCCGGTGGTCGAGCATGTGCCGGTGGCGCGGCGTCTCATGAACGATGTCGAGATCGACGCCCCCATTCCCCCTGATCTGTTCGACGCCGTGGCCGCAATTCTGCGCCTCGCGCTCGATCTGCCTTATGAGGTTGAGGCGACGCCGGAAGCTGTGCCGGATGAAGGGGATGGGCTGCCGGAGGAAGGGCGCGATGAAGTTCGCGATGTAGGGCCTGATGCCCCGAATGCGCCGGGACGCACCGGCGAAAAGGAGGGCGTATGAGCACGCTGCCGACGAAATTTTCGCGCGCGCGACGGCGCATGGTCGTGGCCGGCGTGCTGGGGCTGAGTGCACTGTCGGCGCTGGCGTCGACGGATCGCGGATTGCTACCGCTCCACCCGCGCATGACCGATGCGCAAATCGTTGTTCCGGTGCCGGTGCCGGTGCCGAGCCAGTCGACGATGCCGCCGCGCGATGTGGTGCGTGATGTGGCTCTTGATGCGCGCGCGGTGGTAGCGCTTCCGGTCTTGCCGGAGCGTGATCCCTCAGTGATGCCCCCAAAAGTGGTGGCGCGTGATGCGCGCGCGGTGGCAACGCGTCCAGACTTACCGGAGCGTGCCCCGCCGTCGAACCCAACAGCGCAAGCGGCTGCCTCGGGACAGCCCCGGGCAACCCTGCCTTTCGACGCACTGATTCGTCGCACCGCGCAGGCCAAGTCGCTCGACGCCGCGCTGCTGCACGCGATTATCGACATCGAGTCGGGTTACGACCCGCAAGCGGTATCGGGACGAGGCGCCATCGGGCTGATGCAGGTGCTGCCGCGCACGGGGCAGCGTTTCGGCGTGCGACGTCTGGAAGATCCCGCCGAGAACCTGCGTGCGGGCGCGTCGTATCTGCGCTGGCTGTTGTCGCGCTTCGATGACGATGTGACGCTCGCGCTGGCGGCTTACAACGCCGGGGAGGGCGCCGTCTTGCGGTATGGACGTCAGGTGCCGCCGTTTCCGGAGACGCAGAATTACGTGCGCAAGGTGTTGGCCGGGTATTCGCGCTTGCGTGACGTCGGCAACGCGCCGCCCGTCGCGCAGGCGGACGCGCCTCCCGCCAAGCGTTCGATGCCGTCAAATCCCGCGCCCGCGCCGCTCGTGCAGGCGCACGAGGACCAGACAGCGCACGCGTGGCGTTTGTTGCAGGGGCTGGGGACGCTGATTACGCGCAGCCCGTCGGCCGAAGCGCAAAGGGCAGGCGGGACCGGAAAGCGGGGGGCGGCCGGCAGCGGCCGGGGACGCGATCAGCCTGCCGTCGCCATCCCGTCGCGTGCTCGCGAGCGAACCACCGGTGCGGCGCTCAGGCCCACTGGGCTTGAGGCGCGCAGTGGGCGCGGGGCAAAGGGTACGCGCGACGCACGCCCGGGTCTTTCCGCCGCCTCGGGGCACGCGAGGCGCGGGGCAAGCCCAATAAGGCCGGCAAGCCCGGCAAGCCCGAACAACGCGCCCGCCAGCCGTCAAAGCGCGGAGATCACGTCCGTGGGAACGGTGTCGGCGACCGAGGCGCGTGCGGACATGCGCTCGAAGTGACGGGCAAGGTTGGGATGAGGCTCGCGCCAGTTGATCTCCGGATACCGGAAATCGAGATAGCCGAGCGAGCAGACAACGGCCACGTCGGCCAGCGTCAGCCGGTTGCTCGCGCACCACTGACGCTCGTCCAGGCCGCGCGCCATCGCCCGCAGGCCTTCTTCGATCTTGCCGAGCTGACGGGCGATGAACACCTGCGAGCGCGACGCTTCGTCGTGGAACATGCCCTCGACGCGAATCTGCACGGCGGCGTCCGTCAGCCCGTCGGCGAGGGCTTCCCAGCAGCGGACTTCCGCGCGTTCGCGGCCCGACGGCGGAATCAGCTTGCCGACCGGGGAGAGAGTGTCCAGGTACTCGCAGATCACCCGGGAATCGAACACGGCTTCGCCGTCTTCCATCACCAGACACGGCACTTTGCCGATCGGGTTCGACTGCTGGATACGGGTGTCGTCGCCCCACACATTCTCCAGCTCGAGCTTGTAGTCGAGCTTTTTCTCAGCCAGCACAATGCGGACTTTTCGAACGTAGGGACTGGCGAGGGCACCGATCAACTTCATGTGAATCCTTGATAAATCGCTGTAGCGCGCAGCAGAGTATAACGTGCGGGATGGCCGCCGCCGGGGAATGGTAAAATACTGGCCTTTCCGAGTCTGGCGCCTCGCCGGCTCCCCGGTTTTCTTTTTCGGTGCCCAGTGCCATGTCCGACGAATTCTCCCCATTGACCGCGCTCTCCCCGCTCGACGGCCGTTACGCCAGCAAGACCAACGCACTGCGTCGGTGGCTGTCCGAGGCGGCATTCATGCGTCATCGCGTGACGGTCGAAGTCCATTGGCTGATCGCCCTGTCCAAGGCCAAGTTTGCCGAAATTGCCCCGTTCTCGGCCGATGCGGAGACGTTCCTGCTGAATCTGGCCACGAACTTCTCGAACGCCGATGCGCAGCGCATCAAGGACATCGAGAAAGTCACCAACCACGACGTGAAGGCCGTCGAGTACTGGCTCAAGGAAAAGGTTGAGGGCCAGGAAGAACTCGAAAAGGCAAGCGAATTCATCCATTTCGCCTGCACATCGGAAGACATCAACAACACCTCGCACGGCCTGATGATCAAGGGCGCCCGCGACGAGGTGATCGTGCCTGCCCTCGAATCGCTGGTCTCCAGACTCGGCGAACTGGCGCGTGAGCATGCCGCCCAGCCGATGCTCTCGCGCACGCACGGCCAGCCGGCGTCGCCGACCACGCTCGGCAAGGAACTGGCCAACGTGGCGGTGCGTCTGGCACGTGCGCTTGAGCGCGTTCGCCGCGTCGAGTTGCTCGCGAAGATGAATGGCGCCGTCGGCAACTACAATGCCCACCTGTCGGCCTACCCGCACTACGACTGGGAAACGTTCTCGAAGACCGTCATCGAGGAGCGCCTGAAACTGACGTTCAACCCGTACACGATCCAGATCGAACCGCACGACTACATGGCGGAGCTGTTCGATGCCATAGCCCGTGCCAACACGATCCTGCTCGACCTGAACCGCGACATCTGGGGCTACATCTCGGTCGGCTACTTCAAGCAGAAGACGAAGGCCGGCGAGATCGGTTCGTCGACCATGCCGCACAAGGTCAACCCGATCGACTTCGAAAACTCGGAAGGCAACCTCGGTCTGGCCAATGCCGTGCTGCGTCACCTCTCCGACAAGCTGCCGGTCTCGCGCTGGCAGCGTGACCTGACGGACTCGACCGTGCTGCGTAATATCGGCGTGGCGTTCGGCTATAGCCTGCTCGCCTATGACTCGTGCCTGCGCGGTCTGGGCAAGCTCGAAGTCAACCCGCAGCGTCTGAACGAAGACCTCGACAACACGTGGGAAGTGCTGGCCGAGCCGGTGCAGACCGTGATGCGCCGCTTCGGTGTGCCGAATCCGTACGAACAGCTCAAGGAGCTCACGCGCGGCAAGGGCATTACCCGCGAAGGGCTGCATGCCTTCATCAAGAATCTCGCCATTCCGGAAGACGAGAAGACACGTCTGCTCGAAATGACGCCTGCGAATTACGTCGGCATTGCCGAGTCGCTCGCCAAGCGCGTTTAAGTAGGCTTAAGCCCAAACATCGGGCGCTTTCGCATCAACAAAACGGGCCGCATCTGCGGCCCGTTTTGCATGGCGGCGCTCTGTTTAGTGATGCTTACGACCGTGCGAGCGATCCGCGAATGACCCGCATATGACCCTATGACAACTGCGGCATACACGCTCGCGGGTAGCTGTGTATCATAGCCGCACAAACGATAAGGAGAACCCTACAAATGAAGTTCACTCTCGCAGTTGCAGCGCTTGCCGCCGCCGTTGTGCCGGCACTCGCTCAAGCCCAGTTCGCCAAGGCCGATGACGCCGTTGAGTATCGTCAGTCGGCGCTTTTCCTGCTCGGAAATCACTTCGGCCGCATGGGTGCGGTCGTGAAGGGCGACGCCCCGTTCAACAAGGACGACGTCGCGAAGAACGCCGAACTCGTCGCCACGCTCTCGAAATTGCCCTGGCCGGCATTCGAAGGCGGTCAGACGAATGCAAAGAGCCGCGCCAAACCGGAAGTCTTCTCCGACAAGGCGAAGTTCCAGCAAGCCGCCGAGAAGATGGAAACGGCGGTGGCGAAGCTCAACACCGTGGCCAAGGGCGGCGACCTCGCGTCGATCAAGACCGCTTTCGGTGAAGCCGCGCAGACCTGCAAGAGCTGCCACGACAACTTCCGGGCGAAGTAAGTCTTCTTCGCGTCGGAACGAAAAAAGCCGGTCGTTTTCAAGCGACCGGCTTTTTCATTGGGCGACGATAACGTCAAGCGTCAACAAGCGTCAATACGACGGCAGCGCTGCCACGGCGGGTGCCAGATGTACGATGCGATACACCACGGCCGAGGCCAGCACGACAAGCACCAGCGCTCCCGCTCGCACACGCCAATCGTCACGCGCCGGGCGCGCGGGCGTCGCAAGCGTCTTGTCGCCTAGGATCATCGGCCTGATCAGATCCTTCTTGCGTGCGACGCGGTAATACACGATCGCCAGCACGTGCAGCGCCACAAGCGCGATCAATACCCAATGATTGCGCAGGTGCCAGCCCGTTAGCATGTCGCTCGTGTCCTTGTCGATGAACTTGACGAGCGGCCCGTCGTTGAAAATATCGTCGTTCGAGAACAGTCCCAGCACGACCTGAATGCCAAAGAACAGCAGCATTGCGATCACCGACAGGCCGCCCAGCGGCGTGTGGCCAGCGAAGCGCGCGTCGGTGCCCGAGTCGGGGCGGGCGCGCCACGTGCGGAAGAACGTGCGCGGGCCGGTGAGGAACGCGCTGAAGCGCGCATAGCGCGGCCCGGCAATGCCCCACACCAGACGGAAGAGCAGCAGCGCGAACACCGCATAGCCGCACCAGAAGTGATAGATCATCGCGTTGCCGCCGGTCTTGGCCGTCACGTATGCGGCGACCGCCAGCGCGGCAAACGACCAGTGGAACAGTCGGGTGGGCAAGTCCCAGATGCGGATCGGCTTCATCAGTGTGAGCTCTCGTCAATAGCGAATTCCGCGAGATTACCGTAAGCCCATCACGGCTGCACGTTCGGACTCAGTCGAGCCTGTCGGCGCGCGGCATCAGCGGCGCGTGCGCAGGGGCGCCCACGCCATCGACGAACGAAAAAAAACCGCCGGACAGGCCGGCGGTTTTCTCAGATCGCGCGCAGACGAGGCGCTGGGGGCGTGAGCCCGTCAGACGCGTGCGCCGAAATTCGGGTCGTTGCGATCGACACCTTCTTCGTCGTCCTTGGCATGCTTGATGAGGTCTTCGCGCTTCACGCCGAACCACATCGCCAGCGCTGCCGCCACGAACACCGACGAGTAGATACCGAACAGAATACCCACGGTCAGTGCGAGTGCGAAGTAGTGCAGCGTCTGGCCACCGAAGAAGAACATCGACAGCACCATCATTTCGGTGCTCGCGTGCGTGATGATCGTACGCGACATGGTCGTCGTAATCGCGTGGTCGATGACTTCCTGCACCGTCGCCTTGCGCATCTTGCGGAAGGTCTCGCGAATCCGGTCGAAAATCACGACCGATTCGTTGACCGAGTAGCCCAGCACCGCCAGCACCCCTGCGAGCACCGCCAGCGAGAACTCCCACTGGAAGTAGGCGAAGAAGCCGAGAATGATCACCACGTCGTGCAAGTTGGCGATCACACCGGCCACTGCGAATTTCCATTCGAAGCGGAACGACAGATAGATGATGATGCCCACGACGACGAAGGTCAGTGCGAGCAGACCGTCCGTGAACAACTCGTGCCCGATCTGCGGACCGACGAATTCCACGCGACGCAGGGACACGTCGGGGGCGTCGGCCTTGAGCGCGGTCATCACAGCGTCGCTTTGCTGCGCGCTGGTGACTTGCTTGCCGTCAGACCCGTTCTGAATCGGCAGACGGATCATCACGTCGCGCGAGGTGCCGAAGCTCTGCACCTGCACATCGCGATAGCCGAGCTTGCCGACTTCGCCACGGATCTTCTCGAGATCGGCCGCCTGCGTGTAGGCCACTTCCATGACCGTACCGCCGGTGAACTCGATCGACAGGTGCAAGCCCCGCGTGAGCAGGAAGAACACCGCCGCCAGGAACGTAAGCGCCGAGATGACGTTGAAGATGAGGGCGTGCCGCATGAACGGCACGTCTTTCTTGATGCGGAAAAATTCCATGACTGTTTCCTCTCGCGCCTGCGGTTATTGCTCGCCCGCGTCGGGTGCGTTCGTCGCACCGTCCGGGCGCCAGACCTGACCGATCGCCAGCGTCTTGAGCTTGCGACGGCTGCCGTACCACAGGTTGACCAGACCGCGCGAGAAGAACACGGCCGAGAACATCGAAGTCAGAATACCCAGGCAGTGCACCACGGCGAACGCGCGCACCGGGCCCGAACCGAACGCCAGCAGCGCCAGACCGGCGATAAGCGTGGTCACGTTCGAGTCCACGATCGTCGCCCAGGCATGCTCGAAGCCCAGCGAAATCGCCTTCTGTGCCGACGCCCCCGCACGCAGTTCTTCACGGATACGTTCGTTGATCAGCACGTTGGCGTCGATGGCCATACCGAGCGTGAGCGCGATAGCGGCGATACCCGGCAGCGTGAGCGTGGCCTGCATCATCGAGAGCACGGCCACGAGCAGCAGCAGGTTGAACAGCAGTGCGATCACCGAAAACACGCCGAACAGCATGTAGTACATCATCATGAACAGGGCGATGGCGACCAGGCCGTACAGCACCGAATTCACCCCCTTTTGCACGTTATCGGCACCGAGGCTCGGGCCGATCGTGCGTTCTTCGATGATTTCCATCGGCGCGGCGAGCGAGCCGGCGCGCAGCAGCAGCGCCAGATCGTTCGCGCCCTGTGCCGAGCCCATACCGGTGATCTGGAAGCTCTGACCCAGTTCGCTGCGGATGTTCGCCACCGTCAGCACTTCGCCCTTGCCCTTCTCGAACAGCACGATGGCCATCGGCTTGCCGATGTTGTCGCGCGAAACGTCGCGCAGCACGCGCCCGCCTGCGGCGTCGAGCTTGATGTTGACCGACGGTTGCTGGTGATCGTCGAAGCCTGCCGATGCGCTGGTGATGCGGTCGCCGCTGAAAATCACCTGACGCTTGAGCATGACCGGCGCGCCATTGCCGTGCAGGAACAGTTCGTCCTGCGGGGGCACCGGCGTGTCTGCCGAGATCAGACGCGGAGCGTCCGGATCGGCCAAACGCGCTTCGAGCGTTGCCGTGCGTCCGATGATGTCCTTGGCCTTGGCCGTGTCCTGCACGCCGGGCAACTGCACCACGATACGGTCCGGGCCTTCCTGCTGAATCACCGGCTCGGCCACGCCGAGTTCGTTCACCCGGTTATGCAGCGTGACGATGTTCTGCTTGACGGCGTTGTCCTGCACCGCGCGACGGGCCGCGTCCGTGAACGAGCCCACGACCTTGAACGTACCGTTCGGGCCGGCTTGCGTGGCGTAGGAGAGGTCGGGCAGGCCGTCGCTCAGCGCGCTGCGGGCGCGGTCGGCGTCTGCCTGCGTGCTGAAGGCCGCTTCGATACCGTTGTCCGTGCGCGTCACGCCGTTGTGGCGAATGTTCTTGTCGCGCAGCAGCGTGCGGGCATCGGCGGCCGCCGCGTCCAGACGCTTGGTGATCGCGCCGGCCATGTCGACTTGCAGCAGGAAGTGCACACCGCCACGCAGGTCGAGGCCGAGGTACATCGGCAGCGCGTGGATCCTGGAGAGCCATTCCGGCGAGGCCGACAGCAGGTTGAGCGCGACGACGAAGGTCGGGTCGGTCGGGTCGGTGTTCAGCGACGTCTGGAGAAGATCCTTGGCGCGCAGCTGCGTGTCCGTATCGGCAAAGCGAATACGCACGCTCGGATTGTTGCCCGTGCTGTCGAACACTGCGCCGGTGTAGGCGATGTTTTGTGCCTTGAGCGCGTCTTCCGCGCGCGAAAGCGTCGAGGGATCGACCTTGACGGTCGCCTTGACGCTGGAAATCTGTACCGCCGGCGTTTCACCGAACAGGTTCGGTAGCGTGTAGAGCACCCCGATGGCGAGAGCCACCAGAATGACGATGTACTTCCAGAGAGGATAGCGATTCATAGCGGCAGGCTAGGGTGATGCCTCATGGCAAACCGTGCTTCAGACCTCTTGCATGATGACGCCGTCGAGTCGACCGGCGCCGCCATGCACTGCGGCCGCCGGTAAGGGCGGCCGCATGCGGTTGTGCGAAGGATCAGAGCGCCTTGATGGTGCCCTTGGGCAGCAAGGTGGTGATAGCGCCCTTCTGCACGTTGATCTCGACGTTCTCGGCGATCTCCACGGTCACGAAGGTCTCGCCGACCTTCGAGATACGACCGGCCAGGCCGCCCGAGGTCACGACTTCGTCGCCCTTGGCGAGGGCCGCCAGCATGTTGCGGGTTTCTTTCTGACGCTTCATCTGCGGACGGATCATGATGAAGTACAACACCACGAACATCAGCACGAGCGGCAAGAAGCTCATCAGGTTGCTGGTCGGGCTGGCGGCGCCTGCCGTCTGAGCGAAGGCTTCGGAAATCAGCACGTTCGGTTCTCCTTATGTAAGACGTGTAAAAGCCGCGTGTGGCCGGTCTCCCGACACGCGCGGCGTGTGTTTCGGTGCGAGGATGCAGGATCCAAGCCCGGCATTTTACCACTGCCCGACCCCGTTCCCCCGAGGATTCGGTACCCGTTTCCGGGTCCCGGCCGTCACTGCACGCCGCGCGCGCGATCGGCCCGGAACTGGGTGACGAACGCGTCGAATCGGTGGGCCTCGATGGCATCCCGGATTTCCTGCATCAGCGTGAGATAGTAATGCAGGTTGTGGATGGTGTTGAGCCGCGCACCCAGAATCTCCCCGGCTCGCTGCAAGTGGTGCAGATAGGCGCGCGAGAAGTTTCGACAGGTGTAACAGTCGCAAGTTTCGTCCAGCGGGCGCGTATCGCTCTTATGCGAGGCATTGCGGATCTTCAGATCGCCAAAGCGCGTGAACAGCCAGCCGTTGCGCGCATTGCGCGTAGGCATCACGCAGTCGAACATGTCGACGCCTGCCGCCACACCGGCCACCAGATCTTCCGGCGTGCCCACGCCCATCAGGTAGTGCGGCTTGTTCGCGGGCAGACGCGGCGCCACGTGCTCCAGCACGCGCATCATGTCTTCCTTCGGTTCGCCCACCGACAGTCCGCCAATCGCGTAGCCGTGGAAGTCCAGTTCCGACAGACCGGCGAGCGATTCGTCGCGCAAATGCTCGTACATGCCGCCTTGAACGATCCCGAACAGCGCATTCGGGTTCTCGAGACGGTTGAATTCGTCGATGGAGCGCTTGGCCCAGCGCAGCGACATGCGCATCGACTGGCCGGCCTCGACTTCCGTGGCCGGACGGCCGTCGATCTCGTACGGCGTGCACTCGTCGAACTGCATGACGATGTCCGAATTGAGCACGCGCTGGATCTGCATCGAGATTTCCGGCGAGAGGAATAGACGGTCGCCATTCACGGGCGACGCAAATTTCACACCTTCTTCGCTGATCTTGCGCAGTTCTCCGAGGCTGAACACCTGAAAGCCGCCGGAATCCGTGAGAATCGGACGATCCCAGCCCATGAAGCGGTGCAGGCCACCGTGCGCGGCGATCGTCTCCAGCCCCGGGCGCAGCCACAGGTGGAAGGTATTACCGAGAATGATCTGGGCGTTGTTTTCGACGAGCTCGACCGGCGACATTGCCTTGACCGAGCCGTACGTGCCGACGGGCATGAAGATGGGCGTCTCGACCACGCCGTGGTTGAGCGTGACGCGCCCCCGGCGGGCTTGCCCGTCGGTGGTGATGAGTTCGAACTTGAGCATGTGTCGTGCGCCCCGGCACCACCGGCAACACAAGCCGGCGCCCGCTCGGGACGTCAAAAAAAGCGGCCAGCGCCCCATGCGCGGCCAAGGCGCTATTGTACCGGGTCTGTCTCGCCTCGGACGGCCGCGCGCCCCGCGGCCATTCGTTCATCGAGAGGGTTTCAGGCCGCGGCTTTCGGTGCGTGCTGAATTTCCACGCGCGACAGGATCATCGCGTCGCCGTAGCTGAAGAAGCGGTAGCGCTGCTCGATGGCGTGGCGATAGGCCGCGCGGATCGTCTCCATGCCCGAGAACGCCGACACGAGCATGAGCAGCGTCGATTTGGGCAAGTGGAAGTTGGTGATCAGACGCTCGACCAACTGGAATCGATAGCCCGGCGTGATGAAGATGTCCGTCTCGGCGCTGCCGGCACGAAGCGTAGCCGGCGCGCCGCCGGCGGCCAGCGTGGCCTGCGCGCCCGATTCGAGCGCGCGCATCGACGTCGTGCCCACGGCGATCACCCGTCCGCCGCGCGCGCGCGTGGCGGCGATGGCGTCCACCAGCGAGGGCGTGATCTCGTACCACTCCGAGTGCATCTTGTGCTCGTTGAGGTTGTCGACCCGCACCGGCTGGAACGTGCCTGCGCCGACGTGCAGCGTCAGCGTGGCGCGTTGCACGCCCAGCGCGTCGAGACGGGCGAAGAGCGCGTCGTCGAAATGCAGGCCGGCGGTCGGCGCGGCGACCGCCCCCGGATTGCGGGCGTAGACGGTCTGATAGCGGGTTTCGTCGGCGGCGTCGGCATCGTGCTCGATGTACGGCGGCAGCGGCAGACGCCCGTAGGTTTCCAGCAGCGTGTAGCAGTCGTCGGGAAAATGCAGCGTATAGAACGGCTCGACGCGCTCGCCCACGGTGACTTCGAAGGCGTCGGCCAGTCGCAGCACGGTGCCGGGCGCGGGACTCTTGCTGGCGCGAATCTGCGCGAGCGCGGTGCGGCTGTCGATCACGCGCTCGACGAGCACCTCGATCTTGCCGCCGCTCGCTTTCTGGCCGAACAGGCGCGCCTTGATGACGCGCGTGTCGTTGAATACGAGCAGGTCGCCGGGCGCGAGCAAGTTGGGCAGATCGGCGAAGTGCCGGTCATACAGATGGGGCGGCGTGATGCTGCCGTCGACCTCCAGCAAGCGGCTGGCGGTGCGCTCGGTGAGCGCGGTCTGCGCGATAAGTTCGGGCGGAAGGTCGAAATCGAAATCGGAAAGGGTATACATCACAGCGTTTACAATGCTCAGGGTGAACAGACCCTGAAACCGCCATTTTACTTGGTTCGTCCGCAAGCCTGCCGGTATGGTGCGCGCTTTGCGGGTGATGAACGCTTCCGAAGCCCCCGACTCGCGACTGCATGACCGAACGCAGAATGCCCGCCACCGCGCCTGACGACGTCCCTGCCGACCTTGTGGATCTTGCCGATACCGCAGGCGAACCGGCAGACGCCTCGCCGCGTCCCGCAGCCAAAAGTGCCAAGCCCGGTGCCAAGGGGGGCGCCAAGCGCGTGAGCTCGCCTGCGCAAACGCAGAGCGGTGCTGACGAGCCGGCGTCGGCCAAATCCCCGAAGGCTGCGAAGTCCGCCAAATCGGCGAAAGACGCCAAACCCGCTAAAGATGCGAAGCCTGCTGCCAAAAAAGCAGGCGCCGGCAGCGCAGATAAGCTGGCCAAACTCGGCCTCAAACGCGACA
Organism: Pandoraea sp. NPDC087047; assembly: GCF_044745225.1. Taxonomy (NCBI): domain Bacteria; kingdom Pseudomonadati; phylum Pseudomonadota; class Betaproteobacteria; order Burkholderiales; family Burkholderiaceae; genus Pandoraea; species Pandoraea sp. NPDC087047. The sequence continues at coordinate 35,381 of NZ_JBIUZU010000016.1, forward strand.
TCGACCTGATCCTGCATCTGCCGATGCGCTACGAGGACGAAACCACGCTGCGCAAGATCGGCGAGGTGCTGCCGAGCGAACTGGCGCAGGTCGAAGGCGTGGTCACGTCGAGCGACGTTGCGTACCGTCCGCGGCGTCAGTGGGTGGTACGCATCGCTGACGAAGGGCACGAATTGGTGCTGCGTTTTCTGAATTTCTACGGCAGCCAGCAAAAGCAGCTCGCTATCGGCACGCGCGTGCGGGTGCGCGGCGAAGTGCGGGGTGGTTTTTTCGGCTTGGAGATGGTGCACCCCGCGTATCGCGTCGTGCAGGACACCGCCGCCCCGTTGCCCGAATCCCTCACGCCGGTGTACCCGAGCGCGGCAGGTCTGTCGCAGGCGTATCTGCGCAAGGCGATTCACAACGCGATGGATCGCACGCCGCTTCCCGAGTTGCTGCCCGCCGGATTGCTTCAGCACGCCATTGGCCCTGAGCATCCGCTCCCGGCGTTGGCCGACGCGGTGCGTCTGCTGCATGCCCCGCCGCCGAATGTTTCGGAGACGTCGCTCATGGAGCGTTCGCATCCCGCATGGTTACGTATCAAGTGCGAGGAGTTGCTCGCGCAGCAACTCTCGCTCAAGCGGGCGCAGGCGGCGCGTCGCCGTCTGGCCGCGCCGGCCCTCGGCGCGCACGTGCCGGGTGGCTTGCTCGAACGCTTCGAAGCCGCGCTGCCGTTCCGTCTGACGGGTGCCCAGCAGCGCGTGTGGGCCGAGATTCGCGCCGATCTGGCCGAGGCGCATCCAATGCAGCGTCTGCTTCAGGGCGACGTGGGCAGCGGCAAGACCATCATCGCGGCGCTCGCCGCTGCCCAGGCAATCGACACCGGTTTTCAGGCGGCGATCATGGCGCCGACCGAAATCCTTGCGGAGCAGCATCTGCGCAAGCTCTCGGCGTGGCTCACGCCGCTGGGCGTGCAAGTCGCGTGGCTCGCAGGCAGCATGAAGGCGAAGGAAAAGCGCGAGGCGCTCGCGCGGGTGGCCAGTGGTGAAGCCCAACTGGTTATCGGCACCCACGCGATTATTCAGGACACGGTCACGTTCGCCCGCCTGGGCATGGCGGTCGTGGATGAGCAGCACCGCTTCGGCGTAGCGCAACGTCTCGCGCTGCGCAGCAAGATGCAGACCGCGGGCATGGGCGCGAACGCCATGCCACATCAGTTGATGATGAGCGCCACGCCGATCCCGCGCACGCTCGCCATGACGTACTACGCCGATCTCGACGTCTCCGTCATCGACGAGTTGCCGCCGGGCCGCAGCCCGGTCGTGACGAAACTGATCAGTGACACGCGGCGTCCAGAGGTGATCGATCGCGTGCGCGCGGCGGCGCTCGCCGGACGTCAGGTGTACTGGGTTTGCCCGCTGATCGAGGAGAGCGAGGCGCTTCAGTTGCAGACCGCCGTCGACACGCACGCGCAATTGGTCGCGGCGTTGCCCGAACTGCGCGTGGGCCTCGTGCACGGCCGCCTCTCGCCAGCGGAGAAGGCCGCCGTGATGGAGGACTTCACGCGCGGCGATACGCATCTGCTGGTGGCGACGACCGTGATCGAAGTGGGGGTGGATGTGCCTAACGCGTCGCTGATGGTGATCGAGCACGCCGAGCGTTTCGGCCTTGCGCAGTTGCATCAGTTGAGAGGACGCGTCGGGCGCGGCTCGGCGGAATCGGTCTGTCTGCTGATGTACGCTTCGCCGCTGTCGATGGGCGCGAAGGCGCGCTTGCAGACGATGCGCGAGACCACCGACGGTTTCGTCATCGCGCGGCGCGATCTGGAAATCCGCGGCCCCGGCGAATTTCTCGGAGCCCGGCAATCCGGCGCGGCAATGTTGCGCTTCGTCGATCTGAACGAGGACGCCTGGATGATTCCCGGCGTGCAGGAAGCGGCCGACACGCTGCTGAAGTCGCATCCCGGCGCGGTAGCGGCGCATCTGGAGCGCTGGCTCGGGGCGCGCGAAGACTATCTGAAGGCGTGATGCAGTCGGGATGATGACGGCAAAGGCGTCGTCCGAAAACGGGCATTTGCCGTCCGATTGTGCTATAAAAAACAAAATCTATCGATTGCGGTAATTCGATTAATTTACACAGGTTAGGACGACATGACCCTCACGGAACTCAAGTACATCGTTGCCGTGGCGCGCGAACGCCATTTCGGACGCGCGGCGGAAGCCTGTTTCGTCAGCCAGCCGACGCTCTCGGTGGCGATCAAGAAGCTCGAAGACGAGTTGAACGTGCAGATTTTCGAGCGTGGCGCACAGGAAATCAGCGTGACGCCCCTTGGCGAGCAGATCGTGGCGCAGGCGCAGCGCGTGCTCGAGCAGACCCTCTCCATCAAGGAAATCGCCAAGCAGGGCCGCGATCCGCTCGCCGGCCCCCTGCGGCTGGCCGTGATTTACACGATCGGACCGTATCTGCTGCCGGCGCTGGTCAAGCAAATGATCGAGACCACGCCGCAGATGCCGCTGATGCTGCAAGAGAACTACACGCTCAAACTCATCGAGCTGCTCAAGCAGGGCGAGATCGACGCCGCGATCATGGCGTTGCCGTTCCCGGAGAGCGGGCTGATGGTGCGTCCGCTTTATGACGAGCCCTTCGTCGTGGCGCTGCCGCGCTCGCACGCGTGGGCCAACCGGGCGCAGATCGACGCCGCCGATCTCAAACAGGAAACGATGCTGCTGCTCGGTAGCGGGCATTGCTTCCGGGATCATGTGTTGGGTGTGTGCCCCGAGCTGATGCGCTTCTCGCAGAACGCCGACGGCATTCAGAAGACATTCGAAGGCTCGTCGCTCGAAACGATTCGTCAGATGGTCGCCAGCGGCGTTGGCATCACAGTGCTGCCCAAGACGTCTGTGCCCCAGACGCAGGAGCCCGACAGCCTGCTGAGCTACGTGCCGTTCTCGGCACCGGTGCCCGACCGTCGCGTCGTGCTCGCATGGCGCAAGAGCTTCACGCGCCTGCCGGCGATCGAAGCCGTCGCGCAGGCCGTCGCCCGGTGCAACCTGCCGGGCGTGATTCCGCTCGATATGCCCGTCACGTCCAACTGATCCGCAGGGGCGTCAGGCGGCGCGATGTGTGCCCGGCCTGCCCCGATATTGCTGCTCGAGCCTCACCAGGTTTCCAGTCCCCACCAAGCGACACCCGCCATCGCCATCAATACGCCGCTGCCCCGTGCCGCGGCGTATTGCTTTTGGCTATGGCATATATAAAAACGATTAATTCGACTGTTTTAATAAAAATAATTAATCTAGCAACGTGCGTTTGAAACCGCCGCCAGACATACGCAACGCAGCCATCGGACGCCGATGACTGCCCCCGCAGAAAGACGCATTCGAGGTGCCCGCGATGACTCAACTCAAGGCTTATTTGCACGACATCGAAACCACGCTGGAACACGTACTTGCCGACTTCGCCCTGATGGGCGCGTGAGTCGCGAGCGATTGCCCGATCAGGAACCAGGAAACAGGAGAGCGTCACATGTCCGATACCAACAAACTCACAACCGCCGCCGGTGCGCCGGTCGCCGACAACCAGAACACGCAGACGGCCGGCCCGCGTGGCCCGGCATTGCTTCAGGACGTCTGGCTTCTCGAAAAGCTGGCGCACTTCGACCGCGAGGTGATTCCGGAGCGTCGTGTTCACGCGAAGGGCTCGGGCGCCTTCGGCAAGCTCACCATCACGCACGACATCACGAAATTCACGCGTGCCCGGGTGTTTGAATCCGTCGGCAAGGAAACGCCGGTGTTTCTGCGCTTCTCGACGGTCGCCGGTGAGCGCGGCGCCGCCGACGCCGAGCGCGATGTGCGCGGCTTCGCGCTGAAGTTCTACACCGACGAAGGCAACTGGGATCTCGTGGGTAACAACACGCCCGTGTTCTTCATTCGCGACGCGCTCAAGTTCCCCGACTTCATCCACACGCAAAAACGTGATCCGAAGACCCATATGCGCAGCCCGACGGCCGCATGGGACTTCTGGTCGCGCTCGCCGGAATCGCTGCATCAGATCACCATCCTCATGAGCGATCGGGGCATTCCGAAGAACTATCGTCAGCAGCACGGTTTCGGCTCGCATACGTTCAGCTTCATCAACGCGGCCAACGAGCGCTTCTGGGTGAAGTTCCACTTCAAGTCGATGCAAGGCGTGGAGAACCTGACCAACGCGCAGGCCGCACAAATCGTGGCCGACGATCGCGAAAGCCATCAGCGCGATCTGTTCGATGCCATCGAGGCGGGTAACTTTCCGCGCTGGCGCATGCAGGTGCAGGTGATGCCCGAGGCGGACGCCGCGACTTATCGCTTCAATCCGTTCGACATCACGAAGGTGTGGCCGCACGCGGACTACCCGTTGATCGACGTGGGCGTGCTGGAGTTGAACCGTAATCCGGAGAACTACTTCGCCGAGGTCGAGCAGGCGGCGTTCAATCCGGGCAACGTGGTGCCGGGTATCAGCTTCTCGCCGGACCGTCTGTTGCAGGGACGTCTGTTCTCGTACGGCGACACGCAGCGCTACCGCCTCGGTGTGAATCACAGCGCGATTCCGGTCAATGCGCCGAAGTGCCCGTTCCATAACAGTTTCCATCGCGATGGCGCCATGCGGGTGGACGGCAATCTGGGCGGCACGCCGAACTACGAGCCGAACCGTTATGGCGCGTTTGCCGAGCAGGCCGAGTACCGCGACCCGCAACAAGCCGTGGGCGGCGTGGCCGAGCGCTTCGATCATCGCGAAGACGACGATTACTACTCGCAGCCGCGTGCCCTGTTCCGTCTGTTCGACGAGGCTCAGAAAGCGCGTTTGTTCGGCAACATCGCTGCGTCGATGCAAGGCGTGCCCGACGATGTCGCAGACCGTCAGATCGGTCACTTCGCGAAGATCGATCCGGCCTACGCGCAAGGCGTGATCGCTGCGCGCGCGGCACTCGCGAAGTAATGCATGACTGCTGAGGGGTAGCAGGAAGGCTGTCGGCAGTGTGGCGGGGACGGTGAATTACCGTCCCCGCGCAGGCATTGCCGAGGCCCGTTTGGAGATGTTTGGCGACGTCTTAGGCGCCAGGCCAGAAGGCGCGGATCGCGGCGACGCCGTAAGCCCCCGCATTTCGTGCGCTCGTCAGGGTCTCGGCACGCATGCCGCCGAGTGCGAAGACCGGTAGTGCGGTTTGCGCGGCGAGGGCGGTGAAGGCGGGCCAGCCGAGCGGCGTGGCGTCGGGGTGTGTCGCCGTGGCGAGCACGGGCGAGAGTGTGACGAAATCGAGGCCGAGGCGTGTGGCCTGCGCGAGTTGCACGGCGTCGTGGCAGGCGGCGCTCACCAGTCGCCAACCCGCAGGACGCGTCTCGCAAGCCATGAGGCGCGCGCTGGTCAGATGCCAGCCGTCTGCCTGCGGCACGGTGCCCGCATGCATGCCGCCGGCCGCATCGAGCCAGCGATCGGCGACGTCATGCGGCGGATTGAGGATGAGCTGCGCCCCGGCGGCGTGCGTGAGTGCCAGGGCGCTTTCTGCGAGGGCGCGGTAGCCGTCGGCGTCGAGCGAGCGGTTGCGCAGTTGCACGAGGCGGGTGCCACGCGCGAGCGCCTGCGCGAGTTGCGACGCGAATGTGGCGATCTGCGCGCGCGAAGCGACATCGGGCGTCACCAGAAGTTGGCGGGGCAGCATGGGCGGGGTGTCGGGGGAGGTGTCGTTGGCGACGGCGCTCATGCGCGACGTTCCGGCAAGACGTATGGGCATCGACAGGCGGTCAGCGGAGTCTGTGAAATCGTTGGGTACGGGCGCAGTGTAACCGGAATGCCGGGGCGAGCCTCTCAAGGAAAGTACGGAGCCGCATAGTGCGGAACATCGCGCCGCGCATGGCATCAGACGCAAATGCGCCAGCGGCCACACCGGAGATGTCACACGACATCGCTATACTCGGGCGGTGCCTGCCGGGCATTGGCAGACCGGCGTTTTTATTTCAGCGCGTCTCCCGGCAGTCGCGAGAGACGGCACAGCAAAGGAGTCAAAAAATCATGGCAAAGAAGAATAGTGTGGCCAATGTGGCCAGCGTGAACATCGGCATCAGCGACAAGGATCGCAAGCGTATCGTCGACGGATTGAGCCATTTGCTGGCGGACACCTACACGCTGTACCTGAAGACGCACAACTTCCATTGGAACGTCACGGGTCCGATGTTCAACACGCTGCATCTGATGTTCGAAGGCCAGTACAACGAACTCGCGTTGGCCGTCGACCAGATTGCCGAGCGGATTCGTGCCCTGGGCTACCCGGCGCCGGGCACGTACAAGGAATTCGCGAAGCTGTCGTCGATTCCCGAGGCCGAAGGCGTGCCAGTGGCCGAAGAGATGATTCGTCAACTGGTCGAAGGGCAGGAAGCGGTCACGCGCACCGCGCGCGGGATCTTCCCGGTCGTTGACGCTGCTTCGGACGAGCCGACCGCCGACCTGCTCACGCAGCGCATGCAGCTTCACGAAAAGAACGCGTGGATGCTGCGCAGCCTGCTGGCGTAAGCGCCTCGCGTTACGCCGAAGCGCCCGATGTTCCTGACGCCCGTGCCTGCGCACGGGCGTTTTTCATTGGCGTCGCATGCACGGCAAGCGTCGCCGTCTCATGCGGCACGTCTCGTGCTTTATCGGACGGGAAACGTCGTAGAGAAAAAGTGCACTCTGCCGTGCAGTCCAGTACACTCGCCGGATGCCTTTCGACTGGGTCGCCCGCAATCTCCTCGTTAGCTTGTTTCTGCCGCCCGCCAATGTGCTGGTGCTCGCAGGGGTGGCGCTCGTCGTCTGGCGGCGCTGGCCGCGCATCGGCAGAGGGCTTGCGTTCGTCGCCGCGCTGGCCTTATGGATACAGGCGATGCCCTGGGTCGGCCACCAACTGTCGCGTCCGCTCGAAGTCGGCGCGCCGGTCGATCTGAAGGCGCTCGACGCCGCGCGGCAGGTCGCGGGTTCGGCAGCCACGTTGCCGCAGGCCGTGGTGATTCTTGGTGGCGGGGCGGGCTTCGGCGCGCCTGAATACGGTCGCGAAAATAACATGGACCTGAGCGAAGCCACGCTCGCCCGGTTGCGTTACGGCGCGTTTCTGGCGCGTCGTGCGCAGTTGCCCGTGCTTGTCTCCGGTGGCAGTCCGAGCGGTCAGATGGCCGAGGGCCCCCTCATGGCGCAGGTACTGGCCGACGAGTTTGGCGTACCGGTGCGCTGGGTCGAAGGACAATCGTTGAACACGGCGCAAAACGCCACTTTCAGCGCGCGTATGCTGAGCAACGTCGGCGTATCGCGTGTTTATCTGGTCACGAGTGCCTGGCATATGCGCCGCGCTCTCGATCAGTTCGAGCGTGCCGGGCTGACGGTGATACCCGCACCGTGCTGCCATGTCACCACGCTCGCGCCCGACGCCGTAGCTGGCTGGTGGCCCACTATCGAAGGCCTGAGCACGACGCGCTCGGCGATGCGCGAGTGGATGGCGCTGAGCGTGGGCCATTGAGCGCTCGGCTGCCCGCGAGGTGTCACGAAGCTAGGGCATCGTAGGCAGCCAGCAGGAAGAAGAAAGAGAAGAAAGACGGATTTCCCGGGGGCATGCTTCAGTTGCGAGCCCCTTGAATTGCCAACCTTAAACGAGAGAGACGTATGAAGACGAAAGCTGTCCTGAGCGTTGAAGACGTGCAGAAGATCAACGCCGCAGCCGTGGCGGAAGCCACTTCGAATGGCTGGAACGTGTGCATCACGATCGTCGACGACGGTGGTCACGCCCTGTCGCTGCATCGTATGGACGGCGCTGCCCCCAGCACGGCCATGATGTCGCTGGGCAAGGCGCAGACCTCGGCAGTCGGCCGTCGCGAGAGCGGCGCATTCGAAGAGATGATCAATGGCGGCCGCTTCGCTTTCCTGAGCGCACCGAATACCGCAATGCTCGAAGGGGGCGTGCCCATCATCGTCGATGGCAACGTTATCGGCGCCGTGGGCGTGTCGGGTGTGAAGTCGGCGCAGGACGCGCAGATCGCGCGCGCGGGCATCGCCGCCGTGACCGCCCGCTGAGGCTGACCGGGCGGCACTGGCCCGGCGCCGGAAAGACAAAAGCATCGCCAATGAAAGCTGGCGATGCTTTTTTTGTGGCAAAGAAAAAACCCGTCCTCTCGAACGGGTTAAAGGCTTGTCAGGCCGATTGACCCAACCTGAGGCTTGGCAGGTCGGGCCACGAGGAGAACATCAATGAAATCCGGGTGGATGGACAAAAAAAGTGGCTTGGCTGGCGCGCAACGCAGGTAGAGAGGGGCTTGCCGTAACTACATGGGATCGCGTTGCGTTCGCTGGCTACTGCCAAACACCTCTTAGGCGAGGTGGTCCCCACAAAACTCGGTGAAGGTGGCGGCAAGGTCGTGGTCTTGCCACCGCCAAAATTCTTTACCGACTTACCGATTCGGATACTTACTTCGTCAGGATCAACTTGCCGTAACGCGTAGCGCGTAGCTGGTAAGTCTGTCCGTTGTGCAGGATGTTCACGCAATGTGTGCCCTGCAACAAGTGATCGCTCGTCAGCACGCGACTCGTGGTTTGGCTGGCCGGTTTCTCTGCTACCGGACTGGCCACTTGCGTACGCGACACCGACAAAGTGCGGCGCGGTGCCGTGGCAGGCGGGGTCTGGCGGGCAGTGGTATGGCTTGCGGTCATCTCGCTAATCCGTGTGGCTGACTGTGAGAAGAATACTAAATGAGAATCATTCCCATTTATATTTGAATTTGACTATTGTTGTTTTGATGTCAGTAGGTTTTATCTAATTTCAGGTTGCCGGACGGTGGCAGGCATCGCCCGGCAAATAACGCTGCAAAGGGGCGATCAGTCCAGCGCGCCTTGCTCGGCAAGCTCTCGGATCCTTCGCACGGTGTCGATATCCGCCTCGCGGTACGCCGATTTTACAAACTCGCTGTACCGCGTGTCGGCGCTCGCGCTGTCTTCCGGCAGCGTGGTGCTGTAGGTGAATCGCACAAAATAATGCGTTGGATTCGGCTCTTCTATACGCATTGTGAGGGTGCCACCGGCGTGCGCGTCGGTGGCCGCCGTTTCGTAGCGCACCGATTCCTGTGCCTCGAAGACGACCCGATCGAGCACCACCGTCTCGCCGAAGCGCAACTCCCGGGTCAGCGTGTCGCCTGTGCGCTCGTGCATGATGCATTCGTCGAGCCCCAGCACGAAAGCCTCCGGCTGTTCGGCGCGCAGCACGAGGCCGCGCCACAACTGGTCGCGCGAGAGTGCGGGGGCCAGCGGGTTCAGGAGGTCGTTGACCTCGATCAGGTGTTCGTACTGCAAGTCTATTTCCCCTTCAAATCGATGACGGCCTGCGCGCTTTGGGAGCGCGCCTGGCATCGCGTCGAATATGACGCAAGCGTTAAATCGTTATTCCGCCGTTATTCAACCAACGAACTGTCGATGGCGATGGTGCCCGACAACACTTTGTGAATTGGGCACGCATTGGCGATTTCCAAGAGGCGCTGACGCTGTACCTCCGACAAATCTCCGGCGAGCTCGATCTTGCGCGTGATTTGCGTGGTCCCGGCAGGCGGCTTGCCGTCCGGATTCATCGCGAGCGTGACTTTCACCTCCTTGAGTGGCCATTCCTTGCGACGCGCGTACATTTGCAACGTGATCGACGTACAGGCGCCGAGACTCGACAGCAGCAGTGCTGCCGGTGCGGGACCCAGGTCGCCGCCACCGAGCGAGGCAGGCTCGTCGGCGAGCCATTCATGCTTGCCGTCCGATAGCGGGGTGGTATATCCGGCGGCACCCAAGTGGGCGGTGACAATCGCTTCTGCGGCCATGGCAGCTCCTGTGAGTCCTGCGGGCTTCAATGAAAGCGGCCCGGCGAAGATTGGGCCACAACGCACTCTGAGTGCCATTGTGACCCAATTTCGCCGGGCCGGCGGAATGACGTGCGCGGCTTACCCGGCCATTCACGACAGGGCCGCCCGAGCATGAGATGCCGAACGTCAGGTACGGGGGACGGAAGCAGGAATATGCCCCATGCGCCCGGCCTGGAAGTCGAGAATCGCCTGACGAATCTCGCCTTCCGTGTTCATGACGAACGGACCGTAGCGCGCCACTGGCTCGCCGAGCGGCTTGCCGCCGATCAGCAGGAACGACAGCGGCTTGTCACCGTCGTTATGCACCATTACGCCTTCGCCTTCGTTGCCGAACACGACCATCTGATGCGCCTTGGCCGGTGTGGCTTCGGCACCGAAATGCCCCTCGCCCTCGACCACATAGGCGAACACGTTGAAGTCCGCCGGCACCGGATGATCGAGCAACGCCTGCGGTTGCAGCGTGAAGTGCTGATACAGGATCGGCGTGCGTGTTTCGATGGCGGCGCGTGTGCCCAGCGCTTCGCCTGCGATGACGCGCACAAGCACCTTACCGTCTGCACTCGTCGCACTCGGAATGCCTGCGGCCGGGAGCTCCTGGTAACGCGGCGCGATCATCTTGTCTGCGCGCGGCAGGTTCACCCACAACTGGAAGCCGTGCATCTCGCCGCCACGTTGTTGAAACGCCTGCGAGGGCATCTCGGAGTGAATCACCCCGGCGCCCGCCGTCATCCATTGCACATCGCCGGGCCTGAGCTTGCCGGCGTGCCCCTGCGAGTCGCGGTGCTCCATCTCGCCAGCGAGCAGATAGGTGACGGTCTCGAAGCCGCGATGCGGGTGATCCGGCGCGCCCTTGGCTTCACCGGCGGGCACTTGCATCGGGCCCATCTCGTCGAGCAGCAGGAACGGATCGAAGTCGGCCAGCATGCGCGTCGGGAACGGGCGGTTGACGTAAAAGCCTGCGCCTTCCTGTGTTTGCGTTGCCGTGAAGACACGGGCGACCGGGCGGGCGTGGGGGGTGCTCATGGGGAAATCTCCTGTGGGGACGCATCGCCGACGAAGATAGCCGGGCGTGTGCGCGTCCAATGTCATGCCCAAACTATATCGGGGCGAATGGCACCGGGAGTAGCCCGTAACACAGGAAGGATTGTTACCTGATTGGAACAATGACGCACAAGTTCGTCCAAACGCAGAGGTTTTCGAATCGTCGCGACGAAAAAAAGCGCGGTGACCAGCACCGCGCTCGAGCTTCTGCGATTCGTGTATTTACCGGACTTACTTGGTCTGCGGTTCGGTCACGAAGCCGAGTTTGGTGACGCCTGCCGTCTGGGCTTCCGAGAGCACCTTGGCGACGCTTTCGTAACGCACGTTCTTGTCGGCGAAGAGGTGCAGTTCCGGTTGCGGCTGCGCTTCGGCGGCCTGCGCCAGACGCGCCTTGAGCGTTGCGTCGTCGATCTGCTGCTTGTCCCAGAAGACACTGCCGTCTGCCTGGATCGACAGGTCGACCTTGGCAGGCTTGGTGTCTTCCGGCTGGCTGCTCGCCTGCGGCAGGTCGAGCTTGACCGCGTGATTGAGCACCGGCAGCGTCACGATGAAGATGATCAGCAGCACCAGCATGACGTCGACGAGCGGCGTCATGTTGATCTCGCTCATCATGGCGTCATCGGCACCGTCGTCGCTGCTGTATGAACCCATAGCCATAGCGAACTCCTTCTCTTGCGCGGCGGCTTAGCTGGCGCTGGCCGACGTGGACTTGCGCACCGGCGTGACGTTGTTCGCGAACTGCGTCGAATGCACGTTGGCGCCGGTCAGGAAGTAACCGTGCAGGCTGTGCGCGAAGCGGTTGAGCTTCGAGACGATGCCCTTGTTGGCGCGCGTCAGGGCGTTGAAGCCGAGCACGGCCGGAATGGCCACGAACAGACCGAAGGCGGTCATGATGAGGGCTTCACCCACCGGGCCGGCCACTTTGTCGATGGTCGTCTGACCCGATGCGCCAATGGCCAGCAGGGCGTGATAGATACCCCACACCGTACCGAACAGACCGACGAACGGCGAGGTCGAGCCGATCGAGGCCAGCATGGCCAGACCGCTTTGCAGGCGCGAAACCGTATCGTCCACCGAGTTCTTCAGCGCGCGCGTGATCCAGTCGCTCACGTCCATCTTGTCGTGCAGATGCGGCTGGCTCTGGCGGTGGTGTTCGGCGGCGTCCTGACCAGCGAGGGCCAGCGCGAGGAACGGATTGTTCTGACCCGATTCGCCCAGCTTCTGCAGACCGGCGGAGAAATTCTCCGAGTGCCAGAAGTCCGGCTCGGCGGTGCGCGTGAGGCGGCTCAGGCGGAAGACTTGCGTGCCCTTGATGATGATGACCGTCCACGACAGCACCGACATCACCAGCAACACGATCGCGATGGCGCGCGTGACGAAATCGCCCTGCGACCAGACGTGGCTCAAACCATACTCTTGCATTTTTCGTTCCTCGGAAGATCCAGTTCGTAGATCGTAACGTTAATCGTTCAGATTGAAGTTAAACGGTTTGGTCGCCGCGGCTTCCACCGCCCGGCCATTCTGCATCGGGGGCGCACAGCGCATCGCCAGCGCGGCGGTGCGGGCGGCCTGATCGAGACGGGGGAAGCCGCTCGACTTGACGACATTGGCGCTCGAGACCACACCTCGCGTATCGATCACGAGACGCAATGTGACGGTGCCTTCCTCGCCAACGCGACGCGATTGCGTTGGGTACACCACGCGCGGCTCGTCGCACTTCACCGCGAGGCCTTCGATCGGACCCGACGGCGCGGGGGCCGGTGCGGGGGCGGGCGGTGCCGGCGGTGTGGGCGCGGCTTGCTGCACCGGCTCGGCCGTCTGCTGAGGCGGGGCGACGGGCTCTGCCTTTTGCGTGATGGCGTTTTTCGGCTGCTCGCGCGGTTTGGGCGGCGGCGGGGCGACCTTCGGCTTGGGCGGTTCCGGCTGCGGCTTGGGCGGCGCGGGTTGTGGCGGCGTCGGAGCGGGCGTGAGCGGAATGATCGTGGCGGTGAAGGTCGTCGGCTCGATCGTTGCCTTTTCGGGGTCGTTACGCAGGTGCGACAGACCCACGAGGGCGGCAATGTGAACGGCAACGATCGCTGCCGCAATCGCGATGGCTCGCGGCGACGTCAGCGGATCACGGAATTGCGCGAGCGCAATGCCGGATGGGGTCACGACGGGGGGCACGGCGGTCGACATGATAACGGCTAGGGTACGCTAATTTGCGGCGGTGAACGGTGAGTGAAGCGCGGTGTGCGAAGCCTCGGAGTTCAGAATAGGCCGGACGTACGATCAAAGGAAAACCGCGCCAAGGGGCGCGGTCGGCGAACGCAGTGAGTCAAAAACCGTGCTCAAACTCACCTTCGAAACAGGAAAAACGATAAACATAACGTCGAAACAAAGCCAATCAGGAGTTCCATCTGACACCTCCACGGTGACGAGTCGCTGGCTGGCGCATGGCGCCGCGAGACGCCTGGCTGGCTCCGTTGCCCCGTGACATCGGCTGAAGCCGGTCACGTCGGCGAAATTCAAACGGTTCGAAACGGATAATGCCGATAACGCGTGGCGAGGGCGCGCCTCACCTCATACATCGCAGCACTTAGGCTGCCAGTGCGAGCTCCTGACGCACCACCACGACTTCCGTCGACGTTTCGACGTGCGTCGACTGGCAGCAACCGCCACAGGCGCGACCACAGCACGGCGTGGCACCCGCCACCATTTCTTCGACGTACGGACCGCACTTGCCGCAGCACAGCGCAACACCGAGGTCGATCTGGAGATCTTCCATCGTGGTGGCACCGGCGTCGAGACAAGCCTTGATCTGACGATCGGAAATGGATTTACAGACGCAGACGATCATGATGAAAACGTCAAAATGTAACACTAATGAGAATAATTATTATTTAAGTTGCCGTGTTTTGCAAGTGCCATCGACCTATCCCATGGCACGCGAAGGGATATACAAACAGGGTGTCAGGCGGGAATGATGGGAAGGTTTGCGGGCGATGCGAGGCCGGCTGCGGCTTGCGGCGCCGTCTCGGCAATCTCGACGGTCACTACGTCAGGTGCGGCATTCAGCAGCCGGTCGGCCATCGTCTGTAGCGCATTGGCATTGGCGGTGGTGAACAACGCAAGACTGCCACCGGTGCCCGGAAGCACGGGAGCCCCCAGATCGTCGGCTTCAAGTCTGCGTTGAAGCTGCCGCGCGATGGCGGCACCGGTGTCGATGAGCGTGAGCGCCGTGCCGAAATGCCGTTGAATGGCGGGGATCAGGAACGGGTAATGGGTGCAGCCGAGCACGAGCGTGTCGGCGCCTTGCACGATCATCGGCGCGATGTACTTGTCGAGCAGCCTCATGACCGCGGGCGAATCGACGTCGCCCGCTTCGATGCGCTCGACCAGCCCGTGGCCGGGCTGACACAGGAATCGCTGCCCCTGCGCGGTGTGTCGCGCGAGCAGATCCGCGAAGCGTGCGCTGCGTAGCGTTGCCGCCGTGGCGAGCACGCCGATCACACCGCTGCGCGAGGCCGCCGCCGCGGGTTTGATCCCCGGCTCGACACCGACGACCGGCCACGCGTGGTCCGCGCGCAGTGTCGCCACGCCGTGGGCCGTCGCCGTATTGCAGGCGACGACGAACGCCTTGGCGCCGCGCTCGCGCAGCCATCGACCGATGGCAAGGCTGCGCTGCTCGATGAATGCGTCGGGGCGCTCTCCGTAGGGAGCGTATCGGGAGTCGGCGACATACAGCAGCGACTCGTGCGGGAGCAGGGCGCGAACGGCCTGCAGAACCGAGAGGCCACCGAGGCCGGAATCGAAGACGCCAATCGGCGCGTTGGAGGGCATGGCAAATGAAAAAGGGCCGGCAAATTGCCGGCCCCGAAATTTTAGCGCAAAGCCTGCGAACCGATGCCGGTGCGGCGAAGCGCTTTTATTATCTGGGTTTTGCGGGTTGTCGGGCTTATTCTTCGAACGACGCCATGCCCGACTGCTGGTAATTCTGAATGCCGACCTTGGCGATGAGTTCGATCTGGGTTTCCAGCCAGTCGATGTGCTCTTCGGTGTCGTGCAGGATTTGATTGAAGAGTTCGCGCGAGACGAAGTCGTTGACGCTTTCGCAATGCGCGACACCTTCCTTGCAGGTCTTCTGCGAGATGTATTCGAGCTTCAAATCGCACTGAAGAATTTCTTCGGTGGTCTCGCCGATGAGCAGCTTGTGCAGATCTTGCAGGTTCGGCAGGCCGTCGAGCATGAAGATGCGTTCGATCAGCTTGTCGGCGTGCTTCATTTCACCGATGGACTCGTCGTACTCGTGTTTGCCGAGTTTGGTCAGGCCCCAGTGGTTGTACATGCGGGCGTGCAGAAAGTACTGGTTGATCGCCGTCAGCTCGTTCTTGAGCTGGGCATTGAGTAGTTCGAGGACTTTCTTGTCGCCTTTCATTTCGGATCCCTGTTTTATGCAGTTTGCAAGCGGTTGAAGAGTAGCCTGAAAAGCGCGGAAAGCCAAGCCCTGCAAGGCTTTTCGTGAACCGAGGTGCGAATGGTAATGCGATCTATTCTCGCTGCATTGTGTGTCATTTCGGTCGATCGGATCGACGATCGCCAGGCAGCGAGGGGGAGCGGATGAAAAAAGCTCGGACTTTGCCGGGTTTTCTTCTGAGGACCGAGCGGCGCGATGCCATCGGCCGCATTGAAGTGCGTGATGCAGCGGGTGGCGGGGTGCGTAGTGGTACTGCGTGATGCAGTACCCCTACACAGTACGACGACGCTTATTCCGCTGCGACCGGAATCTTGCCGATCTTGGCTTGCCATTCCTTCGGACCGGTCTGGTGCACGGAGACACCGGTCGAATCGACGGCCACCGTCACCGGCATGTCCTTGACGTCGAACTCGTAAATCGCTTCCATGCCGAGGTCTTCGAAGGCCAGCACGCGCGCGGCACGAATGGCCTTCGACACGAGGTACGCAGCGCCACCCACGGCCATCAGGTACGCAGCCTTGTGCTTTTTGATGGCTTCGATGGCGGCGGGTCCTCGCTCGGACTTGCCGATCATGACGGCCAGCCCCGTCTTCGACAGCATCATGTCGGTGAACTTATCCATACGCGTGGACGTGGTCGGACCGGCCGGGCCGACGACTTCGTCGCGCACCGGATCGACCGGGCCGACGTAATAAATCGCGCGGCCCTTGAAGTCCACCGGCAGCGGTTCGCCCTTGGCGATCATGTCGGCAATGCGCTTGTGTGCGGCGTCGCGGCCCGTGAGCATCTTGCCCGAGAGCAGCAGGGTCTGACCCGGCGTCCAGCTCGCGACCTCTTCCGGCGTGAGCGTGTCCAGATCGACGCGCTTGCTCGTCTCGGTGTTCGGTGCCCAGTGCACGTTCGGCCATGCGTCGAGCGACGGTGCGGCGAGGAACGACGGGCCCGAGCCGTCCAGCGTGAAGTGCGCGTGACGCGTCGCGGCGCAGTTCGGGATCATGGCGACCGGCTTGGACGCGGCGTGCGTCGGGTAGTCGAGAATCTTCACGTCGAGCACCGTGGCCAGACCGCCGAGGCCTTGCGCGCCAATGCCGAGGGCGTTGACCTTCTCGAACAGCTCGATACGCAGTTCTTCGTTCCAGTTCTGCGGGCCGCGCTTGATCACGTCATGGATGTCGATCGGGTCCATGAGCGATTCCTTGGCGAGCACCATGGCCTTTTCCGCCGTGCCGCCGATACCGATGCCGAGCATGCCCGGCGGGCACCAGCCGGCGCCCATCGTCGGGACCGTCTTCACGACCCAGTCGACGATCGAATCGGACGGGTTGAGCATCACGAACTTCGACTTGTTCTCCGAGCCGCCGCCCTTGGCCGCGACCGTGATGTCCACCTTGTCGCCTTCCACGATTTCGTAGTGGATGACGGCGGGCGTGTTGTCCTTCGTGTTCTTGCGCCCGGCTTCGGGCGGCGCGACGATCGAGGCGCGCAGCACGTTGTCCGGGTGCAGGTAAGCCTGACGCACGCCTTCGTTGATCATGTCGGTGAGGCTGCGCTTGGCGTCCCAGCGCACGTTCATGCCGACCTTCACGAACACGGTCACGATGCCGGTGTCCTGGCACAGCGGACGACGGCCTTCGGCGCACATGCGGCTGTTGGTCAGGATCTGCGCAATGGCGTCGCGGGCGGCGGGGCTTTGCTCGGCCTCGTAGGCGCGGCCCAACGCCTGAATGTAATCGTCCGGATGGTAGTAGCTGATGTACTGCAGGGCACCGGCGACGCTCTGAATGACGTCGTCTTCTTTAATGACGGTAGACATGAAACGGCTCTCGACTTAGTGGGAACTGGTGTTTGTAATGACGTGCTGCGGGGTTGCGTACGCCGGGGCGTGACTGTCGTTCGTCATCTTGTTGACGACGGCCATGACCAGGGCGGAAAGCAGGAAGGCGCAGTGAATGATCACTTGCCACATGATGGTGTGCTGCGTTTGCTGGGACGCATCGATGAACGTCTTGAGCAGGTGGATCGACGAGATGCTGATGAGCGCCATCGACAGCTTCACCTTGAGCACGCCGGCGTTCACGTGATCGAGCCACTCCGGCTCGTCGGGATGCCCTTCCACGCCCAGGCGGGAGACGAACGTCTCGTAACCGCCGATGATCACCATGATGAGCAGATTCGAGATCATCACCACGTCGATCAGGCCGAGCACGACGAGCATGATCTGCGTTTCGTCGAAGGTCGCCGCGTGAGAGATCAGGTGCCAGAGTTCGACGAGGAACTTGTAGACGTACACGCCTTGCGCGGCGATCAGTCCGAGGTACAGCGGCAGTTGCAGCCAGCGGCTGAAGAAAACGACGCGAGGCAGGGGGCGCATCGGCGCGGCGAACGGGCGGCCGGGAGTCGACATGGCTATTTAGACGGATCGAGGACATTGGCCTGCGCGTCTGGGCGCAGGCTGTAGTTATCAGTTACGCACATCAAATACGGAACCACGGAGCAATTCGCAATTTGCCATTGTTGCAACTCGCCGTTCAGTGACGGTTTCCATGTCACGGATGTGGCGTCGCGAAATGCGGTATGGCCGGCATTTTACAACGTCTTGCGCGGGGTGCCGCGTCCGATTCAGCCTTCTGCCGGCAATGGCGTCTTTCGCGTCCCGGCGGATGGGAGCGCCGCGAGCACGATCCCCGCGATCGTCAGCGCCAGCGCGCCGCCCTGCGCGACCGACAACCGTTCGCCCAGGAAGATCACGCCGTAGGCCGTGGCGGCCACCGGCACCATCGCGGTAAAAACGCCTGCAAGTTGTGCGCTGACGTGCCGAATCCCGCGCATCCACAGGAAAAATGCGAACACGCTCGCGGCAAGGCCGTACCAGACGATGAGCGCCCAGTGGCCCGCGGTGAGCGACGCGTAGTCCACCGCCATCAGGCCGGCCACGCCGAACGGCAGCATCATCGCGCCGCCGATCAGATGCGTATAGGCGCAGATGTCGATGGCCGGGAGTTCGGCGGCGAGCCGCTTCGACACGATCACGTAAATCGCTTCGCACGCGACCGCGCCCAGCACCAGCGCGTTGCCCAGCCATGCGCCGCTGCTCGCCCCGGAGGTGTGGGCATCGCCGCGCGAGACGTTGAGGAGCGCCACCCCGGCAATCGCCAGTCCGATACTCGCGAGTGTGCGGCGCGACGGGTGTTCGCGCAGCACCGCCCAGGACAGCAGCGCCACGCACGCGGGCAGCGTGGCGGTAATGACCCCGGCGGCGGTCGCCGTCGTCATGCGCACGCCCGAGAGCATGAGCAGCGTGAAGAGGAACGTGCCGAAGAACGTCTGCACAAAGAGGTGCGCCCATTGGGTGCGGGTCACGCGCCGCATGGCGGACGGGCGGTAGCGGGGCGCGAGGGCGACGATGGCGATTACGAAACGCCACAGCGCAAAGGCGGCCACGGGCATCACGGCGACCATGGTCTTGCCGATGCCGACGTTCGCGCCCACCAGCGTCATGGACAGCGCCAGCGCGAAACTCGGAAAGCGGGCGAACAGCCGGTCGGTGCGTGTCGCCGTGGCGTTCGTCGTGGCGCTGGACGAGGAGGCGCTGTCACCGGGTGATTGAGGCGTAGATGTCGAATTCACGGGCGCTTCGGGCGAGTCCGGGGTGGCGGGATAAGGGGGATGCGGGTAGGATTGTAGCGAATACGCCACAGTCTGCTGCGTTGCGGCGACGCGTCCGCGTGAGTCCCACGCGTGTGACTCCCCAGCCCGATGCACCAGTGTAAGGCGTTAGTAAGTCGCTCGTCTTAATGTGACGTCAGCGATTCGTTTTAGGCTTAATTGCAATCGTTTTTGCATATCCATAAGAGGGGACAACTCATGGCAGCAATTGAATCGGTATTGCAGGAGCAGCGCGTTTTCGCGCCGCCGGCGGCGCTGGTCGCCAACGCGAACATTTCCGGCATGCCCGCCTATGAGGCGCTGTGCGCCGAGGCCGAGAAAGATTACGAGGGATTCTGGGCGCGTCAGGCGCGCGAGAATCTGGCCTGGCACAAGCCGTTCACCAAAGTCCTCGACGAGACCAACGCCCCGTTTTACACGTGGTTCGAAGACGGTCAGATCAACGCTTCCTACAACTGCCTGGACCGCCAGATCGAAGCGGGCCTGGGCGACAAACCCGCCATCCTCTTCGAAGCCGACGACGGCACGGTGACCTCCGTCACCTATCGCGACCTGCTCGCGCGCGTGAACCGCTTTGCGAACGCGCTCAAGGCCAAGGGCGTGAAGAAGGGCGATCGCGTGGTCATCTACATGCCGATGTCGGTCGAGGGCGTGGTCGCCATGCAGGCGTGCGCGCGCATCGGCGCGACCCACTCGGTCGTGTTCGGCGGTTTTTCAGCCAAGTCCCTCAACGAGCGCGTGATCGACGCGGGCGCCGTGGCTATCGTCACCGCCGACGAGCAGATGCGCGGCGGCAAGGCGCTGCCCCTAAAGGCCATCGTCGACGAAGCGCTCGCGATGGGCGGCTGCGACCATGTGAAGTCGGTGATCGTCTATCGCCGCACGGGCGGCAATGTGACGATGCAGGCCGGTCGCGACGAAGTCATGCAGGATCTCGTCGCTGGCCAATCGGACCAATGCGAGCCGGAGTGGGTGGGCGCGGAGCATCCGTTGTTCATCCTCTACACCTCGGGCTCGACGGGCAAGCCCAAGGGCGTGCAGCACAGCACGGGCGGCTACCTGCTGTGGGCGTCGCTCACGATGCAGTGGACCTTCGACATCAAGCCGGACGACGTCTTCTGGTGCACGGCCGACATCGGCTGGATCACCGGTCACACCTACATCGCCTACGGCCCGCTGGCCGTGGGAGCCACGCAGGTCGTGTTCGAAGGCGTGCCGACGTACCCGAACGCCGGCCGTTTCTGGGAGATGATCGACCGTCACAAGGTCACGGTGTTCTACACCGCGCCCACGGCGATCCGTTCGCTCATCAAGGCTGCCGAGCAAGCGCCGGACGTGCATCCGAAGAAATACGATCTGTCGTCGCTGCGCATTCTCGGGTCGGTCGGTGAGCCGATCAATCCAGAAGCGTGGATGTGGTACTACGAGAGCGTTGGCCGCGGGCGTTGCCCGATTGTCGACACGTGGTGGCAGACGGAGACGGGCGGTCACGTGATCACGCCGCTGCCGGGGGCGACCCCGCTGGTGCCGGGTTCGTGCACGTTGGGTCTGCCGGGCGTGGCGGTGGCCATCGTCGACGAAACCGGTCAGGACGTGCCGAACGGTCAGGGCGGCATGCTCGTGATCAAGCGTGCGTGGCCGTCGATGATTCGCACGATCTGGGGCGATCCGGAGCGTTACAAGTCGAGTTACTTCCCGCCCGAGCTGGGCGGCAAGATCTATCTGGCGGGCGACGGTTCGATTCGCGACGCCAAGACCGGTTACTTCACCATCATGGGCCGTATCGACGACGTGCTGAACGTCTCGGGTCACCGCATGGGCACGATGGAAATCGAGTCGGCGCTGGTGGCCAACCCGATCGTGGCCGAGGCTGCGGTGGTGGGGCGTCCGGACGACACGACCGGCGAGGCCATCGTGGCGTTCGTGGTGCTCAAGCGTTCGCGTCCGACGGGTGACGAGGCCAAGCAACTGGCGCTCGAACTGCGTAACTGGGTGGGCAAGGAGATCGGACCGATCGCCAAGCCGAAGGACATTCGTTTCGGTGACAACCTGCCGAAGACGCGTTCCGGCAAGATCATGCGTCGTTTGTTGCGTGTGATCGCCAAGGGCGAGGAAATCACGCAGGACACGTCGACCCTTGAGAACCCGGCGATTCTGGAGCAGCTCAAGCAGGCGCAGTAAGCGCGGGCTCCCTTGCCTTCCCGGCCTGCCATGGCAAAACGCTCGCAGACCGGCGCCTCCGACGCGACCAGCAACGCTGGCGCGCCGCAGGCGACCGGCCTCGACGGCATGCCGCCGGACCTGGTGTCCGGGGGCATGCCGCTCGCGCCCCCTGCATCCTCTGCACCTCCCGGACTTTCCGACATCGACTGGCATGACGCGGCGGCGGCGATTGCGTCGCGTCATTGGCGTCGCACGTTGTGGTTGGTGGCGGTGCTGATGGTGATTGGTTTCGGGGTGACGTTCGTGCCGCAGTTCTGGGCGCGAGAATGGGCCGCGATGCGATTTGGCGGATGGCCGCTGCCGTTCTACATGGGCGCGCAGGGCGCGATTCTGATCGACATCGTGTTGATCGTCGTCTACGCGTCGATGCAGCGGCTCAACGACGCGCGCTATCACAAAGCGTTGCACGCGCTGCGCGATGCGCGTCGCGACAGTCTGCGTCTTGATGGCGACGAGCAGCAAAGTGCGATGACGTCCGCCGCCTCACCAAGTGCTTCCTCTCGCGCCGCGTCGGCGCAAACCTACCAATGAGTTTCACGCGCAGGCTGGTGCGGTACTACCTGTACTACACGGCGGGCTTTCTCGCATTCGTGTTGATGATCGGTCTGCTCGAGCGGGTCAATGGCCCGGGCGTGTGGATCGGCTATGCGTTCCTGTTCGTGACGATTGCCGTCTACGCGGTGATCGGCTTGATTTCGCGGACTTCGGACGCCGCCGAATACTACGTCGCGGGTCGTCGCGTGCCGCCGATGTTCAACGGCATGGCGTGCGCGGCGGACTGGATGAGCGCGGCGTCGTTCATGGGGCTGGCGGGTTCGCTTTACGTGTCTGGCTACGACGGCCTCGCCTACGTCATGGGATGGACGGGCGGGTACTGTCTGGTGGCGTTCCTGCTCGCGCCGTATCTGCGCAAGATGGGACGCTACACGGTGCCGGACTTTCTCGGCACGCGTTACGACAGCAATCTGGTGAGGGCGCTGGGCGTCTTCTCGACGATTCTGTGTTCGTTCGTCTATCTCGTGGCGCAGATTCAGGGCGTGGGGTTGATTGCGTCGCGCTTCATCGGTGTCGAGTTCACCATCGGCATCTTCTTCGGGCTGGCGGGCATTCTCGTTTGTTCGTTCCTGGGCGGCATGCGTGCCGTGACTTGGACGCAGGTGGCGCAGTACATCATCATGATCACGGCATTTCTGGTGCCGACCGCGATGATCGGTCATCAGACGGGCAACGGCTGGTTCCCGCAGTTCTCTTACGGTGAGGCGTTGGCGAAGGTCGAGGCGCTGGAGAGGGAGATACAGCAGTCGATACCCGAGCGCGAAGTTCGGGACTACTACCGTGAGCAGGCGGAGCAGATGCAACGCAGGCTGGACGGTTTGCCCGACACGTTTTACAGCGAGCGAGCGGAGTTGGAGCGGCAGTTGCTCGATACGAAGCGCCGCAATGGTCCGTTGCGCGACGTGAAGGTGCTGGAGACGAAGCTTGAGGCGTTTCCGCGCGACGCGGGGGAGGCGCAGAACCAGTGGCTGGAGATGCGCAATCAGTATGTCGAGCGTAGCGAGCTGCCGCGCTCCATGACCGAGCCGTTCCCGGCGCGAGACGATACGACGCGCAGTTCGCAGCGTCTGAATTTTCTGTTGTTGATGGTATGCCTGATGATCGGCACGGCGAGCTTGCCGCACATTTTGACGCGCTACGGCACGACCGCGACGGTGCAGGGCGCGCGCAGTTCGGTGGGGTGGACATTGTTCTTCGTCGCGCTGTTGTATGTGAGTGCGCCGGCGTTGGCGGTGATGCTCAAGTACGATGTGCTGTTGCACCTGGTGGGGGCGCGTTATGAAAACCTGCCGGGGTGGGTAACGCAATGGCGGCATGCGACGCCGGTGCAGTTGGACATCTCCGACGTTTATCGCGACGGCGTGGTGCAGTGGGGCGAGATCTGGATGCATCCGGACATGCTGGTGCTGGCCGGCCCGGAGATTGCGGGGTTGCCGTACGTCATTTCGGGGTTGGTGGCGGCAGGGGCGTTGGCGGCGGTGTTATCGACGGCGGATGGGTTATTGCTGACCATTGCGAATGCGTTGTCGCACGACGTCTACTTTCATATGGTGGACAGGAACGCGTCGAGTCAGAAGCGGGTGACGACGTCGAAGATTCTGTTGTTGTGCGTGGCGATGTTTGCGTCGTATGTGACGTCGCTGAAGCTGGGAAACATCTTGTTCCTGGTGGGGGCGGCGTTTTCGTTGGCGGCGTCGTGCCTGTTCCCGGCGTTGGTGCTGGGGGTGTTCTGGAAGCGGACGACGCGGCTGGGCGCGACGGCGGGGATGGTGAGCGGATTGTTGGTGTGCGTGTATTACATCATGACCACGTACCCGTTCTTCACGCGCCTGACGGGCTTCGCGGGCGCCCGCTGGTGGGGCGTGGACCCGATCTCGGCGGGAGCGTTCGGGGTTCCGGTAGGGTTCGCGGTGGCGATCGCATTCAGCTTGCTCGGCGGACGCCCAAGCGAGAGGGACCGGCAACTGGTCGACCATCTGAGGCGCCCTTGAGGCGTTGTTGAAGTGCCTGTGAAGCGGGGACGAGGAAGAATTTTCGGCATGGAAGGGCCGAAAGGTTATGAGATATCGCCGAAGACCTGCTATAATGCGCGACCTTCAGGAGAGATGGATGAGCGGTTTAAGTCGCACGCCTGGAAAGCGTGTATAGGTTAATAGCCTATCGGGGGTTCGAATCCCCCTCTCTCCGCCAAAAGCACCAAAAAACCCCATAAAATCAAGTATTTTATGGGGTTTTTGTTTTTCGACTATCAAATCAACATCAAATATAAATCCGTTGATCGAGAGGGCTTGGTAGGCAAGAATTGGGGTGAATTTCATAATGTGATATAATTGCATTGCGATTTGCGTTCGTTGCGTCACCGTGTGGGGCAAGAACATGCAAGCATTTCGCACTGCTATGACCACCGGTAGAGAACCGGCATTCCTCGCGTCGAGCACGTTCAGCGCTTCGATTATTTTCTAGAGCTTTATCCCGACGACGAATCCGGCCAGCCCGGAGGCATTCGCTCGTCCGTTTTTCGGGAGCAATATGAAATCGTTACTCATCTACGGCGAGGCGCAACGCTTCGCCTTGGGGCGGGTCGTTGCAACACCGGCAGCCCTCAATGCGCTCGCTGATGCCGGTGCGCATCCAGTCGAGCTCCTAAATAGACACGCTGCGGGAGATTGGGGAGAAGTATCTGATGCCGACGCCTTACTGAATAATCGGGCGCAGGCTAGCGGCTTGCGAATCCTGTCGTGTTACCGACTGCCGAAATCAGGACATCGAGTCTGGATCATCACCGAAGCTGACCGCACAGCGACAACAATATTGCTTCCCAAAGATTACTGAACGGCCACAGTGAGACGGGTACGCAACCGTCCTCGGGGCTACCTTTTCCTGCGTCCTTACGCACGCAGTTCGTCCAGAACCTTATCCAAAAAAACGTGTGGCTTGACTCCTAGTGCCGCGAGCACTTCTAGAAGTTCAATCATGTCCAGGCGACGGATGCCACTCTCGTATTTCGATACGAATGACTGAGGTTTGTTGAGTTTTTCGGCGAGCTCACCCTGAAGTAACCCTAGTTCCTTGCGTTCACGTAGCAGGAGTTCTGCGAGTTTTTGATATCTCGGGTCGTGGAGCGGATGTGCCATAGACATATCCTACAAGTTGATACAGAATATCCCAAATGCGAAAATGGGAAATTCACGTGGACATTTGGATCTGGGGCGCTGTGCTTTTGCTCGCGTGCATCTCGGGAATTTGGGGAGTGGTGGTGGGCGAAAAGCGTCGATTACTCGTCAACCGCTTCGCGTTTCCAGTCGGCTACTGGTGCGCAGCAGCAATGGTGCTCGGTCCCTTCGTGTTCGTCATGTACGCGCTAGTTCGGCGGAAGGTCGTACGAATGCTCGTTAATTCGGCATGGGTGGCGTCGGGGCCCGAGGATGCCCCAATGAAGGAGCGATTGCACCGTTTGTCTCGATTGGCCGACGCACATCTGCTCTCCCCTCAGATCTTTTCCATCTGCGTGAAGCAAACCTCTGCGCAACAGCATCGTTGTGCGCTCACACAAGCCCGCGAATGAATCGCGAGGCATAACCGTAATCGACAGATTCACACACCATGCACAAGAAACTTGAAATCAGCCTGACAGTTGGCATCGCCCTGATCGCGGTAACGAATTCGGTTGTTTCCGCGGAACTCCCGCCAGCTTGCGCGCAACTTGCCCGCGCATATGACATTTGTACTCGGGACTACTTGGAATTTGTAGCGTTGGTTGAGCCTGCGTCGTTGCCCGCGATCAAGCAGACCTTCAAAGAGGGAGACATCGGGGGAATGTGGAGGAAAGCCATGCGACAAGTTGGGGCTGAAAAGACGGCCGTTGCATGTGCGTCGTCGGAAGTCAAAGGCCAGTTCATCAGTTCGCTATCCGGCTTACCTGTCGTCATGGGTTTCAAGGGGGGAGACGGACGGCGCTGCGCCCAAGCCATTAGCGACATTCGGTAGACGTTTGTCCAGCACTTCGCAAGTGCACCGAATTTTCGAGAGATTTCTGAGCGACCGCTTCTACTCGGTTTATACAGATAGTGGGGACGTCGCAGCGCGCTCAATCACAACACTAGGTGAGTTTGCCAGTATGTTTGAAGAAGCAATTGGAGCCGGGATTGGCAGAAATGTCGACGCGATTCTCCGGAGTCGGTGCGATTGGAAGAATAAGGTGGTTGTCGATCTGGCATGCGGGGACGGTCGCACGACTTATATCTTGCGAGGTCTCGGGGCACATGTCGTGCCTTATGACATCCTGCCTGAGCGATGCAAGCTCGATGGCGGGGCTCAATATGCAGACATCATGGAGGGCTTGCCCATCGAAAGCGACTCCGTGGATATGGTGATCCTGCAAGAAGTGATTGAGCACCTTCCAAACCACTTGGCCGCGTTAACCGAGATTTGCCGGATACTGAAGCCCGGCGGGGAACTGTTTCTGACGACTCCCAACCGTAGCTCAATCGTCTCAAAGTTGGCATACCTTTGCTTCGAAAGCGAAATTCTTCGCGGCACCCCCGCGAGCGCAATAGAGAGCATTTGGGGAGAGTCAGGTGACCGACGGTACTACGGGCACTTGTTCCTGATGGGGGTGCAGCAACTGAGAACACTCTCGATGCTTGCGGGCTTTTCTTCTATGCAGGTTCACCGGACCGAAAAGAGTACCTCCTCACAATGGCTGATGCTGCCACTGTATCTAGCACTTCTCGGGATTAGTTATCGCGCTTACCGTCGGGCGGTTCGTAGATCCGCGACTCAAGCGTATGTCTTAGAGAAGAAGGCGCAGTTCACGCTCAACGTAGACGGCCGGATTCTCACGAACAAGTTTCTGATTGCGACCTTAACGAAGTGACACAGTGCTGACGCACACATGCCGCAGCGGTACTCTGCAACTGAAAAGGCGTGCCGCGCATAAGCACTTCCAAGGACATCCGGTTTGGCGGGGGGGGTGCCCCTATGTAGTTCGTCAAGCACTGGTGGCAGTTTTGGGTTGATAAAAAGTGCCGTCGCGCAGCATGGCAAAAAGGACGTCGCAG
>NZ_JBIUZU010000017.1:0-61523 GCF_044745225.1 Pandoraea sp. NPDC087047
CAACGAGAGCCTGCGCGCCCAGCCGCGGGTCGGCCAGGTTGACGTAACGGCGCACGAATTCGGGTGCGTTGGGATCTTGCGGGGCGAGGGCCATGTTGCTGTTCACTCCAAATGAAGGTGCCGACGCGCTAGGACCTGGCGTCGGCAGACGTTGTTTCGGTTGTCGTTCGGATCACGGCACCCGCCGTGACCGATCCGTTTCAGCGCGTGAGTGCCGCATTGGCAGGCGCCGCGCCTTCGATGGCGTTTTCTGACGTCGCAATGGGTTCGTACGGCAACACGCCATCGAGGACTCTGTGGGCTCTCGCGAAGTCGACATCTTTTTCCCACGCGGCTACGACGAGGGTCGCCACGCAGTTGCCGAGCAGGTTGGTGACGGCGCGCGCGATACCGATGAACCAGTCGACCGGAAGGATCAATACGAGGCCAATGACGGGGATGGCCGGAATGGCCGCCAGTGTCGCCGCCAGGATGACGATGGCCGACCCCGGAATGCCGTGCGCGCCCTTGGAGGTCAGCAGGGACACTAGCACCACGAGAATGAGGTCGTGCACGGACAGGGGGGTGTTGGTGGCCTGCGCAATGAAGATGACCGCGAGCGTCAGGTAGATGGAGAAACCGTCGAGGTTGAAAGAGTAGCCGGTCGGCACGACGAGGCCGACAGTGGACTTTTTGATGCCCATCCACTCGAGTTTGCGCATGATCGCGGGCAGTACGGCGTCGGAGGATGCCGTGCCCAGAACGATGGACAACTCTTCACGGAAGTATTTGATGAACTTGAAGATGTTGAAGCCCGCCAGCCGCAACACGCCACCCAATATGACGGTGACGAACACGAAGCAGCTCGCGTAGAAGACGAGTACGAGCAAACCCAGTTGCTTGAGCGAGGACGCCCCGTATTTGCCAGTGGTGAACGCCACGGCACCGAGTACGCCCAACGGGGCCAGCCGGATGATGAAGGCCATGACGCGGAAGAACACGTGGCTCAAATCTTCGATGAATCGTGCCACGGGACGCCCACGCTCACCCAGTGCCGCCAACGCGCATCCGAACATGACGGAGAACACGAGGATCTGGAGGATGTCGCCCTTGGCAAAGGCGTCGGTGATGGTGTCGGGAATGATCTTGAGCAGGAAGCCTGCGGTGTCCTTGAGGCTCTTGGCATTCTCGGCATAGGCGGCCATGGAACTGGCGTCCAGGCTGCGAATGTCGATGTTCATGCCCGCGCCCGGACGGGTCACCCACGCCAGCACGGCGCCGATGACGAGCGCGAAGGTGGTGATGATCTCGAAGTAGACGATGGCCTTGACGCCGACGCGTCCCACTTTGCGCAAGTCGCCCGCGCTCGCCATGCCACTCACGACGACGCAAAAGACGATGGGACCAATGACCATTTTGATGAGCTTCAGAAAGCCATCGCCCAACGGACGCAATGACTCTCCCAACTGCGGAAACCAAATGCCAAGCGCCACACCCACTACCAACGCAATGACAACTCGGCCAAACAACGAACGAAACAGCTTGGGCATGGTTTATCTCCTCTGCCTGCGCAAATCACTCTGTCGGATTTCGCGATCTCTATAACGGATGGACTGCTCTCGGGGGCTGATTCTGTACGGCGGTGTGTCTGACTTCGGACGATGCTTCGGCTGCCAACACCCACGTCTGCCAGTGTATACGGACAAGTCATACCGGTCTGACCAGTGATGTTATGGGGAATATTAGAAAGCCAATATAGTGGGGTCAAGAGGTGTCTTTTGAGGGGATTCCCTAGGGCCAGGGCGACGGGGCGCGATGTTCGCCGTCGATGGCGCTCGCGCCTGCGGATCTTCGGTTTTACTGGCCGAATCCGCTGAAATTGGTGTGAACTTCGCTTTCCGCCGCGCGGTCGCACTTGCATCTGGCGCGCCGTGCCGGCATGCGAAGTGAGGATGTGAGGCCGGACAGGTGTGCCGATGCCCCAGGGCTTACCCATCAGGGAGACGTCATGAGAATGAAGGACACGGTGGTACTCGTCACTGGCGCGGCGCAGGGCATCGGGCGCGCGATTGCGATTCGTCTGGCGCAGGAAGGCGCTCGCGTCGTGGTGGAAGACCGGCTGGATAACGCGATGGCGGTCCAGACGCTCGACGCGGTTCGTGCCGCCGGCAGCGATGGCTGTGTGATCGCCGGTGACATCGGGCGCGTCGAGGACGACCGCGCGGTCGTTGCGCAGGCGGTCGCGAAGATGGGGCACCTCGATGTGCTGGTCAATAACGCGGGAGTGGAGCGTCGTGCCGCGTTTCTCGACGTGACGCCGGCCGATTACGACCTGGTGATGAACGTCAATCTGAAAGGGGCGTTTTTTCTCACGCAGGCGTTTGTGCAGCATCTGCGCGATCGGCAGCGCGGCGGACGGATCGTCAATGTCAGCTCGGTGCACGAGGAACTGCCGTTTCCTCATTTCACGAGTTATTGCGCGAGCAAGGGCGGCATGAAGATGATGATGCGCAATCTCGCCATCGAACTCGCGCCGCTCGGCATTACGGTGAACAACGTGGCCCCCGGCGCTGTGGGCACGCCGATCAATCAGCAACTTCTCGCGAATAAGGCGCAGCTCGACGCGCTGATCGCCAATATTCCGCTCGGACGGCTTGCGAATCCCGATGAGGTGGCCAATGCGGTGTTGTTTCTCGCCTCGCCGGAGGCGAGTTATGTGACGGGCACGACGTTGTTCGTGGACGGCGGTCTGCTGTGGAATTACGCGGAGCAATGACGATGACGCAGACCGCACAACGCACGCTTTCGCTCGGCGGCATGACGCCGGATGTCGCGCACTGCGCCCCCTCGGATGTGCTCACGCCCGACGATCGCTATCAGGAGCTGTTCGTCGCGGTGCAGACGCAGCGCATCTTTGCGGACAGCAAGACGTTCGTGGATTGCGCGCCCTCGCTCGCGCCGCAGGAGATTCTGCGCCGCTATCGTGAAGACGCGGCAAAGCCGGGCTTCGATCTGTCGCGATTCGTGGCGTCCTGTTTCACGCTCGAACGCACGCCGCCCAGCCAGTATGTGTCGGACCCGGGGCAGGGGCTCGTCGCGCATATCGACGGCCTCTGGGATGTGCTCACGCGCCAGCCCGAAGCGCATCCGGCCTACAGTTCGCTGCTGCCGCTGCCCCGCGCGTATGTGGTGCCCGGCGGACGCTTTCACGAGCTCTATTACTGGGACTCGTATTTCACGATGCTCGGGCTCGCCCGAAGCGGCCGCCACGATCTGCTCGTGAGCATGGCCGACAATTTCTCGTTTCTCATCGATACGTATGGCCATATTCCGAATGGCAACCGCACTTACTATCTGAGCCGCTCGCAACCGCCGATGTACGGGCTGATGGTGGCGCTCTTCGAGTCGCACGGCGTGGCGCGTGCCGTGAAGTATCTGCCTCATCTGCGCCGGGAATACGAGTATTGGATGGACGGCGAGACGTCGCTCAAACCCGGTGAGGCTTATCGTCATCTCGTGCGCCTGCCCGATGGCTCGCTCCTCAACCGTTATTGGGACGAGCGCGAGACGCCCCGCGAAGAGGGGTATCTGGAGGACGTGACGACGGCGCTCAATGCGCCGCATCGTCCCGTCGGGGAGGTGTATCGGGATCTGCGTGCAGGGGCCGCGTCCGGGTGGGATTTCAGCTCGCGCTGGCTGGGCGACGCGAACGATCTCTCGTCGATCCGCACGACGGCGATCCTGCCTGTCGATCTGAACAGCTTTCTTTTCGCCACGGAGGCGCAGATTGCCCGGCTCAGTGAGGCGAGCGGCGATGCGAACACGGCGCAAGCGTTTGCGAAGCGCGCACAAGCGCGGCGCGACGCGATGACGCGCTATTTCTGGTCGGACGCCGAGGGGGCGTTTCTCGATTACGACTGGCAGCGCGAGGCGCTCCGTGCGCAACTGTCGGCGGCGGCCGCTGCGCCGCTTTTCGTCGGTGTGGCTTCCCACGAGCAGGCGCTGCGCAGCGCGAAGACGATGGCGGAGCGCCTGGTGGCCGTTGGGGGTGTGCGCACGACGCAAACGTCGAGTCTCCAGCAGTGGGATCCGCCCAACGGCTGGGCGCCGTTGCAATGGATCGCCATCCACGGACTGCGCAAGTACGGTCAGCAGCAACTCGCGAACGATATTGCCCATCGCTGGCTGTCGACGGTCGGGGCGCTCTACGCCCGGGAGAGCAAGCTCGTCGAAAAGTACTCGCTGCATACGAGCGACGCAATGAGCGCTTGCGGCGGTGGAGGCGGGGAGTATCCGCTGCAAGACGGCTTCGGCTGGACGAACGGCGTGGTGCGGCGCCTGCTCGGCGATCACCCGGAACATCGCGCCCATCAGGTGAAGGCGCAAGGGCGCACGGGGCGGTAGCTGTTGTCGCTCGGGTATGCCGGCGTCGGGTGGTGCAGCGGGAGATGCAGCGGGAGATGCAGCGGGAAGCGGCGTCGGGGAACCCGCCGCAAACCCGCCGCGAGGTCGCCGCGAGCCACGTTTCCCGGCCCGCAGGGACGCGCTCGCGTGAGGGGAAATTTGGCGTCGTACAATGCGCGATACGCTTACCGCGCATTTCCTGTGAGGCCTCATGAAGCATTCGGCGCATGCCGTAACCGACGCCGCCGTCGCCACGATTCGCGAGCGCATCGAACGCCAGGTCTACCCGGCCGGCGCGATGCTGCCCTCGCAACGTCAACTCGCCGAGGAACTGGCGATCAGCCGCGCGTCGCTGCGCGAAGCCCTGTCGACGCTCGAAGCGCTCGGCATGGTCGCCATCCGCCCCGGTAAAGGGGTGTACGTGAACGACGCGTCGGCACGTCTCGGTGTCGCCTGGCGCTTCGCCGACCAGATCTCGCTCGCCGATACGTATCAATTGCGCTACGCCCTGGAAGGCTTCGCCGCCCGGCTCGCCGCACACGCCGCGAGCACCGGCGAAATCGAGTGGCTCACCGATAACGTGGAATCGATGAAGGCCGCGCTGATCGACGGGGACGTCGACGCCGCCGCCCAACTGGACTTCGCGTTCCACCTGCGCATCGTCGCGCTGGCCGGGAATGCCGCCATTGCCGATATCCTGCGCGGCAGCACGGAAATCGTGATGGAAAGCCAGCGCCTGCCGTTCTATCAGAGGGAACTGGTGCTTTCCACCTACCACGAACATCTGGAGATTCTCGACGCGCTGCGACGTCGCGACGGCGCCGCCGCAGGCGCCTCGATGGAGCGTCATATCGTGCTGGCGGCCCAGCGGGCGGGCATTCACTTCCCTATCCCCTCTGCGTATTCGTCTGCCGGCGGCCTTACCCTCCGGGAGAACGCAGAGCGTACTGGTGCTCCACATGTTCAGCTTTGAGATGAACCGGATTTGCGCTATACTTTGAAGGTTTTAGTCATTTAACCCTCACCCTAGCGCCTACCCGCCTGACATCTCGTCCGCAGTCCGAGCATCCGCTGTGCGCATATTCCGCGCAATTCCGGGGCTCGCGCTGATGTCATCGCGGCGGACGATGGGGCTGGCAGCCGGGGTGAACCCTTCAGGAGTTTCCCGTGCTGCCGTCATTCCCACCCGCCATTCTCGCGCTCGCTGACGGCACGGTCTTTCGTGGGTACGCCATCGGCGCTGCCGGTCACACCATCGGTGAAGTGGTCTTCAATACGGCCATTACCGGCTACCAGGAAATCCTCACCGACCCGAGCTATGCGCGTCAGATCGTCACGTTGACGTATCCGCACATCGGCAACACGGGCGTCAATGGTGAAGATGTCGAAGCCTCGAAAGTCCATGCCGCTGGCCTGATCATCAAGGATCTGCCGATCCTCGACTCGAATTTCCGCGCCGACAAGACGCTGTCGCAGTACCTGAAGGACGACGGCGTCGTTGCCATCGCCGGTATCGACACGCGACGTCTGACCCGTATTCTGCGTGACAAGGGCGCACAGAATGGCTGCATTCTCGCCGGTGAAGAAGCCGACGAAGCCAAGGCCATTGCGCTCGCCCAATCGTTCCCGGGCTTGGCCGGCATGGACCTCGCCAAGGTTGTCTCGACCACGCAAACGTATTCGTGGACGCAAACGGAATGGCGCCTGGGCGAAGGCTACGGCGAGCAGACGGATCCGAAGTTCCACGTGGTCGCGCTCGACTACGGCGTCAAGCGCAACATCCTGCGCATGCTCGCCGAGCGTGGCTGCAGGGTGACGGTGCTGCCCGCCCAAAGCTCGGCCGACGACGTGTTCGCGCTGAACCCGGACGGCGTGTTCCTCTCGAATGGCCCCGGCGATCCCGAGCCGTGCGATTACGCCATCGCCGCGACGAAGACGTTCCTGGAACGCCGCATTCCGACCTTCGGTATCTGCCTCGGTCACCAGATCATGGGCCTGGCCGTCGGCGCCAGGACGCTCAAGATGAAGACCGGTCACCACGGTGCGAATCACCCGGTGAAGGATCTTGCGAGCGGCCGTGTCGTCATCACATCGCAGAACCACGGTTTCGCCGTGGATGCGAACAGCCTGCCGGCCAACGCGCGTGTCTCGCACGTGTCGCTGTTCGACGGCACGCTGCAAGGTTTCGAGCTGACGGACCGCCCGGCATTCTGCTTCCAGGGGCACCCGGAAGCGTCGCCCGGCCCGCACGACATCGGCTATCTGTTCGACCGCTTCGTGCAGTCGATGGCAGACGCCAAGCAGGCCGCTTAAGCGTATTTGGTACAGATAAACGCAGTCACGACAAGATCAGGAAAGGGAAAAACGCATCATGCTCGGAAACTCGATCGGCATCCTCAACCTCTGGACGTATCTGGCCGGGGTGGTGGTGGTCATTCTGCTGCCGGGACCGAACTCCCTCTACGTGCTGGCCGTGGCCGCGCAACGCGGTGTTCGTCAGGGCTACGCGGGGGCATGCGGCGTATTTTTGGGCGACGCGATTCTCATGACGCTGTCGGCTGCCGGGGTGGCGTCGCTGCTGCACGCACAGCCGGCGCTGTTCTTCGTGGTGAAGTATCTCGGCGCGGCCTATCTTTGCTGGATGGGGCTGAACATGCTGCGCGGCGCCGTTGCGAAGGCACGGGCGGTGCGGGCAACCCCCGTCGATCCGCAAGCGGCGCAAGTGGTGCAAGTGGCGCGGACGGGCGCCATCGCAACGCAACAAATCGATGCGGATCACCCGTTCAAGCGCGCGTTGTTCATCAGCTTGCTGAATCCGAAAGCGATCCTGTTCTGCGTGTCGTTTTTCATCCAGTTCGTCGATCCGGGTTACGCCTATCCCGCCGTGTCGTTTGCGGTGCTGGGCGTGATCCTGCAGATCTGCAGTTTCCTGTATCTGAGCACGCTGATCCTGGCCGGTTACCGCCTGGCCGAGCACTTCCGGCAACGTCGCCGGTTGAGCGCCGGGGCAACCGGCGGCGTGGGCGCGTTGTTCGTCGGCTTCGGTGTGAAGCTCGCGACCGCGACGCTGAGTTAAATTTTTGTTGAGAACGTTATGCCAAAGCGCACAGACATCAAGAGCATCCTCATCATCGGCGCCGGCCCGATCATCATCGGTCAGGCATGCGAGTTCGACTATTCCGGCGCACAGGCCTGCAAGGCGCTGCGCGAGGAAGGCTACAAGGTCATCCTGATCAACAGCAACCCTGCCACGATCATGACCGATCCGGATACGGCCGATGTGACCTACATCGAACCGATTACCTGGGAAGTCGTCGAGCGCATCATCGCCAAGGAGCGCCCGGATGCCATTCTCCCGACGATGGGTGGCCAGACCGCGCTGAACTGCGCGCTCGACCTGCACCGTCACGGGGTGCTCGACAAGTACAAGGTGGAGCTGATCGGCGCATCGCCGGAAGCCATCGACAAGGCCGAAGACCGCCAGAAGTTCAAGGACGCGATGACCAAGATCGGTCTCGGTTCGGCCAAGTCGGGCATTGCCCACTCGATGGAAGAAGCGCTCGCCGTGCAGGCGCAGATCACCGCCGAGATCGGCGGCAGCGGTTACCCGATGGTGATCCGTCCGTCGTTCACGCTGGGCGGCTCGGGCGGCGGTATCGCCTACAACCGCGAAGAGTTCGAAGAGATCTGCAAGCGCGGTCTCGACCTCTCGCCCACGCGCGAACTGCTCATCGAAGAGTCGCTGCTCGGCTGGAAGGAATACGAAATGGAAGTCGTGCGCGACCGCGCCGACAACTGCATCATCGTCTGCTCGATCGAAAACCTCGACCCGATGGGCGTGCACACGGGCGACTCGATCACCGTGGCGCCCGCGCAGACGCTCACCGACAAGGAATACCAGCTGCTGCGTAACGCATCGCTGGAGGTGCTGCGCGAAATCGGCGTGGAGACGGGCGGCTCGAACGTTCAGTTCTCGATCAACCCGCAAGACGGCCGTATGGTTGTCATCGAAATGAACCCGCGCGTGTCGCGTTCGTCGGCACTCGCCTCGAAGGCAACCGGTTTCCCGATCGCCAAGGTCGCCGCCAAGCTGGCCGTCGGCTACACGCTCGACGAACTGCGTAACGAGATCACCGGCGGCGCTACCCCGGCCTCGTTCGAGCCGACCATCGACTATGTCGTGACCAAGGTGCCGCGCTTCGCCTTCGAGAAGTTCCGCGAAGCCGATGCCCGCCTGACCACGCAGATGAAGTCGGTGGGCGAAGTGATGGCCATGGGCCGCACGTTCCAGGAATCGTTCCAGAAGGCCATGCGCGGTCTGGAAGTCGGCGTGGATGGTCTGGACGAAAAGTCGACCGACCGCGACGAGATCGTTGCCGAAATCGGCGAACCGGGCCCGGACCGTATCTGGTACGTGGGCGACGCTTTCCGCTTGGGCATGAGCCTCGAAGAGGTGTACGCCGAGACGGCCATCGACCCGTGGTTCCTCGCTCAGCTCGAAGCCATCGTCAAGAAGGAAAAGGCGCTCGCCGGCCGTACGCTGGAGAGCCTGACGACCGAAGAACTCCGTTTCCTGAAGCAAAGCGGTTTCTCGGATCGCCGTCTGGCCAAGCTGCTGGGCACCGACCAGACCGCCGTGCGCCGCGCGCGTATTGCGCAGAAGGTGCGTCCGGTCTACAAGCGCGTGGACACCTGCGCCGCCGAGTTCTCGACCAATACCGCTTACATGTACTCGACCTACGAGGAAGAGTGCGAAGCGCAGCCGACCGACAAGAAGAAGATCATGGTGCTCGGCGGCGGCCCGAACCGTATCGGTCAGGGTATCGAGTTCGACTACTGCTGCGTGCACGCAGCGCTCGCCCTGCGCGAGGACG
Source organism: Pandoraea sp. NPDC087047 (assembly GCF_044745225.1). Lineage (NCBI taxonomy): Bacteria > Pseudomonadati > Pseudomonadota > Betaproteobacteria > Burkholderiales > Burkholderiaceae > Pandoraea > Pandoraea sp. NPDC087047. The sequence goes on from NZ_JBIUZU010000017.1 coordinate 9,258, forward strand.
GGTACGAGACCATCATGGTCAACTGCAACCCGGAAACGGTGTCGACGGACTATGACACGTCGGATCGTCTGTACTTTGAGCCGGTGACGCTCGAAGACGTGCTGGAAATCGTCGATCTCGAAAAGCCGGTCGGCGTGATCGTGCAGTACGGCGGTCAGACCCCGCTGAAGCTCGCGTTGGATCTCGAAGCGAACGGCGTGCCTATCATTGGCACCAGCCCTGACATGATCGACGCCGCAGAAGACCGCGAGCGCTTCCAGAAGCTGCTGCATGACCTGGGGCTGCGTCAGCCGCCGAACCGCACGGCCCGCGCCGAAGACGAAGCGCTGAAGCTGGCCGCCGAGATCGGTTATCCGCTGGTGGTGCGCCCGTCGTATGTGCTGGGCGGCCGCGCGATGGAAATCGTTCACGAGCCGCGTGACCTGGAGCGCTACATGCGCGAAGCCGTCAAGGTGAGCCACGACAGCCCGGTGCTGCTCGACCGCTTCCTCGACGACGCCATCGAGTGCGACGTCGACTGCATCTCGGACGGCACGGACGTCTACATCGGCGGCGTGATGGAGCACATCGAACAGGCGGGCGTCCACTCGGGCGACTCGGCTTGCTCGCTGCCGCCGTACTCGCTGTCGGCCGAGACGATTGCCGAACTCAAGCGTCAGACGGCCGAGATGGCCCGCGCGCTCAACGTGATCGGCCTGATGAACGTGCAGTTCGCGATTCAGCAGGGCAACGGCGTCGACACGATCTATGTGCTCGAGGTGAACCCGCGCGCTTCGCGTACGGTGCCTTACGTCTCGAAGGCGACCGGCCGTCAGTTGGCCAAGATCGCCGCACGTGCGATGGCCGGTCAGTCGCTGAAGTCGCAAGGCATCACGAGCGAAGTCGTGCCGCCTTACTACAGTGTCAAGGAAGCGGTGTTCCCGTTCGTGAAGTTCCCGGGCGTCGACCCGGTGCTCGGACCGGAAATGCGCTCGACGGGTGAAGTGATGGGCGTGGGCCGCACCTTCGGTGAGGCGCTCTTCAAGTCGCAACTGGCCGCTGGCTCGCGTTTGCCGGCCACGGGCACGGTGCTGCTCACGGTCAAGGATGCGGACAAGCCGCGGGCGGTCGACGTTGCCCGCATGCTGCACGCGCTGGGCTACCCGATCGTGGCCACGCGTGGCACGGCGGCCGCCATCGAAGCGGCCGGAATTCCGGTGCGCGTGGTCAACAAGGTGAAGGACGGTCGTCCGCACATTGTCGACATGATCAAGAACGGCGAGATCGCGCTGGTGTTCACCACGGTGGACGAAACCCGCACGGCGATTGCCGATTCGCGCTCGATCCGCATGTCGGCGCAGGCGCATAAGGTCACCTACTACACAACGATCTCGGGTGCCCGTGCTGCCGTGGAAGGCCTGAAGTACTTGCAGAACCTTGAGGTCTACGACCTTCAGGGCCTGCACGCTCAACTGCCGGCCTGAGTGTCCGCAGTCTGACGAGGGCAAACCGGGCGCGCTCGGCTGTTGCGGCCGCGTCGGGGGACGTCCCAAAATAATGGCGCGCTCGCCGGGGAACTGAACTCCGGCGAGCGCGCCAAATGCTTTGAATGTGGTGGGCCGTTACACGACTGGTCCTCCGATTGGCAGTGTCGGTAACTCTGCTACACTAATGCCACATAGGTGTCACAGCCGCGGTTGAGCGGCGTTCGCAAAAAAGTGCGGATGCGGCTTGGCTGCGGCAATTTTTTTGTCTTTCGGAACAACGCGCATGAGTACCATTCCTCTGACCAAACGGGGCGCCGAGCTGCTCAAGGATGAGCTGCACCGCCTGAAGACCGTCGAACGTCCGAACGTGATCACTGCGATTGCCGAGGCCCGTGCGCAGGGCGACCTGTCGGAAAACGCGGAGTACGACGCGGCCAAAGAAAAGCAGGGTTTCATCGAAGGTCGTATCGCCGATCTCGAATCGAAGCTCTCCGCCGCGCAGGTCATCGACCCGTCGTCCCTCGATGCCGAAGGCCGCGTGGTCTTTGCCGCGACCGTCGAACTCGAAGACCTCGATAATGGCGGCACGGTGCAGTATCAGATCGTCGGCGATGACGAAGCCGACCTGGAGCACGGCAAGATTTCGGTGAGCTCGCCGATCGCTCGTGCATTGATTGGCAAGTACGCAGGCGATGTGGCCGAAGTGCAGGCCCCGAGCGGCGTGCGCGAGTACGAGATCATCGATGTCCGCTACGTCTGAAGTGACGTCTGTGCGCGGTGCGCCCCGGCTGGAACGGTTGTTCCGCCTGATCGCGACCGTGTGGTGCGGTAGTCAGTGGGCGATCGGCTATATCGTCGCGCCCACGCTTTTCGCCGTGCTGGAATCGCGCGCCATGGCCGGAACGGTCGCGGGCCGGCTGTTTCACACGCAAGCCTGGCTGAGTCTGGTGTGCGGCGTGCTGCTGGTCTGGCTGGCGACGGCGCTCATTGCGCGCACCGCCGATGCTCCGGCGGCGCGCAGCTATCGCGGCCTGCGCTGGCTGGCGGTGGCGATGATGGTTTGTGTGCTGATCAGCTCGTTTGCGTTGCAGCCGTTTATGGCGGATCTGCGGGCGCAGGCGGAAGCCTCGGGCGTTGACATCGGTCAATCGGCCTATGCTGCGCGCTTCGGCATGCTTCACGGCATTTCGAGCGGTATTTATCTGCTGCAAAGCCTGCTCGGCATTGCGCTGATCTGGCGTCAGCCGGTGCGCGGCTAAATGCCGCAGGGGGCGGTTGCTTCGCCGCTCGCCCAATCGCTTCACCTGGCGTCACCCATAAAAAAACGCGCCCGACGATGTCAGGGCGCGTTCTTTCGATAGCAGGCGGAAAGTGTGGCATCCGCCGCCGTCAGGCTTAGTCGTTGCGCTGGCGCTTGACGCTGGTCTGGCGCTTCTTGGCGCGCTTGACGATGCCGCCAGCGGTCATGCGTTCGTTGCCGGCAACCGTCACTTTCTTGACGGTGGGGCGGCGTCCGGCGTTGGTGCTGGTCTTCACGACGGTCACGGTGCGCGGTGCACGACCCTTGACCGTTGCGCCGGTGCCACCGGACTTGCCGCGAACCGGCGCTGCCGTTTCCTCCGGCGTTGGGCGGAACAGAACGAGCAGCTTGCCGATGTGTTGCACCGGCGCGGCGCCCAACTGGTCGCAGATGGATTCGTAGATGGCCACGCGCGTGTCGCGTTCGTCGCCGAAGACACGCACCTTGATCAGTTCGTGGGCTTTCAGGGCGCCGTCGATTTCCTTGAGCACCGCTGGCGTCAAGCCATCGGCGCCGATCAGAACGACGGGATTCAGCGCATGGGCGGCAGAGCGCAAGTCAGCGCGTTGCGCCGGGGTCAGTGTCAAAGCGGGCATAAGGGACAGGCGAGACAAACGAGTTAGGATGCGCCCGCAAACCGTGTCAGGATACCGGCAGCGATTGCCGGCCGGCTAACGGATTTTGGGCGCGCAAGGGCGTATTATCCTGCAAATTCGCAGTGTTTTTGAAGAATTATGGCAAAAAACCGTTTCAACCACGCGTGGTTGCACGATCACATCAACGATCCCTACGTCAAAATGGCGCAGCGCGAGGGCTACCGTGCCCGCGCCGCCTACAAACTCAAGGAGATCGACGAGCAGGATCGGCTGATCAAGCCGGGACAGGTCATTGTCGACCTCGGATCGACGCCGGGCAGCTGGAGTCAGTACGCACGTAACAAGCTCGCGGCCGGCAAACGCACCGAGGGCGGCATCGACGGGACGATCATTGCGCTGGATATCCTGCCGATGGACCCGATTGCCGACGTTCACTTTCTTCAGGGCGACTTCCGCGAGGACAGCGTGCTCGATCAGTTGGAAGAAATCGTGGCCGGACGCAAAGTCGACCTTGTAGTTTCCGATATGGCCCCCAACTTGTCGGGTGTGGCGTCGGCCGATGCAGCGCGAATCGAGCATTTATGCGATCTGGCGCTGGATTTTGCACAGCGGCACCTGAAACCGGAAGGGGCGTTACTGGTCAAATGTTTTCACGGCAGCGGTTATAGCCAGATTGTCGAAAAATTCAAACGCCAGTTCAAAACGGTGGCGCCGCGCAAGCCGAAGGCGTCCCGAGACAAATCTTCCGAAACGTTCATTTTGGGTCGGGGTTTGAAAAATCCGGCTTGATGCCCGTCAAACCAGCGCACCGGCGCTATGGTGGCGGTAAAGAATCACTATAGCGGTGCGCCTGCGAGTGGATTAGAATGAATTCCTGGCGCGAAGCGATTTCATGAAGGAGCAACGCTTTGAACAATAATATGTTTTCCAAAGCGGCGGTGTGGTTAGTCATCGCGCTGGTCTTGTTTACTGTTTTCAAACAGTTCGACAAGCCGCACGTCCAGGAGGGCGTGACGTATTCCCAGTTCATGGACGATGCCAAGAATGGCAAGATCAAGAACGTGGTGGTACAAGGGCGCAGCCTTCAGGTGACGCCTAGCGACGGCCAGAAATACACCATCGTGTCGCCCGGCGACATCTGGATGGTGGGCGATCTCATGAAGTACGGCGTTCAGGTCTCGGGTAAGGCCGACGATGAACCGAACGTGCTCATGTCCGCTCTCTACTACCTCGGACCAACGCTGCTGATCATCGGCTTCTGGTTCTACATGATGCGACAGATGCAGGGCGGGGGTAAGGGCGGTGCCTTCTCCTTCGGCAAATCCCGTGCGCGTCTCATCGACGAGAATGCCAATCCGGTCACGTTTGCGGATGTTGCAGGTTGCGACGAAGCCAAATATGAGGTCGGCGAGCTCGTCGACTTCCTGAAAGATCCTCAGAAATTCCAGAAACTCGGCGGACGTATTCCGCGCGGTGTGCTGCTCGTCGGCCCGCCGGGAACCGGTAAGACCCTGCTGGCGCGTGCCATTGCGGGTGAAGCCAAGGTGCCGTTCTTCAGCATTTCGGGTTCCGATTTCGTGGAAATGTTCGTTGGTGTGGGCGCTGCCCGCGTCCGCGACATGTTCGAAAACGCGAAGAAGCAGTCGCCCTGTATCGTGTTCATCGACGAAATCGACGCGGTCGGTCGCCATCGTGGCGCCGGCATGGGCGGCGGTAACGACGAACGCGAGCAGACGCTGAATCAGATGCTGGTCGAGATGGACGGCTTCGAAGCCAATTCGGGCGTGATCGTGATTGCGGCGACTAACCGTTCGGACGTGCTGGACAAGGCGCTGCTGCGTCCGGGTCGTTTCGACCGTCAGGTCTATGTCGGTCTGCCGGATATTCGCGGCCGCGAGCAAATCCTGAAGGTGCACCTGCGCAAGGTGCCGATCGCGAACGACGTCGACGCATCGGTCATCGCTCGCGGTACGCCGGGTATGTCGGGTGCCGATCTGGCCAACCTCGTGAACGAAGCTGCGCTGTTCGCGGCGCGCCGTAACAAGCGCATCGTCGAAATGCTCGACTTCGAAGACGCGAAGGACAAGATTTTCATGGGTCCGGAGCGCAAGTCGGCTGTGATGCGCGACGAAGAGCGCCGTGCCACGGCTTACCACGAGTCGGGTCACGCTGTGGTGGCGATGCTGCTGCCGGGCGCCGATCCGGTGCACAAGGTGACGATCATCCCGCGTGGTTGGGCGCTCGGCCTGACGATGCAGTTGCCGGAGCACGACAAGTACTCGGAGTATCGCGACACGATGCTCACGCAGATCGCCATTCTGTTCGGCGGTCGTGCGGCGGAAGAAGTCTTCATCAACAAGATGTCGACGGGCGCTTCGAACGACTTCGAACGTGCGACCAAGCTGGCACGCGATATGGTGACCCGCTACGGTATGTCGGACGCGCTGGGCCCGATGGTCTACGTCGACACGGAGCAGGATTCGGTGTTCGGCCGGATGTCCGCCAAGTCGGTATCGGAAGCCACGCAGCAGAAGGTCGACGGCGAAGTTCGCCGCATTCTGGACGAGCAATATGCGTTGGCCAAGAAGCTGCTGGAAGACAACCGCGACAAGGTCGAGTCGATGACCGAAGCCCTGATGGAATGGGAAACGATCGACGGCGAGCAGATTGGCGACATCATGGATGGCCGTCCGCCGCGTCCCCCGAAGGGCGGCACGTCGAACGGTGGTGCCTCGGGTGGTAACCCGCCGCTCAAGCCCAGCAACACCCCGGCGACCGTCTGACGGACGCCTGACAGGCAAAAGGGCACTATCACCCAGAAAGGCCGGCATCTCGCCGGCCTTTTTGCATTTCGAGGGGATGGGAGCAACGGCGGACATGGCGCGTCCGGGAGGTGGTTCGAAACGCCCGAGAAGTCCGGTGTGCCGACTCAGGTGGCCTGATTTGTCCTATTCGCGTTTCCCGGAACCATGAAATTCGGTGTTACCGAGTGTTTCCCTCGTCGATGTGACGGGCGATTCCGGTAACATTACGGCCATACGCGGCGCCCGGCATCCAGGGCGCGCAGGCCCGCTCCCGAGCGCTCCTTGCGAGCCTTCTTGCGGCGGGCCGCGATGCGGGTCTTACCGAGCTACGAGCTTCCGAATGTCCACCGAGCAGCCATCATCCCTTCCTGGTATCGCCCCGGACGCCGCGTCCGCGGACGATATCGTCTTGCCACCCGCTACCCCGCGCGACCCCGCACCCGACACGCTGGCCCTCGGCCCGCGTTTCCGGCTCGACGCCCGCCGGGTTCACGTCATGGGCATCCTGAACGTGACGCCCGACTCGTTTTCCGACGGTGGCAAGTTCGTCGCCCGCGACGCCGCCTTGCGCCACGCCGAGCAGTTGATTGCCGATGGCGTCGACATTCTCGATATCGGGGGTGAATCGACCCGTCCGGGTGCCGAGGCGCTGCCGGAAGACGCCGAGCTCGAACGTGTCGTGCCGATCGTCGAAGCCCTGCGCGATTGCGGCGTGCCGCTCTCGATCGATACCTACAAGCCCGGCGTCATGCGTGCGGTACTGGCCGCCGGCGCCGACATGATCAACGACATCTGGGGCTTCCAGCAGCCGGGCGCCGTCGATGCCGTGAAGGACAGCGAAGCCGCGCTGTGCATCATGCATATGCTGCACGACCCGAAAACCATGCAGGATGCCCCGATCTATACGGACGTCGTGACCGAAGTCGCCGCCTTCCTCGACGGCCGGGTGGACGCCATGCTAAGCGCGGGTGTTGCGCCGTCGCGTCTGTATCTGGACCCGGGCTTCGGCTTCGGCAAGAATCTTGCCCATAACCTCTCCTTGCTCAAGCACTTGCGGGTGCTCTCGCGCGACGGTCTGCCGCTGCTCGTCGGCATGTCGCGCAAGCGCATGCTCGGCGAGATCACGGGACGCGAGACGCCACAGGAGCGTCGCGTGGCAAGTGTTGCCGCGGCCATTTGCGCCGCCCAGCGCGGCGCGGCCATCGTGCGCGTGCATGACGTTGCCGAGACCGTCGACGCGCTCAAAGTGTGGCGCGCCGTGCGCGACGCCGAGTAATACCGATAACGAAAGACGCGCGCGACCGGCCAAAAACCGGCGCGACGCATCCACTGGGAATGACGCAACGATGAAACGACGCTATTTTGGGACCGATGGGATTCGCGGCACGGTGGGCGAGAGCCCGATTACGCCGGAGTTCGTGCTGCGGCTGGGCTATGCCGCCGGACGTGTCCTGGCCGGCAATCAGACCACGGGCCGCCCCACGGTATTGATCGGCAAGGACACGCGTGTCTCCGGCTATATGCTCGAAGCCGCGCTGGAAGCGGGTTTCGCCGCCGCAGGCGTCGATACCATGCTGGCGGGCCCGATGCCCACGCCGGCGGTGGCGTATCTCACCCGCGCCCTGCGTCTGGCCGCAGGCGTCGTGATCAGCGCGTCGCACAACCCGTACCACGACAACGGCATCAAATTCTTCTCGGCAGACGGCAACAAGCTGCCCGACCAGACCGAATTGGCCATCGAGGCCGAACTCGAAAATCCGATGACGTGCGTGCGCTCCGAGCAACTCGGCAAGGCGCGCCGTCTGGACGATGCCGCCGGTCGTTACATCGAATTCTGCAAGAGCACGTTCCCGAACGATTTCGACCTGCGCGGTATGAAGATCGTGGTCGACTGCGCCAACGGCGCGGCGTATCACATCGCCCCGCACGTGTTCCACGAGTTGGGCGCGGAAGTCATCGCCATCGGCAATCAACCCAACGGCTTCAACATCAACGAGGACTGCGGTGCGACCGCGCCGGACGCGCTCATGCGTGCCGTGCGCGCCAATCATGCTGACCTTGGCGTGGCGCTCGACGGCGACGCGGACCGTCTCCAGATCGTGGATAGCTCGGGCCGTCTCTACAACGGCGACGAGCTGTTGTACTTGCTGGTCAAGGACCGGCAGGAGAACGGCGGTGTGGCGGGGGCGGTGGGTACGCTGATGACCAATATGGCGGTCGAAGTCGCGCTCAGGAAGATGGGGGTGCCGTTCGTGCGCGCCAAGGTCGGGGACCGTTACGTGCTCGAGCAACTGTACAAGCACGGCTGGCAGGTCGGTGCGGAAGGCTCCGGTCACATCCTTTGTCTGGACAAGCACACCACGGGCGACGGCATCATCTCGGCCCTTCAGGTGCTCGCGGCGATTCGTCGTGCCCAGAACAAGCCGCTCGCCAAGCTGCTCGAAGGCGTGCGTCTGTTCCCGCAACACATGATCAACGTGCGTACGCCAACCGGCTACGACTGGCAGAGCGATGCGCGTCTGGCCGCGGAGCGCGACGCCGTCGAAGCCAAGCTCGGCGAGGCGGGCCGGGTGCTCATTCGCGCGTCCGGCACCGAGCCGGTGCTTCGCGTGATGGTCGAAGCGCGCGACGAATTGCAGGCTTCCAGCTTTGCGCAACATCTGGCGAACGTCGTCAAAGCGGCCGCCTGATCGCTGTCCCATCTGGCGACGCCCTTCATGGCGTCGCCACCCCCCGCCAACTCTCGCATCACCCTGCGTTCGACCCTCCACCAATCCTCGTTGTATCCCTCCCACGACGGCAATCCGGAAGGCTAATCCGGCCGAGTCGTCCGGCCGGTTAATCCGCTCGCCCAATGCTCGAAATTGCTGGCATTTATGACAGTGCCTTGAGATTCGTCAGCCGATTTCCGACATCATTTTGTCGCTGTCACAGGGCTGACATGCACCGAAATTGAGCGTTTTTGCGCCTGGAAAATCCCTTGGGAATGCTCCGAAACCCGCGTCAATCAACGATTTTCCCGAAAGCCTGACGGGCACCAAAACCCACGTGCAATATGACGATTCCGAGGCGACTCGATGGCAAACTGATTGTGGGCTTTCCCAAATGACACATTACTGTCACATTCGGAATCTATTCTTCGAGCCATCCACACGCTGTACCACACCAACTCGGAGAGATCCATGAAGCTGATGAAGACTGCAATTGCCGGCCTGGCTGGCGTTCTGTTCGCCGCTGGCGCAATTGCGGGCGAGATTACGGGCGCTGGCAGCACGTTTGCCGCTCCGATCTACACCAAATGGGCTGACGCTTATCAGAAGTCGACCCAGAACAAGGTCAACTACCAGGGCATCGGCTCGTCGGGCGGCATCAAGCAAATCCAGGCCAAGACGGTGGATTTCGCGGGTTCGGACGCTCCGCTGACCGATGAAGATCTGGCCAAGCAAGGCCTGTTCCAATTCCCGACGGTGGTTGGCGGCATCGTGCCGGTCATCAACGTGCCGGGCGTGAAGCCGGGCGAACTCGTCCTGTCGGGTGAATTGCTGGGCGACATTTACCTGGGCAAGATCAAGAAGTGGAACGATCCGGCCATCGCCAAGCTGAACCCGAAGGTCAAGCTGCCGGATAGCGACATCGCCGTGGTTCGCCGCGCCGACGGTTCGGGCACGAGCTTCGTGTTCACGAACTACCTGTCGAAGGTCAATGCCGAGTGGAAGAGCAAGGTCGGCGAAGGCGCCGCGGTTAACTGGCCGACGGGTACGGGCGGCAAGGGTAACGATGGCGTCGCCGCCTTTGTGCAACGTCTGCCGGGCGCTATCGGCTATGTGGAATCGGCCTACGCCAAGCAAAACAAGTTGACGTACACGGCCATGACGAACGCCGATGGCAAGACCGTCGAGCCGACCGCCGAAACGTTCGCCGCTGCTGCTAGCAAGGCTAATTGGTCGAAGACGTTCTACCAGATCCTGACGAACGAGACGGGCGACAAGTCGTGGCCGATCGTGGCAGCAACGTTCGTGATCGTGCACCAGAAGGCTGACGCCGGCAAGGAAGCGCAAAGCGCCGACGTGCTCAAGTTCTTCGACTGGTCATTCAAGAACGGCGTGAAGACTGCCACGGACCTGGATTACATTCCGCTGCCGGAAGACGTCCTGAAGCAGATCCGCGCAGGCTGGAAGGCGAAGGTTGCCGACTCGGCCAACAAGGCGGGTATCTAAGACGCCTTGCATGAGGCGCCGGGCAATTCGAAGTCGAGTTGTCCGGCATCTCGAAACCGGCAACATCCGCGCCGCCTGTTCCGAAGCCCGAATCTTGATCTGGCAACGGCTGGCGGCGCGCTCACGCTGAGACGACATCATGGCAGAAGCCACCAGCCCCCTCGCAACACCGGGCGCGCAGCGCGCTCCGTCTTCCGTTGGCGACTTTCTCTTCGCGCTGATCACTCGCGCCGCCGCTATCATTACGTTGCTCCTGCTCGGTGGCATTATCGTGTCGCTGATCGTCAGCGCACTGCCGTCGATCGAGAAGTTTGGTTTCGCCTTTCTGTGGACCAAGGACTGGGATCCTCCCGCAGAACAATTCGGTGCGCTCGTGCCCATCTACGGCACGCTCATCACGTCTGTCATTGCACTGATCATCGCTGTGCCGGTCAGTTTCGGCATTGCCCTGTTCCTCACGGAACTCTCGCCCGTATGGCTGCGCCGCCCGCTGGGCACCGCCATCGAGCTGCTCGCCGCCATTCCGAGTATTGTCTATGGCATGTGGGGCCTGCTGGTCTTCGCCCCGATCTTCAGCCAGTACTTCCAGAAGCCGCTGGGCGCGTTGCTCGGCAATGTGCCGTTCATCGGCGCGCTGTTCCAGGGGCCGCCCCTCGGTATCGGTATCCTGCCCGCCGGCGTGATCCTCGCGATCATGATCATTCCGTACATCGCCTCTGTCATGCGCGACGTGTTCGAAGTCACGCCGGTGCTGCTCAAGGAATCGGCTTACGGCATCGGCTGCACGACCTGGGAAGTGATGTGGCGCGTAGTGCTGCCCTTCACGAAGACGGGTGTCATCGGCGGCATCATGCTCGGTCTGGGCCGCGCGCTCGGCGAGACGATGGCCGTTACGTTCGTGATCGGTAACACGAACCTGCTCGACAACATCTCGCTGTACTCGCCGGGTAACAGCATCACGTCGGCGCTCGCCAACGAGTTTGCCGAAGCCGGTCCGGGTCTGCACACGGCCGCCTTGATGGAACTCGGCCTGATCCTGTTCTTTATCACCTTTGTGGTGCTGTCGCTGTCCAAGCTGATGCTGCTGCGCCTCGAGAAAAACGAAGGTAAATAATGACCCAACAAGCGCTCCAACTGGAAACGCCAGCCGTGAAGCCGACCGACGCCTTTACCCGCGTGCGTCTGCAGGCGTATCGCCGCCGCAAGAACATGTTCGCGATCTTCATGTCGCTCGCGGCCATGGCCTTCGGCCTGGTCTGGCTGCTGTGGATTCTCTACACCACGCTCTCGCTGGGCATCGGCGGCCTGTCGCTGTCGCTGTTCACTGAAATGACGCCGCCGCCGAATACCGCGGGCGGGGGGCTTGCCAACGCCATCGCGGGCAGTATCGTGATGGTCGGCGTGGCCACGCTCGTCGGCACGCCGCTGGGCATTCTGGCCGGTGTGTATCTGGCGGAGTACGGTCAGAAGTCGTGGCTCGCGAGCATCACGCGTTTCATCAACGACATTCTGCTCTCGGCACCGTCGATCGTGATCGGTCTGTTCGTCTACGTGCTGGTGGTCGCGCAGATGGGGCACTTCTCGGCGTGGGCCGGCATCATCTCGCTCGCGCTGCTGCAGGTTCCCATCGTGATCCGTACGACGGAGAACATGCTCAAGCTGGTGCCGAACAACCTGCGTGAAGCCGCCTTCGCACTGGGTACGCCGAAATGGCGCATCATCGTGAAGATCACGCTGAAGGCATCCATCGCCGGTATCGTGACGGGCGTGCTGCTGGCTGTGGCGCGTATCGCAGGTGAGACCGCACCGCTGCTGTTCACGGCGCTCTCGAACCAGTTCTGGTCGCTGAACCTGAACCAGCCGATGGCCAATCTGCCGGTCACGATCTTCAAATTTGCCATGAGCCCGTTCGCCGAGTGGCAGTCGCTTGCCTGGGCGGGCGTATTCATCATCACCCTTGGGGTGCTGTTCCTGAACATTCTGGCGCGCTCGCTGTTTGCCAAGAAGTAACCGGCAACGCGAGACGACATAACGCGACGACAAACGCATACCTGAAGGTTGAGACAGACCATGACGAACCCGACGCAAGAAATCAAGCTGCCCTCGAAGATTGAAGTCAAGAACCTGAACTTCTTCTACGACAAGTACCACGCGCTCAAGAACATCAACCTGCGCATTCCCGACCGCAAGGTGACGGCCTTTATCGGTCCGTCGGGCTGCGGCAAGTCGACGCTGCTGCGCACGTTCAACAAGATGTACGCCCTGTATCCGGAGCAGCGCGCCGAGGGCGAGATCAACATGGACGGCGAGAACCTGCTGACCGCCAAGCAGGACATCGCGCTGTTGCGCGCGAAGGTCGGCATGGTGTTCCAGAAGCCGACGCCGTTCCCGATGTCGATCTACGACAACATCGCCTTCGGTGTGCGTCTGTTCGAGAAGCTCTCGCGCTCGGAAATGGACGATCGCGTGGAGTGGGCGCTGACCAAGGCGGCGCTGTGGAGCGAGGTCAAGGACAAGCTGCAACAGTCGGGCTACGGCTTGTCGGGCGGTCAGCAACAGCGTCTGTGCATTGCGCGCGGTATCGCGATTCGCCCGGAAGTGCTGCTGCTCGACGAGCCGTGCTCCGCACTCGACCCGATTTCCACGGGCCGTATCGAAGAGCTGATCGCCGAACTCAAGGACGACTACACCGTGGTGATCGTGACCCACAACATGCAGCAGGCTGCACGTTGCTCGGACTACACGGCCTACATGTACCTGGGTGAGCTGATCGAATTCGGCGAGACTGAGAAGATCTTCATCAAGCCGGACCGCAAAGAGACCGAAGACTACATCACCGGCCGTTTCGGTTGATGCCACGAGGAAATCCGCGACATGAACGATAAACACCTTTCCAGCCAGTTCGATGCCGACCTGAACCAGGTTTGCTCGCGCGTTCTCGAAATGGGCGGCGTGGTCGAATCCCAGATCGTGACGGCGATGCAGGGCCTGAACACGTTCGACCGCACGCTGGTCGACGAAGTGATCGCCAACGAGCACCGTCTGAACACGATGGAAGTCGAGATCGACGAAGAGTGCAGCAAGATCATCGCCCGCCGTCAGCCGACCGCGCGCGACCTGCGTCTGCTGCTCTCGATCTCGAAGACGATCACGAACCTCGAGCGCGCAGGCGACGAGGCGGAGAAGATCGCCAAGCGCACCCGTCACCTGCTGGAAGACGGCGCGGCGCAGAGCGTGAATTTCGCCGAAATCAAGCTCTCGGGCGAGATGGCTGCACAGTTGCTGCGCCGCACGCTCGACGCGTTTGCGCGTCTGGACATCGTGGCGGCGGCCGAGATCGTGCGCGACGACAAAGCCATCGACAATGAATTCCGGGGCTTCGTGCGAAAATTGGTGACGTACATGATGGAAGATCCGCGGACTATCTCCGCCGGTCTGGACTTCCTGTTCATCGCCAAGGCAATCGAGCGTATCGGCGATCACGCGAAGAACATCGCCGAATTCATCATTTACATCGTCAAGGGCACGGACGTCCGGCACATTTCGCGCGAAGATCTGCAGCGCAAAGTGCAAGGCGAATAAGACGCCTGACATTACTGAAGGTTTGAGAGGGAACCGATGCCTAGCAGCATTCTGATCGTGGAAGACGAGCCGGCGATTTCCGAGCTGATCTCCGTTAATTTGCAACACGCGGGGCACTATCCTATCCGGGCGTACAACGCGGAGCAGGCGCTCACGTTGATTAGCGACGTTCTGCCGGATCTCGTTCTGCTCGACTGGATGCTGCCGGGCAAGTCGGGCGTGACGTTCGCGCGTGAGTTGCGCGCAAACGAGCGCACCAAGCACGTGCCGATCATCATGCTCACCGCGCGCAGCGAAGAGCAGGACAAGGTGATGGGCCTGGAGATCGGGGCGGACGACTACGTCACCAAGCCGTTCTCGCCGAAGGAACTGATGGCGCGTATCAAGGCGGTGTTGCGCCGTCGTGCGCCGCAGTTGACCGAGGACGTGGTGAGCGTGAACGGCCTGAAGCTCGATCCGGCCACGCATCGCGTGACGAGCCACCAGTCGAGCGGCGACATCAAGCTCGATCTGGGGCCGACGGAATTCCGTCTGCTGCACTTCTTCATGACGCATCCCGAGCGCGTGCACAGCCGCTCGCAGTTGCTAGATCAGGTGTGGGGCGATCACGTGTTCGTGGAAGAGCGCACGGTGGACGTGCATATCAAGCGTCTTCGCGCTGCACTCAAGCCGGCCGGTCACGATGCTATGATCGAGACCGTACGCGGCAGCGGCTACCGTCTGACCAAGTCGGTCTGACGGGGTCGGCCGGCGCGCTGTGCGCGGGTCGACACCTGCCGTGCCCATGCCGCTCCCGCCCGCGGGGTGACGAGCGGCAAAATTCCTGTGCATCGTCTATGAATATCATCTGGGCCCGTGCGCTGGCGTTCCTGATCCTGCAAGCGGCCATTTCGGTGGCCGTCGGCTGGCTCTTCGGCGCGAGCGCAGGCTACGTCACCGCGGTTGTCCTGCTGGTGATACAGCATTTTTTCAACGTCTACCACGCCCAGCGCCTCTGGCGTCTGCTCGACGCCCCGGTGTATGGCGAAGTCCCGAGCGCAATCGGGTTGTGGGGCGAAATCTATTACCGGCTGCACAAGCTGGCCAAGCGCTGGCATAACCAGGTCAAGCAGGTGGAACAACAGCACGCACGCTTCATTCAGGCGATTCAGGCATCGCCCAATGGCGTGATCATGCTCGACGAACACAATCAGATCGAGTGGTGCAATGCGATTGCCGAGACGCATTTCGGCATCGACGCCAAGCGAGATCTGCGTCAACAGATCACCCACCTCCTGCGCACGCCGGCCTTTGTGCACTACCTGTCTTCCGAACGCTACGACGAGGCGCTGCTCATGCATCACATGGGCGAGCAGCGCAACAACGTGCTGTCGATGCAGGTGTTCCCGTACGGCGACAACCGCAAGCTGATCATCTCGCTCGATGTGACCGATCTCGAGCGCACCGATGCAATGCGGCGCGACTTCGTGGCCAACGTCTCGCACGAACTGAAGACGCCGCTCACCGTGCTCTCGGGCTTTCTGGAGACGGTCGGCGAGTTGCCGCTGTCACCGGACGAGATCCAGCGCTACGTGGAGATCATGCGTCAGCAGGCCGGGCGCATGCAGAACATCGTGAACGATCTGCTCACGCTCGCGAAGCTCGAAGGCAGCGCGAAGCCGCCATCGGACGAGCGCATCGACATGGGCATGCAGATGCGTTCCCTGCGCGGCGACGCCGAGGGGCTCTCGCAAGGGCAGCACGTGATCGAAGTGACCGGCGCCGAAGGGCTCGATCTGCGCGGTGCGGAAGGCGAGTTGCACAGCGCGTTCAGCAATCTCGTGAGCAACGCCGTGCGCTACACGCCGCATGGCGGCAAGATCCGCATCGAATGGGGGCCGACTGACGACGGCGGCGCCCGCTTTACCGTAATCGACTCGGGGCTGGGCATTCCGGCCGAGCATATTCCGCGGCTCACGGAGCGCTTCTATCGCATCGACCGCAGCCGCTCGCGCGATACGGGTGGCACGGGCCTCGGGCTTGCCATCGTCAAGCATGTATTGACGCGCCATCAGGCCGATCTGCGAGTGACGAGCGAGGAAGGGCGCGGCAGCACGTTCGCCATTCATTTCCCGCCCACGCGCGTGGTGCATCGCGCGCCGATCGATACGCCGTCGGATGTGTCGGTCAATAGGTAAGCGGGTAGGCGAGTAAAAGCGCGCTACAGGCGATGGATGTGAAAAGGGGGCTTTCGCCCCCCTTTCTCGTTAATTCGTATGCAGACGTGGGCTCAGTTACCCGTTTGCAGATGCTGGGCGATGTCCTGCATCAGCACCCTCTGGCTGTTGTACGGCGTCTTGCCCGGCTTGCGGCGCAGGTAGCTGCCGTCCGGACGCATCAGCCACGCGAGGGTGTTGTCGCGCAAATGGACCATGAGGCCTTCGCGGATCACGCGGGCTTTGAGGCGTTTATCGCGTACCGGAAACGCCACTTCCACGCGACGGAAGAAGTTGCGCTCCATCCAGTCGGCGCTCGAGAGCATGACCTGCTCGTCGCCGTTCGCATAGAAGTAATAGATGCGATGGTGTTCGAGGAAGCGTCCGACGATCGAGCGCACGGTGATGTTCTCGGACAGCCCCTTGACGCCCGCGCGCAACGAACACACGCCGCGCACGATCAGATCGATCTTCACCCCCGCGCGCGACGCCTTGTACAGCTCGGCAATGATCGTCGGTTCGAGCAGCGCGTTCATCTTCGCAATGATGCGCGCCTTCTTTCCGGCCATCGCCGCTTCCGTCTCGCGGCGGATCGCTTCGAGCAAATGCGTGTGCATGGTGAACGGCGACTGCCAGAGGCCGTGCAGATGCGTCTGGCGGCCGATGCCCGTCAACTGCTGGAAAACGACATGCACATCGGCGCACAGCGCTTCGTCTGCGGTCATCAGGCCGAAGTCCGTGTACAGACGGGCGGTGCGCGGGTGATAGTTGCCGGTGCCGAGGTGGACGTAGCGCTTGAGGAACGTCTTCTTGCCGTGACGCGTGCGACGCACCACCAGCAGCATCTTCGCGTGGCACTTGTGGCCGACCACGCCGTAGACCACGTGCGCGCCGACGGCTTCCAGGCGCGCCGCCCAGTTGATGTTCGTCTCCTCATCGAAGCGCGCGAGCAATTCCACCACGACCGTGACTTCCTTGCCGTTGCGGGCGGCTTCCATCAGGGCGTCCATCAGCGCGGACTCGTTGCCGGTGCGGTAGATGGTCTGCTTGATGGCCACGACATCAGGGTCGCGCGCGGCTTGCAGCAGCAGCTCCAGCACGGGCTGGAAGCTGTCGTACGGGTGATGCAACAGCAGGTCGCCCTGATCGATGAGATCGAATATCGCGGGCGATGCAGCCATGCGCTTGGGCAGTGCGGGCACGAACGGCACGAACTTCAGGTCTGGGCGGTCGACCATCTCGGGCAGGGGCATCAGACGCACCAGATTGACGGGGCCCTTGACGCGGTAGCAGTCCGAGTCCGCCAGACCGCACTCCGTCTGCAGACGTCGCACAAGGCGCGCGGGCGCACCGGCGTCGACTTCGAGGCGCACGGCGTCGCCGAGGTGGCGCGCCGGGAGTTCGCCCTGTAGCGCGGTACGCAGATTGGTGATTTCGTCTTCGTCGACGAACAGATCGCTATTTCGCGTGACGCGGAACTGGTGGCAGCCCTTGGCCGTGAGCCCGGGGAACAGCTCGCTCGCAAAGCGCAGCATGAGCGAGCTGAGCAGCACGAAGCTGTTGGGCAGCGGCGCGAGTGCGGGCGGCATCGGCACCAGACGGGGCAGGGCGCGGGGGGCCTGGACGATGGCGAGTTCGGCGTCGCGGCCGAAGGCGTCCTTGCCTTCGAGTTCGACGGCGAAGTTCAGGCTCTTGTTGAGCACGCGGGGGAACGGGTGCGCTGGGTCCAGCCCGATGGGCGTGAGCACCGGCACGAGTTCGCGCATGAAGTAGTCGCGGGCCCACTCGACCTGGGCGTCGTTCCACTGTCCCGAGGGGTGAAAAGCGATGCCTTCGGCTTCGAGTTGCGGCAGGATGCTGTCGAACATGGCGTACTGCTTTTCGACAAGTGCCTGTGCCCGGGCACAGACTTGCGTGTAAACTTGCTGAAAAGTCATGCCGTCGGGCGTGAGCATGCCCGGATTCTCGCGCATCTGCTCCTTCAGTCCGGCGACGCGGATCTCGAAGAATTCATCCAGATTGCTACTCACGATACAGACGAAACGCAGACGTTCCAGCAGGGGCGTGGCCGGATCGGCCGCCTGGGCAAGCACGCGTTCGTTGAACGCAAGAATGCCCAGCTCGCGGTTGAGCAGCGGGTAATTCATATTGAACGTGCGAAAGACATGGGATTGGCGTGAATTCTTCATCCGTATTGTTACAGTTATATGACATTCACATTTGTCAACGACGTGTCATATTCGATTTGTAACTTATTCGTCATTTATTTGTCGAGTGCGCGTCATGCTTTTAATGTGAAGCATCGTGTATTACGGCACTCTTCGCTCAGGCGCACCCCCACATGAGTAGCCCATCGCCCTTGTTAGCGGCCGTCGATCTCGGCTCGAACAGTTTTCGCCTGATTATCGGCCGTGTGGAGGAAACGTCCGCCGGCACGCAGATCTATCAGGTCGATGCGCTGCGCGAGCCGGTGCGACTCGCCGCTGGCCTGAACGCTGAGAAGTATCTCGATCATCCGTCGCAACAACGCGGTTGGGACGTGCTCAAGCGTTTTGGCGAGCGACTGCGCGGTTTCCATCCCGATCAGGTGCGCGCGGTGGCCACCAACACGCTGCGCGTTGCCAAGAATGCGCAGGATTTTCTGGGGGAAGCCCAGCGGGCGCTCGGATTTCCCATCGAAGTGATTGCCGGACGCGAAGAAGCGCGTTTGATCTATGCGGGCGCGGCGCATTCCGTGCCGACGTGCCCGGGCAATCGTTTGGTGGTGGACATCGGCGGCGGCTCGACGGAGTTCATTATCGGGCAAGACTACGAGCCTTTGATCATGGAGAGTCTGTATATCGGCTGTGTGAGTCATAGCCGTCAGTTCTTTCCCAGCGGCAATGTCGACGAGTATGCGATGAAGCAGGCCGAATTGGCCGCTCGTCGCGAAATTCAGATCATTTCGGCGGCGTATCGCGAGGCCGGTTGGTCCCAGGCGATCGGCTCGTCCGGCACGGCGCGCGCGCTGGCCGAGTTGCTCGAAGCCAACGGCTTCAATGACGGCGGCGTGCACGGTCTCACGCGCGGCGGCCTTGAGCGGCTCAAGCGTGCGCTCATCAAGGCGGAGAACGCCAACCGTCTCAAGCTGGCAGGCCTCAAGCACGATCGTATTCCGGTGCTGCCGGGCGGCTTGTCCATCATGCTGTCCGTCTTCAATGAGCTGGAAGTCGACCATATGGAGACGACCGACGCGGCGCTGCGTCTGGGCGTGATGTACGACTTGTTGGGCCGTACCCAGCATCAGGACATGCGGGCGGTCACGGTCGAGCAGTTCGTGCGGCGTTACGGCGTGGATCGTGCGCAGGCCGAGCGCGTGGGGCATCTGGCGATTTCGCTGTACCGCCAGTTGCCGGTCGATGCCGAGGAAAGCGACGCACCGGACGACGAGCAGGACGACGGACGGGAGGAGGGCGAGGCGTTGCTCAATTGGGCGTCGTCGTTGCACGAGATGGGGCTGTCGATCTCGCATAGCGCGTATCACAAGCATTCGGCCTATATCGGCAGCAACGCTGACATGCCGGGCTTCTCGCGTCCCGATCAGGCGCGGCTGGCGGAATTGCTGCTGGGGCACGTCGGCAAGCTGGGCAAGCTCGCCTCGCAGGCGCAGCAGGTCGACTGGCAATTGCTGTTCTGTCTGCGGCTGGCAGTGCTGTTTTGTCGCCGTCGTACGGATGCGCTGCCTGAGAGCATCGAAGTCGAGCGTCTCGGCGACGGTTTCCAGGTCTCGGTCCCGCGCACATGGATCGACGCCAATCCGCTGACCGACTACAGCTTGCAGCGTGAGGCGCAAGAGTGGGAGAAGATCGGCATGCGCTACAAGGTGGTGTACGCCTGAGGTCTGCCCGTTCGCCTGTTTTCCCGTTGGATGGGAGGATGGGAGGACGCGCCAGTAAAAAAGCCCGGTATTTGCCGGGCTTTTTTGTCCCTCGGCGAATCGTTGGAATCGATCGGAATTGATTGGAATCGATTGGAATCGCGTCGGGAAGAAATACCTGGGGGAGACGCCTGTCAGGCTTGTTTGAGTTTGTTCACAAGCTCCGGGCCGAGAAAGTGACGCGCATAGCGTGGATTCATCTCGGACAGACGGAACAGGGTGAGGAAGTCGGCGGTGTTGAAGTCGGGGTCCCAGGCAGGGGCGCCGCAGATGCGGGCACCCAGGCGCAGGTAGCCTTTGACGAGCGCGGGCGGTTCGACGTCGAGCGTCGATTGCAGCTCGTCCACCGGCAGGGCGATGCGGGGCACGGCGTGGTATTCGGCCGGGGCCATGGAGGTGTCTTGCAGCTTGCGGTAGAGGCTGGCGGCATAGTGACCCCCGTCGGCCATCGGGACGCTGGCGCAACCGAGCATCGTCTCCAGGCCGTTGCGCAGCATGTACTCGGCCAGACCGCTCCAGAGCGCCATGATGACGGCGCCGTTGCGGTAGTCGGCGTGCACGCACGAGCGGCCGGTCTCGAGCATCTTCGGGCGCAGATGGTCGAGACGCGAGAGGTCGAATTCTCCTTCGGAGTACAGACGGCCGAGGCGCTTCGCCTGAGCTGGGGGCAATACGCGGTAGGTGCCGACAACCTTGAGCGAGTCCTGATCGCGCACGATCAGGTGGTCGCAATACTGGTCGTATTCGTCGACGTCGAGGCCTGCGGGGCCCTTGACCGACGCACCCATTTCTTCCGCGAAGACCTGATATCTCAGATGCTGCGCTTCACGGAGCTCGCTTTCGTCGCGTGCCCACGCCACAGCCAGATTCGGTTTGACAGGCGTTTCAGGGCGAGGAAGACGCCTCCGCGACGTAGGGGTCAGCGAAGAGAGCGGCAGGGTGGGGTTCGGCAGGTCGCGCATAAAGGCCCTTTTTGTGACGGTCGCGTTGCGACGTACTTTAAAAAGCATCAATGTCGATTCCGTGAACGGGAGGCGACAATTCTATGACAAAACGCGCGACGTCATGGGGCAGCTCCCATGCCTGATGCCTTTCATCGCCCTATTTGTGCGGCATACGGAGGCATAGGGGTAGGCATGGGGGGCATCGGGGACGTACAAGGCGACGTTGATGCTTTTGCCGCTATCTCAGATCAGGTCGGGGTTGACGACGGCGCGCACGACGACCTGGCTTTCGTCTTCACGACGACGCGAGGCAAGCCACCAGATGCCACCTTTCTTGATGGTCCAATAGGCTTCCTGGCCGCTGAGCAGCAGCGCGGCGAGTTGGCCGAGGGCGGGTTGATGGCCGACGATCACGACCGTCTGAGCGTTGCCGGGCCAATCGATGGCGCCGAGCAGTGTCATGGCGTTGGCGCCGGGGGCGAGGTCGCGCACGATGCGCGGCGTGGGGGTGAGGGCGTGAGCGGTCTGCACGGCGCGTACCGCGGGGCTCGAGAGGATGAGGGCGTCGTCAGGCAGGCGAGGGCGCAGCCACTGGGCGGCCGTTTCGGCCTGTTTGCGGCCACGGTCGGTGAGTTCGCGGGCCAGATCGGCCTGGGCGCTGAGCGCGAGGGTGGCAGGCAGGTTTTCGGCGTCGGCGTGACGCCAGAGAATCAGGTTCATCGACACGGGTTCGGACATGGTGAACCTCCCACTATGGCGGGCTTTCGTGGCGGCGGCGTGACCGTCGACGAGGCATTTGCGACAAGGCCATTGTGCCGCCCACATCGGGAGAATGCCCAGAAATACGTCCACCGACGCCGCAGCGATTTGACGTAGCGCAAGGAACCCTCTAGAATGCGTCCTCTTTCTTCGGAGCGTAGCGCAGCCTGGTAGCGCATCTGATTTGGGATCAGAGGGTCGTAGGTTCGAATCCTATCGCTCCGACCATTAGCTTCAAGGGATTGGGACAGGCAGCATCTATTGTCCCTAATCTTTTCTCAAGCATTTCCCTAGTAAGTTTCAAAGATACCGCTTGCACATACGTGGTGCATGTCGGTCATGCCGGTAGTTTCAGCCTCACCGTGCTCGTCGGTACATCCCGCAGCTTGAGATAGTCCTTGGTCATCGTAGGCGTGCTGTGAGCCGCTACCGTTTGCAGGGCTGTGAGGTCATAGCCCGCTCGCGTCCGTCCAATTCCTGAACTCGTTTTAGTACCTCCCGGATTTCCGGCGTGATCGTCACATCGACGGCGATGCCGCTTGAGTCCTCCGTCTTGCTGGGGATGAAGTGAATGACTCCCGCAGCGAAATCGACCTGCGACCATTTCAGCAATCGGATTTCGGTAGAGCGCTGGGCTGTCAGGTAGCAAAGGTCGACAAAGCATTGCATCATCGGGCCGGAATTGACCTTGCCGGTTACCTTCTTTCCGCTACGCATGTATGAGTAGCTGACCAGCGCCCCGCGAATGGCGGAAAAGTGGTCATCAGGGATATAAACGGCGCTCGGCTTGGGGCGCTTGAGCCAGCCTCTGAGCTCGTGACACGGGTTCGTCTTCATCTGTCCCTCCTCAATGCACCAGCGGAAGAAGCCGGACAGGAACGCCCGCATAACCCGTTGCATATGGAGTTTGTCCCGCCAGTGCTTGAGGACCTGCATGACGACGGTGGCATCGATTTCCGACACATTGACGTTGCGCAGAGCGTTTCCGGCGTATCTGCCATAGGCGGGCCACGCCTTTTCCTTATGACGGGACTTGTGCTTGCGAACGTAATCGTCAATGAGCCTGCGTGCGTCGCCCGTACCGTCCGGCCTTGCGTGACGCTTCTTTTCTGCCAGCAGCCGCGCCAGTAGCGTGGGTGAGTTGTTCACGCCCGTCGTCGTCTTCACGAAGTCACTGATTTGCTGCGTTACGTGCAAATCGATGATTCGGTCTTTGACAGTCGGAGCCAGCTCGAAAATGACGCCGGACGAGTGATATTCCACCGACTGCACCGGCTCACCACCACCGCGCGGATAGCTCACCGACTTCAGGACAGGCACCTTCTGGCCGACAGTGAGACGTCCCTTAGCGCCGGAGCGAATGCGCAAGTTCGGGCTGTTGATGACCTGAAATCGGCTGTCCTTCGCCAGCGCGGAGACGACGGTGGAAAAGTCGCCCGCCTTCAGGCGGATGGCGTTACCGAACTTGTCGCCGTCTATGCTGACTTCGATCCCAAGTCCTTTCGATAGCAAATCTAACGCGAGCTGGAAGGCCGAGCCGCGTTCGGAGCTGTTGACGACTTCGTAGGCGCGGCCGTGGGACGTGTATTACTTACGTAGGGACGCAGCGATACAATGCGCGGAACAAGGGCACCATCCATCGATTGCGCCATCGCCATTTCCGCGAAGTACTCGCCTTTGGCGGTGTCTTTCGCGCTGCCGGGCAGGGGGACAGTTCCAACAACGGCCCGGTCACCATCATCCGTCGATTGTCAGAAATCGCATTGCGCTGTGCGCATGTCGTGCGGGCGGCCGGTTTTGCTGGATATCCCCTCGCGGTGGGTGACGTCGAGGATGGTGAGCTTTTGTTTGCTGGTCATATGATGGCCTCCCGCACCCTGAATTAGGTGCAACTGTGGTTGACGGCTGGGGGGGGCAAATTCAATGTGTCCATCATGCACGTCCGTGGCCAATACACACATAGGAAGAGTTTTAAACAATGCGCGCTCGGATAACTGAGCTTATTGAACATGTTGCTGACCCACGAAAGCCCTGGGCCAACATGCAGGAGACAACGGGAATTAGCCGACTCCGATGGCAGGGTGTCGCGAGAGGAACGCAGCACGCTAACGAAGAGATGCTTGCCGCCCTTGGTGAGCATTGGCCTCATTCGCCTACTGGCTTGCGACTGGCCGCACAGATGAGGCAAACGGCCACGTATCACCCGCATTGGGGAGAGTGGCTCGGGACTTGGAAGCGATAAGGAAGGCTGGATAAAAGCAGGGAAGGTCTACGACAGATGGCGGAGGAGCAAGGGGCGTTAGAACAACTATGCGCACGAGCATTGGAATTCGACTAAGGGGAGAACGCAAACGCTTGAACCTGAATCAGGAGGAGTGCCTCAGTCGGAGGTATGACCAGGCGCGAGCAAACCATGTATGAGACCGGGAAGCGGGTTCCCGATGCTCGACATCAGCGTGCAATTGCTGGTTTGGGTGTCGATTTGCAATACGTACTTACGAATGTGCGAGTCGTCGCCGTCGAGAGCAATCTTTCCCCGGAAGAGCAGGCGGTACTCGATAACTATTGCCACAGTTCGCGCTAAGACCAGACCGCGTTACGAAGGATGAGACTTGCATTGTCGAAACTATCCTCAAGTAAGCAGCGAAATGGGACAACCGGTGGAGAGTTGACGTACCGCCGAAATCATCCCTTTCAAGAAAAGGGCATATCAGGAATCTGATCCCCGTCAACAGCGGTCGAGAACTTAAGCTCCCGCGGGCAGCGTCTCGCTGTTAGGCCGTTTTACAAAAGTGCCCCCCAAAGTCAGATAGAACAAGGCACCTCGTATGGCATGGCTGATTATTTTTGGATTGGTGGCAATACTCTTAATCGTTCTCGCAATCGTCGTCGCATGGCGTCATGCGCGCGACAAAATATCGCTGTCTGGATGCGAACCGTGCACTATTGATGGAGAAGCATATTTCGCTGTGGCGCCTCTTACAAAATCAGAACAGGCGTTCCACAAATTTCTGAAGACATGTTTGCCGAATCAGACCTTGTTTGCCCACGTCGCCGTTGGAAAGCTGGTGCAGACGAAGTGGTGGGCCTCAGAATTTCATCATCGGCGTATCACTGATCTATCCGTCGATTTTCTGGTTTGTCGACCCGACAACACAATCATTGCTGTCATCGAATTGGGCGACGCGTCGCGCGATACACCTGAATGTCGTCACCGCACTGCGAAGTTGGAAGCCCTCATGCAAGCTGTCGGCGTGCCGATGATTCGTTGGGATGTTCGTCAACCTCCAGGCTCTTTGGAAGTGCGAAAAATAATAGAAGAGATCTCCAAAAGCGCAAGGCCTGGCTATTAGCGGTAGAAGAGGATGATCTTCACTCAGCAAATGCTCTCAAACGGTCGAGAGAATCAGCCCGCCGCCGCATGATGGTCCGGCGCTGCTGGACGCGGCTGGTGCGGTTAGTGTTGCAGTTCAGGTGGCTAGAGGAATAGTCGAAGTGGCTTCCAGTGACTCGTTACTCAGAATATGCCCGTCATACCGTTCAGAAGGCGTTCTTTACTCAGCCGATTCTGTCGGCGACTCCTTCGTCAGAGGCGTAGGAACAATGTAGCGCCGCGATCCTTGGATCGCGCGAAGACGTATTACGACCCCAAACAATTTCGACGTCGCCAATAGCGATTCTCCCAGATCCGATTGTAAGGTGGTTGCAGGGAATGGAGTCGCCATTGATACCGACTTTGACGACAAGTGGTGATCGAAGGGGCCGCCGACTGCGATGGCCTCTGCGCCAAGTGCATGCCCCCTTCCCGTGTATCGCGGGCGACGAATTGGCCATCAAAAAATATGCCTACAGGTATATGGACAAAATTCGCGCCCGAGAACAAGCAACCACTCAGCGAGAAGACGATCTCGTACTCGCTTCCGACGATGAGCCGGAAAGTGACGCGGAGCGTACCGAGCGATATCGGGCCACGCTCCGCGCAGTACTGAAGTTTTAAACAGCATCGAGTGTCTAACACAACCAAAATCACCTGATCAATCGCGGCTTACCCCCTCGCTTTGGCGAATGCAGAATGTAATACGGACTAAACAAGAACTCCGTAGCCACCATCGCCTCCGCGAACGTCGGAAAGTAAATCGCATGCTCCGTGTCGGACACATGCGCTCGCCTGATTTCCCCTTCCTCCTCATTCCAGGCATAACCGAGGTACCGGTCGTGCGCGTAGAACCATATGACATAGCCCGTGCGTGGGAATGACGGCGGCAGCGATGCGGGGTGCTTCTTGCCACCTTGCCTGTTCGCCTCTCCTGTAGTTCCAATACTATGCGGCGCGGTGCCGCTATCGTCTGTCTTTCTCACTGCGTCTCCATTTCGAAGTCGTTCACTGGGGGCCGAATTCATCATGTCAGCGCCCATGGCACTCACGTTTCAGTGACTTCCGAATTTTTCTGCGGTTTCGCTGCGACTGTGCCGAGACTCAACAGACGGCGACTCGTTTCCGGATGACGGAAGCACGCAACTTGATAACTATTATCAAAAATGATAAATTGACCGCAGACGTACCCAAGTCCAATCGGAGGAAATCATGATCAGTGCAGAACTCGGGCGAACGCTTGAGAGCTACATTGCCGAGCTCGTTGCGACGGGCCGGTACGGCTCGAAGAGCGAGGTGTTGCGCGAAGGTGTCCGGCTTATTCAGGACCGAGAGACGCAGCTTGCCGCGCTGGACGTGGTTATCGAGAAGGGCATTGCCGACGCGGAAGCCGGCCGAGGCCAGCCAGCCGCTGACGTGTTTGACCGTCTGGAGAAGAAGTATCAAGCGATCGTGAACGACAAGGCATGATCGTTCACTTACTACCCGGAGCCATCGTCGACCTCGAAACCATTGGTGACTACATCGCGCTGGACAATCCGCGCCGCGCCGTGACGTTCATTCAAGTACTGCGTGACAAGTGCATGAGCCTTGCCGACATGCCGCTCGCGTTCCCTGTCGTGCCGCGCTATGAGCGCTTCGGCATTCGTCATCGCGTCTACGGCAACTACCAGATCTTCTATCGCGTGGTCGAATCCCACCAGCGAATCGACGTCGTTCATATCCTGCACAGCGCACGAAATTACGCCGCGATCTTGTTCCCTTAAACGCATCGGGGCAGGGGCATACGGGTGAAGAGAAGCCTTTCCGTGCCCCCTCAATCAGTCCCTAAAAATCCCCCCCAAAAACCGTCGAAAACGCGGTCCGCCGAGCCCCATTTTTTCGTTGGACCGCGTTAGGGCAGGGATTAGGGCGCAGACCTGCGCGAACCGTCTCACCGCAATGTGCCGAGTCTGCTCCAAAACGATGATTTGGGATCTGAGGGTCGTAGGCTCGAATCCTATCGCTCCGACCAGAATACCCTTGCAGTACAAGCCGTTACGGGGCGCCCCATCGGGGCGTTTTCGTTTGTGCGGTACGCCTCGTCCTCGTGAAATCTCAGGGCTTTAGAGCGGGATGTTCTGAGGCCAGAGAAAATAGGGGCCGTGCCGCGACTTCGCGATGAACTCGATCCCCGCATTGGCGTCTTGCGACGAAAGGGCATGCTTGCCATCTCGCCACTCCAGATAACCGGCGCTCACCGCACGGTCAAGTAGTTCGCTGGTCCTGATGCCGAGTCGTTTGCCGAGCTTCGACGACGTCAGCTTCTCGGTCACTTCGTCGTTGCTGCCATCGTCTTTTGTTTTCGCTTCGGCGACATCTTCGGTCGGGCGTTCCAGCGAAATGCGAACCTCTTCGCTGATGCGGATAATGCGTTGGGCTTCCTCATACGCGTCGCGGTATAGCTCGGCGTCTTCCGACCGTCTGATCAGCACGCCCATCTCGTTGTTATTGATCTGGCTGAACTCGTAGAGGTTCAGGCTTGTGACCACGCACAGTTCTTCGTTCATGTAGCACTTGGCATGCAAGTTCTTGCAATAGCTTGTGCGTATGTAGGTCAGATTTCGAAGCCACTCGATTTCCTGCGGCTGCAACTCACTCTTTCCGTAGATGACTCTCACGTCGATCTTCAGCCGATTCTTGTCTGACAGAAGTTCTTTTATTCGGTCGTTCAGTTTCAGGAAAGGGCTGATCAGGACCAGCCGATCGACGGCCCCTTTGATCAATTCTTCGAGAAAATAATTTGTCGCGCTGGTCGTTAAGAATTTTGCCAACTGGTTTCGTAAGCTCCCCGATCAGTGAGACAGGACAAAAGTAGAACTTTCGGGCAGGATTTTGCTGGGAGGTTCGAATGAAGACATCACGGTTTACGGAAAGTCAGATCGTCGAGATCCTGAAGGAAGCGGATGCGGGTGTGCCGGTCAATGAAATCTGGCGCAAGCACGGCATCAGTTCGGCGACTTACTACAAATGGAAGTCCAAGTACGGTGGCCTAGAAGCTTCGGAGCTGGCACGCGTCAAGGAGCTTGAATCGGAGAACAACCGGCTCAAGCGTATGTACGCAGAGCTAGCGCTGGAGAATGAGGCGATCAAGGCTGTACTAAAAAAGCTGTAGCGCCGTCCGAACGGCGGGATGTGGTTGACCGGCTGGTAAGCGAAGGGCAATCCGTGCAGCGTGCTTGCCGAGTGGTCGCCATATCGCGGGCGGCGTATTACCGCAAACCCCAGGATCGCGCACTGCGTGACGCGCCCGTTGTCGATGCGCTCAACGCGGTAGTCGCCAAGCATGGTCGCTGGGGCTTCTGGAAATGCCATGATCGGCTTAAGCTCGACGGCCACGCTTGGAATCACAAGCGGACATGGCGGGTGTATTGCGCCATGAAGCTCAACCTGCCGAGGCGGGCCAAGAAGCGTTTGGTCCGTACGTTCCAGTCGCTCGATGCACCGGCATTACCGAATCAGATTTGGTCGTTGGATTTTATGAGCGATAGCCTGTACCAAGGCCGACGCTTCCGCACGCTCAATGTGTTGGACGAAGCCGTGAGAGAGGCGCTGACGATTGAAGTCGACACGAGCTTGCCGGCGACAAGAGTTGTGCGGGTGCTTGAGCAACTTGAGGCATGGCGTGGGTTGCCTAAAGCGATTCGCCTAGACAATGGCCCAGAGCTGACGTCTCAAACGTTGACGGATTGGTGCGCTGAGAAAGGCATTGAATTGCGTTATATCCAACCCGGCAAACCGAACCAGAATGCCTTTATTGAACGCTTTAACCGGTCGTATCGATCCGAGGTATTGAGCCGCTGGCTGTTTGAATCGCTTGAGCAGGTTCGAGAGATCACGCACGACTGGATTCGCAGCTACAACGAGGAGCGGCCACATGACGCGCTGGGAAACCTGCCCCCAGCGCTGTACCGCGAGCGACTGCTCGCAACCGTGGGTTCTACTTCTAAAGTGTCAACTTGACGGGGGAGCTTACGGTTTTCCTCGCTAATGCTGATAACCGGGGGCAGCCCTCGCCTTGTTGGTAAGACGGTGCGCGTGCAAGAGGGCAACTCCCGAAGTGCACGACTACTGGTGATGAAGCGGCCCATCGTGACAGATGGGCCGTAACGAAATTACCGTATCAACCGCGGTTTCTCCCCCGGCGTCGGTGAATGCAGGATGTAGTGCGGGCTGAACAATTGATCCGTCGCCACCATCGCCGCGGCAAACGTCGGAAAGTAAATCGCATGGCCCGGATCGGACACGTGGGCTCGCTTGATTTCCCCTTCCTCGGCATTCCAGGCGTAACCAAGATACCGGTCGTGTGCGTAGAACCACACGACGTAGCCTTTGCGGGGGAAGGAGGGCGGTAGTGTCGAGGGCTGCGTCTTGCCACCTCGTTTGCCGACCCCTTCCGTGGTTCCAACACTTTGCGGCGCGCTGCCGCTGTCGTCTGGCTTTCTCACTGCGTCTCCATTTCGAAGTCGTTCACTGGGGGCGCATTCATCATTGCAGCCCCTCCGGTACTCGTGTTTCAGTGACTTCCGAATTTTTCCTGTGATTTCGATGCGACCGGGTCGAGACTCGACAGACGGTGACGCGTTTCCAAATATCGGGAGAGGATTCATTGGATATCGATGACCCATCGCGGAGGACTCGACCGCTGGCGTACCCCCGGCGCAATCGTGGGAAATCGTGATCGGCGCTGCACTCCGGCGAGCGTTTGAGTGCCACGTCGACGAGCAACTCGCGGCAGCGCGCCCTTATGGCTCGATGTGCAAGGTTTCGCGTTAGGGGACGAGACCCGGGCGAGCGCTTGAGCGCTTCGTCGCCGAGCACATGGCCACGGGCCGTGACGGAGCGACGAGTGAGGTTTTGCGTGAGGCGAAGAGACGAGACACCTCTGCGCGTGCGTTCATCTGTCATCTGCTCTCGTCGCCGTCATTTCTTCCGACGATTGAAACATTGGGTATGTCTGAGCGGCTTCGCGCCTGGCGTCGGACGCGGCAATGCGGCCAAGGCCTGCCTAACCCATCTATCTGATTTTTCTGCGACTTTTCTCGTGTCGCGAAGAATCGTCCGGTCAACCGGACGTCCTGCCGTCCGGCAGGCGCACGTCTTGCTCGGTCATTAACTTTGACTTCGATGCGAGGAGGGTGCGCTTGCAAATCGGGACGCTCACATCATTGAAAGCTTTCGAAGGGGTTTCGCCTGCGGACTGGGCGTTTGCGGCTGTCGCCATGCTGTTGAGTTACGGCATTCTGACGGGCGTGCTGCGGCTCGCGGTCGGACGTTTTGGCTCGCTCTCGCGCCGTTTGAAGTCGCAGGCGGCGGGCATGCTTGCAGAAGTGCTCGGGGCGACGCGTCACTTCGTGCTGCGCTTCGCGGCCATTCTCATCGGCCTGAAGATGCTCGACCTCGGCGACAAATGGGACACGGCCATTGTCCACGGCTGGACAGCGCTCTTCTGTCTGCAATTCGCGCTCTGGGTCAATCGCGCAGTCGGCGTTTGGTCCGCCCGGCGCATGCAACATCGCGCCACGGTGCCCGACAACCCGGTCATCGTCACCATGACAGCCTGGACGCTGCGTGTGCTCGCCTGGGCCGTGCTGCTGCTCGCCATGCTCGCGAACTTCGGAGTGAACATCACGGCCTTCGTCGCCAGCCTCGGTATCGGCGGTGTCGCAGTCGCGCTCGCCGTGCAGAACGTATTGAGCGACCTTTTCGCGTCGCTCGCCATCGGCCTGGACAAGCCCTTCGAAGTGGGTGACTTCGTCGTCTTCGGCGACATCGCGGGCACGATCGAGCGAATCGGATTGAAGACGACGCGTATTCGCAGCCTGAGCGGCGAAGAGATCGTTTGCGGCAATACCGAATTGCTCAAGAACACGCTGCATAACTACAAACGCATGTCCGAGCGACGCATCGTGTTTGCTTTCAGCGTGTCGTATCACACCGTGCCCGACAAGCTCGGGCGGGTGCCCGCGATGGTGAAACAGGCGGTGGAGGTCTCTGGCAAGACACGCTTCGATCGCGCCCATTTCAAGCAGTTCGGGGCGAGTTCGCTCGATTTTGAGGTCGTCTATTTTGTGCTCAGTCCCGATTACAACCTTTATATGGACTTGCAGCAGGACATCAATCTTGCGCTGATGCGGGCGTTCTTGGCGGAAGATATCCGCTTTGCAATACCGGCCAGCGTCCAGTATTTCGCCCAGGCGCCGGCGCCGCCGGAGGTTGCGCCCACCACACGTTGATGCCCCGGAAAGCCGCATGCCTGCTGGCACGCAGATTGCGGCGTGGTAGGATCGGATGCATCCACGTGATCCAGATCGTGGCTTCGATCCAATCCGGCCCTGCCGCGAGGCGGGTACATCAGGAGGCCAGTATGTCTGCCGAGCAGAAGACGTCGCATCGCGGTTTTACCATCATTACCGTTCTCGAACGCCTCTCCAAAGGCCGCGCCCGGCTCTGCGCCAAAGTGCTCGCCAGCGACGAGGATCACAAGCGGCGTCTCGGCGGTAAAAAGCTCCTGCAAGCCAAACGCTGGTTCGATCATTTCGCGGACGATCTGGCCACGCCCGTGATCGCCGGCCTCAAGCACACCATCGACCTCGAACTGGCCGCGGCCGCGAAGGCTGCGCCGAAGTCCGATGCCAAGCCCGCAGGGGCGGCGGTTAGGGCAAAAGCTGAAAAAATCGCGAAAGCACCGAAGGCTACGAAGGCCGCCAAGCCCGCCAAGCCCGCCAAGCCCGCCAAGCCCGCCAAGCCGGTGAAGGCAGCGAAGGCAGGCAAAGAGCAAAAAGGCGCCAGGCACGTGAAGACGGCCAAGGCCAAGACGGCGGCAAAGCCGTCCGCGCCCGCGAAGGCAGCCAATGGCACTGCCGCAGCCCCTGCGAGGGCCGAGAATGGTACGGCGCCGGTCAAGGTGACCCGGGCGGCCAGGCCGGTGCCGACGCGCGCTGCTGCCGCGCGCAAGCGTGTGGCGACGAGTGCATCGACCGCATCGACCGCCGCATCAGCGCCCGGAACCACGGGGGCGGCCCCGGCGCGGCGCGCAGTGAAGCGCATCGCGTAAGACGTCAGCCCGTCCGTCCTATGAACGCATGAGCGTCGGGTAACGATTAACGTCCACGCATCGCTAATCGTCGGTCGAACATTCGCAGTACCGAAAAACGGCGCACGCCTATCAGGCGATGCGCCGTTTTTCATTGCGTCGTTGATGCGTGAGCGCCCTGTGCTCGCGGTCTGGCCAGCGCAACGAGGCCGTGCGCCGTGAGCGCGTGATGGGCGTTATCACGTTCACCGAATCAATCGCAAAGCACGCGGCATATGCCGGATATTTCATGTGTTGCAAATGCACCACTCGCGTGCGATATGTGTCAGTAACGTGTCAGAATGCACCCGCTTATCGAAGTCCGGCGGTGCTTTTCCCATATAAGGAAAGCACCGCTCGTCATTTGATGAGTACTCCATTGCATATGCGGTTGCAGCATCCTCGTCGCGCAGACCGGGGCAGCCGACATCGACAGTGGACGCCTGCCGCCGCAGGCCAAAAATATAAGACCACTATCAAAGAGGAAAATAATGAAGCGCTTCCAACTCACGGCCCTGGCTGCCGCCAGCTTTGCCGTTGCCGCGCCGGCCATGGCACAGAGCAACGTCACGCTGTACGGTGTGATCGACGCCGGCATCGGCTATGTCAACAATGTCGCCAGCGGCCTCGGCCCGACGGCCAAGGGTGCACACAACCTCCAGGCCGTGAGCGGCATCGGTCAAGGCAACCGCTGGGGCCTGAAGGGTTCGGAAGACCTGGGCGGCGGTCTGAAGGCAGTGTTCGTGCTCGAGAACGGCTTCAGCCTGACCAACGGCACCTCGCTCCAGAACGGTCGCATGTTTGGCCGTCAGGCGTACGTGGGCCTGCAAAGCACGCAAGCCGGTACCGTGACGATCGGTCGCCAGTACGACTCCGTGGTCGACTTCGTGAGCCCGATCACGTCGGCCAAACAGTGGGCGACGCAGTACGGCGCGCACATTGGCGACATCGACAACCTGTACAACTCGTTCCGCGTCAACAACTCGGTCAAGTACACGAGCGCGAACTACAACGGGTTCTCGTTCGGCGGCCTGTATGGCTTCAGCAACGAAGCCAATAACGGCAACGGCACGGGCGCATCGCACAACAGCGCGTTCAGCCTGGGTGCTTCGTACGCCAACGGCCCGTTGACGGCGGCCCTCGGCTACATGCACCTCTCGGCACCGGGTAGCCAGACGACCGCGACGGTCAACGCAAACGGCGCCGTCAGCACCGACTACAGCAGCGCCACGGACATCTTCTACACGAACGCCGTCGACAAGCATGACATCGCTGCCGCTGGGGTTTCATACCAGATCCAGGCCGCTACCGTCGGCTTCGTGTACAGCTATGCCAAGGTGCGTTACACGAACCAGTCGTCGATCCGCGTGAACACGTTCGAGCTGAACGGCAAGTACCAATTCACGCCGAACATGCTGGGCGGTCTGGCGTTCATTTACAGCGATGGCAGCGTGGGCGGTGCTACGCAACTGACCAACATCACGAAGGGCACCAAGCCGCGTTGGTTCCAGGTCAACCTCGGTGGCGTGTACTCGTTTAGCAAGCGCACCGAGTCGTACCTGACGGGCGTCTACCAGCGCGCGACGGGCGATGCCATCGTGGCAGCGATCGACAACGTGGGCGGCCCGACGGGCAATGGCGCACAGTCGCAAATCGCCGTGGTTGCCGGTCTGCGTCACAAGTTCTAAGCAGGCTTTCAGGCCCGATCATGCGGTGTTTCACGCGTGAGCCGGGCCAGAGTGGGGGCGAGGCCAGTCTTTGTCCCTACCCGCAACGGGCTCCGCCATCCGCTGGCGGGGCCCGTTGTTCATGGAGGGTGTTGAAAACGAGTGCATTCGGCGCCATTTTTATGTATAATCACGACCTTGTCCAAAATATGGGCATTGCGGGAAGCGGGGCTCACTGACGAACGATGAGTTTTCCGCTTCGCCATTAGTCAACCGTTCAGCCAGTCTGGAAGGCGCGACGCAGGGTTCGCGGATAGCGAGCAAGGTGTCGAATGCCAGTCGGGAGATCGCAGAGGAGGTGATTCGCGGTCCCGCCGGATGTGGTGTAGCGCAGTCCGTAGCAAGTCCGTTCGTCGCGCCTGGCAGGAGAAACCTCCGGCAGGGCGGTGAATGGTGTATTTGCACGGCATATTAAACTCTCGGCTCTCCTGAGCTAAATCACTTACGAGATATCGCATGACCCGTATCGTCCTCAAGGAAAACGAATCCGTTGACATCGCAATCCGCCGCTTCCGCCGCGCTATCGATGCCACGGGCCTGATCAAGGAAGTCAAGGCACGTGCTGCTTACGAAAAGCCGACGACGGAACGCAAGCGCAAGAAGGCTGCTGCCGTGTCGCGTCTGCGTAAGCGTCTGCGCAGCCAGACCCTGAAGAAGAAGATGTACTAAGCACGCTATTGCGCCAATCAGGCGCAATGCAGTGTGAAGTATGAGAAAACCCGCCGTTTGGCGGGTTTTTTTATGGGCAGACGCGATGCTCGATTTGCTACACTCGTGGCCGTCGCGGCCTGTTGCGCCTCATCCCCTGATTCCCCACAAATTCCTATGAAAACGTTGACCTTCGCTGCGCTCGACACGCTGACCGAGCAAGCCACGCAGTCGCCTCGTGCTCGCATGAACCAGAACATGCACGAGTCGCTGGACGAATCGATTCAGCGGCTGGCCATTGCCATGGAGCCGGCGACGTACATTCGTCCGCACCTGCACCATCACACATGGGAGTTGCTCACTGCGCTGCGTGGCCGCTTCATCGTGCTGACGTTCGACGAAGCGGGCGTCGTCACCGACCGCAAGGTGTTGGGGGACGATACGAGCGTGGTCGAGACACCCGTCGGCAAGCACCACACTGTGCTGTCGCTCGACCCGGGCGCCGTGATTTTCGAAGTGAAGCACGGTCCTTACCGTCCGTTTGTCGAAGCCGATTACGCAAGCTGGTCGGCGCCGGCGGATACGCCCGAAGCGGCTGCGTTCATGGAATGGGTCAAGACGGCGCAGGTCGGTCAGCGCTGGGCCGCGTCAACGTGAAGTTCGCGCAATAGTGTGAAATCAAGATCGCGCCACGGGCCGCCGAACGGGGCGCCGTGAGCGTGATAGATACTCAGCGAGTCCAGCCTTGAAATGCCGTGGCCATGGCGAGGAGTGCCTTGGCGGCGGAGTCCACTGCGCGTGGCCAATCGTTGGTGGCTGAGGCCAGCCGAAAACTGCCTGGATCGGTCGGACCGGTCGCATCGACAGGATCGCCCACGCCGGCGACGCTGGCCAGTGACTCCGGGCTGAAATACGTGTCGTAGCGGGCGTCGTGACGAACCGGTCCGGCGCGCGTATCCCCCAGGCGCCAGACCGGCACTCCCAGGCCTTCGGCGAGATGCGTGTGGGCTGCGTCCAGCGAAATCACCAGATCCAGATTGTCGATGAGCGACGCCTCGTCGGCCAGATCGTCGCAGTCGGCTCGCCAGTCGATCCAGTCCACCGATTCCGGCAGGACGGCATCGGACGCACCGTCCCCCGGCTGCCCTAATGGCACCCACGAAACGCCGGGCACGCGCAGCAGCGGCGCCAGCGAACTGAAGCGTGCGCCACCCGGCGTCGGGCTCGTCGGTACCTTGCCATCCAGCGCTTGCAGTCCCGCAAACCCTACACAGAACCCGTGCTGAGCGGCAGCGGCCAGCCGGTCGCGCCAATGGCGCGCTGCTGTCGCGGCCACGCGCAGGAACGGGCGTCCGGCGTGCGCATGGGCGGCTTGTGGCCCCAGGGCGCGAGCGAGGGAGCCGATTGGGCTGCGCAGATCCCAGTCCGACACGTCGCGAGGCATGCGCGAGAGCACGACCACACGCTCCCCCATCGACCATTCGACAAGTCGCCGTGCGCTTGCCGGGCCAACGAATCCGACCTTACCGAAGCGGGCGGCTGCGGTTTCCAGATGACGGAGTTGGCTGACCATCTCGGTGTCGTGAGCGGTACCGATCACCAGCAGATGTTGATGAAGCGTGTCGCCGCCGCCCGACCAATTGGGCAGCGGGCAGTCCGGATGCGGGCTGAGTACGGCACCCACCCGGGCCCAGGCGTGCGCAATGGCATTGACGGTGGGTACCTCGCCGGAGTCCGGTGTCGTGGGCGGGGCGGCGCGCTGCGAAGGCTTCGTCATACGAATCCTGGCATCGAGAAAAACACAATGAACGGCGGGGTCGCGGCGCCCGACGGCGGGTGCAGCAACGTAACACCTACGAAATGTGGGGGGGAGGCGCGTTGTAAATGATAGAGAAGGGCGGGCCGCCAGTCGGCGTGCGGCCTTTGCTGACGGTGCCGATTCGTTTGCTGGACGGGAAAATATTTGAGCCGTGAAGCAGAGGAGACCGAAAAGAATGCGCCCGGACGCGAGAAGCATCGATTCGGCGTGTGCTACGCGATGGAGAAGGCGGCGGAGAGGGGGGCTTTAATCCGCGAGGGCGGTAAAGGGGCGGGTGGTTTGCGCAGCGGGCAAACGTGACGAACTCCTCAAACCTGCAAGCACAGCAGGTTCGAGGAGAGGCGGGGAACCCGAAAAGAAATTACTTCTTCTTTTTGACGGTCTTCTTGGCGGGTGCGGGAGTGTCGTCGTCCTGGACGGCGAGTTGACCGCCCGTGCCGAGGCCACCGGCAACGGTTTGTTGCTTGTAGTTCTTCACGGCGCGCACGACGTTGTTATAAGAGTCGGTGAATGCGGCCACGATGACCTTACCTTCGGCGGTGTTCGAGTAGCCGCCGAGCGAGCCGCCGGCCGAGCTGCCGACAATGCGGCCGAGCGCGCCGAAGTCCATGGCGCTGGCGCTGCCTTCTGCGGCGGCGATCTGCACGCTGGAGCGGTTATCGATGACGGTGAGCAGCGTGCTGGCTTCCTTCGAGTTCATGCTGCCGGCGAGGGCGCCGATGGCCGAACCGATGCCGCCGGGCAGGAGGCCGGCGATGCTGGCTCCGGCACCGCCGGCGTTGTTGTTCGTGAACGTGATCGACGGGCTGATTGCGTAGTCGGCGGCGACCATCTTGCCCTTGCCGAAGTTCGACTTGTTGCGCAGTTCACCCGAATCCTGCAGGGCGCGCTCACCCATGATCGTGTTCATGCCACGGCCGCGGTCGACCACGACGAAGCAGTTCGACTGCTGGACGAGCAGCTTGAGCACCGGCACCGTGGAGCCGAGCTTGTATTGGCCGGTCAGCACGCCGTACCAGGGCGCAGACGTGTCTTCGATCACTGCGATCGTACCCAGCGGGCGGTCGCACTTCTCGAGCGTCGAGTTAGCGTTTTCGGAGTTTGCGCCGCCGGCCGAACCGGTCGCCGCGGTCTTGGCGCTGCTACTCCCCATGTTCATGGACGAGCAACCCGCCATGACGCCGGCTGCAAGCAGCAGCCCGGTGATTTTTACGAGATGGTGTGCCATTTTCCTAGTTCTTTAGAATGTTGTTCTGGAAATCGGCGGCGCTGCCTCGCCCCGTCTGACATTGGGTGTGGGCCATATCGGTGACGCCGCCTAATGCCAGGAGTCCAAAAAAGCAGGAGTAGAAAGCGAGATACAGTAGGACTCCTATGCTGAAATGCTCCGTAAGAACATTCCGCGCCGCATGCTAGCACGGCCGTAAATCGCTCGTGGCCTATCAAAAATCATAGGGATTACGAAAGGATTAGGACGGAGCTTCCGCAGGTCTTAAGCGAGGATTAGGGAGAAACCATGAGTGGATCGACGGTCGCCACAAGGTGGCTGTATTGCTCCCATCTCTTTCTGTAGAGGGATGACGAATCCGCGACCGGAAAGCGAGCCTGAATGCCGGGAATGACGGACAAATAAAAAGCCCCGCACAGCGATCGCCGTGCGGGGCTTTTCAATCGTTCGCAGCACCTTCCGGTGCATTTTCTGGTCCCCCCGACAGGAATCGAACCTGTATCTAGCGCTTAGGAGGCACTCGTTCTATCCATTGAACTACAGGGAGAGACTGGATTCTATCCAGTAGCGCGACGTCCTTTGAAATCAAGGGCATCGCCTTATTCTACGGGGCTTTCCGGGCGGTTGTGATACCCCTACAGTATCACTCCAGATCACTCCGCAACCTGCTGTTTCACGTCGCCGTTGCTACACTTTTGCTACAGCAAGGAGGGCGACAGTGGCATCGATTGTGCAGGTAGGAACGCGTTGGCGCGCTCAAGTCCGACGCGAGGGCAAGAGTATATCAAAAACGTTTCGGACGAAGGCGCAGGCCTCCACATGGGCACGCGAAATTGAGGTAGCGGTTGATGAAGGCAGGAATCTGGACAAGGTGTCGGCCAAGGCGCTGGTGCCCGCGATCATTGCGCACTACCGGTTGTTGCGGGAGGAATCGAAGCGTCCGGTGCGGGCGAAGTCGACAGAGGATTACACGCTGAAGCAGCTAGCGGAGCACTTCAACGGGGTCACGATAGCTGAGCTCACGCCGAAGACGCTTGTGAAGTTCGCTCAGGCACGGCATAGAGCCGGGGCAGGGGCGGCTACCGTGAATATGGATATCTTGAAGCTCGGGACTGTTCTGCGGCACACGGCGAGTTTCTTGGACTTCGACTTGCCGGATGTGATTGGCAAGGCTCGGCCAATGCTTCATCACCTGAGGCTGATCGGCGCTGCGGGGAAGCGGGAGCGTCGGCCGACGGCTGACGAGATCGCGAGAATCATGGCGTGGGATAGGGAGCATCCGGAGTACACGTTGCCGCTGGCCGATGTCATTGAGATCAATGGACAGTCGGGATTCCGGCGTGGCGAAATTTTCCGCATCGAATGGCGTGATTTGGATGAGATTAACCGGATGGTGCTTGTGCGTGATCGCAAGGATCCACGCAACAAGGTCGGGAATCATGAATGGGTGCCGCTGATTGGGACGTCGCTGGACGTGATCAAGCGGCAGTCCAAGATTGGCGGCGAACATCGCATCTTTCCGTTTTCGCCTCAGACGGCCAGCAAGTATTTCAAGATGGCGTGTGATGCCAAAGGTATTCACGACCTCCGCCTACACGATCTCCGGCACGAAGCAACAAGTGCGCTATTTGAAGCGGGTTGGGGTATTGCCGAGGTCGCCGGTGTTACCGGGCATAAGGATTGGCGGCATTTGAAGCGGTACACGAACCTTCAACCTGAAGATCTGGCCGAAAAGGGGAAGTTGCTTCCGTTTCGAAAGCGCTCCGCTGCGTGAAGTGGGATCGCAGGGAAATAGCCCGCCGACCAGTCGCATTTTGCTATGCCTGGTCGGCGGGATTGCGATCATCATCCCGCACACGATGTTTTACGAGTGCCCGAAACAGATGGATGCAGACGTTGTAGATAATGACGGCCGCAATCAACTGCAAAATCATCTGAGCAGCGATGTAAAAATCCTCGGGTGATTCAGTGCCGGCCCATACGTACATCGTGACGAACACGTCGTAATAGGCGTCTAGCGGAACGTCTATGTAGCGAATTGCCAGAAACCAGACAAATACAAAAAGTAGAGTCTTGATGACCTTACGGGCAAGTGTTTCCATGAGCAATGACATCGATCCAGCCATAAGCATTAAGCCCCGAGTCTCGGGCGTGAACGGCGGGAGTATTCAGGAGGGCGCGCCGGACAGTCGCGAAATCCGAGAGATTCGGCATTGTTATGCAGCCAAGCGACAAGCCACGACCACCAACGGGGTGTAGGCGAAAATTCCCTCGCCGCACTCCGTCGATCCACGTGAAGTCGTCAATCATCCCATCGTCTCGGTAGAGCGCGAACCATTCGCGTCGATCTACGGCAGTACCGCGCGCGGTTCCCCAGAGATCAAGAGCAGTTGCCCACGCCCGAGATCCTAATCCGCCGGTCGGCCGGTCGACGATCCAATATCGTCCGGCTGGAATCGGTCCGTTACCGAGCACTAAGGTACACCCGCCGCGATTTCGGTAAACGCCGTTACCCGAAAACGCCATGAACGCGCCAATTCCTCCGAAGTTAAGTGGTGCAAGGGGTTGCTCGTTAATGACAAAATTTCCTTGAATTGGCATCTCTACAGTCCGGCAGTTCGATGGAGTAATGTTTTCGATCTGATGCGATCAGCGAGTCTCCCACGAGTCGGAATACTCAATATTTCCATCGACGTAACGCCACGTGATTCGCTCATACATCAGGCTCACCGATTCCGCCGGGCTCAGGCTCAGCGAATCGGTCATCTTGATGTTCGTCATGCTCGGATTGATCGACGAGACTCGCACCCCTTCAAGGCTCATGACGAAATACAGCTTTTCCTTCCCGCTATGAGCAATTCGGTACCAATGTAGTTCGGCAGATTGAAGGGTTTGACCTGTCGCGACGGCTTTGTAGAGATAGGGGGAAGACGCATCGAATTCCTTTTCAAGCATCATCGGCGCATGTTGCCGAGTCCCGGTGCTCTTTCCGTTCTGTGAATCGATGGGGAGCCGCAATCCGTGACTAAAACTGATGACTTCAATGCTTCCATCGCGACCGCTAACAGTTGAGGAGCCTTTGATCGCCGTGCCGCCGCCGTCCTTGAGCCACAGGTGCGCAGGAATTCCCATATCCAATATCTCCACGTAAAAGGCGTAATGCTTTGCAGGAGCTGGGAATTGAAACGCATAGCGGGACACCGAGCAAGAAGGAATAGTCCCAAATGCATTGCTCGGTGTGCTTGACTGATTAGGTTCGTTATGCGAATCGATACGATTGGCTTCGTAAAAACTGAGTGCTAATCCTGTGACATCACATGCGATCTCGCTTGCTTCGTCATTTCGTCGAGATAGTCAGCCAGCGCGTCATATGGTGCGAATCTCCGCCCGCCCTCCGAATATGTAGCGACGGGAAAAGTGTTTGCACTGATCTGGTTTCGGATGGTGCCCTCGGCGATGTCAAGCACCGTGGCCAGTTGAGAGATGCTGAGACGGATACCGAATTGCTCCAGTAAGTACGCTCGGGTCATAAGACTCATCTTGCAAATGTCCTTTTTCTGTGAGGGGAGCGACCGTTGGTCGCGCAGCGTGTAGATTTCGCTCAACCTTCCCGAGTGGCCAGCCAGAAGCACCCAAGCCCCTGATTCCAAAATGCTTGGCAGTTGTCCAACTTCGCGCCAGCCTCTCGCGCCGCTTCAAACGCCGTCACGATGGCCTTCACTGGGTCGTCGCTCAAGATGTGGTCGATGGGGTGTCGCTCGGGGATAGTGATGCCGCGACTCGACCAATAGCGCTTCTCGTTCATTTTGTGCTCTGCGAAGTCCTTGGTGAGGTACTTGCCGAGATAGGCGGCTAGCTTGTGCTGCTGTCCGTTCCGCCGAAACGGATTGCGGACATTGACGTTGCCGTTGTCCTCCCCAACGATGGATATCCAAATCGCACGTAGCACCCGGTAGTTCTGTC
Source organism: Pandoraea sp. NPDC087047 (assembly GCF_044745225.1). Taxonomy (NCBI): domain Bacteria; kingdom Pseudomonadati; phylum Pseudomonadota; class Betaproteobacteria; order Burkholderiales; family Burkholderiaceae; genus Pandoraea; species Pandoraea sp. NPDC087047. The sequence goes on from NZ_JBIUZU010000017.1 coordinate 50,909, forward strand.
GTCCCTTCACCGCGATGTGTAGATGCCACGCCCCTCGCTTTTGACGTTCTGGGACAGCCACGTACTGGAAGTCCTGAATCTTGTTCAACCGGCGACGTAGTGCGTCGAAGTGGCGCTTGAGGCGCTCCTTGTCCTGCATGTTCTCGCGGTAGGTCAACGTGATCATGCGATCTGCACCGATTGCCTTACAACGCAATCTGACCTGGCGTTTGGCTCGTTGGGCGGACGCCATTTGGTTATCTTCCGAATTTTCAGATTCGCCGCGCTTCGCTCTTGGCATCGCGTGAAGCGCCTGAGCGCCCATGTAGCGGTCGAATCGGGTGACTGTGACCTCCACCTGACCCCCTCCAAAATTCCGCCCTCTTACAAGCCACTCCCTCCGGAAGGCGGCATCGTTCCCTAGAATTGGTTCCTGCATGGCAGATCCTCCTCTGTCATGTGTCATTGCGGAGAAAGTCTTGGCCCCGGTGTATTTCTGCCGGGGCATTTTTTCATCCGGACTTAGATGTGTTTGTGTCTTGATTGCGTAGGCTTTGTTACCTCCTTTGACGCTGAGTGTTACGGATATAAATTTAGGGCGCGCTTCGCGCGCCCCCGCCGTCCTCGACCCTGCGGGCGGCGGCGGTCGCGCGAAGCGTCCCTTCCTCTCCATGAAACGCCACGTTGCCGGCGAGGGCGGAAAGACTGTTTTCAGTGAGGGGATGTGTGGTCGACGGCATCGCTTCGGCTGACGGCAGTGGTGCAACCCGCTGCTCGGTCGCGCGAGCCGCGCTGAGTCGCGCGTCAACGGCCTGGACGTTGCAGCTGCGCCCGTGCGCCGAGGCTTCGGCATCAGCGCCGACACTCCCGACGCTAGACGGTCTGACGCGCTCCACCTGGAGGACGAGGAGGATTTCCGTGTTTGAGGATGTGTCGGAGCGGCTGTCGAGGAATCTGGGTAGGAAAGCTAGGCCCGTGGTGTTGTCGGATGCCTTGTTGGTTGTTAGCCCGCCGATCAGGATGACGTCGCCGTCCTGTGTGCTGATTTCCGTACTCACTTCCCGTGTGTTCAGCGTTGGTGACTTGTTGACGCCCGTTGTCGTCTTCACGAAGTCGCTGATTTGCTGCGTGACGTGCAGATCGATGACGCAATCCTTCACCGTTGGGCGCAGCTCGAAGATGACCCCGGACGAGTGGTATTCCACCGATTGAACCGGTTCGCCACCACCACGGGGGTAGGACACGGACTTGAGGACAGGCACCTTTTGCCCCACGGTCAGCTTGCCGCGCGCTCCGGAACGAATGCGCAGATTCGGGCTGTTGATGACCTGAAATCGTGTGTCTTTCGATAGGGCTGAGAACACCGTGTTAACGTCTCCAGCTCGGATACGAACGGCGTTGCTCAGCTTCTCGCCGCCCATTTGGATCGACAGCCCCAAGCCTTTCGACAGCAGATCCAAGGCGAGCTGGAACGCGGAGCCATGCTCTGTAGATTGTGTGACTTCATACGCGGTGGCGCGCACGGCGACTTCACCCACCGGCGTATCGACCTGGGGCAACAGGCCTTGTAGCGTGACGATTTCGGCCCGCGTGCCACGGAAGACGAGCGTGTCGCCCTTCTGATCGATGAGCATCGCTGCGGACCCGTCGGGAATGTTGCCGCCTGCTCGACTGTCTGGCGGCGCAGTCACTTCACGGTTCATCGTGAACTGGCCTCGAAATACCGGCCTGACAAGGTTTGCGAGATAGGAGGTATCGCGGTACTGAGGGCGATAAACGTAAGTGGCTCGTTGCTCTGCCAAGTCGTCGACGCTTGATCGCTTCGATACGAAGTCGATGCCGTGTCGTTGTTCGATCCCGAATCCGAGAGAGTCCAGGGTAGTAGCGAGGAACTGGCGCACGTTTCCGCGCTTCGCATCGAATCTGACGAAGACCGTTCGCTGGTCGTTGAGGACGTCCGGGGCGATGACGTAGGGTGTCTTGATGACTTCGCTGTACAGCAGCGAGACGAGCTGCCCGACGTTGACGAACTGAAAATCAAAATCCCCGGCAAACGCGCGGTTGTTAAGGCTGAGCGTCGGTGTCTTCCGAACTCTCTCTGACGGAGGCGGGCGGCGCTCGACGTTGTCCCAGACCTCCGGACCGTCATCGTGAAGCGCTGGACCTCGGTAGTCGATTGGCGCGGGCACGATACGAAGTTCGTCCGCGAAGGTCTGAGCCGAGGCAACTAGCAATGTTGTGACGATGACTCGCTTCATTGCGTCTCTCCAAACAGGCGAGACGTGGGCTTTTGACCGGACCACGTTGTGACCACTTGGCCATCGACTTCACCGATGATCGCAAAACCGCTATTGCGGAACACCAATGGAGACTCGACGCGCAGGCGACCGATGTTGTCGCTGAGCACGACGTAGCGTTTGCCCGCGACCGAATACTGTCCCGCGACCCTCCATCGCTCGCTGAACGACGGCAGGCGGGGTGTGTAGTCCAATGGCACGCCCGCCGGGGCCGACGGGGTGGCATCAGGGGTAACGATGTTGGTAAGCGGCTCCTCGGTTTTCGGATGAAAGAACCGCCAAAGTAATGCGCCGATGCCGATCCAGCAGCATAGGAAGAAGACGGCCGTCATCCATAGCTTTGGGCTTCGCAGCATGTTCTGGCGTGCATCTATCGCGCGCTCTTTCCCTTTACCGCCTGCATAGGACTGATACAGGGGGAAGATCGCTTTGTCATACGTCATGGTGCTGCTGCCTAGTCTCGCAGCTTTTGTGAGCCTGCTACCGCCAAACATCTCAAGGCGATAGCGATTGCCCAGTCCCAACTCCTTGAGCTTCTTCGTGACGAACGTGACCTCAATTACCGAGCGCAGCTGCCGATGGAGATCCGTGATGGACTGGATCATCAATGCGACGTCGCACGTCTGCCCCGTGTCCGGATGTGCGTAATGCCTGTGCATACGGAAGAAGCGCATATGTTCCGGGCTGATCTTGTGCGAGACAGACCAGAACTCCCAAGCTTCATCGATTGCCACCAGATCGCCCGGTCTGACGAGAGACTCAATGTCAGGCCTCGTCTCGTCGGGAAAGAAGTCGTCTTTGAGAACGTCCGGATTTGAAATCGGAATCACCGGCCCCAAGCTTTCCGGGTCCGCCTTCTTGACGTCTATGCAGTAAGCGCGAATGGCGTCCACGTCGATACCGTCAATGTTGGTCACGACGCGACGACCAGCCAAAACGGCTGGCACGATGACGTTGCCGACCACCTCATAGCTTTTCCCCGACCCCATAAGGCCGGTGTACGCGTTGATTGCCATAGCGCTTACCCGATGATCGGCAGCCGCCGAATCAGAAACCTTGCGGCAATGGCGCTAATGACTATCGGCACACCTTCCGATACGGCGAATAGATCGAGCCAGTACCAGACGCCGCTAGGGATGCCTGCGAAAGCCTCGTTGAGCGTGGAGACCTTCGGGAAGAAGCTGCTCGACTTGATGGCCGCGACGAGCTCAGTGACGACGTACCAGAGCGCGAAGAAGGTTGCCCACTTCACAACCGACGAACGGAACATGAAGCCGAGCAGGGCGTTCAGCGCGAAGCCGATGATGGAAAATAGCGGCATAGCGACCTCAGGCAGACAAAACAATCAGAAGCGCCATGATTGCGAACGCAGCAAGCATGACCTGGCGGAGTTGTGGTCCGATGCGCTCAGCAATTTCGCAATGCGCGTCGATTGGGATCGAGTGATCGAAGACATTGAGCGTCGTGCGTGGGCAGCTCCCGCCGTGCGACGGCATCGTCCATGAGGTGAATTCGGACGTCAGACCGACCAATGGGTCGAGGATCATCTTCGCGGTGGGCGGTTCTTCCAACGTCGGCGGAGCGACTTCCGGCGCATTCCCCAACTCGACTTCGACCTTGACCCGATTGCCGATGTCGACAGTTGGACGGTTGACGACGTTGACGTCTTGCACGCCGTCAGTGTTCTTGTCACGGTTCTTGTTTGGATCAGTCGTTTCGTCGGGATCGCGTGCCTTGTCTGGGTTCGTTTCCGTCACGGGTTTGGGCCGTCCTTGCGGATCGGTTTCCGGGTCTGTTTGTGGGTTCGGATCCTGTCTTGGCCGGATGCGCGGCGATATCGGCACTTTCTTATCGTCCGGCGGATTGGCGGGTTCGATCACATCCCCGATGTACGGGACTTTGCGCGGATTCTGTTTGATCCAGATTTCAACCTCTTCTTCGGTGACCGGCTCCGTGTCCCGGTAGGGCAGTCCCACGTAGTTGGCGGTTTCTGCCGCCTGCTGCCAAGATTCATCGACGATCTCGGCAAGCGTCTTGGGGCTGATCGGCATTTTCAGGATGTCGCGGTTCATGTCGGCAACTGCCGCATCCAGATCGGGATACACCTTTGCTGTCCTAACCCGATTCAAGCCGTGAAAAGCGTCGCGGGTAATGTGGAACACCTCGGGATTGAGCTTCAGCGTGACCCACTCGAACTTTTCGAGGCAGGAGGGCGGAGCGTCCCGGCAAAAGAGATGCTTGTTGGTCCACATGCGTTCGGCGAAACCTGCGAATTCACCGTCCGCATCGAAGGTTTCAATGATTCGCAGTTGCGGGTCTGGATCGCCCGGCCCGAACTCCCAACGCGTCCGCAGTTCTTCTAGCTCTGCGATTGAGTTAAAGGGGATGTGGATTGCGTGCTCTGAATATTCGACAGAGATACCGGTGGACACCGATGGTGCTAGCGGGAACTGGTGGCAAGCGACCTGTGTGCGCTCGGGCGAGCATCCGGGTGTTCTATAGACGTGGGCACCGAGGCGTCTAAGGCGTTCGAAAAGCGGTTCGCCAGTGGGGGACGTTTCGACCCCGGAGTAAGGCGGCAGCGTGACAGGATTCTTTTGCGGCAGCTTGCTTACCACCGCGATGGACCCGTCGTATGTCTGCCCGATGGCGACTTCGGCAGCCCCCAGCGTCGCAATTAACTGAGTACCCATGCCACCGATACCGAGTCCCACGAGGATAGTCAGCCAAACTGGAGCGCCAGCAAGCGACATACCAACGCCGGCAGCGGTCGAGACGACATTAAGTGCCGTGCTGTTTGTGGAGATGGTTTCTAGAGTGGCGATGACGCGAGCATCGTTGGCCGCAAAGCCTCGGGATGCGGCAACACGAGTGATGACGCCCGCGATTGCGCGATTCATCGCGAAGTTGGCGACAGGGAGCGCTTGTGCGGCGGCGGGTTGCTGCGAAAGAAGCGTCAGGAGAGTGAGCGCGACTATCGTTCGCTTCATCGTCATCCCCTCAAACCTTGTACGACTGCCCATCCGCATACGATTCCCCAAATGAAGAAAGCCAGATCCCACAATTCTTGCGACGGCATGTTGTTTGGCGGTGTCCCTTGCTAGTGATGCAATGCGCAGCAATTCACGGCCGAGCGTCCGACACGCGCGCTAGGACGCTCGGCCTCATGTGGTGCTTACCCCTTAATCACGGCGAGGACAATCTTCGCGCCACGCAAAGTGGCGTACACCGTGGCCATTGCCAATGCGACGGCAAGGATTGCAGCGGAAGTCGAACCCATGCTGATACCCGACGTCAGTGCGGAAAGGTCCGGGCCAGTGGCCTCTCCCGCTGCGTTAGCAAAGCAGGATGCGGTAGCCAGTGCGACGCCGATGCTTGCTTGTGCGCGGATCGAGCGGAGGCGTTGAAGTGCTTTCTTCATAGGTGTTTCCTCAAGTTGAAATGCCGGGAAGCGCCCGGCGCGCTGGCTCACCCTCGGCGGATAAAACCGAGCAGTGCGCCCAGATGAGCACTCACGAACCAAAGTCCGACGACGGTTGTGAATGCCAATGTCCAGAAGCCCGCCAGTAGAGCGGTATCGAGTGACGTGACGGGCGAGTTGGTAAGAGCTGCTTTCGGATCGATCGAGACCACAGCGAACTGCTGCCCGTCTTGTGGCGGGCAGAACTCACGGTCAATTGCAGTTGCTGCGATGAATGGATGGGAGGGTTTGCAAGCCAGCACACGGATTCCGTGGTCTGTCATGCTCGTGTCCCGCATGTGCGTTGCTGACGCTTTGCCGGGGAAATCAACTTCGGAAGCAAACGCCCGTCGTAGTCCCTGATGCGGGCGACTAGTGAGCGCAAGGACTTGCACACAAACTGAACACCATCCGGACGCGTCCAGATGAAGCCCTTTCCGACCTTGATCAAACGGCGCAGCGGCAGCTTGAGGCGCATCTGGCACCACGGCCGACAAGGTGTCGGATGTACGCGTGGCGCACGCCTCGATTTACGGCGTGCTTGGCATGAGCCGCCGAGCAGGCTGAGTGATAACTGCTGGAACATCGCAACCCCCAATATCAATCACAGCCATATGGCTGTGACAGTGCGAAAAACGCGGCGGAGGGCCGGATGTGTGAAACGAGTAGCGTGTCTAGATGGCGCAGCGAAACGTGGACGCCGTCAGGCGGTCGGTTTGCTGGAAGCGGCGGGGCGTGTATTACTTGCGTGGGGGTGCAGCGCTACAATGCACGGAACCAAGTGACCATCCATCGATTGCGTGAAGGCGAATTCCGCGAGGTATTCGCCTTTGGTCGTTTCTTTGAGACCGTCGGGCAGCATGACGCGGCCAACGACGGCTTGATCGCCTTCGCTCGTCGATTGGTAGAGCACGCACTGTGCGGTACGCATGTCGTATGGACGGCCAGTCTTGCTAGAGATGCCTTCGAGTCGCGTGACGTCGATGATGATGAGCTTTTGCTTGCTGGTCATAAGGTCTCCGCTTGCAGTGAACGGTAGGCAAGTCAGCCGCGCTACAGATGCCTAGAAATTAGACATGCCTAAGGTATAGGTTTCCATGTCTGGAACGTATTTGGGGAAATTCCGATATGCGTGAGCGTATCTGCGAGCTCATCGAGCACGTCACCGCCCCTGACCGATGTTGGCGAGAAATGGAGGGCTTCACGGGCATTCCGTCGAAGCGATGGCAGAACGTCGCCCGTGATCTTCAGCGCCCAACATCAGAAATGATTGAGGCAATTGGCCAAGTCTGGCCGCAGTTCGCGTTCTGGTTAGTTGCGGGACGCACTGACGAGGCCAGCGGGCATATCTCGCCCGCGCTGGAGCAAACGGCTCGGGACTTAAGCAATCGTCGGAAGGCTGGGTAGTCGCAGCCAAGGTGTTAAACCGTTGGTTGCAGCGGCGTAAGCCGCGATAACGTTTCATGAAAGAGTCCCTGTCGTCGCATTGCGGTGTGCTATGCCGATGCGGCGTTGGGGGCGACTGGCAGTTGTTCTACTTGATGTCGTCGCTTTACGTTGGAAGGTGTACGGCGAACGCTGTGTGGTGCTGCAAACCCATCGGCGTTCTAGGCGGTTGAGCCGCTAAGGAAAACAGCAAGATCGTTCATCGGCTCCCGGCAAATTGCCGGTTAGAAGTATCGTAGCCCGTCGCAGTCACTCTCCGGACATGGCTCGTCATGCTCGAAGGCCTTGAGCCGCGAGCATGTTCACGGGTTCAGAAAGCAAAATGCCTCTCGCAATGAGAGGCATCAAGTACGTGGTGAAGCGTAACAACTTCAAGAGAGCAGGAGCGGTGCGTTTCCTGCAAAACTCAGATCGTCATCCAACTGCTGCGTTACATCGAGAACTTCGTCTGCGAGGTCGCCTAACTGCTCGAAGTATGCGCTGGTGAATTCCGAGGGAATGGCTTCCGCACTTTCTTGATTGGCCGCGACCATGCAAAGCGCGACGAGTCGTTCGGAAAGGCAGTGCAGTTTGTCGAGGGAGTCGCGAACTGCGACAGGGGTAGATACGAGAGAGGTCATGCTGTGTCCTCATGCTAACCGTTTCAATCCTGCCCCTCGTACGACGAGAGGGGGTGGGCAGGCACTGGACTGGGTTAGCGGACCGCTGTTCAGTAGGATTAGGCGGCACACCCGAAGGTGTCCCAGCCCAGGCCTGCCCGTTGGCTTTCGAGGGCATGCATGAGACCGCACACGAAGCCGCGATGCATTGCGGCTGTGTGCCCTACAGAACGATCGGACCGCTAAGCCCGGCCACGTTTGGGACGTGACGAGAACAAGCTTACAGAGACCGCACGCAGGCAACAAGAACGCGGGCGGCAAATTATGTGCGATGGGCAGGAATTCGGATTGGTCTTAGGCGAAGGTAAGGATATTTCCCCCGCAAGCGCTATTTGCGTGTCGGTATTGAGGTTACGCAAAGTCTTCGGCCGTCTACTCGAAGCGTTTTTCGTACTCAGACTGCGTGTGTGTCAGCAGCAGTGCGATTCAGAATATCTTGAATGGCCCCGCATCTAAGCATCAACTCGTCGAACGTCACGTTGCTCTCGACCAGAACGTCATCTTCGATCATGGCGCTGTAGTCCGTCCAAAGCGCGTCCTTTGCTGGCCCTTCCGGCACGATTCGCAGACCTCCTGACACGGCCCGTTGATAATCGATCACGTTTCCATCGCTGTCTTTCTCGATGAAGAAGCAGGACTTGTGCTCAGCCACCATCGACGCGACACCCATGTCCGCAAGAACGCTATCGAATTGATTGCTGTCGGCAATCGACATCAAGTCGTGCCAGTGGCGCGCATAGCGCTCGCCTCGGATTCTTCCTTGCGCGCAATAGACGTGGGCAGCGGTTGCCTTTTCCCAGAAGGTCCGGGACAAGTTCATGACGAGTGGGGTTGCATCAGGGAATGAGACGCTATCCAAAATCCCGTCCATGTCGCACCGCACGGGCATTTCGGCGTGGGGCTCTCCGGTTGCGCGTCCGCCGAATTCCAGTCTGACGACTGGGGCGACATACCCCGTTCCGCTTGCGAGCGCCGGGTAACTGAGCAAAACGGTGTCCGTGCAGTCTTCGGCAAGTCCGACCGTTGCGTCGAGTCCTTCGCGGGTGAGGCCGTCGCTGATAACAGGGAGCACCTGTTCATTGATCCACGTAGGAAGTGCGCGCCGGACGGCGGCTGTCCATTTGCTGGACTGGCTGCGGCTTGATGGAAGCGATGCGCCCTCCGGGACCAGATCCGGAATCAAGCGGCGGATGTCGTATGTGAGGTCAACGTCTTCGGAGAAGCGATCAATGAGGTTGTATGCTTTGGATAGAGATGTTCCACCCTTGAAGGTGAGGTCCGTTGCTAACGCCGACGTGAACAGCGCGCGCAAGACCCACACCACCCATACGTCTTTTTCCAACAGATGAGTGGGCCTGCCGGTCTGCGCGCTGGAAAAGACTAAGGCTTCGTATTGCTCGTCCGTGCTGAGATCAAAGTAATACTCAGCCACGCAACGACTCCTGTCCTATTGCCTTCGCCATCCAAGCTGGAAGGGCCGCGCGTGCGGACGTGAGCGTGTTCCAGTCGTCTGCCGACAATCGTTTATGGAGCGCGCTTAACGACTTGGTCACGTGGGCTTGGCCCATCCACGCCAGTGCCCGTACAGCGTCTCCCGCCGGTCCGCTTCCTAATGCAAGCATCCATTGCGGTGCATGCTTTATCGCTACCACTGACCGTCCGAGCCGAAGTTTCCGGTTTCGACCAGACGATAAAAATACCTCACGAGTCGGGACTTGCTGCGTAAGTCCGAGGGCATTTGCCGAATTTGCGCCGTGAGACACCACGACTTCGCCTGACCTTTCCGCGAACGCTTGTACAACCTTTTCGGGCGCCGGTGGGCGAGTGCCAAACCTACCCGGAATCGGTGAAACGTACACGCCACGGGCTACCCGAAGAAGCTCACCAGATTTCGTAAGGCGCGAAAACGCTTGATCAATAGCCGCCCGACTTCCCAAATGCAGGAATTCTTTGGGCGACAGGACGCCGCCCTCAGAAAGCGAGCTGGCGTGCAGGCGAATGGTTTCGGGTAGCTTAGTCATCGATGAGATCCATTTTGTCAGATATTGTACTCTAGTTTCTGACATTCAATCCGAAGCTTCTGAGTCGTGGTGGCTCGCTCGCCTGCTTTGCGACTCACGCGAGTGAGGTCATTGCGCTCGGTATCCCAATTTCTCGGTTTTCCTCGAATTTTTCCGTGGCGTTAGCGACACCAGGCGATGTGCAAATCCCCATCGACGAAACCAATGCCAACGCCCTCGCGCGATTTCAGCACGCGAGTCATGTCATCGTCGATCTCCAACAATGTCCGAAGAAGGGAACGGATGGCCAAGAGGCATTCTTCCCAGGCATCGCCAGAAAAAATGATGGGGATTCGGAGCGCTCGGTCGATAGGTTCCCACACCTCGTTGCAAGCCCAGTCTGGGTCGGTCAGATCGAACATGCCGGCTCCAACTATTTCGACTGCAAACTTTGCATTGTCAATATTGGTTAGCTCGAAAAGATTAAAGGCAAACGCCCTCACGGACATCGGCACCCCGCGTTCCAACGCACGCCGGAGCCATTGACTAAATTCGATGCTGAATGGTTGTTCGCTAGTATTCATTCTTGAGGGGGCGGCTACGTTGCATGTTTTTCTTACTCGTTGGTCTTGCCGCGTTCAAGCGTCCGTTTCCGACCCAAAGCGGTACTTGGTGAATTGGGGGGTGCCCCTATGTAGTTCGTCAAGCACTGGTGGCAGTTTTGGGTTGATAAAAAGTGCCGTCGCGCAGCATGGCAAAAAGGACGTCGCAGCG
>NZ_JBIUZU010000018.1:0-41202 GCF_044745225.1 Pandoraea sp. NPDC087047
TTCAGCCGATCGCCATGGAAGAAGGTCTGCGCTTCGCAATCCGCGAAGGTGGCCGTACCGTCGGCGCCGGCGTGGTGTCGAAGATCGAAGACTAAGCCGGTACCTTAACGGTCCGCGCTTACGGAGTCAGCTTTTGGCAGCTGACTCCTCTGCTGTTTTAGGGGTATAGCTCAACTGGCAGAGCGTCGGTCTCCAAAACCGAAGGTTGGGGGTTCGATTCCCTCTGCCCCTGCCAAACAACTGTGTGCAAGCTGGAAATGGCGAATTCTCCCGTAGAAACTGTACGTACGACTGGCGACAAGCTGCTGCTGGCTCTGGCCGGGCTGCTTGTGATTGCTGGCGTCGTGGCGTTCTACGCCTTGGAGCAACAAGCACTGTATGTGCGCGTTGCTGCCATTGTCGTCGTTCTGGCCATCGCCGCAGGTGTTGCATTGGCATCGCAAACGGGTAAAGGCTTTATGGCCTTTGCCAAGGATGCGTATCGGGAAGTGGGTAAGGTCGTTTGGCCGACCCGTAAAGAGGCCGCCCAAACGACCGCGATTGTCTTCGCGTTCGTCATCATCATGGCGCTGTATCTGTGGATCAGCGACAAGACGATCGAGTGGGCGGTATTCTCTTTGATTCTTGGCTGGAAGTGATATGTCTGATACCGGGGCTGCACCGAGTAAGAAGCGCTGGTACGTCGTTCATGCCTATTCCGGCATGGAAAAGAGCGTAGCCAAGGCGCTGCAAGAGCGCATTGTGCGTGATGGCATGCAGGATTACTTCGGTACGATTCTCGTTCCGACTGAAGAAGTTGTTGAAACAAAGGGTGGCCATAAAGCGGTCACCGAACGTCGTTTCTTCCCCGGCTATGTGCTGTGTGAGATGGAAATGACGGATGAATCGTGGCACTTGGTGAAGAACACTCCCAAGGTTACGGGCTTTGTCGGCGGTACGGGCACTCGTCCGATTCCGATCCGTCAGGCTGAAGTCGACAAGATCATGTCGCAAATCAGGGATGGGGTCGAAAAGCCGCGTCCCAAGACGTTGTTCGAGGTGGGCGAGCTGGTTCGGGTCAAGGAAGGTCCTTTCACGGACTTCAATGGCACCGTCGAAGAAGTGAACTATGAAAAATCTCGCCTCCGTGTATCCGTCACCATCTTTGGGCGGGCAACTCCGGTAGAACTGGAGTTCGGACAAGTCGAAAAGGTCTAAGAATAAAATGCGCCGGCGCGACGTCCGGCGCGTTTTTGCGTTGGTGACAGCCGTCGCCGAGGAGCGTCAGTAACTGGTTTTCCGGTGAAAGCGCGCTATGACTCAACCCCGAATATGCGCCACATATTCGTTCCGGAGTAAACCATGGCAAAGAAAATCATCGGCTTTATCAAGCTGCAGATTCCTGCAGGTAAAGCCAATCCGTCGCCCCCCGTGGGCCCGGCCCTGGGTCAGCGTGGCCTGAACATCATGGAGTTCTGCAAAGCGTTCAACGCGCAAACGCAGAGCCTCGAACCGGGTCTGCCGATTCCGGTGGTGATCACCGCTTTCGCGGACAAGAGCTTCACGTTCGTCCTGAAGACCCCGCCGGCAACGGTGCTGATCAAGAAGGCTGCCAACCTGCAAAAGGGTTCGAGCAAGCCGCACACCGACAAGGTGGGCAAGATCACCCGCGCACAAGCGGAAGAAATCGCGAAGACCAAGATGCCTGACCTTACCGCCTCCGATCTGGACGCAGCGGTTCGCACCATCGCTGGCAGCGCACGTTCGATGGGCATCACGGTGGAGGGTCTGTAATGGCTAAGATCTCGAAGCGTCAACAAGCACTGGCCGCCAAGGTCGACCGCAACAAGCTGTACCCGGTCGGCGACGCTCTGGCCCTGGTCAAGGAATGCGCAAGCGCCAAGTTCGACGAGTCGATCGACGTCGCCGTTCAATTGGGCGTGGATGCGAAGAAGTCGGACCAAGTGGTTCGTGGTTCGGTCGTGCTGCCGGCAGGTACCGGTAAGTCGGTTCGCGTTGCCGTTTTCGCCCAAGGCGAAAAGGCTGAGCAAGCCAAGGCAGCTGGCGCAGAAATCGTCGGTATGGAAGACCTGGCCGAGCAGATCAAGGCCGGCAACATGGACTTCGATATCGTGATCGCTTCGCCGGATACGATGCGTATCGTCGGTACGCTGGGTCAGATTCTCGGCCCGCGTGGCCTGATGCCGAACCCGAAGGTTGGCACGGTGACCCCGGACGTTGCTACGGCAGTGAAGAACGCCAAGGCCGGTCAGGTGCAATTCCGCGTCGACAAGGCCGGTATCATCCACGCCACGATCGGTCGCGCTTCGTTCGAACCGGCAGCACTGCAGAAGAACCTTTCGGCTCTGCTGGAAGCCCTGACGAAGTCGAAGCCGGCTTCGAGCAAGGGTGTCTACCTGCGCAAGATCGCCCTGTCGAGCACGATGGGCGTTGGCGTGCGTGTGGACCAGGCTAGCCTGGCTGCCTAAGCGAGACAGTATCGCAATCGCAGGGTGATGGCGTCCCCTGCGGTGGCTGAGATCCTTGAGATCGACAGCCTGTAGCAAAAGACTTTGGGCGGAAGCGAGTTCTTCGGAAGTCGCTTCCGGTTATCAAAGACCGTTGGCGGGAATGGGCTTTCACTGACACTCCCTTAATACGCCAGCCAACGCAGATGGCGAACCCGAACAAGTTATGCAGTCATACCGTCGCACGCGGGCAACCGGGCGCGAGGGTTGAAACTCCAGACATGTCGGTAAGCCGTTAGTGGAACGGCATCACCATGAGGTGATGTCAATTTTGGAGGTTAACCGTGGCACTTAATCTTGATGATAAGAAAGCCGTCGTGGCAGAAGTATCGGCGCAAGTCGCCGGCGCTTCGACCATCGTTGTGGCTGAATATCGCGGAATCACGGTTGGCGATCTGACGAAGCTTCGCGCCAATGCGCGTCAGCAAGGCGTCTACCTGCGCGTTCTCAAGAACACGCTGGCACGCCGCGCGGTGGAAAACACCCCGTTTGCTGACCTGGCTGAGCAGATGACCGGTCCTCTGATCTACGGTATCTCGACGGATCCCGTAGCCGCTGCGAAAGTCTTGAACGACTTTTCGAAGGGCAACGACAAGTTGATCTTGAAGGCCGGCTCGTACGACGGCAAGGTGATGGACAAGGCAGGCGTGCAAGCGCTGGCCTCGATCCCGAGCCGCGACGAACTGCTCGCGAAGTTGCTGGGTGTCATGCAAGCGCCGGTTTCCGGCTTTGCTCGCGTCCTGGCTGCCGTGGCAGAGAAGAAGCAAGCGGAAGCTGCTTAAGTCTCTCCCCGGTTACACGATCGCTGACTTCGGTCCGAACACAATCTAGGAGTTTTACAAATGGCAATCACGAAAGACGAAATCATCGAAGCCGTAGGCGCGATGTCGGTTATGGAACTGAACGACCTGGTCAAGGCGTTCGAAGAAAAGTTCGGCGTGTCGGCTGCTGCTCTGGCAGTGGCAGGTGCTCCGGCTGCTGGCGGTGCTGCTGCCGTTGAAGAGAAGACGGAATTCGACATTGTGCTGACGGACGTCGGCGCCAACAAGGTCTCCGTCATCAAGGTAGTGCGTGAAGTCACCGGCCTGGGCCTGAAGGAAGCGAAGGACGTGGTCGACGGCGCGCCGAAGACCTTGAAGGAAGCGACTCCGAAGGCTGAAGCTGAAGCGATCAAGAAGAAGCTGGAAGACGCCGGCGCCAAGGCCGAAATCAAGTAATTCGGCTCTGCGCGTAGGGAAGGCTGGCGACGAAATGTCGTCAGCCTTTTTGTGCTTTCAGGAGATGCAAATCCCGTAATCGGGATTCCAAATTCGAAAGTGGGCGTGAATCGACGCCAAGTCCTTGAAATCGAGGTGATTTCGCCGTGCCCTGAGTAGCACACGTTGTTTCATACGCGTGTTCCATCAGTGGCAGTCGGGCGAAAGCGGCCGGCGCGCCGCAGAGAAGAAGTATTCGAGAGGCCAAAGAAAAAATCGCGACGGCAGATGCCCGTGACGGTTTTCTCTTTGTCTTCTGAAGCGACTGCAGAAGGCAAGTTTGGTCGGGCGACGGGCAACACAGGCATCCGTCGCCGTCAGCCAGCGGTTGGTAGCGGCCAACCACCAAGCTCGTTGCTCCGCGGCAAGCCCGCCGTGGGGGACGTCTGGTCTCAGTCGATGAACACCCGTTGGCGATGCCTGCCGTCGTCGTCAGCGTAGTGATTCGGAGATCGTAATGCACTATTCCTTCACCGAGAAGAAACGCATTCGCAAGAGTTTTGCGAAGCGTCCGACCGTGCACAAGGTGCCGTTTTTGCTGGCCACCCAGCTCGCCTCGTACACATCGTTCTTGCAAGCCGATGCGCTTGCATCGGAGCGGAAGCCGGAGGGTCTGCAAGCAGCCTTCTCCTCCATTTTCCCGATCGTTTCTCACAACGGGTTCGCACGCCTGGAGTTTGTCAGCTATCTGCTCGGCACGCCCGCGTTCGATGTCAAGGAATGTCAACAGCGCGGCCTGACCTTCTGCTCGGCCCTGCGCGCCAAGGTTCGTCTGGTGATTCTCGACAAGGAATCGCCGAACAAGCCGGTAGTCAAGGAAGTCAAGGAACAGGAAGTGTACATGGGCGAAATTCCGCTCATGACCTCGACGGGTTCCTTCGTCATCAATGGCACGGAACGTGTCATCGTCTCGCAGCTGCACCGCTCGCCGGGCGTGTTCTTCGAACACGACAAGGGCAAGACGCACAGCTCGGGCAAACTGCTGTTCTCCGCGCGTATCATTCCCTACCGCGGTTCGTGGCTGGACTTCGAATTCGACCCGAAGGACATTCTGTACTTCCGCGTCGACCGCCGTCGCAAGATGCCGGTCACGATCCTGCTCAAGGCCATTGGCCTGACGCCGGAACAGATCCTCGCGAACTTCTTCGTGTTCGACAACTTCAAGCTGATGCCGGAAGGCGCGCAGATGGAGTTCGTGCCGGAGCGCCTGCGTGGTGAAGTGGCGCGTTTCGACATCACGGATCGCGAAGGCAAGGTCATTGTCCAGAAGGACAAGCGCGTCAACGCCAAGCACATCCGCGATCTGGAGAACGCCAACACCAAGTTCATCTCGGTGCCGGAAGACTACCTGCTCGGCCGCGTGCTCGCGAAGAACGTGATCGATGGCGATACGGGCGAAGTGATCGCTAACGCCAACGACGAAATCACCGAAAGCGTGCTGCTCAAGCTGCGCGAATCCGGCGTGTCTGACATTCAGACGCTGTACACGAACGATCTGGACCAGGGCTCGTACATTTCGGCCACGTTGCGTATCGACGAAACCGTTGACCAGACGGCTGCGCGTATCGCGATCTACCGCATGATGCGTCCGGGAGAGCCGCCGACCGAAGATGCGGTCGAGGCCCTGTTCAACCGTCTGTTCTACAGCGAAGAAGCGTACGACCTGTCGAAGGTGGGTCGTATGAAGTTCAACCGCCGTGTCGGCCGTGACGAAGTGCTCGGACCGATGACGCTGGAAGACGACGACATTCTCGCGACCATCAAGATCCTCGTGGATCTGCGTAACGGCCGCGGCGAAGTCGATGACATCGACCACTTGGGTAACCGTCGTGTGCGTTGCGTCGGCGAACTGGCCGAGAACCAGTTCCGCGCCGGTCTCGTGCGTGTCGAGCGCGCTGTGAAGGAACGTCTGGGTCAGGCCGAGTCGGAAAACCTGATGCCGCACGACCTGATCAACAGCAAGCCGATTTCGTCGGCCATTCGCGAGTTCTTCGGTTCGTCGCAGCTGTCGCAGTTCATGGACCAGACCAACCCGCTGTCGGAAATCACGCACAAGCGTCGTGTTTCCGCACTGGGCCCGGGCGGTCTGACGCGCGAACGCGCAGGCTTCGAAGTGCGCGACGTGCACCCGACCCACTACGGCCGCGTGTGCCCGATCGAAACGCCGGAAGGTCCGAACATTGGTCTGATCAACTCGCTGGCACTGTACGCCCGCCTGAACGAGTACGGCTTCCTCGAGACGCCGTATCGCAAGGTGGAAGACGGCAAGGTCACCGACCAGATCGACTACCTGTCGGCCATTGAAGAAGGTCGTTACGTGATCGCTCAGGCGAACGCGTCGATCGGCGCCAACGGCGAACTCACCGACGAACTCGTGTCGTCGCGTGAAGCCGGTGAAACGCTGATGGTCACGCCGGACCGCATCCAGTACATGGACGTGGCGCCGTCGCAGATCGTCTCGGTCGCTGCCTCGCTGATTCCGTTCCTTGAACACGATGACGCGAACCGCGCATTGATGGGCTCGAACATGCAGCGCCAGGCCGTGCCTTGCCTGCGTCCGGAAAAGGCGGTTGTCGGTACGGGTATCGAACGTACGGTGGCCGTTGACTCGGGTACGACCGTGCAGGCGTTCCGTGGTGGTGTGGTCGACTATGTCGACGCAGGCCGCGTGGTGATTCGCGTGAACGACGACGAAGCCGTGGCCGGTGAAGTCGGCGTCGACATCTACAACCTGATCAAGTACACGCGTTCGAACCAGAACACCAACATCAACCAGCGCCCGATCGTGGAAGTGGGCGACAAGGTGGCGCGCGGCGATGTGATCGCCGACGGCGCGTCGACCGATCTGGGTGAGCTGGCGCTGGGTCAGAACATGCTGATCGCGTTCATGCCGTGGAACGGCTACAACTTCGAGGATTCGATCCTGATCTCGGAGCGTGTCGTTGCGGAAGACCGTTACACGTCGATCCACATCGAAGAGCTGAACGTTGTCGCTCGCGACACGAAGCTCGGACCGGAAGAAATCACGCGCGACATCTCGAACCTGGCGGAAGTGCAACTGAGCCGTCTGGACGAGTCGGGCATCGTGTACATCGGTGCCGAAGTCGAAGCGGGCGACGTGCTGGTGGGCAAGGTCACGCCGAAGGGCGAAACCCAGCTCACGCCGGAAGAGAAGCTGCTGCGCGCGATTTTCGGCGAGAAGGCTTCGGACGTGAAGGACACCTCGCTGCGCGTGCCGTCGGGCATGAGCGGCACCGTCATCGACGTGCAGGTGTTCACGCGTGAAGGCATTCAGCGCGACAAGCGTGCTCAGCAGATCATCGACGATGAACTGAAGGGCTACCGCCTGGACCTGAACGACCAGCTGCGTATCGTGGAAGGCGACGCATTCCAGCGTCTGGAGCGTTTCCTGGTGGGCAAGACCGCCAATGGCGGCCCGAAGAAGCTCGCCAAGGGCACCAAGATCACCAAGGAATACCTGGCCGATCTGGATCGCTACCACTGGTTCGACATTCGTCTGGCAGAAGACGAAGGTGCGCAACAGCTCGAGCAGATCAAGGAATCGATCGAGCAGAAGCGTCACCAGTTCGATCTCGCCTTCGAAGAGAAGCGCAAGAAGCTCACGCAGGGCGACGAACTGCCGCCGGGCGTGCTGAAGATGGTCAAGGTGTATCTGGCGGTCAAGCGTCGTCTGCAGCCTGGCGACAAGATGGCCGGCCGTCACGGTAACAAGGGTGTGGTCTCGAAGATCGTGCCGATCGAGGATATGCCGTACATGGCCGATGGCCGTCCGGCAGACATCGTGCTCAACCCGCTCGGCGTGCCGTCGCGGATGAACGTGGGTCAGATTCTCGAATCGCACCTCGGCTGGGCAGCGAAGGGTCTGGGCTGGCGTATCGGCGAAATGCTGCAAGCGCACACCAAGGTCCAGGAAGTTCGCAAGTTCCTGACGAAGATCTACAACGAGAGCGGTCAGCAAGAAGATATCGACAGCCTGTCGGACGACGAAATCATGTCGCTGGCACGCAACCTGCAGAACGGTGTGCCGTTCGCGACGCCGGTGTTCGATGGTGCGCATGAAGAGGAAATCCGTCGCATGCTGGATCTGGCGTTCCCGGATCACATCGCGAAGGAACTCGGCATGACCCCGTCGAAGAACCAGGTCACGCTGTTCGACGGCCGCACGGGTGAAGCATTCGAGCGTACGGTCACGTGCGGTTTCATGCACATGCTCAAGCTGCACCACCTGGTCGACGACAAGATGCACGCCCGTTCGACCGGTCCGTACTCGCTGGTGACGCAACAGCCGTTGGGCGGTAAGGCTCAGTTCGGTGGTCAGCGCTTCGGTGAAATGGAAGTGTGGGCACTGGAAGCCTACGGCGCGTCGTACGTGCTGCAGGAAATGCTGACGGTGAAGTCGGATGACGTGACGGGTCGTACGAAGGTGTACGAGAACCTCGTCAAGGGCGATCACGTGATCGATGCCGGTATGCCGGAGTCGTTCAACGTGCTGGTCAAGGAAATCCGTTCGCTCGGTATCGATATCGACCTGGAGCGCGGTTAATCGCGTTCAGGCAACAGGAGAAAGCAATGAAAGCTTTGCTCGATCTATTCAAGCAAGTCCAGCAGGACGAACAGTTCGACGCGATCAAGATCGGTCTGGCTTCGCCGGACAAGATCCGCTCGTGGTCGTTCGGTGAAGTGAAGAAGCCGGAGACGATCAACTACCGGACTTTCAAGCCCGAGCGTGACGGTCTGTTCTGCGCAAAGATCTTCGGTCCGATCAAGGACTACGAATGCCTTTGCGGCAAGTACAAGCGCCTGAAGCACCGTGGCGTGATCTGCGAGAAGTGCGGCGTCGAAGTGACGCTGGCGAAGGTGCGCCGCGAGCGCATGGGCCACATCGAACTGGCCTCGCCGGTTGCGCACATCTGGTTCC
Source organism: Pandoraea sp. NPDC087047 (assembly GCF_044745225.1). Taxonomy (NCBI): domain Bacteria; kingdom Pseudomonadati; phylum Pseudomonadota; class Betaproteobacteria; order Burkholderiales; family Burkholderiaceae; genus Pandoraea; species Pandoraea sp. NPDC087047. The sequence goes on from NZ_JBIUZU010000018.1 coordinate 8,703, forward strand.
TGAAGTCGCTCCCGTCGCGTCTGGGCATGGTGCTCGACATGACGCTGCGCGACATCGAACGCGTGCTGTACTTCGAAGCGTACGTGGTCCTCGAACCTGGCATGACGCCGCTCAAGCGTTGCCAGATCATGACGGAAGAGGATTACTACAACAAGGTCGAGGAATACGGCGACGAATTCCGTGCCGAGATGGGCGCGGAAGGCGTGCGTGAGCTGCTGCGCTCGATCGACATCGATCAGCAGGTCGAGCATTTGCGCGCCGAGCTGCAAGCCACGGGCTCGGAAGCGAAGATCAAGAAGTACGCCAAGCGCCTGAAGGTGCTCGAGGCATTCCAGCGCTCGGGCATCAAGCCCGAGTGGATGGTGCTCGAAGTGCTGCCGGTGCTCCCGCCCGAACTGCGCCCGCTGGTGCCGCTCGACGGTGGCCGCTTCGCGACCTCGGACCTGAACGATCTGTATCGCCGCGTCATCAACCGTAACAACCGTCTGAAGCGTCTGCTCGAGCTCAAGGCCCCGGACATCATCGTGCGCAACGAAAAGCGCATGCTGCAGGAGTCCGTGGACTCGCTGCTCGACAACGGCCGTCGCGGCAAGGCGATGACCGGTGCGAACAAGCGTCCGCTCAAGTCGCTGGCCGACATGATCAAGGGCAAGAGCGGTCGTTTCCGTCAGAACTTGCTGGGTAAGCGCGTTGACTACTCGGGCCGTTCGGTGATTACCGTGGGCCCGACGCTCAAGCTGCATCAGTGCGGTCTGCCGAAGCTGATGGCGCTCGAACTCTTCAAGCCGTTCATCTTCCACAAGCTGGAAGTGATGGGCGTGGCCACGACCATCAAGGCCGCGAAGAAGGAAGTCGAGAACCAGACGGCGGTGGTGTGGGACATCCTCGAAGATGTGATCCGCGAACACCCGATCATGCTGAACCGCGCACCGACGCTGCACCGCCTGGGTATTCAGGCGTTCGAGCCGGTGCTGATCGAAGGCAAGGCAATTCAGCTTCACCCGCTGGTTTGCGCGGCGTTCAACGCCGACTTCGACGGTGACCAGATGGCCGTTCACGTGCCGCTGTCGCTCGAAGCGCAGATGGAAGCGCGTACCCTGATGCTCGCCTCGAACAACGTGTTGTTCCCGGCTAACGGCGATCCGTCGATCGTGCCGTCGCAGGATATCGTGCTGGGTCTGTACTACGCGACCCGCGACAAGATCAACGGCCGCGGCGAAGGCCTGTCGTTCATCGACGTCTCGGAAGTGCTGCGTGCGTACGACAACAAGGAAGTCGAACTGGCTTCGCGTGTGAACGTGCGTATTACGGAGTACACGGTCGATCCGGAAACGGGCGAGAAGACGCCGAAGATCACGCTGTACCCGACGACTGTCGGCCGCGCGATCCTGTCGGAAATTCTGCCGCCGGGCCTGCCGTTCTCGGTGCTGAACAAGTCGCTCAAGAAGAAGGAAATCTCGAAGCTGATCAACACGGCGTTCCGCCGCTGCGGTCTGCGCGAGACGGTGATCTTCGTCGACAAGCTGATGCAGTCGGGCTTCCGCCTGGCAACGCGTGCCGGTATCTCGATCTGCGTCGACGACATGCTCGTGCCGACGAAGAAGGAAGAGCTGATCGGCGAAGCGTCGAAGAAGGTCAAGGAATACGACCGTCAGTACATGTCGGGTCTGGTCACGGCGCAAGAGCGTTACAACAACGTCGTGGACATTTGGGGTGCTACCGGTGACGCCGTGGGTAAGGCGATGATGGAGCAGCTCTCGAAGGAAAAGACGGTTGATCGCGACGGCAACACCGTGGATCAGGAGTCGTTCAACTCGATTTACATGATGGCCGACTCCGGTGCTCGCGGTTCGAGCGCCCAGATTCGCCAGCTCGCCGGTATGCGTGGCCTGATGGCCAAGCCGGACGGCTCGATTATCGAGACGCCGATTACCGCGAACTTCCGCGAAGGCCTGAACGTCTTGCAGTACTTCATCTCGACCCACGGTGCACGTAAGGGTCTGGCCGATACGGCACTGAAGACGGCAAACTCGGGTTACCTGACGCGTCGTCTGGTGGACGTGACGCAGGATCTGGTCGTGGTCGAAGACGATTGCGGCACGAGCAACGGCGTGGCGATGAAGGCGCTGGTCGAGGGCGGTGAAGTGGTCGAAGCCCTGCGTGACCGTATCCTGGGTCGCGTGGCTGTCTCGGACGTCGTGAATCCGGAAACGCAAGAGACGGTGTATGAAGCCGGCACGCTGCTGGACGAAGACGCGGTCGAAATGATCGAGGCGCTGGGTGTCGACGAAGTGCGCGTGCGCACGCCGCTGACCTGCGATACGCGCTTCGGTCTGTGCGCCGCCTGCTATGGCCGCGATCTGGGCCGTGGTTCGCGCGTAAACGTCGGTGAAGCGGTCGGCGTGATCGCGGCACAGTCGATCGGTGAGCCGGGCACGCAGCTGACGATGCGTACGTTCCACATCGGTGGTGCGGCATCGCGTGCGGCAGTGGCCTCGTCGATCGAAGCCAAGTCGAACGGTACGGTTCGCTTCACGGCGACCATGCGTTACGTGACCAACGGTCGCGGCGAGCAGGTTGCGATTTCGCGTTCGGGTGAAATCCTGATCACGGACGATCACGGCCGCGAGCGCGAGCGTCACAAGGTGCCGTATGGCGCCACGCTGCTGCAACTGGACGGCGCACAGGTCAAGGCCGGTGCCCAACTGGGTACGTGGGATCCGCTGACGCGCCCGATCATTACCGAACACGGCGGCTTCGCCAAGTTCGAGAACGTCGAGGAAGGTGTCACGGTTGCCAAGCAGATCGACGATGTGACGGGTTTGTCCACGCTGGTCGTGATCGATCCGAAGCGTCGTGGTCCGGCGTCGAAGAACGTGCGTCCGCAGGTCAAGCTGCTCGACGAGAATGGTGTGGAAGTGAAGATCCCGGGTACCGATCACGCTGTGACGATCGGCTTCCAGGTGGGCGCACTGATCACCATCAAGGACGGTCAGCAAGTCCCGGTGGGCGAAGTGCTCGCACGTATCCCGACTGAAGCGCAGAAGACCCGCGACATTACCGGGGGTCTGCCGCGTGTGGCCGAACTGTTCGAAGCGCGTGCACCGAAGGACGCCGGCATTCTGGCCGAAGTCACGGGTACCACGTCGTTCGGTAAGGACACGAAGGGCAAGCAGCGTCTGGTCATTACCGATCTGGACGGCAACCAGCACGAATTCCTGATTCCGAAGGAAAAGCAGGTGCTGGTGCACGACGGTCAGGTGGTGAACAAGGGCGAAATGATCGTGGACGGCCCGGCCGACCCGCACGACATCCTGCGTCTGCAGGGTATCGAAGCGCTGTCGCGCTACATCGTCGATGAAGTTCAGGACGTGTACCGTTTGCAGGGTGTGAAGATCAACGACAAGCACATCGAGGTGATCGTTCGCCAGATGCTGCGTCGTGTGCAGATCACCGACAACGGCGATACGCGCTTCATCATCGGCGAACAGGTCGAGCGTTCGGATATGCTCTACGAGAACGACGCCATGAACGCCGCGGACAAGCGTCCGGCGCAGTACGAGAACGTGCTGCTGGGGATTACGAAGGCGTCGCTGTCGACGGACTCGTTCATCTCGGCGGCATCGTTCCAGGAAACGACGCGCGTGCTGACCGAAGCCGCCATCATGGGCAAGAAGGACGACTTGCGTGGCCTGAAGGAAAACGTCATCGTCGGCCGTCTGATCCCGGCGGGTACGGGTCTGGCATATCACAAGGCCCGCAAGGCCCGCGAGACGTCGGATCGCGAGCGTCACGACCAGATCGCTCTGGAAGAGGCGTTTGCCCCGATCCCCACCTCGGTGGAAGAGCCGACGGCAGAGTAATCGGCAAGGCGGCGCCGACGAGAGTCTGCGCTGCCGATCCGAAACGACGTCGTCATGAAAACGGCACCCTTTGCGGGGTGCCGTTTTTTTATGCGCGACGGTAACGCAACGCGATAGTAGGCATTTTTCCGACAGAATTTCTGCAACTGCCACGAACGTCATCGTAATGTCGTTTTAAGTGCTCGAAATGACGATATAATTCGGACTCCCTCGAAGCAGTGTGACGCAACCTTCTACGATCCGGAATATGGCGATAACTCCTGTAATTCTGTGCGGCGGTAGTGGTACACGTTTATGGCCCCTGTCGCGAGCCAGCTATCCAAAACAATATCTCGCGCTCGCCGGTGCCGACACACTGCTTCAACAGACAGTGAAACGGATCGGTGCGCTCGATGGTGCGGCTGCGCCGTTGATCATCTCCAACAATGAGCAGCGCTTCCTGGTGGCCGAGCAGTTGCGCGCCATCCATACGAAGCCGAGCGCCATCGTGCTCGAACCGGTCGCACGCAATACCGCGCCGGCGGTGGCTGCCGCTGCGCTGATCGCGCTGCGTGACGACGCTGACGCCACGCTGTTGGTGCTGCCCTCGGATCACGCCATCGCGAACGAGGAGAAATTCCTTGAGGCGGTGCGCGCCGCCCGAACCCTCGCCGACGACGGCTTCCTCGTAACGTTCGGCATTCCCCCGACCTCACCGCATACGGGCTACGGCTACATTCGCCGCGGGGCCGTCACCGAGGTATGCCCGAGCGGTTTCCATGTCGACCAGTACGTGGAAAAGCCGGACGCCGACACGGCGGCGGCGCTGATCGCGGCGGGCAACTGCTATTGGAACAGCGGCATGTTCCTGTTCAAGGCAAAGGCGTATCTGGGCGAACTCGAACGTCTCGCGCCGGAGATGCTGAAACAGGTGAAGGCTGCGGTCGAGCAGGGAGCGGTCGATATCGACTTCTTCCGTCTGGATCAGGCGAGCCTGGAGGCGTGTCCGTCCGACTCGATCGATTACGCCGTCATGGAGAAGGCGCGCCGCGCGGCCGTGGTGGATGCCGACGGTCTCGGATGGAACGACATCGGCTCGTGGTCGGCGGTCGCGGAGATTGCCGCGCGCGATGAGAACGGCAACAGCCTGCTTGGCGATGTCGTCGCGCGTAACGTCAAGAACAGCTATGTGCGCAGCGAGAGCCGCATGGTTGCGGCGATCGGTGTCGAGAATCTTGTGATCGTCGAGACGCCGGACGTGGTGCTCGTCACGGCGAAGGACCATGTGCAGGACGTCAAGCGCGTGGTCGAGACGCTCATCGCCGAGGGCCGCAGCGAGTCGGTGTTCCACCAGCGGGTTTTCCGTCCGTGGGGCGACTACGAAGGCATTTGCGTCGGCGATCGCTTCCAGGTGAAGAAGATCGTGGTGAAGCCGGGGGCGTCGCTCAGTTTGCAGATGCACTTCCACCGCTCGGAGCACTGGGTGGTGGTGACGGGCACCGCGCGCGTGACCAACGGCGAGAACACGATTCTGCTCACCGAGAATCAATCGACGTACATTCCGATTGGTACGACGCACCGGCTGGAGAATCCGGGCAAGGTGCCGCTCGAGCTGATCGAAGTGCAGTCGGGCACGTATCTCGGCGAGGACGATATCGTTCGTTTCCAGGACGACTACGGTCGCACGAAGTAGGCGTCAGGCGATCCACCGCTGGCGTTGCCTCGCGGTCGACAAAAAAAACCGGCTCACGCAATGTGAGCCGGTGCCGATACAGTGCAGACGAGCCGGATGAGTCCGGATGAGGCAAGTGAGTCGGGCGCGATCCATAGAGCATCGCGCCTGCGCCTCGCAAATTCCCTATCAGAACCCGAAGTGCCCCTGAACGTAGACCATGCGCGGCGAGCCGACCATGATGCCGCCGTTCTGGTCGGTGTTGCGCGTGTAGAAGCGCTTGTCGAACACGTTGTTCAGGCCCACGGTGACATCGGCGTTCTTGTAGAACGGGATCTTGTACATCGCTTGCAGGTTCCACACGCGATAGCCCGGCACTTTGCCGTTGGTGCCGTCGGCCGATTGCGCTTCGGTGTTCGCCAGATCCGAGTACTGCGAGCTCTGGTGCGTGGTCGAGACGTTGAACGTCCATTGGCCGATGGCGTAACGCGCGCCGAGCGTGTCGGTGAAGCGCGAGTAGAACGGCACGTCGAGGCCGGCGGTCGTGCCCGACTTCTGGATGGCGCGCACGTACGTGAAGTTTGCGTAGAGGTTCAGGCCACGCAGCACGCTGTCACGATCGAAGGTGTAGTCGAGCGCGGTTTCGATACCGTCGTGGTTCGTCGCCCCGATGTTCTGGAAGGTGATCGGGGTGACGTTCGGCACCTGAAGAATCTGGTTGTCGAACCGCATCCTGAACGCCGTCAACTCGGCCTTCCAGCGGTTGTCCGTCCAGCGCGTACCGATTTCATACGTGCGGGCCACTTCCGGCTGGAGCGGGTTCGACGCCGACATCGAGTTCAACTGCAAGTTCTGCACCGGGCCGAACGACGTGCTGTAGTCCGCGAAGATCGTCCACGCGCTGTTCACCAGATACGACAGGTTCACCGACGGCAACGGCTTGTTGTTGTCCGTGCGGTAGGTGTTGCCCGAGGACTTATCGACCCGTTGCGACGCGATCATTTCGTAGCGCACGCCCGGCGTGAATCGCCAGTTGCCCCACGCCATGCGGTCGTCGATATAGAACGCGTTCGCGCTGGTGTAGTTGTAGAACGTGCTGGTTGCAGACGTGTTGCCGTTGGCAACGTTGACGTTGAAGGTGTTGTCGTCGCCGCGTTCGCGCACGAAGCGATAACCGACCGTTACGTCATGCGCTGTCGGCCCGAAGAACAGTCGCTGCGTGTAGCGCGGCTCGATGCCGAACGTCTGATAGTTGCGCGGCTGGTGCATAGTCACGAGCGGCAGCGCCGACAGGTTGGTCAGCGTGCTCTGACGATAACTCTCGTTGAAGAACGTGCGGATCTCGAATTCCTGCGTGTCCGAGATCGTGTTCAGGTAGCCGAAGTCGACACCGGTGCGGTTGCCGCTCCAGTAATCGTTCGGACGCGTGTTCTGGAACGGATCGGCGTTGTATTGCGCGGCGGTCAGGCCGCCCGGCGTCATCGACTTGGCGTCGTAGTACGAGAGCTTGCCGTAGACCTGCTGGCTCGGCGAGATGTCGTAGCGCCACTTCAACGCGAGGTCGTTCACGTTTTCGTTGCTGCCCTTGCGCCAGTCGCGACCGACCATGCCCGAGTACAGCAGCGCGACGCCCAGACCGTTGTCCATCTGCGTGCCGAGGAACAGGCCGTATTGCGTGTTGGTGCCGCCGCCGGCGGTGTAGATGTTCTGGCGGACGGTCGCGTCGCCAGTGAGGCCCGGCGTGCTCGGGATCGAACGCGTCTTGAAGTTGATCACGCCGCCGACGTTCTGCGGGCCGTAACGCACGGCGCCGCCGCTGCGGACCACGTCAATGCTCTCGATGTTGAAGAGGCTGACCGGGGCGAACGACAACTGCGGCTGGCCGTAAGGGGCCACGGCCAGCGGAATGCCGTCGAGCAGCACGGTCGAGCGCGGGCTGAAACGGCCCGTGAGACCGCGCACGCCGAAGTTCAGCGAGATGGCGCTGCCGGCGGTGCTGGAGTTGTCCGTGGCCTGCACGCCGGGGATACGGCGCAGGACGTCGCCGATGCTCGCGGCGCCGGAGGCTTCGATCTGATCCTTCTTCACGACCGTGCGCGCGCCCGGGAAGGTCTTCGCGCTGTTGTCGAGACCGGTGCCGAGCCAGTCGCCCGAGACATTGACCGCGCCGAGTTCGACGTCGGCTTTGGCCTCGGCCTTGGCGTCCGCCGAGGCTGCGGCTTGCTGCGCATGGGCCGTGCCCAGCGTCGCCATGAGCAGTGCCGCGGCGCAGACAGTGGCGCGCGGCAAGCGGGTGTGGGAGGCGAGGCGGGGGATGCGAGGGAGATTCGCGAGGCGAGTAACGCCAACCGTGCTGGCGGTGGCGTCAGCCGCGCATGCGCGGCGACTTGCAGACATCTTCATCTTGGCTGACCTTCGTAACTGCGTGTGTGTAGCGAGCGTGACCGCTGGCACAAACGGATGGCAGCGGCAGGCGGATCGTTATGGGTAATGCGCTGTAATAAAGCGACGCGGATTATAAATGCAAATCACTCTCATTTTTAATGGGTATCGGCGAATCGCAGTCGGTAATGAGTCGCGCCGCTTCGGGCACGAGGTCAGGCGAGGGGAGGAACTCGGAGAAGGCGCGGATTCGCGAGCGAAAGCCGCGCAATGTGAGGGAAAAGCAGGAAGAAGCGGTGAGATCGCGTGCTATGGCATGCGCTTCAACGGTTGGTTGAAGGTGTGGCGGCGGTGCGACACTCATCGTGAGGCATGCCGTATCGGTCGGGCGGATCGAGGGACTGCCGGGCGCGCTCCGTTACCTGGTCCCCATTGCGCATCGCGCCCGGCCCACGACAATTCCGCGATCAGAACCCGAAGTGCCCCTGAACGTAGACCATGCGCGGTGCACCGACCAAACGGCCGGCATTGCCGTCGACGGTACGCGTGTAGAAGCGTTTGTCGAATACGTTGTTCAGGCCGAGGGTGACGTCGGCCTTCTTGTAGCCCGGGATCTTGTACATCGCCTGCACGTTCCACAGACGGAAGCCCGGCACTTTGCCGTTGCTGCCATCCGCCGATTCGGTCACCGTATTGGCCAGATCCGAGTACTGCGCGCTCTGGTGGGTGGTCGAGACGTTGAGCGTCCACTGGCCGACGGCGTAACGCGCGCCGAGCGTGTCGGTAATGCGTGAGTAGAACGGCACGTCGAGGCCAGCGGTCGCACCGGATTTCTGGACCGCGCGCGTGTAAGTGAAGTTCGCGTACACGTTCAGGCCGCGCAGCGCGCTGTCGCGATCGAACGTGTAGTCGAGCGCCGATTCGATGCCTTCGTGGTGCGTTGCGCCGATGTTCTGGTAGACGGCCGGATTCGTGCCCGGAATCTGCTGAATCTGGTTGTCGAACTGCATCCTGAACGCCGTGAGCTCGGCTTTCCAACGCCTGTCCGACCAGCGCGTGCCGACCTCATACGTACGCGCCAGTTCCGGTTGCAGCGGGTTCGACGTCGACATCGAGTTCAATTGCGTGTTCTGTACCGGGCCGAACGACGTGCTGTAGTCGGCAAACACCGTCCACGCATCGTTGACGAGGTACGACAGATTGACCGACGGCAGCGCCTTGCTGTTGTTCGACCGGAAGGTCGCATGGGTCGCGTTGTCGAGGCGCTGCGATTGAATGATTTCGTAGCGCACGCCCGGGGTAAATCGCCAATTGCCCCACGCCATGCGGTCGTCGATATAGAACGCGTTGGCGCTGGTGTAGTTGTTGAACGTGCGCGTGGCCGAGTTGATGCCCGTCGCGGCCGCCGTCGACCATCGGTTGTCGTCGCCGCGCTCGTGAACGTAGCGATAGCCCACCGTGGCGTCATGCGTGATCGGCCCGGAGAACAGCCGCTGCGTGAAGCGCGGCTCGAAGCCGAACGTCTGATAGTTGCGTGGCTGGTGCGTTGTCGACGTGAAGGTCGGGTTGACCAGCGTGCTCTGACGATAGCTCTCGTTGTAGAACGTGCGGACTTCGAATTCCTGTGTCTCGGAGAGCGTATTCAGATAGCCGAAGTCGACACCGGTGCGGTTGCCGCTCCAGTAGTCGTTCGGACGCGTGTTCTGGAACGGATCGGCCTTGAATTGCGCGACGCTCAGGCCGCCGGGCGTTTTGGACTTCACGTCGTAGTACGAGACCTTGCCGTAGACCTGCTGGCTCGGCGTGATGTCGTAGCGCCACTTCAATGCGACGTCGTTCACGCGCTCGTCGCTGCCGCGACGCCAGTCGCGACCGACCATGCCCGAGTACAGCAATGCGAGACCCAGGCCGTTGTCCATCTGCGTGCCGAGGAAAGCACCGTATTGCGTGTTGGTACCCCCGCCGGCTGTGTAGACGTTCTGGCGCACGGTCGCGTCCCCGGTGAGGCCGGGCGTATTCGGGATCGAGCGGGTCTTGAAGCTGATTACGCCGCCAACGTTCTGCGGGCCGTAGCGCACGGCGCCGCCGCTGCGCACCACGTCGATGCTCTCGATGTTGAAGAGGCTGAGCGGGGCGAACGACAACTGCGGCTGGCCGTAAGGCGCCACAGCGAGCGGAATGCCGTCGAGCAGCACGGTCGAGCGCGGGGTGTAACGACCGGTGAGACCGCGTACGCCGATGTTCAGCGAGATGGCGCTGCCGCCCGTGCCGGCGTTGTCCGTCGACTGCACGCCGGGGATGCGGCGCATGACATCGCCGATGTTCGTGGCGCCCGAGGCTTCGATCTGATCCTGCTTCACGACCGTGCGTGCGCCGGGGAAGGTTTTTGCGCTGTTGTCGAGACCGGTGCCAAGCCAGTCGCCCGAGACATTGACCGCGCCGAGTTCCACTTCGGCTTTGGCTTCGGCGGTTGCCGTCGCTTGCTGCACCTGTTGCGCCTGTGAGGTGCTCAGCGTTGCCATCAACAGTGCCACGGCACAGGCAGTGGCATGGGGCAGACGCGCGTGGGAGGCGAGGCGATGGCGTCGGTGGGTTCCGGCGGCGCTACCCGTGCTGGGGGCGGCGGGTGCCGCGAATGCACGGCGACTTGCAGATATCTTCATCTAGGCTGACCTTGGTAACGGCGAGAGTGTGGCGAGCGTGGCCGCTGACGCAGAACACACGGCAGCGGCGGTCGGATCGCTATTTGTTTTGCGTCGGAACGAAGCGGCGCGGATTGTAAATAAAAACCACTCTCATTTATTTCGGTCATTAGCGAATATCAGTCGGTAATTCGCCGCTGTTGCTCGACGCAGAGACGAGGCAGACAAGGCGTTGCGGAGATGAAGGAAAATGGCGGTGGAAAGGCCGCGTGATGTGCGGCGAAGCGCGGAGAAATTGGGCGGCGCGCGCAGCGGAGTCTGTCGCAACGGCCAGCCGAAAGTCGCCGGCCGTATGACACTTAAAGTGCGTTCCCAAAGCGCGACAGGGTGTTCAGGCGACGAAGGCGCCCATCGGGGGCCGTACGAGGGGGCGTATGAGGAGGCATGTGCAGGCATGCCGCTTCGAGACATCCGATTATCCAGTTTTGCTTATCAATCGCCCAAAATCGATTGATTGTCCGAGGCGCGGGCGGCCGCAAGAATAGCGGTTATCGACCGACAAAACACGCCACCCGCGTTTCCCGTGCGGGGCGGCGCTATGGAGACAACCCCATGCCGAAGCTCGACGCCTCGACGCATCAGGCCCTGGCTCGCGAACTGCACGACGCCGAACGCAGCTGCACGCCGGTGATGCAGTTTTCCCGCCGCTATCCCGAGATGACGATTGCCGACAGCTACGCGATTTCGCAGGCGTGGCTGGCGCTGAAGTTCGCGCAGGGGCGTCGCGTGATCGGTCACAAGATCGGGTTGACCTCGCGCGCCATGCAGGTGGCGGCGCAAATCACCGAACCCGACCACGGCACGCTGCTCGACGACATGCTCGTTGCCGATGGCGCGACGCTCGAAGCCTCGCGCTTCATCGTGCCGCGTCTCGAAGTGGAGCTGGCGTTCATTCTCGCCAAGCCGCTCAAGGGGCCAGGCGTCACGCTCTTCGACGTGCTCGACGCCACCGCCTGGGTGACGCCCGCGCTCGAACTGATCGACGGGCGTATCGAGCTTTTCGATCGCGACACGAAAGCGCCGCGCAAAGTCTTCGACACGATTGCCGACAACGCCGCGAATGCGGCAGTGATTCTCGGCGGACGCCCCGTCAAGCCGGACGCCATCGATCTGCGCTGGGCGGGCGCGCTGCTTTACCGCAACGGGGTGATCGAAGAGTCGGGACTGAGCGCGGCCGTGCTGAACCACCCTGGCAACGGTATTGCGTGGCTTGCGAACAAGCTGGGGGCGTTCGACGAAGGTTTGCAGGCGGGCGAGATCGTACTGGCCGGGTCGTTCACGCGACCGGTGGCCTGCGCGGCCGGCGACGTCTTCCACGCCGACTACGGCCCGCTCGGCGCCATTGGCGTGCGCTTTGTCTGAGTGTGTCCTGAGCATCCGCCCGCATCCGTGCGCGTTTGATTCACCGGAGTCCCTGTCATGAAAACACCCCCGAATTCCTTTAAGCAGGCGCTCGCGCGCGGCGAGCGTCAGATCGGTCTGTGGATGGGGCTCGCCACGCCTTATGCGGCGGAGTTGTGCGCCGGCAGCGGCTTCGACTGGCTGGTGATCGACGGCGAGCACGCGCCCAACGACCTGTGCTCGATGCTCGCGACACTGCAAGCCGTGGCGCCGTATCCGACGCACCCGGTCGTGCGTCTGCCCCATGGCGACGCCGCGCTCATCAAGCAAGTGCTGGAGATCGGTGCGACGACATTGCTCGTGCCGATGGTCGAATCCGCCGCCATGGCGCGCGAGTTGGCGAGCGCGACGCGCTACCCGCCGCAGGGCATACGCGGTGTGGGCAGCGGACTGGCGCGCTCGTCGCGCTGGAACCGCTACGAAGACTATCTGCACGCCGCGAACGAGACGACGTGCCTGCTCGTGCAAGTGGAGACGGCCGACGCGCTGGCGCAGGTCGACGAGATCGCGGCCGTCGATGGCGTGCACGGCGTGTTCATCGGGCCGGCCGATCTCGCGGCCTCGATGGGCCATCTCGGTCAGGCGACCCATCCGGAGGTGCGCAAGGCCATCGAGGCAGGCATCGCGCGCATTCGCCGCGCGGGCAAGGCGGCCGGGATTCTGTGCGTGGACGAGACGCTCGCTCGCCATTACCTCGATCTGGGCGTGACGTTCGTCGCCGTAGGCATCGACACCACGCTGCTCGCGAGCGCGAGCCGTGCCCTCGCCGCGAAATTCGCGCCCCCCGGCGATGAGACGCGCTGATTCACGCCAATTCGGGCCGATCCGCGAGCATCGAACGAATGCCTGCGGATCGGTGCGAGACCTTCGGGCATGTCTGTCCCCAGGCTTCCCCCCAGAAAACACTTCCAAAGAGACATGGCATGAGTGCTACCCGTTTTGACGTCGCCGGCGTATCGGTTTCGCCGGATCACTTTATCGATGGCCGTCGCGTGGCGTCCGAGGAGACGTTCGAGTGCGTTTCGCCCATCGACCAGACGCCTCTGGGCGATATCGCGAGCGGTACGCAGGCCCACGTCGACGCGGCGGTGACATCTGCTGCGCGGGCGTTTCCCGCATGGGCGGCGCTGAGTGCGGCCGCGCGCCAGCCGTATCTCCAGCGGTTCGCCGAAGCCATCGGACGCCGCGCTGACGACTTCGCCGCGCTGGAGAGTGTCGACGCCGGCGTGCTGCGCTCGCGCATGGCGCACGGCGTGGTGCCGCGCGCCATGCAGAACATCACATGGTTTGCCGAGCACGCGCTGACGTTGCAGGACCGGGTAATCGAGACGCCGCAGGCGCGGCACCTCGTGCGTCACGACCCGGCGGGCGTCGTCGCCGTCATCACGCCATGGAATTCGCCGCTGATGCTCGCGACGTGGAAGGTCGGGCCGGCGCTGGCATCGGGCAACACCGTGGTATTGAAAGCGCCTGAGTGGGCGCCGCTGACGTCGTCGCTGCTCTCCGATTGCGCGCTTGAAGCGGGGCTGCCGCCGGGCGTCTTCAACCTGTTGCAGGGCGCAGGTGCCGTGACAGGGGCGGCGCTCGTGAGCGACGCTCGGCTCGCGCGCATCTCCTTTACCGGGTCGGTTGCCACAGCCAAATGGATCGCGAAGACGGCCGCCGCGAATCTCGTGCCTTGCAGTCTCGAACTGGGCGGCAAGTCGGCCTTCATCGTGCTGGCGGACGCCGATCTCGACGCCGCCGCCGCGACCGCTGCGCTGATGTATCGCAACGCCGGGCAAGTGTGTCTGGCAGGCACGCGTGTGCTCGTGCATGCCGACGTGGCGCCTGCGTTCACCGAGAAGCTGCGCGAGGTCGTGGCGCGTCTGGTCGTGGGCGACCCGCGCGATGGCGCGACCGAGGTCGGTCCGATCATTCACATGCGCCAGCTTGAGCGCGTGCAGGGCTTTGTCGAGCGCGCCGTGGCCGGCGGCGCCCGCGTGCTATGGGGCGGCACGCGTCACGCGTTCGGCGCGCAGTACTTCGCGCCGACGCTGATCGCCGGCCTGCATCAACACGACGAAATCGTGCAGCAGGAAGTCTTCGGCCCGGTGCTCACGTTGCAAACGTTCACGAGTGACGACGAAGTCGTCGCCATGGCCAACGGCACGGACTACGGCTTAGGCGGCGTCTGCTACGGCGACGAGCCGCACGCCATTGCCGTGGCGCAGCACGTGCGCACGGGGTTCATCTGGATCAACAGCTTCGGCATTCGCGATCTGGCCGCGCCGTTCGGCGGCATCAAACGCTCGGGCGTCGGACGCGAAGGCGGCGACTGGAGCTTCGAATTTTTCTGCGACGTGAAGGATGTCGTCGTTCCGAAGCAACCGTTCAAGGCCAGCTTCAGTCACCGTTGATGCCGACGATGGGCATCGCCAACCAAACAGCAGGATGAGAGGAGAGCAACATGGGACAGATCGTCGGCGCGGCATTGGTGTCGCATCACCCCGGCCTGATGCAATGTGAGGAGTTCCGCGTGTTGCAGGGCGCAGGCGCGGATTCGGATTTGATCCCCGGCTACGCGCGTCTGCGCGAGCGGATTGAGGCGGTGCGGCCGGATGTCGTCATGATTTTCGACTCGCACTGGTTCACTACCGGCTATCACCTGATCGACGGCGGGGCGCATTACTCGGGCATGTACATCTCGGATGAAATGCCGTGGTATCTGCATGGCGTGCCGTACGACTATCGCGGGCATCCGGCGCTGGCGCTCGCCGTCGACGGCGTGGCGCGTGAGCGCGGCGTGCGGGCCCGGGCGGTGCAGCATCCCGATCTGCCGCGGCATTACCCGACGATCAACGTCATCAAGCAGATGCGGCTCGACGCATGGCCGATCGTGACGGTCAGTTCGTGCCAGAACTGCGAGACGCAGCACTTCCTGCAATCGGGCGAAGTGATCGGCGAGGCGATTCGCCGCAGCGATCTGCGGGTGGTGATGCTTGCGTCGGGCGCGTTGAGTCACAAGTTCAACGGCATCGACTGGAAGCCCAATCATCCGCGCATCTTTCACGAGAGCAACGTGTCGCGACCGGAGAATATCGAGAGCGACAAGCGCGCCATCGAGGCGTTTCGCGAGGGGCGTCACGACCGGATTCTGGCGGACTGGGATACGGACTATCGCAAGCGTCCGTGGGAGGCGCACGGCGCGCACTATCTCCAGATGGTGGGCGCGCTGGGCGGTGCCGAATGCCGTAGCGCGGGCACGGTGCTCTCCGATTACGAGAACGCGCGCGGCACGGGCAACGTGCACATCTGGTTCGACACCCTCTGACGAGGAGAGACCATGGACTTCGAATTTCCGTTGCGTGAATTGCCTGCCGTGATGCGCGGGCCGCGTGTCGAGCGCCGTCGCATTCTGCTGGGCGGGAGCGCGTTCTGGGGCACCGTTGTCGAAGCGGGGAGCGAGCAGGGCATGCTGCGGCTCGACGACGGACGCTGCGTCGATCCGCAGGCGCTCACGCATCTGCCGCCGGTCGATCCGTCGAAGATCATCGCCGTGCACATCTCCTATCGCTCGCGTAGCATGGAGACGCGCAACAAGCCCAAGCCGACCGATACGCCGACGTACTTCACCAAGCCGCCCACGTCGCTCAACGGCCACGGCGGCCAGATTCTCAAGCCGGCGGACTGCCGCTATCTGAATTACGAGAGCGAGTATGCGGTCGTGATCGGGCGCACTTGCCGCAACGTGCTGCCCGACGAGGCGTGGGATTACATCGAGGGTTTCTGTCCCGCGCTGGATATGGGATTGCAGGATTTTCGCGACACCGATCAGGGATCGATGTTGCGTGTGAAGGGGGCGGACACGTTGCTGCCTATCGGGCCGGGTATCGTGCGCGGTGTGAATCTGTTCGAGCAGACGTTGCGGACCTATCGCAACGGACGCGTCGTGCAGGAGGCGCATATCGGCGACGAGACGATCTGGGGACCGCATTACGTGATCGCGGACATCGCGCGCCACATCACGCTGGTGCCGGGCGATGTGATCCTGATGGGCACGCCATGCCATTCGCGCTCGGTCGATGCGGGCGATCTGGTGGAGTGCGAGATCACCGGACTGGGGCGGTTGTCGGGGCGGGTCGTGCAGATCGACGCGCCACGGGCGGCGGCGCTCGGCGTGGGGCATGCGCCGGGCGACAGTCCTGAAGTGCGCCGTGTGGCGCTGGGTTTTGACGAGCGTGTGCCGGAGCGATTCAAGGAAAACTATCGGCTCGCGGCACATCGGCAGGAGACAACAGGAGTGAAAGAATGAAGGTGACGATCATTGGCGCGGGCGCCATCGGTGGCCTGATCGGTCAGCGGCTGGCCGCAACGGGTGAGGCGCAGGTGAGTGCGCTCGCGCGCGGGGCGACGCTCGCAGCGCTGCGCGCGCGTGGCTGGCGTGTGACGCAGGGCGAGACGCTGGCTAGCGCGCCCGTGGCCGCCGCGCATCCGCTGGAAGACGCGGCGAAGCTCGGCGTTCAGGACTTGGTCGTCATCGCGGTGAAGGGGCCGGCGCTTGCGCAGGTCGCGGCGTCGGTGGTGCCGTTGCTCGGTCCGCACACGCTCGTGCTGCCTGCGATGAATGGCGTGCCGTGGTGGTTCTGCAAGGGCGTGGCGCCGTTTGGCGAGGCGGCGTTGACGAGCGTCGATCCGGATGGCGCAATCGGCGCGGCGATTCCTCTGGAGAACGTGATCGGTTGCGTGGTGCATGCGAGCGCATCGACATCGGAGCCGGGGCTGGTCGATCACAAGATGGGACGCGGGCTGATCGTCGGTGAGCCGGGCGGCGGCAGCAGCGAGCGCGTGCAGCGGCTCGCGGGCTTGCTTGCGCGTGCGGGGTTCGAGGTGAAGGCGTCGGAAAATGTGCGCCTGGACATCTGGTACAAGCTCTGGGGCAATCTGACGATGAACCCGGTGTCGGCGCTCACGGGCGCGACCATCGACCGTCTGCTCGACGATCCGCTGGTGCGGGCGTTCTGCTCGGCGGCGATGCGCGAGGCGGCGGACATCGGAGCGAAGATCGGCTGCACCATCGACCAGTCGCCGGAAGACCGTCATCAGGTGACGGCGAAGCTGGGGGCGTTCAAGACGTCGATGCTGCAGGACATGGAAGCCAACCGTCCCATCGAGCTCGACGCGCTGGTAAGCGTGGTGCGCGAGATCGGCCAGCGCGTGTCTGTCCCCACCCCCAACATCGACGCCCTGCTTGGCCTGACCCGCCTGTTCGGGCGGGTGCATGGGTTATACCCACAGTAAGCTCGTCGTCGCGGGAACTGGAAAAGGGGCACTGCATTTCCGAACTGACCCGCAAGCGCTGGACATAGATCCAACCCTTGCGGGCACTTCATTCACGGTGTCCCTTTTTTTGCTGCTATTTTCAGAGCGCGGTGGATGCTCAGCGCACGCCAGTGTGCCGGTACACCTGACGCAGCGCGACGAGACCTACGGCAGCGGCGGCCATCATGTAGAAGCTCGGGGCCAGTTTGCTGCCCGTCGCGTTGATCAGCCACGTCAGGATAAAGGGCGCGAAACCGCCGAAGAACGTCACCGACAGGTTGTACGACAGCGACAAGCCGGTCGTGCGTGTCTTCACCGGGAAGATCTCCGACGCCAGTGCCGGCAGCGGCGCGAAGTAGATCGTCATCAGCACGCCCAATAACGTTTGCAACGCGAGCATCATGCCGAAGCTCGGGTGCGTCGACAGCAGCCAGAACATCGGCCAGATCGATACCAGCAATAAGGCCGCCGCGATCATCATCGGCTTCGCGCGTCCCACCCGATCGGACCACGCGCCCACGAGCGGCGACAGGAACATCTGCACGATCCCCGTGGCGACCGTTGCCGCAAATGCCACCGACGCAGGCAGCCCCAGTTGCTTGATCGCGTACGTCGGCATGTACAGCACGAGGTACGTCGAGACGGTTGCAACCACGACCGCGCCGACGGCCAGCAGCAGACGCATCTTCTGATGCTCAAACGTGTCGCGCAACGGCGTTTGCGTCGGCTCGGCCTCCAGAAATTCCGGCGTCTCGCTCACATGACGGCGGATGTAATACGCCACCGGTCCGATCAGCAGGCCGAACACGAACGGCACGCGCCAGCCCCAGCTTTGCATCTGCTCCGGCGAGAGCGTGCTTGTGAGCACCGCGCCGAAGCCCGCGGCCAGCAGCGTCGTCAGCCCCTGGCTCGCCACCTGAAAGCTCGCGAAGAAGCCGCGCCGCTGCGGCGCATGTTCGGCCAGAAACGCCGTCGCGCTGCCGAACTCGCCACCCGCCGAGAAGCCCTGGATCATGCGCGCCAGCACGATGCCCATCGGCGCCAGAACGCCAATGGTTTCATATGTCGGCATGAAGGCGATGATCGCGGTGCCCACCATCATCAACAGAATGGTCAGGGTCAGGGCTTCCCGACGCCCCCGGCGATCCGCGTACACGCCGATCACGATGGCGCCGAGCGGTCGCATGAAGAACGACACCCCGAAGGTGCCGAGCGTGAGCAGCAGCGAGGTCGTGTCGTCGTGCGCGGGGAAGAACAGCTTCGCAATCGTGACGGCGAAAAAGCCATACACGACGAGATCGAACCATTCGAGCGCGTTTCCGATGGACGCCGATATCACCGCGCGCCAGGTGTGTGAGGAGGCGTCCCGTTCGATGCGGGCGCCGGCGGCCATGGCAGTGTTCATGTTGTCTCCAGTCGTTGTTATGTGTCGAGCATGTGGTTATGTGTTTTGCGGCGGCATGCGGCGCCGTGCTATTGCCCGGTCAACGCTGCGTCAGCACCTGCGCGATGGCGTGCGCGACGGTGTCGACGTTGCGCGTATTCAGACCCGCGACGCACATGCGTCCCGAGCGCAGCAGATAGACGCCGTGTGTCTCGCGCAGCGTGTCGGCCTGCGTGGCCGAGAGGCCCGTGTACGTGAACATCCCGCGCTGTGCGACGTAACGCGACAGCTTCTCGCCGCTCACATGCGGTGTCAGACGCGCGTGAATCTGCGTGCGCATCGACGCAATGCGCGTGCGCATGCCGTCGAGCTCGGTTTCCCACGCGCGGCGCAGCGAGGGCGTTGTGAGCACCTGGGCGACGAGCCGCGCGCCGTGGGTGGGCGGATTGCTGTAGTTCGCGCGCACCGTGCCCGTCAGTTGGCCGAAAACGCGTGACGCTTCGTCCGCCGTGGCACAGACCACGGACAACGCGCCGCAACGCTCGCCGTAGAGGGAGAAGTTCTTCGAGAACGAGTTGGCGACGACCGTCGGCACGCCCGCTTCGGTGAGGGCACGAACGGCGAAGGCGTCGGCGTCGAGACCGTCACCGAAGCCCTGATAGGCCATGTCGACGAAGGCGATCAGGCCACGCTCGCGCATGACGGGCACGAGCGCCTGCCATTGCGCCTGCGAGAGATCGACGCCGGTCGGGTTGTGACAACACGCATGCAGCAGCACGATGCTGTGCGGCGGTAGCGCGGCCAGTGTCTCGATCATGGCGTCGAAGCGCAGACCGCCGGTGGCGTCGTCGTAGTACGGGTAGGACTGCACTGCAAACCCCGCGCTCTCGAACACCACGCGATGGTTGTCCCAGCTCGGGTCGCTGATCCAGACGGTGCTCTGCGGGAAATAGCGCTTCAGAAAGTCCGCACCCACGCGCAATGCGCCACCGCCGCCGAGCGTCTGCAAAGTGGCGATGCGTTGCTCGCGACGCGCGGCGCTGTCCTCACCGAAGACGAGCGCCTGCACGGCGTCGCGGTAGGCCGGCGTGCCCGCCATCGGCAAATAGGGGCGGGGGCCGATGTCCGAGAGTACGGCCGACTCGGCCTCGCGTACGGCCTGCATGACCGGCAGACGGCCGTCGTCGTCGAAGTAGATGCCGATCGACAGATTGACTTTGTGCTGGCGCGGATCGTGCCCGAAGGCTTCGTTCAGGCTGAGGATGGGGTCGCCGGGATAGGCGTCGACGTGGGAAAACATGGGGTCTCGCTCCGTCTCGATAGTCGAATGGGAATTTTGAAAATCGATTGTGGGCGACGCCCCTTTACGGAACAATCAATCGATTCTGGTCCATTCGTAAGCGAAACTTGATAATCGACACGCCATGCCCCTGACCCGCGTCACGCTCCGCCAGTTCGAAGCGCTGGTGGCCATCGCCGAACTGCACAGCTTCGCTGAGGCCGGAAATCGCCTCGGGCTCACGTCGTCCGCTGTGAGTCAGCTCGTCGCCGAGCTCGAATCGGTGCTCGGTTTTCGTATCTTCGACCGTACGACGCGGCGCGTGGCGCTCTCCAGCGCCGGACGCGATTTCCTGGCCTCGGCAGAGTCGGTGCTGCGCCACGTGCAGGCCGCCGAAAAAACCGCCGACGATCTGCGTAACCGGGCCGCCGGCATTGTGCGTGTAGGGGCGCCGCTGGTGCTCGCGAGCATGGCGTTGCCCGCGGCGATTCGCGAGTACGCGACGTTGCGCCCGAAGGTGGTCGTGCGCGTGGTCGACACCCCCGTCGATGCGCTCATCGATCATGTCGCGAACGGCGATCTCGATATCGCTATCGGCCCCAATCGCGCGACGGGAGCGCATGTGGCCGGTGCGCCCGCGTTCGATAGTCCGTGGGTGTTGTGGTGTGCGCCGGAGCATGCGCTCGCGCGTCGCCGTCGGGTGCGCTGGACGGATCTGCGCGACACGCCACTCGTTGCCGCCGGACGCGATCACGAGCGCAGCGTCGCGCAAATGCGCTTGTCCGCACCGCCGGATGCGCGCATCACGACCATCGACGTCGTCGATAACGTGACGACGGCACTCGGCGTCGCGTCACAAGGACTGGCGGCCACGCTCACGCCGGGTTATGTGGCGGCGCTCGCGCATCCGTTCGGCTTGGTCATGCGCCGTGTCGTCGCGCCCGAGACGATTCGTCAGGTCTGTGTGTATCGCCCGCTCTCGCGGGCCGCGTCGCCTGCGGCCGAAGGGTTCGCGCAATTCCTGCTGGAATGGCTGCCGCAGTGGAACGAGAAGATCATGGCGACGGCGCAGGCGTGAGCCGGCTCGATGGGCGGGAAATGCTGCACTCGGCGCAAGGCCGCGGGCGAGACAGCCGTCGGGCGCGCGCAACGACGCGCGTGACTTGACCAACGGTACGGTCGACGTGGTGGCGCGTTCGGCGGTTTGGGCGGGGGCGCCCGGCGATGCACGGGGGTCGAGGGGGGATGTCGCCGGGCACAGGGGATGCATCACCCCTCAGCGACGCTTGGCATCGGGCGACGGCAGCGCCGCGAGATCCTCGCTTAGTTGCGCGCGCAACGTGGCAATGGCCGCCGTGGTGTCGGCGGGCTTCAGTTCTTCGCGGGCAATCGCTTCACGCAGATGGTGGCGCAACATCGGGTCGCGCGTTTGTGTGAGCGTCTCGCGATAGAACGGCAATACGTTCTCGGGATGACCGCCAACGCGATAGAGATGCGCGATTTCTTCGATGGTGCGAACGGCGGCGAAACCGGGGCCGTGGTGGCCGCCCGGCGCGCCTGGGCCCCCCGGACCGCGTGGGCCGGCGCCGTCGAAGTGCGCACCCATGCCCGGCGGGGACGGCATCTCACCGGCTGGCATTGCGCTTTGCGCTCGCGCGGGCGGCAGGGTATCGGCGGGGGTGGCTGCCGTGGCGCTCATGTTGGCCGCGCCGGTGGCCGTCAATGCGAGCATCAGCGCAAGTCCGCTCGCGGCCTGGCGCATGGACATCTTTATCATATGGACTCCGTATCGAATTCGTTCACTGAAATATCGAACGACGGGGCAAGCGTAACGTGCATCGGTCAATGGGGCGGGGGGCCGTAACGACGTGTAAGGCGGGGGGCGCTGCTTGCGGGTGGGGAGGGCGACCGGGTCGATTCGGCCCGTTCTGCCCTCGTTCGGGTTCGACCGTCGAAACGATGGACGGCGTTTGTGACGCGGGACGACACGATGCGGCGCGACTTTGCGGCGACACGTGCGTCATGACGTGCCGTCCGGCCTTGTCCGGCGGGCTTTGGCGCGCGCTGTGCGTCGGCGCAAAAGTGCCTATACTGATCCGGCCTCACTGCGTCCGACCGGGTTCGATGGCCGCGCCCTGTTCCCACGGGCGAGGAATGATGCCGGGACGCAGGCATTTCCCCCTTTTTTTGATGGAGCAACTTCCGTGTCGAACAGTCAATGGATCCGTGTCGAAACCGTGGATGGCGCCTTCGATGCCTATCTGGCATTGCCGCCCACGGGTAAGACGGCGAACGCCCAGGGCGTCGTGCTGGTGCAGGAAATCTTCGGCGTGAACGAACACATTCGTGGCGTGGCCGATCAATACGCGATGGACGGCTACGTGGTGCTCGCGCCGGACATCTTCTGGCGTGCCGCCCCGCGCGTCGAACTCGGCTACGCCGGCGACGACATGGCTCGCGCAATGGCACTGCGCAAGTCGGTCGACGTCGAGAAAGCCGTGAAGGATATCGAAGCGACGGTGAAGGCACTGCGCGGCAAGCTCGATGCCGGGTCGAAGGTGGCCGCCGTCGGCTATTGCTTCGGCGGTCTTCTGTCGTACCTGAGCGCCGCGCGCGGGCTGGTTGACGCCGCCGTGCCGTACTACGGTGGCGGGATTCACAACTATCTGAACGAAGCGGCCAATCTGAACGTGCCGACGCAATTCCACTACGGTGCCCTCGATTCGCACATCACGCCGGATATCGTCACGCAGGTGAGCGAGGCCGTGAAGTCGCGTCCGAACACCGAAGTGTTCGTGTACCCGGACGCCGACCACGGCTTCAATTGCTGGTCGCGCGGTTCGTACCATCAGCCGTCGGCCGCCCTGGCCCATGGCCGCGCGCTCGAGTTCCTCGCGAAGTCGTTCGCCAAGTAAGCCACGCCATCGTCACACCGTTCTCGCAAGACACGCGCGTGAGACGCATAGCAGAGAAGCCCGCTTCGGCGGGCTTCTTCGTTTGCGCGGGAGGTGTCGGCTAGCGAGCGCTTCCCCGCTAAAAAAGCCCGTCGCCGGAGCGACGGGCAAAGTCCTGTGCGTCGAACCCGCTACGCACAGCGACAGGAGTCTTGGGTCGGGGAAGACCGGAGAACACGCTGGGCACCGGATGCCCCCGGTGCGTCGTTATGCGCAGAACGCGCGCCGCGCCGCGGCCCCTCGTCGAACGAGAGGTGCGCGGCGCGGCGAGTTACATTACGAACCGAAGTACGTGGTGCCGGCGCGTTGCAGGCCGCCAACCGAACCCACCGTGATCGCGGCGCTGGCCGTTGCCGGCTGTGCACTGGGCGCGGCCTTCGGGTACACGGAATCGTGTTGCACCACGAGACCGGCTTGCTGGGCTTGCACCAGTTCCTCGCGAACCTGGGCACGGCTCAGGGCGCTGGTTTGGGGCACCCACGAGAATTCCGAGGGACCGTCGAACGCGTCGCTGGCGAAGGCCGAGCCGGCCGACACAGCCAGCATTGCAGAAACCAGAGCCGAGGTAATAAGCGTGCGCTTCATGATGTTTTCTCCTGTCTTTTGAAAGAGGCGATGTGTTATTCATCGTCGACAGTTGAAGTTTATTGATGCGCATATGGATGATAAAGACGAGTAATGACAAGCAACTATTGCTCATAAAGAAATAATCGCTCGACACCCCAAGGAGACCCCCGATGCTCTATCTGTGGATCAAGGCCGTTCATCTGATTGCGGTGATCACGTTCATTGCCGGGATGGTGACGATGGCGCTGGGCGGGCGTCTGGCGCAGCCAGAATGGCGTCGTATTGCGCGCCGGGCGGATTACGGGCTGGCCTCGCCTGCGCTGATCGTGGTCTGGATCACGGGGCCGGCGCTTGCCATCATGGCGAACTGGTGGCATGCCCCGTGGCTCATGGCCAAGCTGGTCTTCGTGATCGTCGTCTCCGCGTTGCATGGACGGTTGTCTGCAACGCTGCGGCGTCTGGAGCGCGACGGGCGCACGAACCCGCCGGCGCTGTTCGGGCGAGCCCTGCCCATCACGATGCTGTCGATGGCTGTCATTGTCGCGCTGGTGATCGTCAAGCCGTTCTGAGCGGCGCGGGACTCGCAACGCGGCGGTAAGGGATTCGGCTTGGTATGGGTGTGTGGCCGGTGTTACGCTGGCGGCATCGCCATACACGTCCCAATTTCGCCTTTGAAAGGCCTGGTCCCAATGCCGATCACCAGTGCGTTACCCCTGGAGTTTCAGGCTCATGACCGCCCCGTCGGCGCGTTGGCGAAAGATTACCCGGATGGTCATGTGGTACGCGCGCACTGCCATCGTCGCGCGCAGTTGATGTATGCGAGTGTCGGCATACTCGAAGTGCGCACTGATACTTCGTTCTGGGTAATACCGCCGCAACGCGCGTTGTGGATTCCGGCAAATGTCACGCATGAAGTACGTATGCGCGGCAAAGTCGAGATGCGCACGATCTATGTCGATGTTGAGCGATGCGCGATGACGGCGCCCGACACGCCCGTGGTCATTCGTGTCTCGGCACTCCTGCGCGAGCTGATTCTGCGTGCGATGACGCTGCCCGCCGATTGGTCGCCGCATGGCAAGGACGCGCTCGTGATCGCGTTGCTGCTCGAGGAAGTCGAGTGGAAGAGCGACTCGCCGCTGCATTTGCAGGTGCCGCGCGACGCGCGTCTGCGCAAGATCTTCGACACTTATCTGAGCACGCCGGCCGATACGCGCAGTCTTCAGGACTGGGCGGTCGAGGTCGGGGCGTCGAGTCGCACGCTGGAGCGGCGTTTCATGACGGAGTTCGGTTTGCCGTTCCGGGAGTGGCGTCAGCACATGCGGCTGCTCGGTGCGCTGCCGCTGCTGGGCGCGGGGCGCCCCATCACGCAGGTGGCGCTCGAAGTCGGTTACGACACCCCGAGCGCGTTTTCCACCATGTTCCGCCGTTTTATGGGCGTGACGCCAAGCGAATACCTGACGCGCGCCCGCGGCCCGGATTGAGCCAGTGCATGGCGTCCCACATGTCGTCGTAGACCGGGACGCCTTCGTCATGCAAGGGCGAGCGCTGACGCTTCGAGCCGATGCCCACGAAATCGATGCCCAACTGACGCGCGACCTTCAGATCCCACATGCCATCCCCTATCGAGACAATGGCGCGCGGCCGCGTGATGCCGTAGCCCGCCTGCGCTCGCTTGATCGCCTCGGCAACCAACTGATCCCGCGAACTGTATTCGGATGCCGTGATGAGCATGGCGTCGGTGTAATCGATCGCGACCGAGCGCAGCTTGCGGTGGCTGACCTGACGAATGCCGCCGGTGGCGAAGACCACGCCCCAGCGCGAGCGGTGCGCCGCCTCGACGAAGGCGCGTGCACCGGGAATCTCGGCCAGACCGTGTGCGTTGAGCAGGGCGGTGAAGCGCTCGTCGATTTCGTGCTCGAAACGCGCCAGATCGTGCGGCTGCGGCAGGGCGCGTCCGTTTTCGGCGTGGGCGTGAATCAGAATGCCGGTGTCGGTGTGATGGGGATAGCTGCCCCAGTCGGTGTTCAGATCGTCGAACTCCAGCGACTCCATGGCGCCGAGCAGCGCGCGCTGATGGATGCGCACCGAATCGGTGAGCGTGCCGTCGACATCGAGCACCAGAATGCTGTCTTTCTCGAAACTTGCCTGCATGGTGGATAGTGGACTCGTGTCAGGGCGAAGCGGGGGGTAACAGGGGCAAAACGTGCAATCGGTGCCGCCGGCGGAAAATCCAGCCGCCGAATTGTGGGAGTGTACGAATTCGCGGCGTCGAAAAAAACGTGTCGAGTGACAGTAGCTACGCCGGACGCGACAGAAAATGCTGCCGGTTTTGATAGCTTGACGCCCGGCCCTCGTGGCATTCGACGAATTGCCGCTGCGCCGGGGCGCGGCGGCGGGATCGCGCCGAGCGGATCAGGGCCGGGTTCGTTCGGGGCCGCTCGGGTCAGTCCGGATTCGTCTGGATTAACCGAACCGGGGGCGTGACTGCGACCGGTAGTGTTGATCCAGGCGTTCGAGCTCGGCAAGCGCCTGTGCCATTTCCGAAGCGGTAGGTGCGTTGATTTGTCCTGACGCGCCACGCGTCGGGGCTGCCGGGGCGGCGGCGGCCTGGGCCGGAAGTCCTCTCGGCACGCTTTCCCTGGTCACGACTGGCGGGCGATCCCGGGGGAACGCCTGGCAGGCCCGTTGCCGGATATGCGAGTGCGGTGTGAGGGTGAGCATCTCCCGGGTCGCGCCATAGGCGAATTCGCGATAGTGCTGATGCCCCTCGTGCAGATGCTCCGCGAGCGTACGCATAAGGTTCTCGCCTCGCGGGATGGCACGCATGCGCAAGTTCGTCGTCTCAAAATACTCGGGAACGTCTCCGAACATCTGGTGCCGATGCGCCTTGGCGTGCGCCCGCGAGTTCTGCCGGATCGGCTCGATCGTGAGCGGCGACGCCAGCGAAACCAGCACGGTATGGGTCCAGCCCTGGAAGGGAATGCGAATGTAGGCGCCGAGCATGGCGTCGCGGACCTCCGGATCTCCCGAGTGGAGCCGGAGATTCGGGTCGGGGGACGGCACGCGAATGCCGTGACGGCGAGCTTCCCGTTCGCTGGTGATCAAACGAAAGAACGTAAGTTGCGGTATTTCGATATAGGCGTCGGTTCTGCTCACCAGACGCCGCATGGCGGGCGACAACTCGCGCAACCGTTCGGTCAGGCGGCGCTCCAGCGCCGACACCGAAAACTGGCCCCGCGATTCCGCGGCGAAGGTCTCGGAAAATGTGCGCTCCAGTGCGCTGGCGTTACGGCCTTCCTGCGTGAGCAACGCGCGCAGCGGGGCGGGCAGCGACGACTCGCAACCCGAGAGCATCAGACGGCTTGCGCTCACGTGCGTGCGGGCGTCTGCCGGAAGATCGAGCAGACAATTCTCGCGGTCGTCGCGGCTGCCGACTACGCATACCGGCCGCACGTCCGTCAGTCGTTCGGCGAAGACGCGCGCGCGCGTGACGGGCGGGCGTGACCAGTCGAAGGCCGTGTGGGTGTGGGAGGATGCCAGGTCTTGCGGGGGGATCGTGATGGCGTTGTCATGGATGGGCACGGAGGTGACACGCGTGAGCGTCGTCGACATTTCGTGAACATACATATCCGGCGGCGTCAATCCGTTCGTGAAGGCCAGGGCGGCCGTTAACCATTCTCCAAGAGATAGGTACATCGTTGTCTTGTCACTCCGGTTGAGGTCACGGGTGTTTTCCCGTGGTGGACCGGAGTATTCCCGCTGCGAGAATTCAGGTTGTCGTATCGGGGCGCCGGCGTTTGGTTTCGCGACGAGCCCCTGTACTCACTTCACGTTCAGACGACGGCGGCGCGCAGGCTCGGCGGCGCTTCGCGCAGCAGCGATCTGAGGCGCTTGAGCGCGCTGGCCAGACGTTCGGGGTCGCGCACGCCACCCAGCGAAATGCGGATGGCGTTGGGGGCATCGTGCGTGAGGCAAAAGGCGTCGGCGGGGGTGACGGCGAGCCCTTCGGCGCGCGCGGCCATCGTTAACTCGCGGGCGGTCCACGGCGCGGGCAGCGCATGCCAGAGGTGAATGCCCTGAGCGGGCGCGGCGTGGCCGTCGCCCAGAATGTCGGCGGCGATGGCCTGACGCTGTGCCGCGGCTTCCTTCACGCCGTCCATGATGCGGTCGGCCGTGCCGTCGTGAATCCATTGGGTCGCGAGCCCCGTCATCAGCGGGGGCGCCATGAGCGCGAACGAGTGCAGGGTGCTGAGGAAGGTGTCGCGCTGACGCCCATCTGCCAGACGGACATAGGCGGTGCGCAGGCCCGGAGTGAGGCATTTCGACAGCGTGGCCACGTAATGCACCCGATGCGGTGCGAGACGTGCGAGCGGCGGCGGGGCGTTCGGTGCGAGACGCCAGTACGGGTCGTCTTCGATCAGCGTCAGATCGAGTTTTTCGGCGACCGCGAGCAACTCGTGGCGGCGGCGCTCGGGCATGGTGCGGGCGGTCGGATTCTGGAGCGTCGGGTTCAGATAGACGAGGCGCGCACGATGCTGTCTCGCGGCGGCGGCCAGAGCGTCGGGCAGCATGCCGTCGCCATCGGCGGCGACACGCTCCAACTGCCGCCCGAGTGAGCGGGCCGCGCTGCGCAGGCCCGGGTAGACGATCGGCTCGCACAGCACGGTCTCGTCGCGGGCGGTGTCCGTCAGAAGCAACGCGGCCAGCGTGGCCTGCGCGCCCGGGCAGACGAGTACGTCCGCCGGATCGAGATGCCCGAGCATCGGCGTGAGCCAGAGCGCACCGGCCTGCCGGTCCGCAACCCCTCCGTCACCCAGTTGGTAGGCCATGAGCATGGAGGCGTCCGTATGGCGGAGCACCTCGTCGATGCCCTTTTGCAAGAGCTCGCCGAGGAACTGGCCGGCCGGTGCGGGCGGAATGTTCATGCCTAGATCGAGCACCTGATCGAGCGCCACCCGCGGCGTGCTCACGAAGGTGCCGAGCGGGCCGCGTCCCTCGATGGTGTGACGGTCGCGCGCCCGGTTGTACGCGCGTGTGACGGTCGTGAAATCGATGCCCAACCACGACGCGAGCTCGCGCTGTGCGGGCAGTCGGTCGCCCGGACGCAGACGGCCGTCGGCCACGGACTGCTCGATGAAGCTCGCAAGACGCAGATAACGTGGACCCTTGCCCACGGTGAGAGCCGGTTTCCAGAAGGTAGCGCGCAGGGTGTCGTGGGAGGTGTCCATAGCGATGTCGGTAGTATGTATGGATATTTATGCGAAAATACGCGATGCATGCAGTGTAGTTTGCATACATGAGCGTCGCAAGGCTTGAATTTGAGAGGGGGGCGGACCTTGAGGCGGTGCATGGGGCCGGGTTGCATTCGGTTTGAGCCCGGCTTGGACCCGGCATGACCCCTATGACCCCTATGACCGTTAACAATCAACGACTTACCGCACGAATTTGCGCGAGAGTGCGTTGACACTTGCACAGCACACAGGTATAGTCGCAGGCTCCGGTTTTTCCGGCGGTATGGCCGTGCCTAATGCAAAGTGCTTATGCATCAAGCGCTTAGATGCGGACAATCCGCAAGAGATATCGGGGAGTGCGCAATAAAGTCGCATGACGGCCCGCCTTGGCTTTCATGCTTTTGACACGTTTAGGAAATCACAATGCCAACGATTAACCAATTGGTCCGCAAGCCGCGCGCCTCTGCTCAAATCAAGAGCAAGAGCCCGGCCCTGCAGGACTGCCCGCAGCGTCGCGGTGTGTGCACCCGTGTGTACACGACGACGCCGAAGAAGCCGAACTCCGCTCTGCGTAAGGTTGCCAAGGTGCGCCTGACGAACGGTTTCGAAGTCATTTCGTACATCGGTGGTGAAGGCCACAACCTGCAGGAACACTCGGTCGTGCTGATTCGCGGCGGTCGTGTGAAGGACTTGCCGGGTGTGCGTTACCACATGGTGCGCGGTAGCCTCGACACGCAAGGCGTCAAGGACCGTAAGCAGGCCCGTTCGAAGTACGGCGCGAAGCGTCCGAAGGCCTAAGCGGCTGAGCGGATATACGTTCGGTGATGGTGGTACATCGTCACTGAGTAAGTGGTCACTCGGCCCAAAAGTGGCTAGTAGGTGGCCTGGAGCCCAGCTCCAACTGAATCAATTAAGGAAGAAATCATGCCGCGTCGTCGCGAAGTCCCCAAGCGCGAAGTGTTGCCCGATCCGAAGTTCGGCAACGTTGAAGTCGCTAAATTCATGAACGTGATTATGCTTGCCGGCAAGAAGTCGGTGGCAGAGCGCATCGTTTATGGTGCTTTCGAGCAGATCCAAACCAAGGCGGGCAAGGATCCGCTGGAAGTCTTCAGCACAGCTCTCGGCAACGTGAAGCCGGTGGTAGAAGTCAAGAGCCGCCGCGTTGGCGGTGCAAACTATCAGGTTCCGGTCGAAGTGCGTCCGTCGCGTCGTATGGCATTGGCGATGCGTTGGTTGCGTGAGGCCGCGAAAAAGCGTAGCGAGAAGTCGATGGCCCTGCGTCTGGCAGGTGAGTTGATCGAGGCCTCGGAAGGCCGTGGCGGCGCCATGAAGAAGCGTGACGAAGTTCACCGCATGGCTGAAGCCAACAAGGCATTCTCGCACTTCCGCTTCTGACGCAGGCAGGCAGTACCTAAAGCAGAAACCGGGGCGGGTGCGCATGAGAAATTGCGCCTCGCCCGTTTGTGTTAGTAGCCCCTTCAAAAACGGCGGCTACACTGAAAGAGGCTTAAAGTGGCTCGTACAACCCCTATCGAGCGCTACCGCAACATCGGTATTAGCGCTCACATCGACGCAGGTAAAACCACGACGACCGAGCGCATTCTGTTCTACACCGGTGTGAACCACAAAATCGGTGAAGTGCACGATGGCGCGGCGACGATGGACTGGATGGAGCAGGAACAAGAGCGTGGCATTACGATTACGTCGGCTGCCACGACCTGCTTCTGGTCCGGCATGGCCAACAACTATCAAAAGCACCGCATCAACATCATCGACACCCCGGGTCACGTCGACTTCACGATTGAAGTCGAGCGCTCGATGCGTGTTCTCGATGGCGCCTGCATGGTGTATTGCGCCGTGGGTGGCGTGCAGCCCCAGTCGGAAACCGTTTGGCGTCAGGCCAACAAGTACGGCGTGCCGCGTCTGGCGTTCGTCAACAAGATGGACCGTACCGGCGCGAACTTCTTCAAGGTCTACGACCAGCTGAAGAACCGCCTGAAGGCAAACCCGGTGCCCGTGGTGGTGCCGATCGGCGCTGAAGAAAACTTCAAGGGCGTGGTCGACCTCATCAAGATGAAGGCGATCATTTGGGACGAAGCGTCGCAAGGCATGAAGTTCGACTACGTCGACATTCCGGTCGAGCTGCAAGCTGAAGCCCAAAAGTGGCGCGAAAGCATGGTCGAGGCCGCTGCCGAGTCGAGCGAAGAGATGATGAACAAGTACCTCGAAGAGGGCGACCTCCCCGAGGCTGACATCATCGAAGGCATTCGTCTGCGTACCATCGCTTGCGAAATCCAGCCGATGCTGTGCGGTACCGCGTTCAAGAACAAGGGCGTGCAGCGTATGCTGGACGCCGTGATCGACTTCCTGCCGTCGCCGGTCGACATTCCGCCGGTCAAGGGTACGGACGAGAAGGAACAGCCGGTCGAGCGTAAGGCTTCGGACGACGAGAAGTTCTCGTCGCTGGCGTTCAAGATCATGACGGACCCGTTCGTTGGCCAGTTGATCTTCTTCCGCGTCTACTCGGGCGTCGTGAACAAGGGCGACACGCTGCTGAACTCGGTCAAGGGCAAGAAGGAACGTCTGGGCCGTATCGTGCAGATGCACGCGAACCAGCGTGAAGAAATCGACGAAGTGCGCGCTGGCGACATCGCCGCAGCTGTGGGCCTGAAGGATGCAACGACGGGTGACACGCTGTGCGATCCGTCCGCACCGATCGTGCTCGAGCGCATGGTGTTCCCGGAGCCGGTGATTTCGCAGGCTGTCGAGC
Source organism: Pandoraea sp. NPDC087047 (assembly GCF_044745225.1). NCBI lineage: Bacteria > Pseudomonadati > Pseudomonadota > Betaproteobacteria > Burkholderiales > Burkholderiaceae > Pandoraea > Pandoraea sp. NPDC087047. The sequence continues at coordinate 40,188 of NZ_JBIUZU010000018.1, forward strand.
CGAAGACCAAGGCTGACCAGGAAAAGATGGGCCTCGCCCTGAACCGCCTGGCTCAGGAAGATCCGTCGTTCCGCGTGCAAACCGATGAAGAATCGGGTCAAACCATCATTTCGGGTATGGGCGAGCTCCACCTCGAAATTCTGGTTGACCGTATGAAGCGCGAATTCGGCGTGGAAGCCAACATCGGCGCACCGCAAGTTGCCTACCGCGAAACCATTCGCAAGTCGGCTGCGGACGTCGAAGGCAAGTTCGTCAAGCAGTCGGGCGGTCGCGGCCAGTTCGGTCACGCTGTCATTACGCTTGAGCCGAGCGAGCAAGGCGCGGGCTACAAGTTCCTCGACGAGATCAAGGGTGGTGTTATTCCGCGTGAATACATCCCGGCCGTTGACAAGGGTATTCAAGACACCCTCAAGAGCGGTGTTCTCGCCGGCTTCCCGGTGGTCGACGTCACGGTTCACCTGACGTTCGGTTCGTACCACGATGTGGACTCGAACGAAAACGCGTTCCGCATGGCCGGTTCGATGGCTTTCAAGGAAGCCATGCGTCGCGCCAGCCCGGTCATTCTCGAGCCGATGATGGCCGTGGAAGTGGAAACGCCGGAAGACTATATGGGTAACGTGATGGGCGACTTGTCGAGCCGTCGCGGGATTATCCAGGGCATGGACGACATGGTCGGCGGCGGCAAGATCGTGCGCGCTGAAGTTCCGCTGTCGGAAATGTTCGGCTACTCGACTGCGCTGCGTTCGGCCACGCAAGGCCGCGCCACGTACACGATGGAGTTCAAGCACTACGCTGAAGCTCCGAAGAACGTGAGCGAAGCCATCATCAGCGCCAAGAGCAAGTAATTGAATTGAAGGGCGCCTGCATCATGCGGTGCAGCGCCCATCTCACTGTTAATCGTCTATTCAGTATCTGAGGATTCGGAAATGGCAAAGGAAAAATTCGAGCGGACTAAGCCGCACGTGAACGTCGGCACCATCGGTCACGTTGACCATGGCAAGACCACCCTGACGGC
>NZ_JBIUZU010000019.1:0-38896 GCF_044745225.1 Pandoraea sp. NPDC087047
GACGCTGGCAAGGTTTGTGCCGACATTCCACCCAATGCATAGACCGGAATTGACGTCAGCGAGACAAGCTCACGGAACCGAGCCCAGCCAAGTGGTTCTGCACTGGTATGGGTCTTTGTCGGGAGAACGGGGGAGAGAGTTATCAGGTCCGCTCCAATCTGCTCGGCGTGCCGTATTTGGCGAGCATCATGGCAGGCGACGGATAGCAAGAATTCCGGCGGCATCGGTCGACTATTGCAAGACATTAGGCGTGTGCTAGTGAGATGAACCCCGTCGGCTTCCACTGTTAGCGCTACGTTGAGTGGCGCGCTGAGCAAAAGACGGGCGCTATGACGTCGGCAGCACTCCAGGGCTTGTTCGGCAAGCCAAACATATTGCGGTTCAGTAACGCTCTTTGCTCTCAGTTGCACTAGGCGGATGCCCGCCAAAAGTGAGCGTTCCAAATCCGCGATAAAGTTGTCTAACGGTTCGCCAAGGCAGGGCTCAGGAGTAATGAGATACGTAGACGGAAAATTGCTTAACTGTTTCATCGGAGTTCATCGGTAAACGCTCAGCATGCTGCCGTCAGAAGGATCAAGGACTCGTAGTCGTTGCCGCATGAGCTGATATGCAACAGGCGTCGCGAGCATCCCCGCGAATAGAATATATAGAGCGGGCGCCGTCAGCAGACGAGTTGCCTTGATTAAGTACGCACATACAAGTGGCGCCGTACCGCCAAAGATGGCCGTGCTGATTGAGTACGTGGTCACCATCCCGAGGCTTCCCCAGTTATCTTTGAAAAGATCGGGAAGCACGACAAAAATTACCCCAACGATGCAACTGGCGAGCATTGCAAACGTGACCTGCACTGCCATGAGCGCCACGAATGTCGTCTTCTGCAAGAGAATGAACAACGGAAGAGCGGACACTGACACCAATGACATGCCGATGACAACAAGTATGGATGCGTCGACGTAGCGGCTCCCAAACCCCGCACCTATCATCGATACAGCGAAAATGAAAAGTGCGATCGAGTTGGTTGCACTTGCATCGGCGCTGGAAACCCCAAGATATACATGCAAGTAAGAGGGCATCCACACAAACAATGAGTAGATCGTGATCTCCATGAATGCGACCAGCGCACATGCTTGAATCAGCGGCCACGCGGTGCGGCGCCCTGAGCCAATTCTCTCGCCGCGAATGGGGGCATTGCTTATCGACGCACGTATCGCATAGATGAACATCGCAAGCGGGATGCAGCTCAGAAACGGCCATCGCCACGGGGCAGGGATGTATCGATCAGGAATCACGCTGTTGTAACGCGACAATGCAGCGACGGCGCCGGGAAGGATCACGATGACTCCGGATGCCAACAGCATGCCGAAAAAGCCGCTAGCAACGGCTATGGCACAGTGGACACCTCGATTTCCTTGTGATGTGTTGAGCGAAACGAAATAGCCGGTGAGAGGGAGTTCCCCTCCTGCGCAGAACCCTTGGATTATCTTCAGCCCCAGAAGCAAGCCGGTTGCCACATATCCCGCCGTCTCGTAGGTTGGGAGTGCCGCAATCAGTGTCGCTGGAATTGCCATTCCAAGTATGCTCAGTTTCAACGCAGGTCCCGTGCCTCGCCTATCACCCAAATATCCGAAGAAGATACTGCCGACGGGGCGTGCGAGATAGCTACTGGCGAATACCATGAAGCTAAGCATAAGAGCAGCCTTCTCGCTGGTGGCGGGAAAGAACCGACGACCGATCTCCAGCGCCATGAATGCCGTCAACGAGAACTCATACCACTCAAACAGATTGGCTGTGAATGCCAGCGTCAGGATCCGATTCATTTGGCGCCGTACTCCGAACGCCGATTCGTGGCGGACAACGCCGCCGCGAAGCTACCCTCAGCTACCTTGTTGCGGACAGCGGCGCAATGGCATTCAACGGTCCTATCCGAGATCCTGAGGGCTCTAGAAATTTCCTTGTTCGTGAAGCGCTCGGCTTTCAGCAAGAACACTCGGAATTGCGCCTCGGACGGGGCCAAGATGAAGTACTCGTTGATCCCAAGGAAAATCATGGTGCGCTCAATCGCGTCCGTTACTGTGTAGAAGTTGCGATTGAGTTGATAAACACTGATCGGCGGGAGCGTGCGCGTGATGTCGCGACGAAAGGTTGCGATGCCGAGCACATTTCCGCTGGTGCCCATGATCGGGAGTTTCGTCATCTCCTCCATTTGGGCATCGCCGGAGTCGTCCAGAAATCGGTTCCGACGTGTGACGCTGGTTCGATTCTCGTTGGCCAGAAAATCGTGCTCCGCTATCGAATTCGCGTACAACTTTCCCCACTCGGTCGCACGGAATCGAATGTCCTTGATCGTTAGCCCCTCGATATCCTTCGGGTCTTCAATTCCAAATTGACGGGAGTTGTGAGCGTTGTTGACGATATATTGCCCAGTGTCGGCGGTCTTCAAACTCGCGGAGACTGGAAAGTTCTGAACGAAGCTGATGATTGAGCTCTCTGATTTCACGACGAAGAATCTACCTTCTAGGTGGTGATCCACTATCAGATCGTGGGTTGTCTACTCCGATTCAAAAACCTAACTCGCAGCCATCTGTCTGGATATGGGCAAATTCTCAAAAATCAATTCATATTGATTGGGAATGCCAATCGACAAAGAGTTTCGATTGTGACTCAGGGTGTATGCACGCCGTTTGAACTTCGCCTACGGTCCGCTTGGCATCCACCCAACGAACAGCAAAAAGAGCTTCAGCGAGAGCAGCGGTAGCGCCGAATGTGCCGTGACTCAGTGCTGTTGAGTCGCCCGTAACACCAGATCGGGCGAATGTCGTCCATGTTGCGTATGAGTGCGCAACTAGTAACGCGAAAGGTTAGAGGATTTCCCGCATCCAATGTAGCGCTGCTGGGCTATCCGAAATGAGTTTGTGGACGGAACGCTGTGCGCATGTGTTTGCCAGAGGTCGAAAGCGAACGGATGCCAAAACAACTCGTCGGCCTTCCTTTCGGCGGTTCGCCTCAATCGATCCATCGCTCCAGACGGGGCGATGGAGATCTCTGCCTAGGTTTACAGGCGGCCTGCATCAACTGCGTAAGTAGTTTGTACGGATGTGCGTCGAACGCTATTCATACAGTATTTCTCGGGCGATAGCGCTGCGGCTGAACACCTTCCGCCGCAAACTTAACGGAGATGACCTATGAGCAAGTCAAATGCTAAGCATGCCGCTGAAATCAATTCGAACTATCAACTGAAGTCTACGGAAATGCAGCATCGCATCGGTTCCAAGCAGATGGTGCGCATGTCGGCTTTGGAGTTGGATATTGCCCGTACCACCTCGTCGGCAATCCCGGCATCGAAATTCGGCTTGGAGAAAATCCTGGGCGCAAGTTGTGCTGTTGGAGCGATGTAAGTTGGAGGAAGGGGGGAGGTGCCTCCCCCTTGTCCCTAAAAAATCGCTGTCTCGTCAACCGACGTAACGACCAGGCCTTCACTTCCTCATGGGTTCACCGGAGCAATCCAAACTTCAACCGTCTTCGGAAAGAATGGAGCGGGTGATTCGCTACTTGCAATCGGTTGATCGATATCAGGGCGCGTTGACAACCTACGAGGCGTGCCAAGAAATTGCAACCATCCTACGAGAGTTCAATCGAGACGGCGAAATCCATGTGCGCACATATGAAGCTGGTTCGGGAAAGAAGTACTTGGGCTTCGATGCGCCAACCCCATGGACGTTGTTGGACGGAAAACTAAGAGCATCAACCGCTTCTGGCAAGCTGGTGCTCTCATTGCAGCATGAAGTTCAGCCTCTATTGGTTGCCACTAACTCCTGCGGTTTTAGCGGTGTTGCTAAATTGCTTGAGTACTGCCCCGATGCGGATATTCAGAATTGCATTGTCTTGTTTCGCGGTGACAGGAGCACTTTCGCGCGCATCTACGAAGACGTGGAGAGGCGAGGTGCATACGGCATCGTGACCGATGCATTTTGCAAAACCATTCAAGACGTTGAGGCGCGAGGGAGAATCGAGCTGCCGAATGACTCTACTATGTTCGTCTGCAGTATCACACGCGAAGAAGTATCAACGTTGCTAGACGCAATGGTGGAGGAGCCGGCCGAGGCTAAAGTTCAGATTGAAGTGGAAAACGCAGGGGACATTTCGGTATTGGAATATCGAAATACGGGTGCTCACAAGAGCCCGGCTGCAAGCGAAGTTTGGATTACCGCACATATCTGTCACCCGAGGCCCGGCGCTAACGACAATGCCTCCGGCGTTGCTGTTGCCGTCGAGCTGGCACACCTGCTGCATCAGATTGAGCTTTGCGGAGGCGAGACGCCATCGGTACGTATCATTTTTGCACCTGAGTATGTTGGCTTGGCCGCTTATCTCGCGGACTGCCGGGAAAGGGCGGGATTTGTGATCAATATCGATACGGTCGGTGGCGATCCGGATATCACAGGTGCACCCATTGAGCTGGAGTTGCCTCCCCCGTACTTGAGCTCCGAATATGACGAGCAGCTTGTAGCCACGATGATTAAGCTCGGCCCCAATTTCGACGGTGCTCGCGAACCAGTCGTCATTCCGTTTGTTGGCTATTCGGATCATGCGCTTTTCGCTGCCAGCTGTATCAATATTCCTGCTGTGCAATTTGGCCAGTCGTCCGATCCTTTCAATCATACGGATCTCGATCTGATAAAAAATATCTCTTTTCCTCAACTCGAATGGATCTGTTCGACAATTCTTAGATTTTTGACATTTAATACGGCGAAACCTCACGAGGAAGAGGCTGACGAGGTGTCGGCGATGTCCGTGCCTTTTAATATAAGGTCTTTTTTGAATTGTTGTTCGATCGAAGAAAGGATGTTGATTTCAAGTGATTTGCAAAAAAATAAAAAAATATATATGTTTTTGCAAAAAATTTGGCTTGGAATGCAGCGCGGAATAAATAAAAAATTCTTTGATGAAAAGGATTTTGAGGGAATTCATGAGTTGGATTCATCGGAAATAGAGAGATATGTGGAAATTGTGAGGAATGTAAGAAATAGTTTGAAGGTTTGAGTGATCCTAAATTAGGTAGTGAACGTGAAAAACATTTCAATATTTCATTCCTCGGAATTTCTAAATGCGTTCTACGGTTCTACCTGGATGCGCTTCTCGAAGCAGGCTGATGGCGCAGCTTTTGAGCACACACCTGTGCTCAATGAAATAGACGATACCGGACTCTATTATTCTGAGGCGTGGCGTGGGTACGCAGAGCCATATTTCTCCGGAAACTCAGTCCGGCTGACATCTGCGCTGAACGACTACAGTGCTTGGTGCAGGGAGCAAGCTATTGTCTGTGAGCTCCTGCGGCTTGATCCGCACGGCAAGCTTCTCTCACATCTCCCGAAGACGGCAGACGCGCAGATTCGTGTTGGGCAACCAGTGGCGATTCTTCGGGTGCCTTCCGACTACCAGAGCTACTTACGCAGCTTGCCTCTGCCGTGTCAGCGAATTTTGCGAGCAGGAGCGAAGCGCTTGACGGTGGAGATCATTCGTCACGATGACGCTGCGGCGATTGCGGCTGCGGCGGAGATGCATTTGCGCAGCTTGAATCGCGTTGGGGCTGCTAAAAAATGGGTGGTTCGTGCGGAATCGCTAGCCGCGCTGGCAGCACTGCCAAATTTTGTCTGTGTTGGGATTCGACACGTCAGTAGCCAAACATTGGTGAGCTTTGGTGGGGCGTTGTTTGATCAACGGGCGCTACATGTCCTGCTGGTAGGGAATTCCCTCGGCGAATGGGGCCGAGGAGCGTGCGATCTACTGTATGCGACTTTTGTACAGCAAGCCATCGAGCGTGGCAGCACTGTCTCTCACATCTATTTCGGCGGCGGTCGCTCCCTCGATGGCAGCGATTCGTTGTTTAGATTCAAGCTGAAATACAGCCTCGGCGAGGCGTTATCTTGCAACTACCTCGCTGTTGTTCATGACAAGAAGGCTGCGGAGCAATTGGCGACCAGGCCCAAGCCGGAACGAGTTATCTCCGAACCGCTCGGTTCATTGCAGCGGGAATGCTTTCCATTTTTGTGATCTTGGCCAGAGACCTACCATGACTGTGCTTTCATTCAAGCGATATCCGTCTGCCGAAATCATTACGAGCCACGGAAAAATCACGATCGAGCCCCTGAACGCGACTGAGACCCTCTTCGAGTTACTGAGTCGCTCGAACATTCCATGGAGTGCCGTTTCTGTATTTTCCGTAGACGAGAAATCAACTAGCACTGCTCTGGCTAATCTTGACGTTAGCTTTGGGGAGCTTGCCGAGGCAGCGGTTGTGCAGGTCCATTTCAGTCGTAACGTTAATCCTAGAATGTTTGACGTCATGGACTACGTTCGCGCTCCGGCTGAAGATGGACGTGAAGTGTCTAGCTTCGTCTTTCAATCAATAGACAACAAAGCGAGCCGTGTAAAAAACGTATTGAAGGGGCTTTCCCAAAAGGAATGCCAAGACATTGTCTCTCGCAACGTGCACGAATTTATTCTGGAACATGTTGCACCGAATTCGAAACTTGTAATTGGTGTATCCGGTGGTGGTGACAGTAATGCACTTTTGATGGCCTTGACGAGTTTTTCGGATTTTTCAATCGAAATTCACCCCGTGATACTCAAGGGCGTCGCTGACTGGAACTCCGGCGTGCCTCGAGCTCAGGAACTGTGCCAAAGCTATGGTTTGGAATTAATGGTCGTCGAAGAGAGCAGGGTGCGCGAGATCTGCAAACTTCGTGGGCAAGGCGATCTCATCCAGTCGTACGAGTCTAGCTTTCCAGGAGATGATTTTGAGTTCCTCGGAACTTTCATGATTCGTCGCGTGCTATCCGCTCTGGCCGCAGATCTGGGGGCATTCGTTGTGACGGGCCTAAATTTGGAAGATGTGTTAGCCGAAAGCCTCTACCGAATCGCACAAGGGAGATTCCCGTTTCCCTTTCCGGTTAGAGCAATTCAGGATGCGCAATTCTTATATCCCTTGTGGATGTGCCCGAAGAAGATCATTGACGGCTGCTTTCCAAAGTTCTCGATGGAAAATTATGAGATGCGATACCCATGCTTTTCCGTTGGAAGAAACCTGTACTACATGATGGCCTACAGCATTCAATCCGCCTTTCCCGGGGCCGTGGAGAATCTCTTGCATGGTTTTCGAGCTTTGGCATCAGGCGTTGAAACCAGCTTTCATGCAGACGCGGAGACTGGCATCGTCTATGAAGAGCAGGCGTCTAAAGAGCTGATGGAAAAATTCAGTCGCTTGCTTATGAGAAATCACTGAACATAAATGGGGGCGCACGTGAGGGACACATGTATCGTTGTCGACCCGATGTCAACTGGCTCGTACTTGCCTCTTGCACTACGTGGTTTAGGAGTCAAAGTGGTGGCAGCCCTTAGCGATGTATCGGTTACTGCAGCCACTAAGCGGTTTGTACCAGAGCATTTCGATGCCGTAGTGCGGCTGGACGGTGGTAGATGGCCGAAGACGATTGACCCTGAGAGGGTAAAACAGGTCATCGCGGGATCTGACGTAGGGGTTGTGTCGGCGGACGCATTAGCCGATCAGGGAAATATTCCGTCGCGCAACGAAGCCAAAACGTCGCTATTGCGCCGAGACAAATTTTGGATGGGGGAGTCCCTTGCGCGAAAGAACATTCCACACACGCGGCAAGTCGCATGCTCATCCAGCAAAGAACTTGCACGTTGGTGGAGTGAGCAGGCGATTGAGAAGGTGGTCTTAAAGCCGCGCATGAGCATGGCCTCAGACCTAATCAGCATCTGTGATTCTCGCTCCACCGCAATGGCGATGGCAGACGCAATGTTCCAGACCCAAGATGTTTTCGGCAACAAGAATACGAGCATTCTCGCGCAGGAGTTTATTGAAGGGGCCGAGTACATGTTGGATACGGTTTCGCTCGACGGCGTGCACCACGTTGTTGCGATATGGTCTTCCCATCGTTCCAGGAGCGCAACGCCACTTCCCGACTATGCACAATCGCTAGATGCCGGTGACCCCTGCTATTTCTCTCTGGTGAATTATGGACGCCGCGTGCTCGATGCGCTTGGTGTTAGGTATGGACCAGCACATACCGAGTTCATTGTTCATCCCACACGCGGGCCTCTGTTGGTCGAAATCAATGCCCGCTGCCACGGCGCGCTAAGTCTGAATTTTTCGACGGAAATTTATGGCACTAATCAGGTGATGGAAACGGCGCGATCTGTTGCTGTTCCAGATGACTTTAGACGTACTCCGATAGAGGTGTCGACGCAGCGGATGTTGGGCAGAAAGGTGTACTTGCGCTCCGATATCGACGCGAAGATAGTTAACACGATTGACTGTTCAAGTCTATTGGCGATCGATGGCGTATTGTCAGTTGACTATCGTGTGCGTGTCGGCGGCGATCTGACGAAGACCACCAGTCTGTCGACTTCTCCCGGCACTGTGTTTGTCGTTGCCGCAGACGCGAGAGAACTGGAGGCTGCACATCGGAAGATCCGTGAGGAAGAGTCAGGTGTTTTGCGTCGTGCGGTGCTGCATGGCGACCTATAGAGTGGGTATCGTGGGTGCAGGGGTAATGGGTACCCATTGCTTAGAAAGACTGGCTGCGATAGCCAATGAAGGCCTATTTCGCAGAAAGCAGATTCAGATTTTTGTCTTTGATCGCACGGGGCGATTTGGGGACGGTAGCACCTATGACGCAAGTCAGGCAGCAACCAACTTGGTGAATCGTAGCGCATCGGAACTTGCTCTCGCGGCCGACGGAACTCTCTCCGAGGCGTTGCCATTAATGCCCGAACGAGAGCGCCCGAACTTCGTGCAATGGTGTCGAATGAGGTATCAGCAAACGGGAGAGAGAAAATACGAGATCGATGGTGCGACCGCGCCGAGACGCGCACTTTATGGCGAAGCGCTGAGAGAGATGTTCGAAGCGTGGAAGGTGACTTTGATTCAGAATGGTGTTGATGTAATTCTCGTCGACGGCGAAGTCGTCGATGTTCAAATTGATCGAGCGGCGAGGCTCGAATACGTTACCAGCGCTGGTCTGCTACGTCGACAGAATCTGGATGAGGTTCTGCTTGTGACGGGGCATGCTCGCAGGACGACGCTGGACGTGCGCGGCGTGCGTGGCGATTACATCCCTGAGCCATTTCCGCTTTCTAAATCCTGCGCGCGAGGTGTCATTTCCAGTTGTTCTTCCGTTGGCTTGCGTGGCATGGGGTTGGCGGCAATTGACGTCGTTCTTGGGCTTACAGAAGGACGAGGTGGAAAATTTCAGCTCATGCGTGGGAGGCTAGAGTACATGCGCTCAGGCGACGAGCCAAAGCGAATTGTGCTTACCAGTCAAAGTGGCCTATTCACCTATGCTCGGCCCGAGCTGCCTAATCATGCTCCCGCCGATAAGCACTCAGGATGGTTTCTTACCAAGGCATCTATTGATGCCTTACGCAGGGCGACGTTTAATGCAGGCGGCGGCACCAAACTGGACTTTGGAAAGCAAGTCATGCCGCTTGTGATATTGGAAATGGCAGCTGTTCACTACGCGGTTCATCTACGTAGGCCGCTCGATTGCCCCGCCTCTGATGATGCAGAAATTTTCCGAATTTTCCGGAAGCACATTGACGGTGACTATGTCGAATCGTCCGTACTCGTCCAACAGTTGGAGTTGGATGTGGGGGCAGCCAATGTGCCAGCGGAAGCGCGTTTTTCCGAAGAGCAACATCTTTTCCCATTGAGGACGTTTGGTTATCCGCGTAACTGCACTTGGAGCGAGGCGCTACTTCGATTTATTGACTATGACAATGAGCAGGCTTCGCTAGGAAGTGGCGTATCTGCCTTCAAAGCTGCGGGGGAACGAGTTTGGCGTGATTTACGCTCCACCTTCGCGTATGCCGCTGACTGGGGAGGCCTGACGCCCGAATCGCACCGAGATTTCGTGACGCGCATTTACCGACTCCATAACCGCCTGGCTAACGGTGCATCTGTCGGCGTCATGCGAAAAATTCAGGCGCTAATTCAATCTGGAGTCTTGGATGTGTCCGCAGGGCCACTGGCTGTCTGGCGAAAATCAACCTACGGCTGGTCCTGTCATGGGAATGAGACCGGGTACGAAGCGTCCGTTGACGTGATGATCGAAGCAACCATCCAAACATTCGATGACGCACATTGTAGTTCAAGGCTATATCGAAATCTGCTGAGGCGCGGGACGATTCGGAAGTGGAAGAACATAGAGGCGAGTGACGAATTTGCGCCAGGTGCGATCGAGATCACCAAAGACTTCAATGCAGTAAATCGGGATGGGGATGAAGTGCGTCGACTTTCTATCATGGGAGCTCCCACGGAGGGGTTGGTATTCTTCCAGCCCAGCGCCGCTAGGCCAAACTGTAACTACTACGTGCTAAACAATGCTGCGCTTTGGGTCAAAAATCTGATGAATAGGCTGCCGGTCTCATGAGCATGAACGAGTCGAGTATCACTTCTGTCAGAGCGCGCGTTCGAAAGGTCTTGGCATCTGAGGTTGCGAGTGGTCACATGCGTAATGTCCTAGTTTTCGCTATCGATGGCATTACTTCTGCGCTAGGACTTAGTTGCTGGAAAAGCCCCGTTGAGCAGATCGAACTTGCGTCGACCTTTCCCACAACTTCAACCACGTGCTGGACGTCGGCCTGCACAGGGGAGGGGGCAGAGACGCACGGCATTGTTGGCGTCGTACATACTCTGGAAGGTCTTCAGCGCCCGATAAATATCTTTGAGTACCAGCCTGAAATTTGCACTTTGGCCACAGGCAACTTCTTTCATGATGCCGCCAGTTTAGGCTATATGCCTGTTGCACTTGAATCCGATCTAACGGGCTTACGTTGCGGCTGGAAGGACTCCTTACTTAAATGGGCCAAGTTGCGTCCCTCTGGAACATTCTTCTCTGGTCGCCCGGCAGAGTCAGTGCCAATAGTCGACATCTTGCGAGCGGTGGCGGAAGAGGTAGACGCTGTACTGTCTGATGGCCATGAGCCCAAATTGGTCTGGTGTTTTGTGGACATTGACCAGTGGATTCACCACACTGGATATGACGAGCCTACAGTCAAGTTTCTTCGGATGTTTGACGACATATGCGCACGTTGGAGCGAGCGCGGAAATATCGTTATTGCGCATTCTGATCATGGGCTGGTGGAGACCGAGCATAGCTCGGAAGTTGCCTCAGTATTTGCGCATGTTGCCACTCGCTTCAATGGACATATCGGTGGTGCTGGGCGCGTTCGCTGGATACACAGTGCTGCCGATGCCGAAGAAATCATCGCGTACGCGAAGCCGTGTTTGCCGGACGATGTGGCGATACTTCGGCGCGAAGCATTTTTTCCTGCGATGAGCAACTTGATACGACAGCGAGTTGGGGCTGTATTGTTTGTCGCCACCGGCAGGAAGTTCGTAAGCATGCCTGGGTATTGCTATGATCATGGTTCCTTGATGAAGGATGAACTCTTCGTTCCTTACGCACGATGGCAGAGATGATCACGAGCTCAACTGATTATCTCGGCATCGCCTCTTATGCGAAGGATTTTGACACTACCGATGGTGGTGGGTTGAACCTCGCTTGGACGCTGGATGAGCGGTCACTGTTGAGGCTGGATATGCAAAGCCTCGTAGAGAGCGATGAGGTGCTGAGGACGGAGTTGTTTTGGCGTTACGACGTGACCGATCCTTATGGTGGCGCGACTATTTGCCAGGCGGCTCAATCTTTTTTTGGTGGAGGTATAGCCAGTGACCAAATTTTTTGTGCCGCTGGAGTTAGCAGCATGCTTCACGCTCTTTCGATGTTGGTACGCAAGGGCCTTTGTGCATTGATGCCGACGTACCCCGATCTCCCCTCTTGGGTAATGCGTAGAGGGCTCCCCGCGATAGCCGCGCCCTTGTCAGATGCGATCGACTCATGCGATTTGGTGTTGCTCGAAAATCCAGGATTGTTTCAGAGCCAATCTCAGATTGATATTGATGAAATATGTGAGCAGACGGGGGATCGCGACATAATCGTGGTGGTGGACGAGGCTAATGCGAACTATCTTAGTCCTCAGCAGAGTTGGGTCGGGAAAATTGACCAGCACAAGAACCTAGTTGTTGTTCGTGGTTTTTCGAAGGCGTATGGCATGGGCTCTTTGCGGGTGGGGGTGGCGTTCTGTTCTCGTGCCATCAAACAGAGAGTCCAGGCGGTGCTTCCTGCACTCGCGGTGACCCCGGTTAGTCTTTCTATTGCAAGTGCTATTTGGCGTGCGGGAGATGTGGGTGACGTACTGCGAGAGACAATTGCAATGCGGCGAGAGCAAATGGTCAGCATGTTGAGTGGTACGTCTATCGAGCTGCTCGGTACCGAGAATCCCTGCCTTCCATACCTTTTCATGCGAGCGACCAGTCCGTCGATTGCTGCCTTAAGCGCGGGCTCCATCCGCGGGAAATTTCACACGTCATTTTCGGACCTGACCTCCGAGCGAAGAGTTTATCGACTGAGTCTTCCCTTGAGTGAGGCACGTATGTTGCGGTTGATCGCGTTGCTTTCATGAGCCAACGCGCTATTTCCGAAGAGTATCGATTACTCGCTGGATTGTTTGTCAGCAGAGCACCGTATTACGCATTGATCCCGTATCTCCCGCTGTTGCTTGCTCGGCTCGACTTCGATGCCGGTTCGGTCGGTGGCTTGCTCAGTGCTGCGGCATTTTTTGCTGCGGTCGTGTCGGTGTTGATTGGTCCGTTGGCAGATATTTATCCCATTCCGATGGTGCTTCGGTCACTGGCTCTGACGTCCGCAGCATTGTCGCTAACGATGGCAATTAGCATTGGTCGATTCTCAGTTTTCTTTGCGTCGGCTGGTCTTATTATCTTGCGCTCGGCGATCGATACTTTGGTCAAGACGCAGATCGCGAAAAATCTCTCCGGGAGTACTGCCTACGAATCCATGATGAAGTCAAGGTACTTCCTCGCCAACCTCGCGGCCCTGATAGGTCCTGCAATTTATTCGGTACTCGACGGTTCGCGAGAGTTGATCTGTGGCTTGCTCGCGTTCGGATGTGTAGTGCTGGCATTTTGTCTGACAACAAAAAGGAACGATACATTGGAAGCAATACCTCTGTCTCGTTCTCGGGCGCTAGATTTGGCCGGTGCGGGGTTGGATAAGGGTTTGTTAGTCTGTGTTGCTCACGGAGCATTCCTATTTTATGTATTAAGCCAGATCACGATAGTCCTGCCGCAATACTTCGTAAGTCTCTCTGAGAAGAGTGCGGGAACGTACATATCTATTGTTGTGTCATGGAGTGCTGTCCTGATTGTTGTCTTGCACCCGGTGTACCAAAAGTTCTCTTCGAGAATGAGCCGGAGAAATCAAATGATCGCTGGCAGCATGTTGGTTGTGCTGTCGCAGATCGTGTTGTGTGGACTTGGCCGCTTCACTTCCGATGTTCATCTCGTTATTGCTGCGGCAACCGCGTTTACCGCGGGAGAGCTGTTCTTGTTTCCTCTGTATAGCGTCGTCCTGAGCAGACTTGCGAGTCAGACGACGCAAGGCACTTATGCGGGATTGGGCTCTCTGTATTTGCTTGGCTCGGCGGTCGGGCCCTTCGTTGGCATTCAGATCATGCAACATCTTGGCATTTTCTATGTCTTTTTCTCCTCGGCTCTCATCGCGCTAGCCGCCATGTTAGCGGGTTTGGCCGCAAACTTGGAAGCTGAGCGAAGGTCCAGCACGGCGTGAATTATGGACGTTGCTCATCCCTTCGGCTAAGTGCTTGGTAGCCAGCGACTGAAAAAGCCGCGTTCGGCAAAGGCGAGATCGGAGAAGCGGAGGCAGAATGTCAATCCGTTGTTGTGGACGCTATTTCCGATCACACAGAGCTGTTCAAGCAGTCTGGCGACAGTCCTAACTTTTAGCGCTGGTTGACAGAGATGGTGTTCGACTCAACGTATCATCTTGGCGCGGTACCGCCAAAGACTCCGCAGCACAAAGGCGCTTCGGCATGAGCGGGTATTGCCTGGGCTTTTTGACAGTATTTCATCCGGGCTTTTGGGCGGGACGTAGGTCCACCACGATTTGCTCAGCCACGGATTTTGGACTTGTCAAAGGGCTCTTGCGGCACCGTTTCTGAGTCGCGTAGGTCACATGCACAACACCGCATGGGAGTACCGCATGTGACCTACGAGGTTTCACAACTCAAACTTGCAAGAACTTGCGCTGCAAAGTCGCACGCACGGCTTTGGTCAAGAGTCGAGAACGCTTTGAGTACGTGGTTGATCCAACGGTAACCGGGGCTCGCACAAGATATACGCGTTCACGCGCCCGAGTCACCGCGACATAGAACAAGCGCTTCTCCTCTTCCACGTTGCCGCGTTTTACCTCTTTGACGTGCGGCAATGCGCCTTCGACAAAGTTGATCAGAATGACGTGGTCCCACTCCTTTCCCTTTGCCGAGTGGATCGTCGACAGAGTGATTCTCGGCTGCTCGGCGACGTTTCGCATAAACTCGCGAAGCCTCTTCACGGTTTTGAAGCGACCTGCGATAGGCTGCCACAGGTTCAACTCCTTCTGCACGTCGCGACGTAAATCATCGGCCCCGGCTTTTGCAAGAAGTGAGAGCATTACTCGTTTCACTCCACTGAACCTCCCCTCGAAACTTTCGGCACGAGCGACAGCAGCAAGTTCTCGACGCAGTACCGGAAGATGCTCAGAAGCAATGGATACGCCGCCAATCTCGGAAATGCGTTGCTCGACATGACGGCATTCCTGCTTTGTGAGCTTCCGTCGGAAGAACTCTACGTCCTTGTTGACTAGGCGAAGCAGCTTCAACATACGCTCCAAGTAGCCGTGTTGTGGATTACGGTGCAGAGCGTTAACGCCATATCCCGCATTCAATAGCACTCGTTCCATGATTCGCAGTTCGTGCCGCGTTCGAGCGAGAATCGCGATGTCCGGATTTTCACCGCTCGACAGTAGTGCTTGCACCAACGAAAGAACTCGATCTTCCTGCTCACGTTGGCTTTTGCATTTGAGCAGCAAAGGCATCTCGCCATCTCGGGACGCTTCGATTACCGAGCATCCACGAATCGATGAGGCTAGGGCCGCAGTAGGACGAGTCACGCGATGCGATTTGCGCAACGACATCACATCAGCGCCGAGCGTCTGCGCAATGTTCGGATTTTGCGTGCCCATGAACGAGTAGATTGCTTGGTTGGGATCACCAAAAACTCGCAAGGTCTTGATGCTTCGACTCATCGCAACCAGCAACTTCGTCTGCAGTACATCCATGTCCTGATACTCGTCGACAAAGATGTGCTGAAAGGGCATGTCCGTCTTCTCCTGCAACTTCTTCCCGTGAACCAACATCTGGGAAAAGTCGATGAGACCACGATCACGAAGGCGCCGCTCGAATCTCCGTCGCAACCGCGTCAAATCGTCACGCACAGCGAGAAACGATGCGTATGGCGACAATGTATCGGTAAGGTACTTCTGCTCCAATCCCGGATCCCCATGCGTAGCTTGAAAGAAGCGGCGCACGAGAAGTCGAGTCGCCTTATCGCGAAGATCCACAAGTTGCCTACGTATCCGGCGAACCAGCTTCGGATTTTTCGCGACAGTGTGCGCGAGCTCGCGATCTAAGTCTCCCGAGTTCGGAATCGTCATCTTCTTGTTCGATGCTGCACGAACAACACGATTCGCGTACGCGTGGAACGTGCTGACGGTGACGTTTTCGTTGCCGATGCGATTTCTCAGTTCATCGCATGTTCTATTGCTGAACGTGAGGACGAGGATCGTGCGTGGATTGACGCCAGTAGCAATTAGATGACGAACGCATGCGCACAGCGTCTCGGTCTTACCTGCTCCGGGGACTGCGTGAACCAAAAGGCGATTGATTCTTGATGCCCTTACTTTTTGTTGCTCTGTCGTGAGCTGGACATGTTTCGTCATAGAGATTCTTCAGGCAATAGTTGAGCAATATCGACGTCTTTTGACGTTCGACGTTGCGAATTTGTAGGGGAGTTCCTGCGAGGTGCTTATCGAAAACGTGCTGGAAAACGTGGATATTTCCGTTGTTTTCGATCAGTTGTTGGCGCTGAGACGCGTTGCTGGGTGGAGTGTGTGGAAATAAATGTGTGTATTTATCATTATGCTGTTCTTGGCTTAATTCTGACCTCCATAGGCAAGTGGGTTGTTGTGCGATGTGTGCGTTACGTGAGCGTGATTTTCTTCAGAAAGTGACGATTGTCGAGATTCTTCAACAACGTCTTGATGTTCGGGCTTGCGTGCAAGCAGTCATGAAGGACAAATGTGTCTGAATAGAACTGAGGGGCGCTGTGTTGCGCGAGGAACTGCTTAGCTTGTTTGCGCAGCGCTGCATCAGAAATATGCTGTTTCGACCCCACGACTGCTCCAAGTTCGTGCATGTGTCGGAACGTGTAAAGAGCAAGCGCATGACGCCAGAACGCCTCATGGTCGAATGACGCACAGTCACCTATGGTGTTTAGTCCGATGCTTGCACATGCTCCGCGGTTTTGATAACGAAATTCCAGATGACAGCAGCGTTTTGCGCTCTTTCGCGCAAGCAACTTACTGGGCTTATCGGGATAAAGCACTGCGACCTTGTTAGTGCGAGATTTGGGTCTTGTGGCTCTACGGTCTGAATAGAATGTCGCTTTGACAAAACGCGCTCGATGACGAGCGTGGGGAATCCGAAGATGTTCAAGTACGTAAGCGCCGACAGTGAAAGCGTCCTTTTTATTCGCCGTGAGCCAATCGATCGCGACCTCTACGCTGCTTACGCGGGTGATGTTTCGTGGGCCCAGCTTTTTGTTGAGAATGCTAAGTGCGACTGGTGTCGGCTGATGAAGCTCCACCTTCATCCCCCAAGTTCGGTGATAAGGATTCTGAACTTGAATAACGCGAATGCTCTCGCAGTGTTCAGCAACCTCAGACGCAAGGCCAGGGGGGAGCTCCAAATCGTCAACAGAGAACGCAACGCGATCGAACGCCAAAATGCAACCGATGATTTTTGACGTAATAAGTTTCATGTCGGCGGGGAGGCGGCTGGGTGGAGTGTGATTTTTCATGATTGATAGTGCAGAAGCTGCGAGCCAGGTATGGCGGTGCGGTTTCAACGGCACACGCGGCTGCGTAGCGAGGTGATTGATCGGTGGTGTTAGTAGGGCGGAATGTATGGAACTTCATGCGTCTACTAAGCCCGAGACGTTGCGAGCATGTCGCGCTCGTTGATTTTTTCGAGCACCCACATTTGAATCTCCGAAAGCAACCAGCGCCGCGAACCGACAGAGCAGATGACGGGGCGAGGAAAACGATTCTCTGACATTGCTTGGTAAATCCATGCGCGCGACATGCCGGTTATGCGTTCAACTTCTTCCCGCGAAATTAGGACTATCGCGTTGACTAATGCTTGTCTTTGGTTATCAGGGAGTGTGAGTTTGTGTGCGTTGTTCGACATTAGCGAGTCTCGTGAGGCGAATCGGCATGCCCCTATCCGACAAACGCGGAACGCATTTGCACACTTCATTTACTGTTTCACGAAGCGTTGATCTCTTGGCATGAAATGTGGCCAAAAACGACGAAAATACTGGTGAAAATCATAGAGAATCGCAGTGTTCGCCAAAAGGTTGGTACTCAACTAAATAGGTCGATTTGTTCTTTTTGGAACTTTTCTAACAACGCGAAATGATTCTCCCATCCGAATGAGTTGACAGTCGACTTTCGATTAATGTCTACTCAAGGGGGAGACACACGATATTTTTGTTGGGTCAGATCATGAAGAAGATGAGCAAGCAGGACGGGAAAAAGCGGGAGAAGGCTAAGGTTGCATTTCATCGTCGAGTCGGCGAGACGATTGCAAGGAAGCGGGAGGAGGCGGGGGTGACTCAGGGCGAAGTCGCGGGACGTCTCGGCATCGGAGAAGAGGCCGTATCCAGAATGGAGCGAGGGCTTGTGCCGCCGTCTGTCTTTAGGCTCCATGAACTGGCCGTGCTTTTCAAGTGTGATATCGATGTGTTTCTCCGTGAGAGTAGCCGGCGCTCGGTTGATCAAGGTAATCGCATGACTTCGATGCTCCAGCGGCTCGCGTCGGCAGATCGGCAGTTCGTCGTGGAGGTTGTTGAGAAACTATGCGCTCGACTCGATCAAGAGATGCCTACGGAGAATGAAGTGGCAGAGCTTAAGCAGGCGAAGGGCAGCAGGCCGAAAGGTGCCAAGTCTGCATTTATGCTGTAGAAGAATAGAGCGGGAGCCGCCATTGACCTGACGAACGTTTTCGTAACGCTGGCGTCTATGTATTAACCCAGCAAAATCTGCACAGGTTAAGCGGCTAATGCGAATGCCCCAGCCGGGGTTTTCATCTTCAGCGCCTGCTGTGGCCGTCGATGGTTGTAGAGCTGAATCTAGTCGGCAATCGCTCGACAAGCGTGCTGTAATGTTTCGAAACGATGGCGGTGCACGCACTGTTCTTCGAGCGTTTGAATCACTCGTTCGACCATCCCGTTTTGCTGCGGGCAAAATGCGGCGTGCGAAGGCTTCCTGGCAGGTTGGAGAACGAGCTGTTCTACTCGAGGAACTGGCAGTCTGGCATCCTAGATCAATTCATCGACGTTTTGGACTCGTAGATCCGGTGGTACAACGAAAGGCGGATCAAGATCTCGTTAGGTAATCGCAGCTCTGTTGAGTATCGAAAATACCTAGGATTCTCTGATTAATCAGTCCAAGATTTTGTCCGCATCCCCGTTTACCGAGAAACTAACATCTCAGGTGATCCGGATTTCTCAATGCGAAAAAAGCAGGGTGATTATTGCGGAGATGCGCGAGATGCGAATCGCGGAAAGGCATAGGTCGATGTCTTGCCGGTGCATCTGCAAGTGACCTAGTACAAGTTCAGACGTCTACGCGTTTCATCGCTCATGAACATGTCATAGATATGGCGGTACTCATGTGCCCGAGTCTCAATTGCCGTGACTTTGTGATATCGGATCGAGCCGTGAACAACCATAATCTTGGTGAGGGGCATGAGCGGGTTGTCGATGTTGATTGGCACCTCAACAGGGGGGGCGTCGCCAAATCTCTCCTCATCGGGCGCCGCTGTCGGAACGTATGCGAGTCGGCTCGCCTCGGGAAAAAAGACGATGTTGGTACCCGCCTCGCCTGTTTGCACTGATGGGAAGACCAGGCCGTCGACCTGGTGGCCGAAACGTAGTCGTAGGTACTCGAACACTACCTGGGTCGATAGATAACTTAGCTCATCATCGCGAGCCTTTGGCCTGGACATCTTTTTAACCAGGGATCCCAGGAAAACTTTGCGGTGCAGTGCCTCACGAAATCCAACTTCCAGTGCCGACAGGTTGGGAGGATCAACCCGGTCTAGTACCGTCAGGTCAAGAAGCCGCAATTCAACGACCGGAGTCAGTGCAGTGCTCACCACATGGTCGCCGGTAATGGAGCGGATTTCGCTCAGGCAGGTCTCTCTTTCCAGCGCGCAGTAGAGGGCGGAAATGCCATTCGGTGTCATCCTTTGACTGCTTGCCAGGAACCGCGGCGTGGGGCCGAACTGCCCGGCTGGGTCATTGATTATCTTCTTCGCTTCGCTGATGTTTTTGGCAAGACGCGCACGGTAGATCAAGTCGCCATTAGCCATGGTCCGGATAACTTGGCGCTTGACCGCATCGTCTTCGGTGACCAACGGAGAAAATACAGAATCAAGAAATTGGCGAGATTTCGCATTAAAAAAGCGGTGGGTGTACTGAACTCCTGCGACAAACTCTTCCCACTTCACTTCATAAGCGTTCTTCTCCAGCGTTCCGTCATCGCCAAAGAAATGGGTTTCATGTCCTTCATCGTCAACCTTGAATTCTTCAGGAACACCACTGACCAATGCATCGAAGTACTTCTCATCCCCAAGGTCTAACCATTCGCTCAAAACGACACCAACATCAGCCACGGCGATATTATCGGACCCACACTCATAGAGCATGCCAAGCTCGAATTCCGTAAGGTCATCCTTTTGGGCAATGTTCTCCCTCAACCGGTCATAGATGTACTCAAACAGGATTTGGGGTTCGATGGTCATTGCGTGGCGCTGGCAGCACTTGCAGTCACCTTCCTCTCCGTGCGTATCAAACAACTTCTTGAGCGGTGCTGGCGTAACGCATTCGATGCAAATCATTTTTTCTCCCTGACAGCTATTTTTCTCATATGGATGGCCAAACTCATCATCCTTGGCAAACTTGGCAGCGCACATGCCCCAAAAAAGGAGAAAGTTGAATCTGATTGGACTCCGCTACTAAGATACGCTCAAACAAGGATAATTTTAAAATCCAATTCAGGGGGCTGAGCCACTCATGCATTTCGATGACTCTCTTGTCGCAACCCTGCAAACGCTGTGGGACATCCCGCCACCCGGCCCACAGAATCTGTGGAGCAGCCGCGAATTTCTCACACTGAAAAAGTGGCTGGAGAAGAATTATCGCAACGGGAAATCCACGTTGGGGCTGGAGGTATCCATCGGCAATGCACTGAGGTCGCTGGGTCTACCGTGCAGTACGCCCCATCTGCCTAACCAGCCCAGGCCGGACCTGAGGCAGGTGGCAGCGGCACTTACTCACGAGTTCCAACGAACCACGACTCGGCGGCGATACCTCTGCCCATTGGATATGGCCGGTGACCTTCCGACCTTCCGGTTTGGTAATGCGACGATGGGGAAATTCACCGCGGCCGAGCTGGAGGTATTTTTCAATGTGTCCAGGTTGGAGCGCTGCCATCCGGGTATCCGTCTCGACTCTTCGCGCCTGTCCCAATTCCATTGGCTGGTCGTAGAGGAAGATATCTCAGTTCGGAGTGAATCGGGCCTTCGTCGGTTCCCCTGGTTGGATTTCCCCATCGGCAAGGATATGGGCGAGATTGTCCCCCATAGCGGGCGCTTTCCCCAGGCGGTAGAACGCGCACTTTTTATTTTGTTGCTGGCACCCTGGGAAGACTGGGCAGAGATGGCCGAGGTGGACTGGCGAGGCTTCCGGGTACCTTGGATTTACACCCTCGACGATGATCTTTGTACGTTTCCTCCCGCGCCGCCTGCTCCCGAGCAGCTGTCGTGGGAGCCACACTTCTACCAGATAGATCATGACGAGTGGGAGGAATGCGAGCGACCACTAGAGCTGCGAGCCTCGGCGTCAGCCGAGGATGTGAGTCAGGCACTTGATAGTGTGTGGGCGTTGCTGCAGGCGCCGAGCACGCTGCAATCGGAGCTGTTCTGTACCCCGGTTGAGCACTTCCTGGTTCGGGCGTTCCTTTCCGATGGCGTCGATGAAGTGATGGCCCATCTCATTGTGATCGAAGCCGCCTTCGGAACGGAGGTCGATCAGCAATCGAAGCGTAAGATGCGTCTTCCAGCAGACCATCACAAAGACGGCGGAACCCGACGGGTTGCAGCGAGGCTGAGTGCTGCCATCATGAACCCCGAAGCAGCGAAGCAGTACCTGGATCTGTACGACATGCGCTGCACGTACGTTCATGGGCGCCCTGAAAGTCGAATCATCTCCACCCAACAGCGCGTCTTGGCACGTCGCCTCGCACGCCAAGCGATAAATGCCTTGGTCGGTTTGGCTCAAAACGAGGGACTCCGCGAGGAGATACTTCTCCATTTGCTCAATAGAGGCGTGGTGAACCTCCCGTCCTAGCTGTGACCTGGGGCGGCGGCGCGGGTCAACATTTGGTGCAAATCAACAGGCCTCAGTTCAATGGGCACGCCAAAATTCGAGCCAAATCAACATGCTAGAATCCGGCTGGGGGAAATATGCCAAGAGCCGATCTTATTGTTAATCTTGTTCGCGCAGGTAGCCAGGGAGACCAGCAGTTGTTTCGGTCAACCGTGGAAGCCATGGCCGCGGAAGAGAGAGCGAAGCGCCATAACGTACTAGCCGACAGGTTGGTCGAAAATTTGCGCTCTACTACAGCCCCTGCACGATCGTCAGAAATTGCTCGCGGCCATGACGGAGGGCATGGTGGGTTGCTTTATGAAGTTGAGCCTCAACGCTCGTTCGATTCTATCCTTCTGGAATCGGCAATCAAACAGCCACTCGCGGAACTTGTTGAAGAGCAGCAACGACGCGAATTGCTCCGGTCGTATGGTCTTGAGCCAAGGCATCGAATATTGTTGTCCGGTCCCCCAGGGAACGGGAAGACTTCAACAGCCGAAGCTATTGCACGCGAACTTATGGTGCCGCTCTTTGTGGTTCGCTATGAGGCCGTTGTGGGAAGCTTTTTGGGGGAAACCAGCGGGCGGCTCAAACGGCTTTTCGATTTTGTTCGGACTCATCAGTGCGTGCTATTTTTTGACGAATTCGATACGCTGGGCAAAGAGCGCGGGGACACTAATGAGACGGGCGAAATAAAGCGCGTCGTTAGTTCGCTGTTGCTTCAAATCGATTCGTTACCAAGTCACGTTGTCGTCGTCACAGCAACCAACCACGCTGAGCTATTGGATAGAGCGGTTTGGCGCAGGTTTCAATTGAGACTGAATTTGCCATCACCTTCTTTGGCTCAAAAGTGTGCATGGTTTGAACGATTTGAACGCAAGCTAGGGACACGACTTGGCATTACTGCGAAAACGTTAGCCTCTCGCCTGAATGCGAGTAGCTTCTCTGAACTCGAGCAATTTTGCGAGGATGTTCATCGCCGCTACATCCTCGGGCTGCCGAATTCTAACTTGCGTAAAATAATTACCGATCGCCTGGAGCAATGGAAGAGTCGAATCGCCACTGAGAGCTAGTTGTCAACATAAGCAGAGAGTCGATGAGCCAACAACAAGAACTACCGCTTCTCCTCTTACCAACAACCGGCGTCTCGGATCGCGACAAACGACCGCCTGGTTTTGCGAGAATCCACGTGCCAGATGCGGCTCGCCAGATTGAGCGCATTGGACCAAGATTTGGTCGGCTTCAGGGCGCATTCGAGCAGCAGCGGCTTCAATTGCAAGCCAACGCCCCAAACGACAACCCTGAGCTCGTTGTCATATTCGAGACCATCGGTGCCATTGATGGCTTCTTGGGAGCAGTCAAAAAGACGCCGGGGCTTGAATGGCTCTTAGAAAGCGATGAGTCGGGCGTTGCGCCCGATGATGACTTCTTTGTCATCGAGGATGGAGTTCGATCGGACAAGCCGCTGAATGGTCGATTATTTCTACTCGGTAGCAATCGACAAGCCCTAAACGAGATCATCTCGCTTTGGGATTCATTTTGCGACAATCCCGCCGCTAAGCTTGCCTACGGTCTGGGTAAATGGAAGGACATCTTTCACCATCTCCATGACGTGCGCTTCTGGAATGCGCATGACAGAATCGGTCCTGCTATCAGGCAGTTTTGGCTTGATCGGCTCGAAAGCGGCGAACCAACAATTCGGTTTGAGATTGAGGCCTGGTGCTTTACCTCAGAAGAAAAGAATCGTCGCTCGGCCGTGCAGATTGGCGATTTGGTCGCTGCGCTTGATGGGCGGGTTTTGAGCAGCGCTCTTATTCCCGAAATTGCGTACCATGGCTTTCTCGTCGAGATGTCGATCGCCGGCGTTCACTCCCTACTCGGCGATGTGCCACCTGCATTGGCACTCTCGGAAAGCGTCATGTTTTTCCGTCCGCAAGGACAAGCGATCGCTGATAGCGAATTGGAACTTGACGTTCTTCCTCCAACCGTAAATCGAGCATTGGCGCCTCCTGATGGGCCCGCGATCGCTGCGCTTTTTGACGGCATGCCAATGCAAAATCACGCGTTGCTAGCGGGAAGAGTAACGATCGATGATCCCGACGATTGGGCCGCGACCTACGAAGCGCGAGACCGTATTCATGGAACAGCAATGGCTTCGCTCATTGTCCACGGGGAGCTAGATAGCAACGCGCAACCTCTTAGCTCTCCGCTGTACGTGCGTCCAATTATGCGGACAAGGCCCGCGGACATGCGGGTCCCCAAAGAGGAGGCGACTCCTGACAACCACCTGTTGCTTGATTTGTTCCATCGAGCTGTTAGACGAATGTTTGATGGCGAAGGAGAGCAGGGCCCGACAGCTCCCAGCGTCAAAGTCATTAACGTATCTATCGGTGACATCTTTCGACCGTTCGGTGCAGAGCTGTCGCCTTGGGCTCGGCTATTGGACTGGCTCTCGAGCAAGTACAACGTGCTCTTTATCGTTAGTGCAGGGAATCACAGTGCCGATCTTAAATTTACCGATACGCCGAGAGAAACTATCGGCGAAATTGACTTAGATGAACTCGAAAAGCTTGCGGCGAGCGCGGCGTTTTCCAATGGGGCCAGCAGACGAATCCTCGCGCCGGCGGAGTCGTTGAATGCGTTAACGATCGGAGCGCTTCACGCGGATGCTGCCATTTTTCCTCGAGTACCGGGTCGCTATGATGTATTCGCGGCGGACTTCGTTGCCGCTTACTCGAGAGTCGGTAATGGTTTCCGGCGAGCAATCAAGCCCGAACTCCTGTTTCCGGGAGGGCGAATGCTATATCGTGAGCAATTCGGGCCAGCGAATTCAACTGAGCTTTCTGGTATCAACAGCCCAGCTGCACCCGGGCATAAAGTCGCGACGCCGCCTCGTCAAGGAGGCGAAAACACCGTTTATTCTCGTGGAACCAGCAACGCAACGGCGTTGGCAACTCGTGGGGCCGTTCAGGTACATGCCGTCATTCAATCGCTTCGCGCCGATGACGCGCGACAGATTCCCGAACGCTATGACGCTGTACTGATGAAGGCGATGCTCGCGCACGGCGCTGAGTGGGGGGATCTTGAAAAGCGTCTTTTAGATACGCGGCCAGACCTTACCGATTGGCACAAGCAGAAGGATTTTGTGAGCCGAACAGTTGGGTACGGAAGGGCTAACATCTCTCGTGTGTTGAGCTGCACGGAGCAGCGGGCCACTCTGGTTGGCGTGGGGGAAATCGGCGAGGGGCAGGGTGTCGAGTTCCGCACCCCACTTCCACCTAGCCTGATTGCACAGGCTGTGCGCCGTCGCCTGACAGTCACCTTGGCTTGGATCTCGCCGACCAACCCGCGTCACGCAAGGTATCGTGGAGCTAGGCTGTGGATTGACCCTCCGGTCGAGCAGTTCGATGCAAACCGTAGAAATTGTCAATGGCAGCACGTTCAGCGTGGCACCCTGCAACACGAGATTATCGAGGGGGAAACCGCACTTGCGTTCGTGGATGGCAACGCTCTGGTGTTCAAAGTGAATTGTGTGAGCGACGCGGGAAAACTGACGGGGGCGGTTAAGTTCGCCATTTGCGTTTCGGTTGAAGTCGCGCCTGGGATCGGATTGCCGATCTATCAAGAAATTCGTGACCGCATCCGGCCGCAAGTTCAAATCGCCCCCTGATGCTCGCCCTTCAGTACCTTACGTTGAGAAGGTCTGGCGACCGCGTCTCTGTCTTGCAGTGGACTGATCGCGAGATGGTGTCTTGTAGTGGTCAACCCATTCCGGACGCTGCGTTAAGTTTCTCTTCCGCTACCGCTAGGCCATCGCTAAATTGATGTGGACGTAGCCAGTTGTATCGTTGCATCAGGTAATGGCTGATGTCCCGGTGAGCTTGCGTTGCCGTCATATATCCGATGATCATGCGCAAATGCGAGCTTATTACTGAAAGACTTGGGTATTCTCAGCCATTAAAAAGGTTCACACCAACGTGCACGACCCGCAACCGGTCATCGCTTGAATGTATGTGCATAGATTCATAGGCCCATTTCATCCCATGTGCTGCCGTATCGCCGTATTGGTCGAGCGGCTTATTCTTGTCCGCGTGCTCACGAAGGCCTTGAACCAGAGTTGCGATTCCCTTCTTCTTAACGTACTCGAACACATACCCCGTTCGCATTCGTCCAGTCGAGTAACGCTTGATGAGTTGCTCCAGTGCCTTCACATGGTAGACAGGACCATTGTAGATTTTTGCTTCTGCCAGTCGCTGTTGCCCACCAATGACCCCCTCCTGCCGGATGGTGAGATCCACTCGACCATTGCTGTAGCTCTCTCGTTGCACACAAAGTCCTGGATGTCGAAGCGAAGCGGCGAGGTACGCGGATAGTTTTTCCTCACAATCGCCGTTCAGATAATGCGCTTCAGCCTCCATTACGCTAACGCATTGTTCGATGTACTGTTCGAGGTATTGATCGAATTCTTCAGAATTATCAGCCTCCAGAATTCCACGGAGGCCCGGAAACCAATTGAGTAAGATTTTAAGGCTAATCTGCATCGTAATTGACCACCTATTTCATGGAACCGAGCGTCCACTGAACGCTGAACTTGTCCGCCCATTCATCAGAAGATTGATTTTCTACCCGGGACTTGGTGCTGCGCAACAGTCCAGCGATGCTGACGGGCGACAACGTGTCGCTCAAGGATTCCAACATCATCGGCGGACAGAAAATTCAAGACGGGGAGAAGCACAGATCGTGCAGGAATCCCTGAATTTTGTCCAACGGTGAGGACATCCGCGTGCGGCCGCTCTCCCGCCCGCGAACCTAGTTCGTCGAAGATAGCGTTTACAGCCATCTCCCATACTGCATTTGTTCCGAATCGCTCACGAACTACTTCCTGTGCTCGCCTTCGTGCAGCAGAAAGAAGTGCATTCTCACCACTTCCTGCCGACTGGAGTCCTGGGATTCCTGACAAATCGATATCTCTGCCTTCTTTAAGCAGGTCATAGACGAGCGCAGTGAAGGGCACTAAAGCTTGTTGATCCTGTTTTAGGAGGTGCTCCGCTTGTGCTTGGTGTGACAGCATGGCCCGAACAACTGCTGCTTGGACCGTCCCCTTGATATTCCCATTCATGGCCACCTCGCGCGAGTTGTTCGCCACTTGGGCCATCGTGTTGGCATCCTCGCGGGCAATCATGGCAACTTGGTTGGCCATTGCAACCTGATCGGCGAGTGGAGTGGCCTCCCCAAAAATGGAGTTCAATCGAGCGATAACCTGCGCAAGGTAAACCGGCACTGCCGCCTGCCCACCTCCGCCTGGCCCGATAGGCTTAAGAACGATCGAGTCGGGATCGGGCGCTCCGTCAATGTCCGGTACCTCCTTCGGCTTGATGTCGAAACCAGTCAGCACTAGTGCGGATACATCAACCTCGTCAGGCGGTACGCCGTCTAGCCGCTTGGAGAGCAGCCTTGCGAAGCTGGCAAAAGCCTCGAGACTGGTATCCCCAAAATCGATGGTCTGCGCGATGTAGGTGTAGAGCGCGCCAAACCGAGCCAACCCCGATTTGAAGTCAAGTAGTTGCTGAAGCCCTTCGGCTGCTTCATTTCGGCGGGCGTCGGCGGCTTTCATGCCGGACTCATTGCCGAGTGCATTAGCGGCTTCAAAAGCTGCCTCGGCCGCGTTGATTGTGCCGCGTGCTGCCTTGATCTGATCGTTGAACCGCTGGGTCGGTGCGCTGGTTGCAGCGTATAGCTCCTTGTGCTGCGCCTGCTCACCGGCGGCATAGGCTGCGGCCGATTTGAAGCGTACCGAGGTGTAGGCCGCCACCTCCGCGGGCGTATAGATGCAGGCTTTGTCTAACTCAATCTGCAGGTCGTAAACCACGTTGGGATCTTGGACGGTCTGGATCTCGGCGCCAGCGTCGTATTTGGCGAAAGCATCCAGCACTACCTGGGGTTCGTTGACGAAGTCGACGATAAACGTGGTGTCCTTGCCCGGGGCGATGCGATTGAGACGGGAGAGCGTCTGGACGATCTCCACCGGATTGGCGATTTTCTTGTCCAGGTACATCGCGCACAGCTTGGGCTGGTCGAATCCCGTCTGGAACTTGTTGGCCACGATCATCACCCGGAATTCGGGACGGTCAAAGACCTTGCGCAGGTCTGAACCATACTGGCGCGAGTTCATCGTACTTTCGGCGAACTGCTCATCATCCTCGGCAGCGAAAACGTCGTCTTTGAGCTGCTCGTCGGAGGGGTGTTTGACCTCCTTCCCCGTTAGGGAGCCAGAGAAGGCCACCAGGGCTCGGAATGGCTTGTGTTGGGGATTGACTTCGATGTAGGCATCGAAAGCTCGCTTGTAGCGAACGGCAGCCGCACGTGAGGACGTCACGATCATGGCCTTCGCAGTTCCACCTAGGAGCGGGGCGACGTTGGCAGCAAAGTGTTCGACAATGAACTCCACCTTTTGGATGACGTTGGTCGCATGCAGCGACAGCCACTTGGCCAAGGCACGCTTGGCGGCCTTGCTATCCACGCGCTTGCCATCCTTGGCGGGTTCACCGAGATTGAAGGCGGTCTTGTATGGCAGGTAGCCCGCCAGGACATCGAGGATAAAGCCTTCCTCGATGGCTTGGCGCATGGGGTACTTGTCGAAAGATACTGGCAGGTTGTCCTCGCTGGCCGGTCGGGTAGAATCGGCAGGACGCCCAAACAAGGTCAAGGTAGCGTGCTTGGGCGTGGCAGTGAACGCGAAATAGCTGACGTTGTTCGGCCTTACCCGCGAACTTTGAATCTTCTCCAGCAATTGCTCAATGGTCAGGCCTTCCATCGCCTTGGCGTCACGCAGGGCAAGCGTGGCCTGCAGCTTTGAAGCGGCGGTGCCCGTTTGGCTGGTATGGGCCTCGTCAATGATGACCGCGAAGTTGCGATCAGCCAGCTTCCCGTTGGTCAGGATCTGCTCCATCGCGTAGGGAAAGGTCTGGATCGTGACGACGATGATGGGTGTCTGGCGTTCAAGCGCTTGGGCCAGTTCGCCCGACTTGCTCCTGCCTGTATCCTTGTCGCCGATGGCGGCGATCATGTCGTGCTGGTGGTCGATCTGCTGGACGGCGTCCTGAAGCTGTTTGTCCAGTACCGTGCGATCGGTGACGACGATGACCGAATGGAAGAGGTTGACGCCATCCGCGGTGCGCAGGCGAATCAGGTCATGCGCGGTCCAGGCGATCGTGCTGGTCTTGCCGGAGCCTGCAGAGTGTTCGCACAGGTACGATTTACCCGGGCCATTAGCTTTGGCATCTTCGATCATGCGCCTGACGGCATTCCATTGATGGAAGCGCGGGAAGATCAGCGTTTCCTTCTTGTGGTGATTGCCGGCCAGGTCCACTACTTCCTTTTTCTCGGTGTAGACGAAGCCGTGGAAAATTCGCAGCCAATTGTCGCGCTGGCAGACCTGTTCCCAGAAGTGGGCCACCGGGTACTCGCCGTCGTCACGGATGGGATTGCCGGCGTGCCCGTCACGGCCCTGGTTGAAAGGCAAGAAATAAGTACCTGTGCCCGCCAATCTGGTGGTCATCTGAATGTCGCTGTCGGACACGGCGAAGTGGACGATGGCTCCGCGCTTGAATGCGAGGAGCGGTTCGACGCGCCGAGTGACGGGGTCCATCGGCAAGCGGTCGTTCTTGTACTGCTCCACTGCGGCACCTGCGGACTGGGTAAAGTCCGTCTTTACCTCAACCGTGGCCACTGGGATGCCATTGATGAAGAACACCAGGTCGATGGCCAACTGACTTCCAGGGCGGTACTTTAACTGCGGCACGACGCGCAGGATGTTGGCGTTGTAGCGCGCCCATGCGGACGGGTCGCGTTCGTCCTCGGGCAGGCCTTCGCTCAGGCTGATTTCGCCTGCTCCGGCAAGCTTGATACCGCGACGCAAGACATGGACCGTGCCTTCCTTGTTCAAGGCTTGTGCCAGGCGACCCATGAGCGTTGCTGTGGCCTTGTCACCGTTGCCAGCCACCAGTCGCTCCCAGCGCTTGGGCTGGGTGGCCTTCAGCCATGTGACCAGGTCCTCGGGATAGAGGGCATGGTTCTGGTTGTAGCCGGAGGTGTCGCCTACGTGCCAGCCGCGGGCGACCAGCTGCTTGACGATGTATTCCTCGAAGTAACGTTCGCGGTGGGCGGTATCAGTGAAGGCAGGGTGCATGGCGTGTCCTTAAGCCGCGTTGCGCAGGTCGAGCCTGCCGGTGACGGCGGCAGTAATGAGGGCGGTGCGGTGTTCGCTAAGCAATTCGATGGAGCGCTCGGTCTTTGCGATCAGGTTGTCGATCCGGACGGTGGCGCGGTCGAGGTAGTTGGCGATCTCTTCTTGCTCAGTCTCTGGGACGACCGGTAGCGGCACTTTAGCGAAGTTCTCAAAGCGAAGCGCCTGTCCGTCGCGAACCAGGTCAGACGTACTCTGTAGAGCTTGAATGTATGTAATGCTCTTAAAGAGCCAGCGGAAATAGCGGGGGACGACCGCCTTGATGGGGACGAGAGGTACGTAGGCTGAGCTCACCGAACCTTGATGTACGGAGTACTCCAAACCACCCTGGAAGCTACGCATGCTGATAACGAAGTCACCTGCATAGACCCGTTTGAGGATTTCTTGCCCCTTTTGGACTACTACGATACGACGACCTTCTCGTTCCATAAACTCTGCCTGGGGTAGAAGGCCATACTTTTGCGAAACCGTAAGTTGAATATCGCCATCCTTCGCTTTTTCATTACGCTCGGCAAAGAGTCGACGACTCTGGACAACCGACCAGTGCGTTGGCACCTCCCCCAGCCACTGCACCCCACTGTCCTTAATCGAAACGACAGCACTTGTCCCCTTGGTCACCGTATGTGTGATCAGTGCCCGGCGTTTATCGAGAAGAAGCTCGATAAAGCGGGTCTTCTTTGCGATCAGGTTGTCGATCCGGACGGTGGCGCGGTCGAGGTAGTTGGCGATCTCTTCTTGCTCAGTCTCTGGGACGACCGGTAGCGGCACTTTAGCGAAGTTCTCAAAGCGAAGCGCCTGTCCGTCGCGAACCAGGTCAGACGTACTCTGTAGAGCTTGAATGTATGTAATGCTCTTAAAGAGCCAGCGGAAATAGCGGGGGACGACCGCCTTGATGGGGACGAGAGGTACGTAGGCTGAGCTCACCGAACCTTGATGTACGGAGTACTCCAAACCACCCTGGAAGCTACGCATGCTGATAACGAAGTCACCTGCATAGACCCGTTTGAGGATTTCTTGCCCCTTTTGGACTACTACGATACGACGACCTTCTCGTTCCATAAACTCTGCCTGGGGTAGAAGGCCATACTTTTGCGAAACCGTAAGTTGAATATCGCCATCCTTCGCTTTTTCATTACGCTCGGCAAAGAGTCGACGACTCTGGACAACCGACCAGTGCGTTGGCACCTCCCCCAGCCACTGCACCCCACTGTCCTTCATTGGCACACTCATTCCGCTACCTCATCGAGCAATGCCGCAATTTCCGCTTCCACCGCTTTCAATTCAGCGTCAATTTCATGCAGATCGCGTGGCGGAGCATATTTGTAAAAGTAGCGGTTAAAGTTGATCTCGTAGCCAACCTTGCCGACCTTGCCGTCGCGGTCGTCGATGTAGCTAGCATCTACCCAAGCGTCCGGCACATGGGGCAGGACTTCAGCGCCCATGTAGTCGTTGATATCCCGGTCCAGCGGAACAGATTCGAAATCCTCCAGTTCTTTGTCAGGTGCTGGATTGCCTTCTGCATCCAAAGCGGCCGGCGCGTCGGGATCCCGGACACCGAATGCGGCCTCCAACGCGGTAGACAGCGGCTTGGTGATCTTGGGAAGGCCGACCTTCTTGGCGGTGGTGGTCAACGCGTCGAACCACTCATAGGGACATGTCTGGCCGAGATCTTTACGCAGCAGCGCAAGCCAGCCCCCCTGCGCGTCTTTGTTCAGCTTGGCAAAAGCGTTACTGGATTGAAGCGCCTCAAGTCCCGCTTCGCTTACCCGTGCCACCATGCGCAGCGGGCGCTGAACCTTAATTCGGCGGTAGCCGAACTCGCGATAACTGACGATGCGGACATTCTCACCGGGCGTAAAGTCGGCATACAGCCGAGCGATGGAATGGATCTGCTCGTCGCTGATCAGGCGGCGTTTGTTGCCTTCGCCCTTGAGCATAGGGGAGTGGCAAGAGGTTGCATCAATCAGTTGGACCTTGCCTTTGCGCACCTTGGGCTTACTGTTGGTCAGGACCCAGATGTAGGTGCTGATGCCTGTGCGGAAGAAAATGTCGGTAGGAAGCGCAACGATCGTCTCGATGTAGTCGTTTTCGAGCAGCCAACGCCGAATCTCTGATTCGCCGTGGCCGGCATTTCCTGTGAACAGCGGCGAGCCGGATAGCACGATGGCCGCCCGACCGCCTCCGTTTTGGGGGGGCTCAAGTTTGTCGACCAAGTGCTGGACGAAGAGCATCGATCCATCTGACACCCGGGGGGTTCCAGCGCCGAAGCGCCCACCGAAGCCCTTCTCATTTGCCTCGCGCTCGACCACGGCCTGATCTTTCTCCCACTTCTTGCCAAAGGGAGGATTCGCAAGGCAATAGTGAAAGTGCCTACCTGCGTAGGCGTCGCGGGAGAGAGTGGATGCCGGTCCAGCAATGTTCGCTGAGAGGTCACGTGTCGGCTCAGTTTCAAGTCGACGCAATAGCATATTCGCGAGCCCCACCGCATGGGTCTCGGGCTCCAACTCCTGCCCATAGGGGATCAAAACGGGCGGGACCTTGTCCTTCGCCCGAAAGCCGTCAACATGGTTCATCGCATCGGTAAGAAAACCACCGGTGCCGCATGTGGGGTCATACAGCGTCCGAATGAGGCCAGGGCTATTCTTAAACAGCGCGTCGTCCGGAGCCAGCAACAAGGTGGTGGCCAAGTGAACCACGTCACGAGGCGTCATGAAGTCTTCAGCAGCCTCATTGACCTCCGCGCCAAATCGACGGATCAGGTGTTCATAGATATTGGACATCACACGATCGGGTACGACATCCGGGTGGAGATCGGTCGATGCGAAGTTCTGACAGATCTTGAAGAGGTTCTCGGCCCGCGCCAGGCGTGCGATCGTGTCGGCGAAGTTGAACTGTTCGAAGATGACTCGGGCGTTGTCCGAGAATGCTGCGATATACGCTTCGAGGTTGGACTTCGTCTTGGTCGCTCCCAGAGTGGCCAACGAATACTGTGATGTGTTGTAGAAGGGCAACCCTGCCGTCTGCCGCATGACCAGGGCCACGTCGATTCCCTTGTCCTTGACCTTCGCGTGCATGGCCCGAACAGCATCGCGGGATGGTTCCAGAACGCATTCAAGACGACGCAGCAAGGTAAATGGAAGGATGATCTTGCCGAAATCGGTGTGCTTGAAGTCACCCCAAAGGTCTTCGGCGTTCTTCCAAATGAAGGCTGCTAGCGTGGTGTCCGTCGACGACGGTGTTGCGGCGATTGCATTCCGCCCGTTCATGGTAGTTGTTGATGTGGAGACAGATGCCATAAGGTTTTTTGCTGTGCAAAGCTGGTTGAGTCTGTATTCGGTATGTTAACTTAACCTCGGTCCGTCTACGCATGGCAATGAACACACCATGTCGTGCCTGGCGCCAGGAAACTCCGTGTGGGACGCTCGTCCTCAATTGCTGGCTGGGTGTTGGCTTGAGAAACACTCCGTGGTCCATAGCGGCGGATTGGAGGGAGTATCAAGAGGAAGTTCTTGCGGTATCTCGGATTCAAAGACACCACGGACGACGCAATTAAGAGGGGGTGCCTAAATCCACCTTGGTGCCATCACTGCAGCCCCCAAACTATTCGGCAGTTTATTCCTTGAACCTCCCGTGGCGCTGAAGGGGCGAGGATGGGGGCGATCCCCGGACGAGAAGGAGCAGCTTGAAGCATTGAGAGAGTGTCTGCAGGAGGCAACTTCTGCCATTGCCCAGATCCGGCATTCGTCGTTCGACATGCTTCATGCGGAGCCTGATTTCGCGCTTCGTTCACTCACGAGCCTAAACGACGACACTGGCAAGGTGAAGGCCTTGGATCAACGGGCAAAAGCCGCTCGGTTGTTCACGGATGCTAGCCACCTAGGTACTTGGCCCAGTCCTGCATCATCTTGGCGCGCTTTTCGAAAAGGTCACCACGGGCGTATGCCGCTTCTGCCTTGTTCTTTACCGTATGGGCAAGAGCGGCTTCTGCGACCTCGCGCGGATATTGGGTCGTTTCCCCAACCCAGTCGCGGAACGTTGAGCGAAAGCCGTGGGCTGTGATATCGCTACGTTCCATCCGCTTTAGCAATTGAAGGAACGCCATGTTGGACATGGGGTTGCCGCGCTTCTGACCGGGGAAAACGAATTCTCCGGTTGAGTGCGATTGCATGTGCTTCAGGATTTTTAGCGCTTGCTCGGAGAGCGGAACGCGATGTTCCTTCTCAGTCTTCATGCGCGATGAGGGGATAATCCAAATGCGGTTGCCGATTGTTATTTCATCCCAACGCGCTCCGATGGTTTCGTTGGTTCTCGTTGCCGTAAGAATGAGGAACTCAAGCGCGAGTGCGGCAACGCCTGCCTGCGAACGAAGTGCCTTTATGAACCCTGGAGCGTCGCTATAGGGAAGTGCCGGATGGTGCTCTACCTTTTGAACCTTGGATCGCTTGGGTAGTAAGTGGTCTAGGTGCCCCTTCCAGCGGGCGGGATTTTCGCCCGTGCGATGTCCGCTAACAGTGGCCCAGTCTAAAACTGATTCGATTCGTCCACGAACGCGAGTCGCGGTTTCCGTCTTGGTCTTCCAGATCGGTTCGAGCACCTTCATGACCAGTGTCGTATCGATGGAGGAGATAGGAATCTCCTTGAAAACGGGGGCCGCGTATGTTTCTAGTGTGCTTGTCCACTGTGCCGCATGTTTTGTATTTTTCCAGCCGGCCTTGTGAGCATCAATGTACGCTTCGGCGCACTCCATAAAGGTCTTGTTTTTCGCGTTGGCGACCTTGCGGGAGACACGCTGCTGTTCCTTTTCATCCAAGGGGTCGCGTCCGTCCAGCAGTATCTTTCTGCATTCC
The DNA here is from genome assembly GCF_044745225.1 of Pandoraea sp. NPDC087047. Taxonomy (NCBI): domain Bacteria; kingdom Pseudomonadati; phylum Pseudomonadota; class Betaproteobacteria; order Burkholderiales; family Burkholderiaceae; genus Pandoraea; species Pandoraea sp. NPDC087047. Next base: position 34,805 of record NZ_JBIUZU010000019.1, read on the forward strand.
AGGGCGCGCGTTCTGGCTTCGGCGAGACTGATCGTATGAAGAGGGCCCAAGCCCATAGCCCGTGCCTTGCCGTCGCGCATATATCTGTACAGCCACGACTTGACCCCGGCCTTTGTAATCTGAAGATAGAGACCGCCTCCGTCAGCGTACAGTCCGGGTTTGACGTTGCGCGCGACGCCCCGCGCGCTCAACCGATTGATGGTGCGCATTCGAATTCTCCGACATACAAATCGACTATCAAAATTATACGGGAATTGGGTGGCATCACCTATACTTCTGTGGACGTATTTTTTGTTTATGTTGTTGATTTGCAATGAAATTATTGCATTTTGTGGAATGCTGTGGACGTTGACTTGTATCCCCCTCTCTCCGCCACGGATGTTTAAAGGGCTCCCCGCTAGGGAGCCCTTTCGCGTTTTACTATAGGGCGGATGTTTACTATTGGGGCTCGCCCGAGTGCCCCAGAAAAACTAGCAATCCGTCATCACGTCACGCACTTTGAATACTCGTGATCGAGCGGAGCGATACATCCGCACGAGAAGTGGGCCGCGCACTTGCAGGTCGCCTTTCGAGATGTCGACGATGTCGCGGCGGCATTGCATGACGGCGTCATACTCGTCTTCTAGATAGTCCTTCCATACGGACTCGCGGTTTCGGCGGTGCAGGTACGTGGACAGAGCGTTTGCGACGGCTGGCGAGAATAGGAATGCACCCTGAGTTCGGCTTGCCTCACCTTTGCATATCCGGCGTCGTAAAGGGCGCCAAGGCTCTTCTCTCTGGCATCCGGTAGGTCAACGCAATAAAGGGCAGCCGTCGACATAGCCTCGTAATACAACTCAATCCCCGAAAGCGCATCAATCAATTCTTGATAGGCAGTCGCCTTGATCTCCCAGTGCTTTCGGTAGCGATGGTCTCTGTTCTGAAAATATGAAGTCAACAGAGCGGACGCAAGCGCGGCAACTGGAATCTGAAGGTAGGCCCAGAGCGAGCTTATATCTATCATGACGCGAAATGTTGTGAGGCAGAAGCAGCAGTTTATCTGCTGTGCCCCCACCTCAGGGGAGCGCCGTTCGCTACCTTAGCGGCATTACGCGTTGCGGTTTTCGCCGGTACACCCTAGCGTCAAGCGACTATCTGCGTGTGCGAGAAGCGCTTGCGCGTGCTCAAGCGTTTCCGCATCACTGGCGCGCTTGGCACGAAGGTCATGCTCGGTGAACCGAACTTCCCCCTTTGTTTCTGCCAACACACGCCGCATAAATCCTTGCCACATTGAATCCCATGAACCGGCTCTCCCCGTCTTTTCGTTGAGAAAGGGTTCACCTCGTTGAGTGCAGAAGAGCCATTCGGATGCATGCGTTGGCCTAACAGCTTTCGCTTCCTCGACGGCCTCCTGCAACGCATCCGTCCATTCGATAATCAATCGTTTGCGAGTGGTGTTCGCCGTCTTTGCCGGCATTACGTGAATTCCGTCGTCTTTCAGGTCATCGAGACGAAGCCGCAATAGATCCCCGCGACGCAATCCCGTGAGCAGCTTTACGCGCATATACGCTTGCACGGCGAGGACGCTGCCAGCTTTCCGCTTCGACGTCAGCGAGAAGCACTCGACGATTTCCCAGTCTTCTACGTACCGAATCCTTGGCGGAATGCTAGCCAGGCGCAACTCGCCTTTGAATGGGTGTCGGTCGATGTACCCCCACTCGACAGCTTTCGTCAGTGCATGTGACAACACTTCGACCTCGCGACGCGCAGCCACCTTCGCCCCTCGGTTATCGATGTACTGATAGACGTGACGAGGCTTGATGCCGCTGAGAGGCATGCGCCCGAAAACCGGCTTAAGCGCCTTCAACGCAGACGTGTTTTGCGCTTGTGTCGTTACCGCCTTGGTTGGCAAAACTTCGCGCGCATAGCGCTCTAGCAACTTGTCGATGGTTCGCACGTTTTCCAGATCGGCAAGCCGATCCGACCAGACTCGATATGCCTCCACCTGTCCATCCTCGAAGACGCGTCGACGGACGATCCACTCAGGGCGAAACGGCGAGTAATTCAAAACGTTGGTCTCATTCATCGCAAACCTCTATCTCTCTGATCAGGGTCCCCGCGCGTTGATTGCTTGGGGGTAGATGTTCCTGTCGCGCCTGATCTGGCGGGCGATTCCGATGACTTGTACGTTAAGTATTAGTAGTTCAAGTCTACGGGCGCACTTCGTGCGTCCGCCGTCCTCGACCCTGCGGGCGGCGGGCGCTCGCAGTGCTTCCTGGCTGTTGTCCCGTAACCCATCACGGACAAGACGAGCGATAGCGCGCCGTTGACGACTAAAAGGTTTGGCAGGAGGGCCAGAATGCAAAGGTATGAGGTGATGGCGAACGCGCGAGGTAATACCCGCTGCTCGGTCACGCAAGCCACGCAGAGCCGCGCGATAACCGCCCGGACTCCACAGGCACGCATACGCAACCCTCTCTCCGGGTACGGCGCTGACACTCCTATGAACCGCTGAAGGGGCGATTATGCGTCGAGAAAGTCAGCCTTCAATTTTTGGCATTCACAGACGAGTTCGACGGTCATTTCGCCAAGCTCCTCGAAGATCGCGAGCAGGAAGCGGTGGGGGATTTCTTTGCCACCGTCTACGGTCGTGCATGTCGTCAGCGCGAGGATGCGCTCGGAGAGGGCACTGAGTTTGTCGACGGAGGCCGGGACTAAGGGAATTGCGGGAGGATGAAGCGTCATGCTGGGCACCTCTAACTAGCCAATCTGAGATTCCCGCCACCCGCTGCATTGCGCAGGGGTGGGCGGGCACTGGACTAGGTTAGCGAACCGCTGATGCACCAGGCTAAGGCGGCACACCCGAAGGTGTCCCAATCCAGGCCCACCCATAGAAAGGATGCGCGTGGTTGATCGCACACGAAAGCCGCAATGTTCTGCGGCTGTGTGCCCTGGATTCATCATTCGGGTCGCTAAACCCGGTCGCGTTTGGGGCGCGACGGGAACAAGATTATCGAACTGGCTTTGTGGGCACCACGCGTTCAGAGTCGCATTCTAGGTCACTCGTTGAGATTCAGAACATTCCGATGCCTCAATAGGGATTCTCCTTGGTCGACGGGGGCGGTCTGAACAATGTGTTGCACGAAAACGGAGCTTTGGGCCCCACTCGCATGTACGCGGGCGATTGCTTCAACCGCGTCTAAGGACACTGTTTCGTATCCGCTCGGGAACGAAAGCCGTCAAAGCGGTGCAATTTCGGCATTTCGTTCCCGCTCGGGAACGGAATCTATCGAATGACGGCGTTGTTTACTCGGAATCCACTTCGGGCCAGAGCTTCGGAAACAAGAATCTCAAGCTCTTTAGCGGCAGAGCGAAGGCGAGATTATCCCGATGTGAGTCAGAACGAAGAATCCCGAAATCCAAAAGGCTCCGGGTAATGCGCCTCGCAGTTGCATCGCTCTCTCCGAGAATTTGTGCGAATTCTGCCCGCGAAAGCGGTCGGGTACGAGCGATGAATTCGAGGGCTAGGGCCGACTTCTCAGGTCTGATAACCGATTTGTCGGAACCTATCTGCCAAGGGTTTGCGTCGAGGTAGTAGAGCAGGTCACGTAGCCGTGCCGTGAATCCGCCGAACTCCATCATTTTCAACATGAAGGTGACCTGATCCAGACAGCAGTCGAGGAAGTAATTGATGAACTTGACTAGCTCCTCCTGCGACAGGTTGCCTCTTCCGTCCAAGTCGTTGCGTCGAGACATATCCGCTGCGGCGAGGCGAGCGTACTCATCGTGGGTACGAGCGAATCCGTGTAACGGGGACCAAAGGCCGTCGGTCAATCCAGATGCGTGTAGCGTCAAATGCGAATGCAAGCGGCAGACGCGACCATTGCCGTCGATGAACGGGTGTATCCACGCGAGGCGATGATGTGAGCAAGCTGTCGCTATCAGTTGGTACTCAGAGGCCTTGATGCGGGAGTAGCGCTTCCCCCATTCCTCCATTAGCTGGGGCATGAGATCTACGGGGGGGGGTGCCCCTATGTAGTTCGTCAAGCACTGGTGGCAGTTTTGGGTTGATAAAAAGTGCCGTCGCGCAGCATGGCAAAAAGGACGTCGCAG
>NZ_JBIUZU010000020.1:0-34350 GCF_044745225.1 Pandoraea sp. NPDC087047
CCCCCGGATCATGGTTACGACTGGGGGCGGGAATCATGCCGGGCCTGGCTGGCCAAAACCTCGATTATCGAGGTGCGAACATAGTAACGGGGGCGCCATGTGCTTGCCAACGGTGACATCCTTCTCTCTGAATTCGCCAGGTCGGATAAGGTCGCCTTCGTTCGTAAGTCGGAATTCTTCCGGCAGCGCTTCGAAGAACAGTCGATGTATGGTGCGCACGCGTTCCGCGTTGAACATTTCGCTGGCGCTTACATCTTTCCATTGCTTTTCCAACTGCTCCTCGGCGTGAATGTGCGCCGTGGCCATCAATTGCTTCTTGTGTTCTTCTGTGTCCAACGAGTAGTGCTGCTCAAGAGCCTGCTGAATCTTGGCCGGAGTGGTGTGTTGTCCCTCGATCTTGTTCGTGTAGTAGGCGTTCATGTTCCGAAGGAGCGGAACAAGGGCGTCAGCGACCGGGCCTTTCCCATCGGCCTGTAACTCTCGGGCTCTCTTGGACAGAGAGGCCGCCAGTTCGAGCGAACCGTCAAGCACTCGGTCTTCGGGGAATAGAGGCTGGATCGAGACGACAGTAACCATGGGACCTTTCTTTGCGTTGGGTTTCCCCGCAAGAGCATACCTACCCGCCAGGTTTGTACAGTTTTTTGGAGGGATAAATGTAGGGTTCTTTGGAGGGTTAAAAATATCGTAACTATTTGTTGATTATAGATTTTTTTATTTTATTGTGTGGATGGATGTAGGGTTATTCGTAGGGTTTCTTGCGCGGTTCTGCTACTCCCCCGAACTCCCGAGGCCGTGCTAACCCCGAACGGCCTCTCCTGCCACGTTCTTGGAGGTATCGAATGCTCACATCTCTCACCCTTGACGACGAACTACTCGCGAAGGCTAAGGCGCTCACAGGCCTTCAATGCACGACGGCATTGATCAATGAGGCCCTCGGAGCATTGATCGAAAGGGAGGGACATTCAAGTGGCGAGGAGCCGATGGAGATAGCTCAGCGCGATACCTAAGCGCTTGCCCGTGCGTCACGCTTGAAATGAGATCCCGGCACTTGGCGTTGCTCTCGGAGTGCGTGGTATGCCGAGGGCAGCAATTGCTGCTTTAGCGATCACTTGGCCTGGGAGGGCGTCGCTCCTCCTAATAGTGACCGGATGTGATCGTCGCCTATCGGCTGTGGATTCAACCGGTGGATGCAATCCGGCAACCGTCTTCACGTGCGTAGTGCGGTGGATCGGATTGCCGCCGTAAGCACCTTTAGCGAATGGCGGGTGTGGCGATCCGTCAGATTCGAGTAAAGCATGACGTCGCGCGCGGGCAAGGGGGGCAAACCTATCATGCTTCCGATATCAATGACCCCGGGAGGTGCTACGCGACGACCGAGCGCCGCGACCGCAAGCCCAGCTGACACAGCGGCGCCGATCATGAGAACACCACCGCCCGTAAATACCTCGGTCCAGCCGATTTTTGCTCGATCCAGCGCTGCAATTGCCATGTCGCGCACACTACACGGTTCAGCCTGAGCTGCAATTCGCAAGGGTTCTCCCGGGCGATGCTCGAAGTCCGGCGCGGCCATCCATCCGAACGCTTCGCTGACAACGATTTCCCCTTCACGGCGATCATTCTGTTTGAGCACGATGGCAGCATCGAGAATGCCTCGGTCGAAGTCATTGAGGATGTCTTGCGATCGCGCAACCCGGATCTCAAGTGCAAGCCCTGGCTCAGCATCGCTTACGCGCCGCAAGAGCATCGGCAACTCTGGCCCGATGACGTGATGACTGATGCCGACCGTGAGGTGCCTACGTCCCGCGTCAAAGGAGGTCAGAGCACCTTGATGGGCGATGACTAACGCCCGCGCCTTCGCAAGGAAGGCGCCCCCCTCAGCCGACAGCCTGACCAGCCTCGGCGTGCGCTCCAGTAGCCTTCGGCCGAGCATTTCCTCGAGCCGTCTGATTTTCAGACTCACGGCCGATTGCGTGGAGTCCATTGCCTCCGCTGCGCGAGTAAAACTCTTCAATTCGACCACAAGTACAAATGCGTGCACTGCCTCGACATCGAGCTTCTTCATCGTGGGTATCATTTAAATTTGATATCACTGAAATATATCATGAGATGGTTTTTAAATGATTGGCCAACTGTTACGCTAACGTCGTCGTTCAGCACTGAACGCAACGACATCTTTTCGCGAACGGAATCGAGATGCCGACCGGTCGCCACACGCTACGCAGGAGGACTCATGCCAGGTATCAACCTCACTATTGCCGGGACGCCGAATGCCGAACTCACTGAACGCGTTGCGGAGCAAATCGCTCTGCTCACGTGTGACGTGCTTAAGAAAGAACTCACTCGCACCAGAGTCATCGTCCGGTACGTGCCCGAGGACCAATGGTTCATTGCTGGTCGTTCTCTGGCAAAGGACAAACAAAAGTCTTATCAGCTCGAAGTGACGATCACCGGGGAAACGAATACGCGTACAGAAAAGGCGGATTTCCATAGCGCTGCTCATGCGCTACTCACAAAGCTGCTTGGTGATGTCCATCCTCACTCCAGCATTCACATCGTCGACTGCAGTCCCACCTCATACGGATACGGTGGGATCACGCAAGAACACCGATATCAGCACGCGTGACCTATTCTTTATTGCCCTTGGGATGTCGCATTGCCGAAGAGTCGCCGTCGTCCAGTATTTCTAACGATCGTATCCGGTCGTCATCGCTTGTCGGTAATTCGAGGGCGGTCTTTCACGTTTGCATTGCGAGCTCGATTGCAACCTGAGCGGACAATCGCGATCGGCACTTGTTTGTAGTGGTCAACCCATCCCGGACACTGCGTTAAGGTTTTCTTCTGCTACTGCAGGGGGGGCAAGTCCGTCATCAAATCGATGTGGACGTAGTGGGAGGTGAATTTTCAAACATATCGAATGGAGAAGCACGACGTACTGGTCCTTGCAAAGGATTCCATTGCGTCGATCAAGCTCCAATCAAGTGAATTTTCATGCCGCTGCTACCTTTGAGTCGATCAATTGCTGCAGAGATTGCGGACGGATTGCCAGCATTGAACGACAGACACTCATCTAGACCAAGAAAGTCTCCTGTCAGAATCCATGTCGTACTAGGGCAGCGCGGGAATACCTAACCCGCCTCCAGAGTGTTCGTTCGTACAAACACATAGTACTTTGCATGGGCCTTCGGATGCCTTGAGATAAGCGTGTCCCATCATGCCGTCCAAATGCACCGATTCTCCGGCTTTCAGCCGGACAGGCGTGTACAAGTCGGTGTGAAGCGCCATCTCCCCCTCGAGGACGTACATAATGCGTCCAGCGAATTCCGTGAGACGCGAGCGGCCGGGGAGGGGCGACAGGGGGGGCATCACGACATTTCCGCATCGTGCGTCACGAACATCATCGAGCGCGTACGATCGGAGCCGACGCGCTGACGTCCACGCAGCACACGACGGCGTCGACGCCGCTATCGTGTTCGCTCAGATAGACGTGCCCCACGCCACTGTCGAAATACAAGCTATCTCCCGGCGCCAGCCGGAATTTGCTGCCGTTTTCGAACTGCAACAGCAAGCTGCCCGATAAAACGAAAACAAACTCTTCTCCCTCGTGGCGAATGTAGTCAGGAAAATCTTCCAGCTTGCGCGCGCGAATGTGGGCACGCATCGGCACCATGCGCTTATTGGCGAGATCGGAGGCGATCATGCCGTAGCGATAGTTGGGCGTCTCGTATATCGCTTGCTTTCCCGCTTCGGTGAAACATGGGCTGATCCCTTCCGTGGGGTCGGCGTTGCCCTGCCCGAAGAGCGTGGCGTAATCCAGGCCAAGCGCGGATGCCAGTGCGCCAAACTTATCGTAGGTGAGCGCAATGTCGCCGCGCTCCGCCTTCGAGATCGTCGACACAGCCACACCTGAACGCTCGCTCAACGCCTTGAGCGTCAGCCCGTTCGCCTTACGGGCATGTCGCAATCGTGCGCCCACGGTTTCATGACTGACTTGGCTGTCACTGCGTCTCGGCTTGCCTGCCGAAGCGGACTTCTTTCGTGTCGATGGGATCATTTATCTTGGTGTTTTCTCGTATACGAGAATGTGAATTCTCATATATGATAACCGGAATGGTCGCAGACCCTTTGCATCTGCGTTGATGGCCGCATCGTCGTCCTTTTCCGAGTCCAATCATGAAGAAAGAAATCACGCGTCTGCAAACCAATGCCCGTATGAGTCAGGTGGTCGTTGCTGGGGGTGTTGTCTATTTGGCCGGTCAAGTGCCGATGACGCAGCACGCCACGATTACCGAGCAGACGATCGAAGTCCTGAAGCAAATCGACGGGTTGCTCGAATCCGCAGGCGTGGACAAAACCCATCTCCTGACAGCAAACATTTGGCTTTCCGACGCGCGTTATTTCGATGAATTCAACCGCATATGGGATGTCTGGGTGCCGGAAGGTAACGCCCCGACGCGCGCGTGCGTGCAATCGCCACTGATGCGAGCGGGGTTCGACGTAGAAATTGCCGTGACGGCGTTGGCCTAATATGAAATTCGACGTTCTCGTACTTGGCGCGGGGATCGTAGGCACCTCGACGGCGATCCATCTCCAGCGCCGTGGCTTGACAACCGCGCTCATCGACCGTGAAGCGCCTGGCCGGGAAACGTCATTCGGCAACGCCGGATTGATACAGCGTGAGGGGGTGTATCCCTATGCATTTCCGCGAGATATCGGAACGTTGTTCCGCTACGCGCGCAATCGCTCCACAGACGTGCGCTATCACCCGTCGGCACTGCCGAGCATCGCTCCGTTCCTCGCGCGCTACTGGCATCACTCGGCGCCGCATCTGCATGCGCGCATCGCTCGACAGTACAGCACGCTGATCGAACACTGCTTGACCGAGCACAAGGCTCTCATCGGTCTCGCGGGCGCCGACGACCTGCTACGTGAAGGCGGATGGATCAAGGTGTTCCATAACACTGGCGCGCTCGACGCCGCGCATGTCGAAGCCGAGCGTTGGCACCGAGAGTACGACGTGCCCTTTGAGCGGCTCGATGCCACGCAACTTCAGCGCGATGAGCCTTCGCTCTCGACAACCCTCGCCGGTGCCATTCGATACACCGCTTCGAATTCGATACGCAATCCCGGTGAATTGGTGACCCGCTACGCGAGCTTCTTTACGTCGATAGGCGGGCGCATCATTCGCGGCGATGCGACGTCGCTAAGTCCTCACTGGCGTGTCCAGACTACCGAGGGAGAGGTGGAAGGCAGGCAGGCAGTCGTGGCCATGGGCCCTTGGTCCGATACGGTCACGCGTGCGCTGGGCTACGACTTGCCGCTGGTGGTCAAGCGCGGCTATCACCGGCACTTCCAGCCCGAGCCGGGCGCACGTCTGAATCAACCGTTACTGGATGCCGAAAGCGGCTTTTTGATCGCACCGATGCAGCAAGGTATTCGTCTGACCACGGGCGTTGAACTCGCTTGGCGCGACGCGCCTCGCACCCCGGTGCAGCTCGAGGCAGTCGAGCCTATGGCGAGACGCTTGTTCCCGTTGGGCACGCCTGTCGAGTCGACGCCATGGATGGGCAGCCGGCCTTGCACGCCCGACATGTTGCCGGTCATCGGTCCTGCGCCGAAGCATCGCGACCTTTGGTTCGCATTCGGACACGCCCATCATGGTCTGACGCTTGGCCCCGTGACCGGACGTCTGATCGCCGAGATGGTGACGGGCGCGCCGACGTTGGTCGACCTCACGCCATTCCGTGCCGATCGTTTCTGACTTGGCGTAGTGCCACTCCCTCATTCGACCCGCGCCGCCGCCTCGCGGCGCTCCACGAAAAAAAGCCCTTCGATGAGAAGGGCAAAATTTGCCGAGGTTTTGGCGATTCCCGGCAAATTATCGGATCGACCGTCCGTGGCGCTGCTGTGCCTCGGATCACGCGAATGGATTGTCGACGCGCGGCCAGTAGTTAAGGTCGCGACGGTGGTAGGGAATTGCCGCGAAGTCGGGCGTCAGTGCGCCGGGCGCGGCGATGTGAACGATCGCTTTCGCACGAGGGGCAAACTCAGCTTGAAAGTGCTGCGTGGATTTGACGATCACGAGTCGCTTGGCATCCATATCAATGCCGATGCCGGCAAACGCGTCCACGCCGATGACTTGTGTCCGCACCGAGATGAGCACGATGTCCAATCCGTTCAGTCCTTCGACCCACACCGAGCGGCCCAGGGGAATCGACATGCCGTGGATGCTCTGCGAATGCGCATCGTGCACGGCCCGAACGGTAACCCGAAGATCCATCGGATCGCCTGACGTGACTCCGCATTTGCCGCCGATGCGAAGGTCGAGCGTGGCACCGACGCCGGCATCCGCACAGATTTGAATCGCGCCCAAATCCCAGAAACAACCCAGCGCAACATTCGGGATGCCTCGCTCGACGATTCGGCGAAGCACGAAGGTGCTGTCCCCAGGCGCGCCGCCACCGGGGTTGTCCGCAACATCTGCGACAACGACGGGACCGTCGCCCACGGCCAACGCCACATCGAGCCCGTGATCTAGATCAAGCCACCTAGGTTGAACCTCGTACCGCATCGCCCAGAACTCACTTCCGAGTTGCGTCGCCAGCGCAGTGGCAAGTTCCGCGTCACGGTCCGCAACCACCCAAAGCTTCGCGCCTGCCTCGGGGACGTCGCCCCAGGGGAAACCGTGGCCGAGCGACACGGAGAGAATGCCGTCACGTCCCTCGAAGGACTTCATGCGCCGCACGAAACCGGCCATCGGTTCCGACGTCGTATGCCACGCGCCCACCATGCGGCACTCGTGCACGGCGGTGACCGGGATGATCGCGCCATTGGCGGCTTGCGTCACTAGTCGATAGGCTTCGCGCAAGCGGTCGATCGCGTCGGTATGCGGGTATTCCTTGTAAGCGATGAGCACATCGGCCGCACGCTCCATTTGCGCAGTGAAGTGACAGTGCGGGTCGAGCGTTGCGGCGATCGGTACATCGGGGCCGACAACTTCACGAATGCGCGCGAGAAGATCACCTTCGCAGTCGTTGTGATGCTGCGCCACCATCGCGCCGTGCAGCATGAGCACGACCGCATCGAGTGGCAGCGCGGCGCGCACACCGGCGACGATCTCGTCGCGCAGTGTCTCATAGACCGCTTGAATCACCGGGCCAGACGGCTGCGCTTCTGCGCTGAGGCCTTCCGCGAGTTCGTTGCCATCTGCGTCAACGAGTCGCCGAAGCTCTGCCATCAGATAGCCCACGCTCTCAGGCGCGCGCAGGCTTGCGTCGCCGCGGAAGATGCCAAATTCCTGAAAGCCGCCCCAACCTGTGGGGCACGGCGCGAAGGTGTTGGTTTCTGTCGATAGCTGTGCCGCGAAGATCTTCATGACGAGTCCAGAAGTGTGAAGAAAGCCGTGACACACACTCTATGTGGACCGCGTTGCCTGATTGTGAGCAATGTGTATCCACATTGACACATAGGCCGCCACGCGCCCCCGAACGCTCTCGTCAACGCTGGGAGCGGCTACCGCCTCGGGAGCACGACACGCGCGATTAGGCCACCTTCTTTGCCGTTGAGCAGTGTTAACGATCCGGCGTGCCGCTTTACCACGTCATGGGCAATGGCTAACCCGAGTCCGGTACCGCCGGTGTCGCGGTTGCGCGATTGTTCGAGTCGAAAGAACGGCTCCAGGACTCGCTCGAGATCGCGCTCCGGAATACCGGGACCCCGGTCGACGACATCGATCTGAATGGCGTCATTGCCGTCGATCAACTCAATGCGCGCCTCGCCGCCGTAGCGAATTGCATTCGCCACGAGATTGCTGAGACAACGCTTCAACGCTAGCGGCTGTGCGAGCAGCGGTGCGATGGCCCCATGCACGGAGACTTTCTGACCACGTTCCAACGCGTCTTCCGCGATGGCATCCACGAGCGCATCGATATCGATGGGGCTGAGTTCTTCGGTGACGGCCTCGTTACGCAAAAACGAGAGTGTGGCGTCGAGCAACTGTGTCATCTCATCGATATCCGAGACCATTCGGTCGCTGAATTCCGAGGCTTCGAGCGCCCGTAGCCGCAGACGCATTCGTGTAAGCGGTGTGCGCAAGTCATGCGAGACGGCGGCGAGAAATCGATTGCGATCGTTCACCTGACGTCGGATGGCCGCTTGCATCGAGTTGAAAAAACGCGCTGCCTGCCGCGCTTCGATGGGGCCCGCTTCCGGAATCGGTGGCGCGTCCATGTTGCGGGACAACTCCGCGGCACCTGCAGCCAGTGACTTGAACGGTACCGACAGCATTCGCGCACCAACCCAGGAAGAAACCAGCAGCGGAACGATCTGCACCGCGGTGGCGAGTACCCATTGCAGCCCGGCCGACATGCCGGGCGGAGGCTTGAAGGCTGCCGAAGAGTACAGCGTGTACATCAGTACCCCGGTGCCGACCTGCGTGAGCGCCACCATGACGAGCATGACAAATAGCAGCCGATAGAACGCGGAATCGAACGATGGCTTTTGCATGATGGTTGCGGTGGGCGCCGTGGAAGTGGACTCGAACATGGTCGCCATTATCCCGCGCCCATGTAGCGGCTTCGTCAACAGATTGTTTCAGCGCGGAAACATATGCGTGAGCCCACGTCGCGCTCCCATTCCGAAGCGATGAACCACCACGCTCACAGGGTTATGTTTCACGGGCGATACAAAGACCACATGAACCAGAAATATCGCGCAAATAACGTCTATCCCCGGAGCTAAGACTCGAATGAGCGTGGACACACAACGCTAAACGATCCCTACCGCGCAGGCATTCGTGATGACCGACGTGCGGAAATCCCGGAGGAGACGACAGTGGCAATCAGACAACATCGCAGGCAAACCGCAGACACTTTGCATCGATTTAGACGACGTCCGCGCGGAGGAACCTGGTTGGTCGGTTCGCTGCTGGGGCTGGCGTCAGCCTATGGACATGCGCAAACCGTGGCGCCGCCCGGTGCGGCGTCGGCGGTGAGTGCCGACGCGGAGAGCGCTAACCCGGTACCGCAGACCAACGCAAGTCCGGGCAATACCGCAGAAAGCGCAGAAACCAAGACCGCAGCGTCGGCGAAAGACGGCGCGACACTCAACACCGTGGTGGTGACCGCCACGCGTCGTCGCGAGCCTGCGCGCGAAGTGCCGATGCAGATCAATGTCATTTCCGCCGACGAGTTGCAGAAGAGTGGTGCGAAAACGATGTCCGATTTTCTCGCGGGCGAACCCGGGGTGGATCTCAACACACAAGGCGGAAGCGGTGCCGGACAGATCAGCATGCGCGGCGTGACGACCGGTGAACAAACCGGTCCCACCGTGGGTGTCTACGTCGATGATGTCGCCTTCGGGGGGAGCACGCTCTTCTCGCAAGGCGCCTCGTTCGCGCTGGACATGAGCCTGCTGGATCTGAATCACATCGAAGTGCTGCGAGGGCCGCAGGGCACGCTGTACGGCGCAGGGGCGATGGGCGGGTTGTTGAAGTACGTTACGAACGAGCCGGATACCAACGAATTCTCCGGGCAGGCGAGCCTTGGCATGTCGTCGACGAAGCACGGCGGCATTGGCAATACCGCGAGCGCGGTGCTGAATATCCCCATCAAGAACGACGTGGCCGCTGTGCGCGTTTCGGCGTTTAGCCAACACGATGCCGGTTACGTCGATGCCGTTGGACCGCAGGCCGGCAACCGGATCGACAGAGGCGATACTTACGGCGCGCGCGCGTCGTTGCTCCTGACGCCAACGAGTCAATTTACCGTGCGGCTGAGCGCGATCACGCAGAACATCAATCGCAACGCCCCTAACTACGTCGCCTACGACAAGAGCGGCCAACCTGTCGATGGCGATCTGACAACGCGGGTTTATGCCCCGGAGCCGTTCCATCAAAACGTTCAGCTCTACTCCCTTGGCGTGGAGTACGACTTCGGCTGGTCGCGCTTCAACTCGATCACGTCGTATCAGTCGGTCAGGACAGATCAGCCTCAGGATCTATCGGTGGTCTACGTGCCGGCGCTTGCCGCACAAGGGCTCAATCTCAACTCGGTCGTCGCGGCGAATCTGGCGAAAACGAATAAGGTGACGCAGGAGTTTCGCCTGACGTCGGCGGCGAATCAGCGTCTCGAATGGCTCGGTGGGCTCTTCTTTACCCGCGAACGAAGTGAATCGGATCAAGGCCTTCTCGCGGGATTCCCCAACGGGACGTCGGCGACGCTCTCCGGACTGGTGGCACCGAGTACCTACACCGAATACGCGGCATACGGCGATTTGACGTACCACGTGACGCCACGTCTGGCGCTCACGGGCGGGGTCCGAATTGCCCACAACCAGCAGAATTACGATCAAACCACGTCGGGGCTTCTGGGTGGCCCGCCGCAATCGACTTCCTCGCCGTCGTCCGACACCAGCAAGACCTACATGCTGACGGCCAGCTATGGGCTGACCGATAACAGCAACGTGTACGTTCGCGCGGCCAGCGGCTATCGTCCGGGCGGGCCGAACGCGCAGCTCATCAGCCCGATCACGGGGCTTCCCGGCAATGGCAATCCAACGTTTCAGCCCGATACGCTTTGGACCTACGAGGCAGGCTACAAGGCCGACTTGTTCGACAAACGTCTCTCGCTTTCAGCCACGGTCTACGACATCGAGTGGAAAAACATTCAGCAGCTCGGCGCCGTGGACGGTGTCAATCAGGTGCTCAACGCGGGTAATGCGCGCGTTAAAGGGTTCGAGCTGGCGAGCAGCTTCCGCCCTGATCGGCATTGGAACTTCGGCCTGGGCTTTTCCTACATCGACGCCAAGCTGACGCAAGGCAACGCCGCAACCGGGACGCAATCGGGCGACCCGCTGCCGAACTCGGCGAAGTTCTCGGCCACGCTGACCGGGACCTACCACTTCTCGCTCGGGACGTACGCCTCGTACGTCGGCTTTAGCGAACGATTCGTCGGCCGTCGCCACTCTGGGTTTAGCGGCAGCAGCGGCCGGCCCGATTACCCACTGCCGGGCTACGCCGTGACCGACCTCCAGGCGGGGATCGACTTCGGCCGCGCCAGCTTGAACTTCTACGTGCGCAATCTGTTCGACCGCCGCGCGCTGCTTGCCGCGGGTACCGCATTGATGCCGCTTGGCGGGCCGGCACTCGTCAGCGTCGAACAGCCGCGCACGATCGGCGCAGTGCTCACGGTGCCGTTCTGATTCGCGTGACCGAATACTGGAGATTCTCAATGACTTTGCAGAAAAAAGACGTTCACGACCGCCTCGACGCCCATCTGGCGAAATTCAATCGGAGCGATGCGCCGGGCCTCGTGGTCGGCGTCGCTCGCGCGGGACGGGCGCTGTACCGGAAGGGGTTTGGCATGACGAGCCTTGAGCACGGTGTCGCTAACACCCCGGCGACCCGCATGCGGATCGGCTCGACCAGTAAGCATTTCACCTGCCTCGCTGTGCTGCTGCTTGCCGAGGACGGCAAACTGGATATCGACGCAGGCGTACGCACTTACCTTCCCGAATTACCCGAATTGAAGGGCGTGCCGACGCTGCGTCAGTTGATGACGCATACCGGCGGCTATCGCTGTTATCTGGACTTGTCGGTGATCACGCAGGGCGTATCCACCATCGGACCGGGCGTGCCGCTGGCGATCGAGTTGCGTCAGCGCGACGTCAACTTCGCGCCGGGCGAGCGCATGATCTATTGCAATGGCGGATATCACCTGCTGTCGCAGATCATCGCGCGCGTTAGCGGTATGTCGTTCGAACAGTTCCTCGCGCAACGCATCTTCCGCGTCATGGGGATGAACGACACGGAGTCCGTCAGCGACGACTTGCGAATTCGTCCTCGCATGGCTACGCAGCACGTGCCGGATGGCGCGGGCGGATATTTGCGCGGATTGTTTCCGAGCGTCGATGTCTTGGGGGAGGGCGGCATTGTCTCCACGATCGACGACATGCTGAAGTGGGCCGCACACCTTCGTCATCCCACCAAGCTTGGTAGTGCCGACACGTGGCGCGAGATGCTGACGATGCCGCGATACTCGAGCGGGGAAGTCGGCGTCTATGCGTTGGGGTTGATGCGCACCCGGTACCGCAACGTCGACACCATTCACCATGCGGGCGGCGTTTTCGGCGGGTGCAGTCAGATGTTGACCGTTCCCTCGCACGACTTGGATATCGTGTTGATGAGCAACGGCGCCGCGGTCGATCCCGTCGCACTGGCGACCGAGATTGTCGATATCGTCCTTGGTGATGTAGTCCTCGGCCCGCCACGGCAAGCACCGGCAGAGACATCGGACAATCCCGGCTTGCGCGGGAAGTATCTTTCCGTCGAGCCGCTTCAGTGGGTGGAGATCTCCGAGCGCGATGGGGCTTGGTACGCAACGACACACAATCAGTCGCACCTGCCGCAGGCGCTCATCGCGGATGAGTTTGGCTACCGAATCGACGATGGTGCGGGTGCGCAGACGCGCGTCGTGCCGCATGCGCGTACGCCGGCGGGCGATGTTTCGGCCATCGATGTCATCGAGAGCGGGCATGCCGTTACCTTGTGTCGACATGACATTGTCCTGCCCACCGAAGCGTTAAAGATGGACGAAATCTGTGGTCGATACTTCAGTCACGACGCCGACGCTCACGCCGTCGTCTCGATTGAGGATGCTGGGCTGACGCTTGCCATTCGCGGGGCTACGGGAGGTGCGCGTTACCGCCTGAGTGCGTTGACCCGCGATGTCTGGACCTTCGCGCCCTCCGATGCCTCGGCACTAGCTACGGGCACTGCACAGGTCGAGCGTAACGAGGGCAAGGCCACACGTATTTCCCTATCCACATCTCGCACGCGGGGACTGGCGTTCTCTCGTATCGACGGATGTTGACGCAGGGGGAACCTAGAACGTTAGGTTCCCCTCTCCGATGCACACGGTTGCCGTCACTGCGCACGCTTAGGCCTTAGCGAATCGAAGGTTTCTTGTCCGGGCGGTGTTGACAGAAAATCCCTCGACATTCCCGGTGCCCGGGCGCCTAACGATGGAGATCGTTCCTGTTGTGATGGCATTCGGCCCTTGGGGCGAAAAGCGGAATAGATCGGTGTCGACCGGAAAAACGTCGTAGCGGCATTCACCGGCTCGCCCCACGATCACCAGCGACATGATCGCGTTAGCGTCTTCACGCGCATCCTCTCGCAACAACGCAGGGCGCAGCGTAGCGCGAGCGTCGGCTTCTTCGCTGGTATAGGCGCCACTCAGCGAATCGATGTCATCGATGCTCATCAACGCCGGCATCTCGACGCGGCGATAGGTGCTTGCATGACCGCAATGCGAGATCCGCAACGGCGCTGCATTGTCCGATCCGGTAGCGGTTTCCCATCGGAGCAGGAGGAGCAGGAAGGTGCCGTCACCACTCGATTCCAAGCCAAACTCACACGCCGCGTCTTCAGAGGTGGTGAGCGCATAGAGCGTCGGATTGCTCGGTTCCAGTGGACCGCTGAGCGACATGTTTTCTCCCTGTGCAACGATGTCGTACACGACGTCACCGTTCATTTCGCGGTAGGTTCCGGCATGTTCGAGCGAAGGGGCCACTTTGGCAGGTACCGGGACGGGGCATTCCTTCATCGCGTCAGCCAGCAGAATATCCAGCATACGAAGCGATAACGCAGCCGGTGCTGAAATTGCGCCATTGCTAAGCAGCACGATGTCGATGCCATGCTCAGGGACGCATAGCATCTGACATGTCCCACCGACGACACCCCCGGCATGGTGTATCAGCTCACACCCGCGATATTGCGTACGTTTCAACCCCATCATGTAGTCGCTGCGACGGCCGCTGGAGAACGTGGGCGACGAGAACATCAGATCCCATGTGGCGGGGCTCCCCACACGCTTTTCGCCGCGCAGATGAGCGCACCATTTCAGCATGTCGTCCACGCACGAGACGACGCTGCCCTCACCGAGAATCTCGCGCGAGGGGAATATCCCCCGGTCGTAAGCTCTATCGCCGCGATCGACATGGCAAGTGGCCATCTGGCTGCGAATTCGATAATCGTCCGGCAGACAGAACGTATCGTTCATGCCTAACGGTTCGAAGATTTGGGATGCGAGGAATGCCGCGAACGATTGCGTGCTGGCACGCTCGATCGCCAGCGACATCAGGTGATATCCGCCGTTGCAGTACATCATCCGTTCGCCGGCAGGAAAATTGGCGTTGGTTTGTCGGCGCTGAACGTCGAGCAGGTAGCCAGGCTGTGGCGCCGCCAAACCGTTGGTTAGCAGCGAGATGTCGAGCGCGCAGCGCTGCCCACTTGTGTGAAACATGAGCGAGCGTATCGTCGCCTCGCCTGCGACAGCCGAAAGTTCCGGAAGATAGCGACGGACCGGCACATCGATATCCAGCGCGTTGGCTTCCTGAAGCAGCAGCGCGGCGAGGCAAGTCATGTGCTTGCTTGTCGATCCGATACGCAGCCGCGTCCGCGCATGCAAACCCAATCCCAGACCAACGTCCGCCATACCGAAGGCGTGGCGTAACGCGATCTCGCCGTCCATCGCCACGCCGACAACGATGCCCGGTGCGTCACTTCGGTTGAACGGCTCAAACAGCGCCACCAGCGCTTGGTCATCGAATCTCGCTTGTGCTGACACGGAAATCCTCCTGAATCAATGTGCCTCATGCAGTGCCTCGTCGCGACCCCAGGGGATCTCGGGGCCTAGCAGATAGCCGTTGCGGTATTGGAACGAGGGCGAGCGATCCTCAGCCAGAAAGCAGGGGCCGTCGAGGTCGATCCAGTCGCACAGTTGTCCCAGAATGTAGGCCGGTGCGACCCCCAGCGACGTGCAGGGCATGCAGCCGACCATGACCGAGCGTCCGAGCTCTCGAATCGCAGCGACGAGCG
The DNA here is from genome assembly GCF_044745225.1 of Pandoraea sp. NPDC087047. Classification (NCBI taxonomy): domain Bacteria; kingdom Pseudomonadati; phylum Pseudomonadota; class Betaproteobacteria; order Burkholderiales; family Burkholderiaceae; genus Pandoraea; species Pandoraea sp. NPDC087047. Next base: position 14,876 of record NZ_JBIUZU010000020.1, read on the forward strand.
AAAGCGCACGGGTCAGGCCACCGCACTTGTCGAGTTTCACGTTCACGACGTCGTACCGGCGGGCGACTGACGCGAGATCGTCCAGATCCTGAAACGATTCGTCTGCGGCCAGGCGAATCGGGTATCGCATCGATTCGAGGCATCCGTCCTCACCTACCGGCAGCGGCTGTTCGAGCAGATCGACGCCAACGTGCTGCATGACCGGCAGCATCTCGATCATGTGGGCTTGCGTCCACCCCTGATTGGCGTCGACGGACAGTGCTACGCTAGGGCACGCGGCGCGAATCGCGACGAGTCGATCGGCATCGGCCGCGCTCCCGTCCAGCTTGATCTTCAACGCAACGGCCCCTTCATAACCGCGAGCCACTCTGGCCATCGCTTGAGCGGTATCAACGCCGACCGTGAGTGAGGTGCGCAACGCACGCAGCTTCGCGCGTCCGGCCAATCGTGCGACGGTCATGTCGCAACGCTGCGCGGCGAGTGACCATAGCGCAGCATCGACGGCGTTTCTTGCGCCCCCGGCAGGCAGTAACGTCAGGAGGTTCTCCCGGGAGATACCACGCTCGATTTGGGGACGTACGGCGGCAATCTGCTCGGCCATACCCTCCGGCGTTTCTCCTCGGTAGTAGACACCGGCGGCCTCTCCTCGGCCTCTGTGCTGACCGGAGCGCAACGCGACGACCAGGACGCGGGCCACCTCGACGGTATGGCCCGAGATGTGAAAGGGGGTGGCGAGCGGCCACTCTTCGATGCGAACGGAAAGTGTGCAGGGAATCGTCATAGGCGCTCAGGCGTAGCGTTCGATGGCAGAGCGAACGGCATTGGCCGCACTGCGCATTAGGAGACAAGCCGCGATGAATCCGGACAACGCCACGGCAACGATGGCCCAGACAAGACCGGAAGCGGTGCCATGCAGGTGATCCGACGTCAGGCCGATGGCCACCGGACTGCCGGACTGCATCAGCACCGTGGTCAACACGCCGATGGCCGCCACTCGCGACCTCAGATACGGCGGGCAAATGCTCTGCATCAGGCCCGGAAACATGATCATGCCCGCGACGACACACATAAATTGCGCACCGAACAGGAGGTAGACATACGACACGGACGGCGCAATCAGATAGCCGAGACTGACGACGCACGCGCCCAGGGCCCCCCACTCGCATACGCGTAACGGGGCGAGCACGCCGAGTCGCGGGCTCAGGCGGCGAGCGACCAGCCAACCGAGTGCGCAGCCGATGACGCTGCCGACCATCGCCGCGCTGCCGAGTCCGGCACCAGCCGTGGCCGGTGTTGCGCCAAAGAAGCGCACGGCGACGACCGGCATCCACGTGGTGACACCGGCAAAGGCCATGTTGATCAGCGCGATGGCGCCGAAGAAACGGATCATCATCGGCATTTCGCGGCGGAAGTACTCCCCCGCTGCGAGCCCGGCTGCCGACACATCCCCGGTCGCGCGCTGGACGTCAGAATGGGCATAGCGGGGGCGGATCATCGCGACAACCAGCACCAGCAGCGGCGCAGGGATCGCGACGGCGAAGAAGGCAATTCGCCACGTGGAGGTGCTGCCCAGACCGAAAGGCAACACGCCATGCAGCGTGTCGATCCCTTGAATGAGTAACCCGCCTAGCGCCATGCCCGCACCGGCGCTCAACAGATTGACCAGGGCGAAGACCGAGTTGGCGAGGATGCGATGACGCGCGGGAAACAGGTCGGGAAGCAAGCCGTAGATGATCGGCATGAGACCCGCTTCGCCGATGCCTAGCCCGATCGACGCGATGAAGAGCGTCCAGAATCCGGTCGCCAACCCGCAAGCGGCAGTGGCGGCGCTCCAGAGCAGGATGCACAGTGCCAGCACGACGCGGCGATCCACGCGGTCCGCGAGCCAGCCGATCGGAATGGCCGCCGCACCTGCAAAGAGCGCGATACCGGCGCCTTGCAAAAGCCCTACCTGAATATCGGCAAGGCTGAATTCTGCGCGGATGAGCTCGGCCAATAGCACCAGCATCTGGCGATCGACGTTGGCGAAGAATGTCACGACGACGAGGGCGAGAAGCCCGAGCCACGCCCCGGCTCCCGCATATCGCGCGCGGCGCGAGGCGGACGCATACCGCGGCGTTTCGGTATTCGAATCGAACATGTGAAGTCCAGTAATGAGTGCGTCAGCGCGAGAGGGCATGGGCGCGCAAACGTGATGTCATTGCGCGAAACGCTCGTTGCCAACGAGTCCGATGCGTGTCACCCCAAGCCGCTGCGCCGACGCCATGACGGTTGCGACCGATCGATAGGGCGCTGTCGCGTCGGCGCGCAAGTGCAGCTCGGTTGGCGGCGTGGACGTCGCGGCTTCGGTAAGGTGCGTCTCCAATTGCGCGCGGTCGCTAAGCGGCAACCCGTTCCAGGCCACGACACCGCTCGCATCGACGTCGACTTGCACGACGAGCGGCGGCGTCGTGGGGGCGGCATTGGAGGGGGCAGGCATGTCGAGTTTCACGGCATGCGTCTGAATCGGAATGGTGAGAATCAGCATAATCAGCAGCACCAACATGACGTCGATGAGCGGTGTCGTATTGATCTCCACCATAATGTCGCTGTTCTCGCCAGCGCCCGATGGCATGGTCATGGCCATGGCAGTCTCCTGAGGTGGTGCGCCTTGCGCGCTATTGGCGCGGCGGCGCTTCGGTAATGAAGTTGACCTTGGCGATGCCCGCCCGCTGGCAGGCGAGGACAACCCGTCCGATAGCGGCGTAGCGTGCATCGAGGTCGCCGCGAATATGCACTTCGGGCTGGGGTGTCAATACGGCGACCGTCTTGAGTTTGTCCAGCAACGTTGCGGTGTCGGGTATGCGCCGCTCGTCCCAATACACCTCGCCGTCGCGCGTGACGGCAAGGACAACGTTCTGGGGTGTGGTCTGCAAGGGTTGAACCGCTTCCTTCGGCAGGGCGACGGGAACGGTGTGCGAGACCACGGGAATGGTGATCAGGAAGATGATGAGCAACACCAACATGACGTCCACCAGCGGCGTCGTGTTGATGGTCGCCATGACCTCGTCGTGCTCGGCGCCACCGCTCCCGCCAGATAGGGATATCGCCATGGCATCACCCCACGCGGGCGACTTGCGAGGACCGGGTCGCTACGATGGCCGACGCCGTCGTCTTGCCCGTGAGCAGCACGTTGTGCATTTCGATGCCGAAATCACGCACGCGCTCCATGACGGCTTTGTTGCGACGCACCAGCCAGTTGTAGCCGAGCACGGCGGGAACCGCGACCGCCAGGCCGATGGCCGTCATGATCAGCGCTTCCCCCACAGGCCCGGCGACCTTGTCGATCGAGGCTTGCCCGGCAATGCCAATAGCGGTGAGCGCGTGATAGATGCCCCAAACGGTACCGAAGAGTCCGACGAACGGCGCGGTCGAGCCGACCGTCCCTAAGAACGACAGACCATCCTGGAGCCGGTTCGATACGCCGGTCATGGCACGTTCGATGGCGCTGGCGATCCAGGTATTCAGATCGACCTGATCGAGTAAGGCGCCATTGTGATGATCGCGCGCCGACAGCGCGGTTTCTGCGATGTAGCGGAACGGACTGCCCGCATCGAGCGACCTGACACCTTCGGAGAGCGACGCGGCGTTCCAGAAGGTCTTTTCTGCGGCGCGGGCACGACGCAGGACCTTGGCTTGCTCAAGCAGTTTCGCGACGATGATGTACCAACTTCCCATGGACATCACCACGAGAATGAGCAGCGTCCCGCGAGCGATCATGTCGCCACCTTCCCACAGCGCTTGCAGCCCGTAAGGGTTGGTCACGGTCGATGCCGCATCGGCGCTCGACGAGGCGACGGCTGCGATCGTCGATACGGCTGCCGTCAGCGCCCAAGGGGCCAATGGGCGGCGCTTACGCGGTGTGGCACGATTCTGAAACTGAAACATAGTCGTCTCCTTGACGTGAGTTCAGAGGGGGTAAGGGCGGTTGAAGACCGCCTCAATTGAGTCGAAAGTCGAACGGGACCTGAACGCGCACTTCCTGGCCTTGCGCGACGCACTGAAACTGCCTGACGGCGCTCTCCGCCGCACGATCTAGCACCGGGGCAGCCGAGCGGGCGACACGAAGTTGTTTGACTTGCCCGTCGGTGCCGACAATGAATTCGACGAGTACGCTGCCGGTGATGTTGTCGCGCAGCGCTTCACGCGGGTATCGGATGGACGCACGGACTTGCGCTGAATTCGGGCAAACGACGCCGACGTTGCCTGCCACGGGCTTGCTCTCGGCGGGGGCCGGTGGCGCAACCGGTGCGGTGGCGACGGGCTTGTCGGTTTGCACCGCGATCGCGTTGGGTTGCGGAGTGGCTTGCACCTGAACTTCGGGCGGCGGCACGTACGCCTTGGGTTGAACGACGGGGCGTGGCGCCGGCGCGATCTTCTTTACGGGAGGCGGCGGCGGGGGAGGCGTTTTGATTTCCTCGATGATGCGTGTCTCGATGGGGGCCTGAATGACTGTCGCGACACGCGTGGCGAGCCCGCTAAGCAGGACATACAGAATCAGGGCGTGCAGCAGCAGTGCCACGCCGATTCCGAGCAGTCGCCGGGCGGGCGGTTTGGGCTGGGCGTAATTCATGGACTACGTGTCTCCTACCGGCATAGGTCTTGTGTGGAGTCACGTTACGGCGCGGGTATTTCTGTTTCATCTCGACTTTGTATCGGGTTTGATACATAGGGGATTCGATGCGCGGATACGGAGTGTTTCAAGACTGCAACAAAGCCGCAAGATTGCTGGCACGTTTGTCGTCGATAATCCGGAGCTTGGGGACACCGAATCGACGTGGCGGCGAATTAGAAGAGGAAATCGACCATGGCAACGCACGTACTCGTCGTCGACGACGATGCGCAGATACGCAGTCTGCTTTGTGATTGTCTTGCCGGCTTTGGCATGACCTGTATGCAGGCGGCGAGCGGAGAGGAGATGCATGACGTGCTTGCGCACAACGATATCGACATCGTCGTGCTCGACCTGATGCTGCCCGACAGCGATGGCCTGACGCTATGCCGGGAATTGCGCACCGCGTCGGAAATCCCCATCGTGATGCTCACCGCACGCGGCGAGATGACCGACAGAATCGTCGGCCTCGAACTCGGTGCTGACGATTACGTCGTGAAACCGTTTGAGCCGCGTGAGTTGGTGGCGCGAATTCAGACGATTCTTCGCCGTACCCGGTCGCAGGCGAAGGCAATTCCCGAGCCGAAGGAGGAGCGCAGGTTTGCGGGGTGGCGCCTCAGTTTGATCGGTCGCCATCTCATTGCGCCCGACAATACGGTCATCCCGCTTTCCAACGCGGAGTTTCGACTGCTGAACGCCTTTCTTTCTGCGCCGGGACGCGTGCTAAGCCGTGAGTATTTGATGGATACGGCCCGGGGAAAGTCGATTGACGCATTCGACCGCAGCATCGACGTTCAGATATCGAGGCTGCGGCACAAATTGCGCGAAGACATCAAGGAGCCGCGCTTACTGCGCACGATCCGCGGGGAAGGCTACATGCTCGACGTTCGTGCGCGATCGGATATCGAGGGTTAAGTCCCAAGCAACGGCCCGAGCTAGGCCTGAAACCCGTGCGCTGCCAACCTATCGCCGCACCAGCGCGACCCCATAAACGCAAGGCTGCTTGCCCGGATTACGGAACGTATAAGGCGCGGGCGGCCCCAACTGAAGGCAGTCGCCTTCCTTAAGTTCGTAAGTCAACTCGCCCTCGTCAAACATCAACGCCATCGGCCTCATCACCGTGATTGCAGTGGGGCCAGAGCGTTTCCGCGCCATGCTGACGGGCTTTCGCGCTATGGACATGCATTTTCACAGCACCCCGCTGGCCCGCAACATGCCCGTGCTGATGGGGTTGCTGGCCATCTGGAACAACAATTTTTCTGAGTCGCCTGTAGTCGTTTGCCTCAGCCTCGGCTGGCGGGATATAGCCCAGCGACTCCATCAGCCGATGATGGTTGTACCAAGCGACCCATTCCAGGGTTGCAAGCTCGACCGATTCCCTTGTTTTCCAAGGCGCTCGCCGGTGAATCAGTTCCGTTTTGTACAGGCCGTTGATCGTTTCCGCTAGAGCGTTGTCGTAGCTGTCGCTTCGGCTGCCGACCGATGGTTCGATGCCCGCTTCGGCAAGCCGCTCGATGTACCGAATGGAAATATATTGCGATCCTCTGTCGGAATGATGGATCAGCGTCCCGTCGTCGCCCGGTTGGCGGGCATACAGCGCCTGTTCAAGCGCATCGAGTACGAAGTCGGTGCGCATGGTACGGCTCACCCGCCAGCCAACGATGCGCCGCGCAAACACGTCAATGACGAACGCCACGTACAGCCAGCGCTACCACGTCGAAACGTAGGTGAAATCGGAAACCCAGAGCTGATTCGGCCGCTCAGCCTTGAATTGGCGATTGACCCGGTCCAGCGGGCGAGGTGCCGAGACATCGGGAATCGTTGTGCGAACCCGTTTGCCGCGAACCGCGCCTTGCAATCCCAGCCGCTGCATCAATCGCTCGACCGTGCAGCGGTCCACCCGGATTTGCTCCCGGTTCATCTGCTTCCAGACCTTGTCCACGCCGTAGACCCGCATGTTGACCTGCCAGACACGCTGGATTTCCGGGCACAGCGCGTCATCACGCTTGGCTCGGGCGCAGCGCTTTGACGGATCACGGAGCTGAGCAGCATGGCGCCAGTAACCCGACGGCGCAATCCGCACGACCTTGCAGATCGGCTCGCCCTCGAAGGGGGCGCGATGCTGATCGATGAAGGCTTTCAGGACTTGATACGGCGGTCGAGTTCCGCCTGGGCGAAAAACGCGCTGGCCAGTTTGAGAATCTCGTTGGTCTTGCGCAATTCCTTGTTCTCGCGCTCCAGCGTCTTCAGGCGCTCACGCTCGCTCGTGGTCAGGCCGGCACGTGCCGTTATCAATCTCGTCGCGCTTGACCCAATCATTCAGCGTTTGCGGCGTGCAACCGATCATCGGCGCAATCGACTCGACCGCCGCCCACAGCGACGCATGCTCGCTACGCTGCTCGTGCACCAGGCGCACTGCGCGCTCCCGGACTTCCGGGGAAAACTTGCTCGATTTCTTGTTCATGGCTCCATTCTCTCAAGAGTTGGAGCCTCCTCAAAATCCGGGGCGATTCACAGTGCTGATGCACACATGCCGCAGTGGTGCTCTGCAACTGAGTAGGCGTGCCGCGGATAAGCACTTCCAAAGACATCCGGTTTGGGTGCTGGGACGGGCTCACTAAGACCATTCGACAGTGCCCTTCCACAGTCCGCGAATGGCTGCAATGCCATTGGCGCCCGCGTCGAGCGACGCTGGCAAGGTTTGTGCCGACATTCCACCCAATGCATAGACCGGAATTGACGTCAGCGAGACAAGCTCACGGAACCGAGCCCAGCCAAGTGGCTCTGCACTGGTATGGGTCTTTGTCGGGAGAACGGGTGAGAGAGTTATCAGGTCCGCTCCAATCTGCTCGGCGTGCCGTATTTGGTGAGCATCATGGCAAGCGACGGACAGCAAGAATTCCGGCGGCATCGGTCGACTATTGCAAGACATTAGGCGTGCGCTAGTGAGATGCACCCCGTCGGCTTCCACTGTTAGCGCTACGTTGAGTGACGCGCTGAGCAAAAGACGGGCGCTATGACGTCGGCAGCACTCCAGGGCTTGTTCGGCCAGCCAAACATATTGTGGCTCGGTAACGCTTTTTGCTCTCAGTTGCACTAAGCGGATGCCCGCTGAAAGTGAGCGTTCCAAATCCGCGATAAAGTTGTCTAACGGTTCGCCAATGGGAGGCTCAGGTGTAATGAGATACGTAGACGGAAAATCGCTTAACTGTTTCATCGGAGTTCATCGGCAAACACTCAGCATGCTGCCGTCAGAAGGATCAAGCACTCGTAGTCGTTGTCGCATGAGCTGATATGCAACAGGCGTCGCGAGCATTCCCGCGAATAGAAGATATAGAGCGGGTGCCGTCAGCAGACGGGTTGTCTCGATCAAGTACGCACATACAAGTGGCGCCGTACCGCCAAAGATGGCTGTGCTGATCGAGTATGTGGTCACCATCCCTAGACTTCCCCAGTTATCTTTGAAAAGATCGGGAAGCACGACAAAAATTACCCCAACGATGCAACTGGCGAGAATTGCAAACGTGACCTGCACTGTCATGATGGCCACGAATGACGTCTTCTGCAAGACCATGAACAATGGAAGAGCGGACACTGACACCAGTGACATGCCGGTGACGACAAGTATGGATGGGTCGACGTAGCGACTCAAATACCCCGCACCTATCATCGATACGGCAAAAGTGAAAAGTGCTATCGAGTTGGTTGCACTTGCATCGGCGCTGGAAACCCCAAGATATACGTGCAAGTAGGAGGGCATCCACACAAACAATGAGTAGATCACGATCTCCATGAATGCAACCACCGCACATGCTTGAATCAGTGGCCACGCAGTACGGTTTCCTGAGTCGATTTTCTTGGCGCGAACGGGCGCATTGCATATCGATGCACGTATCTTATAGATGAACATCGCAAGCGGGATGCAGCTCAGAAACGGCCATCTCCATGCGTTAGGGATGTATCGATCGGGGATCACGCTGTTGTAACGCGACAATGCGGCGACGGCGTAGGGGAGGATGGTGATGATTCCGGATGCCAGCAGCATGCCGAAGAAGCCGCTGGCAACGGCTATGGCACAGTGGACGCCTCGATTTCCTTGTGACGTGTTTAGCGAGACAAAGTAGCCGGTGAGGGGGAGTTCCCCTCCTGCGCAAAACCCTTGAATTATCTTCAGTCCCAGAAGCAAGCCGGTTGCCACATACCCCGCCGTCTCGTAGGTCGGGAGCGCCGCAATCAGTGCCGCTGGAATTGCCATTCCAAGCATGCTCAGTTTCAATGCAGGTCCCGTGCCTCGCCTATCACCAAAATATCCGAAGAAGATGCTACCGACGGGGCGTGCGAGATAGCTGCTTGCGAATACCATGAAGCTAAGCGTAAGTGCGGCCTCTTCGCTGGTGGCGGGGAAGAACCGACGTCCTATCTCCAGCGCCATGAATGCCGTCAACGAGAATTCATACCACTCAAATAGATTGGCCGTGAATGCCAGCGTCATGATCCGATTCAATTGGCGCTGTACTCCGTACGCCGATTCGTGGCAGACAACGCCGTCGCGAAGCTACCCTCAGCTACTTTGTTGCGGATAGCGACGCAATGGCATTCAACGGTCCTATCCGAGATCCTGAGTGCTCTAGAAATTTCCTTGTTCGTGAGGCGCTCGGCTTTCAGCAAAAACACTCGGAATTGTGTCTCTGACGGGGCCAAAATGAAGTACTCCTTAATCCCAAAGAAAATCATGGTGCGCTCAATCGCGTCCGTTGCTCTGTAGAAGTTGCGATTGAGTTGATAAACGCTGATCGGTGGGAGCGTGCTTGTGATGTCGCGCCGAAAGGTTGTGATGCCGAGAACGTTTCCTCTGGTGCCCATGATCGGGAGTTTCGTCATCTCCTCCATTTGAGCATCGCCGGAGTCGTCCAGAAATCGGTTCCGAAGCGTGACGCTGGTTTGATTCTCGTGGACAAGAAAGTCGTGCTCCGCTATCGATTTCGCGTACAACTTTCCCCACTCGGTCGCACGGAACCGAATGTCCTTGATCGTTAGCCCCTTGATATCTCTCGGGTTTTCAATCCCAAATTGACGGGAGTTGTGAGCGTTGTTGACGACATATTGTCCCGTGTCGGCGGTCTTCAAACTCGCGGAGACTGGAAAATTCTGAACGAAGCTGATGATTGAGCTTTCTGATTTCACGACGACGAAAAATTCTACCTCCCTCGACACTTACTTTTCGGGGGGATGCCGGCCTCGTATCCGGTTTTTTAACGTTCGTGTTTGCACAAGTCGTTTAGTGACGTGGGCGAACGACATACCAAACGAAGGCTGGTACTTCGCGCGCAATGGAGTAGAAATCGCGGCTTTCCCAAAAACGAGGATATGTACCGCTAATGTCACGGACTCCGAAGCGGCTAAGTGCCAGCATGACCCTTGGAAGATGGAAATATTGGGTGACGACAAGCGCTTTCGACAGCCCGCGGTCTCGCATGAAGGTGCTCGCATGGTGCGCAGTAGACCACGTATCCACCCCGTTGCTATCGACGGCAATCCTGTCTTCCGCAACCCCATGTCGCATCAAGTAGGTGCGCATTGCAGCGGCTTCATCCGTGCCGGCAGCGTCGATGCCACCACTCACAAAGACCAGTCCGCATTGTTTTTGCCGATAGCATTGAATGGCACTGTCTAACCTCGCTGCCAGCCTCGGTGATGGACTGCCATCGCGATACACCGTGTTACCTAGTACGATGGCAACGTCCGCTGACTGCGCCGGTGTAAGAAGTCCTGCCAAGGTTAGAGCCACGCCCGAGAGCAACCATAGGCCAACGAGAAACTTAAAAAATTGCGTCAAGCGAAAATCCTCACGACAGTTGGGCAATCTCATTTTGACGGCGTCCTCAATCCGACTTTCGCGCCGCGGTGTCCCCATGACCTCAGGCGTCGTACGTCGGGCCGTCCCATCCATCAAGATACTTCGGCAGAGCATCGGATACATCGATGACCCGATGACGGTAGAACAGGTGCATCGTTGGTGTGAGGGATACATTCAGTTGCCCTCCTGTCGCGCGGGCGGTAATGGCATTAGGCACTACGTGCATTCCCAAGCGATTGGTCCCGAATAAAACTTCGCCACATGCGTTGCAAAAGGTTTTGGAGAGTTGCTTCGTCGGGTGCTGGAAGACAGTCCATGCACCCTCGGCAATCTGGACTGAGTCGGCATCCCACGCGGTTGCCGAGAGCATCGAGGTTCCATAGAAGTCCCGGCAGGATGTGCAGTGGCAGTTCGCACGGGCGGCGGGGCTGCCTTGCAGATCAACGGCAATTTTTCCACACAGACACGCGACACGAAGGGACATAGTCATCTCATTTGTAGAACGCTGGCCGCGCATTTTACCGGTAAGGTTCTACCCCGTTGAGCGCGTCACTTGCCGCATCGTCGGCTGTGGTTTTGATTGGCGCAGCGCGTAGGCCGGCCGTTATGCCGGCTCCCACTTGCGCCGCTGCCGCTCGGCCGGCTTCCCGACGGGCGGATCGAGTCTAGCTCCCGACGCCCCCTTCATCCCCCCCCTTCGCGTAAACCCCGATATCACCGTCTCATCCACAGGCATATCTTTCAAAACTCATAAAACAGAACGTCATTCTGTCTGACAGAATGAACGGCAATGCAATCCAAAAGGAGGATTGAGATGTCGAGTTTGCCTGTCGGCGCGGTGCCCGAGTCGCCCGCCGCCCATTCAGGGCCGTCCGAAACAAATCGGCAAATCAACGCGCGTATCGACCGGTTGCCGGCCACGCGTTCCATCTGGATGCTGATCCTGCTGCTCGCGCTCGGTGGCTGGTTCGAGTTCTACGATCTGTTCTTCACCGCTTACGTGGGCCCGGGTCTCGTCAAGAGCGGCCTGTATTCGACCACCACCGCGTCGTTCTTCGGCTTCTCCGGGCTCGGCGCGTTTGTGGCGGCGTCGTTCGCGGGCCTGTTCATCGGGACGTTCTTCCTGACGGGCCTCGCCGACCGCTACGGCCGTCGCACGGTTTTCACCGTCTCGCTGCTCTGGTACTCCCTCGCCACGCTTGTCATGGCGTTCCAGAGCACCGCGCCGATGATCAACCTGTGGCGTCTGATCGCCGGTATCGGCGTGGGCGTCGAGCTGGTCACCATCGACACCTACGTCAGCGAACTCGCCCCGAAGCACCTGCGCGGTCGCGCCTTCGCCTTCATCCACCTGATCCAATACCTCGCCGTGCCCGCCGTGGCATTGCTCTCGTGGTGGCTCGTGCCGCAGCAAGTCTTCGGCATGGACGGCTGGCGCACCGTGGTCATCATTGGCGCCCTCGGTGCACTGTTCGTCTGGACGATCCGCCGGCGCGTGCCGGAAAGCCCGCGCTGGCTCGCCCAGCAAGGGCGCACGCAAGAGGCCGAAGCGATCCTGTCGCACCTCGAAGCCCGCGTGCAACGCGAATACGGACGTGCCCTGCCGGCCCCCGTCCTCAGCAACGAACCCGCCGCCACGAAGGCGAAGTTCAGCGAGATCTGGCAGCCGCCGTATCGCCGCCGCGCTATCACCCTGCTGGTCTTCAACCTGTTCCAGGCCATCGGGTTCTACGGTTTCGCCTCGTGGGTGCCGACGCTGCTCGTGTCCAAAGGCATCACGATCACGCATAGCCTGATGTACTCATTCGTCATCGCCATCTCGAACCCGTTCGGCCCGCTGCTCGGCATGGCCATCGCGGATCGCATCGAACGCAAGACGCTGGTCGTGCTCTCCGCGCTCGGCATCGCCGTGTTCGGCTCGCTGTTTGCGGTGCAGTCGTCGCCCGTCATGCTGATGATTCTCGGGGTGGCCATCACGTTGTGCGGCACGCTCCTGTCGGTGGGCTATCACGCCTATCAGACCGAGCTCTTCCCCACACGCATTCGTGCCCGCGCCGTCGGCTTCGTCTATTCGATGTCGCGCCTGTCGGCCATGTTCTCCGGTTTCATGATCGCTTTTGCCCTGCGTCATTTCGATGTGACCGGCGTGTTCGCGCTGATCACTTTCGCGATGGTCATGGTGATGGCGTCGATCGGCCTGTTCGGGCCACGCACCAACCAGCGCACGCTGGATGAAATCTCGCACTGATCAACATTCGCATTTTTGGGAACCAACGATGGCATTGCCGCTAGCCGGGGTGAAAGTCCTCGATCTCTCGAACGTCCTCGCGGGACCGTTCTGCGCCTACCAACTGGCGCTGATGGGTGCCGATGTGACCAAGGTCGAAAACCCCGAAGGGGGCGATCTTGCCCGCCGGCTGGGCGCCGATAAGAACGCGGCAGCGCGTCAGATGGGCGCCTCGTTCGTGGCCGTCAACGCGGGCAAACGCTCGCTGACGCTCAACCTCAAAGACCCACGCGGTAAAGCCATCCTGAAGGATCTGGCGGCATCGAGCGACGTGCTCGTGGAGAACTTCCGCCCGGGCGTGATGACCCGTCTCGGGCTCGATTTCGACGCGCTGCGCGAAGTCAATCCGCGTCTGGTCTACTGCGCGATCTCGGGCTTCGGCGCCGATGGCGAACTGTCGTCGCGCCCGGCCTACGATCAGATCATCCAGGGCATTTCCGGGGTGATGAGTGTGACGGGCGACGTGCAGAGCGCGCCGCTGCGCGTGGGCTATCCGGTGTCCGACACGGTCGGCGGTCTGACGGCGGCCTTCGCCATCTGTGCAGCGCTGCTAGACGCACGCACAAGCGGTCGGGGCCGCATGCTCGACATCTCGATGCTCGAAGCCACGCTCGCCACGATGGGCTGGGTCGTGTCGAACTATCTCAACGCCGGGGTTGCGCCTGTGCCGATGGGCAACGAGAATTTCACCGCGGCACCCTCGGGCACGTTTCGCACCGGTGACGGCTTGCTCAACATCGCCGCGAATGAGACGCGTCAATTCGTCAGTCTGTGCTCGCTGATCGGACGCCCGGAGATCGCCGACGATCCGCGCTTCGCCCAACGCGACGTGCGCAAGCAGAATCGCATCGCCCTCAAAGCGGAAATCGAAGCGGCGCTCGCGCAAGACAGCGCCGCGAACTGGGAGACGAAGCTCGTTGCGAGCGGTGTCCCGGCGGGGCGCGTGTTGTCGGTGCCGGAGGTGCTCGCCCATCCGCATCTCGCTTCGCGCGAGTTCGTGCGCGAACTGCTTGTGCCGGGCGAGGCGCAACCGCAACGCGTCACGCGTGCGGGTTTCCGTCTCTCCGATGGCGACGCCGCACCCAGTGCCCCCGCGCCCACGCTCGGCGCCGATACCCAAAACCTGCTGGCGGACCTGGGCTTCGATGCCGCCGCCATTGCTCAACTGCGCGCCGACGGCGTGATCTGACCATGAACCCGACTCTCGATGCTGCGGCGCTGTGCGCCGACTACTGGAGCACCTCGATCATCGATATCCATCCGGGATCGATCAACGTGCGCGGCTACCCGATTCAACATCTGATCGGCAACGTCAGCTTTCCTCAGATGATCTGGTTGATGCTGCGCGGCGACTTGCCCACGGATGCGCAGGCGCGTCTGCTCGAGGCGGCGCTCGTTGCGTCGGTGGATCACGGGCCGCACGCGCCGTCGATTGCCATTTCGCGCATTGCCACGAGCTGCGGTCTGCCGCTCAACGGCGCGATGGCGTCGGCCATCAATGCGCTGGATGACGTGCACGGCGGTGCCGGGCAGCAAGCTGTCGAGCTGTATCAGGACATTGCGCAGCGCCTCGCCGGTGCGTCCTCGGGAGCGACGGATCTTCCCGGTGCCGTGGCGGCGGGAATTGCAGCATTCAACGAAGCGCACGGGAAGTACCTGCCGGGCTTCGGGCATCGCTTCCATCCGGTCGATCCGCGCGCGACACGATTGCTCACGATGGTCGACGAGGCCGTGGCGCAGGGCGTCATCGAAGGGTATTTCGCCGCCATCGCCCGTGGCATCGAAGCGCATTTGAAAGCGCGCAAGCAGAAGCCGGTGCCGATGAATATCGACGGCATTACGGCGGTAATTTACGCGGAGTTGGGATTTGCGCCGGAGCTGGCGCGTGGCGTGTTTTGCCTGTCGCGCGCGGTGGGGATTCTCGCGCACGCATGGGAGCAACGCGCACGCGGCGAACGCAACAAGGGACCGCTGCCGCGTCAGTTGCCCTATCACTACACCGGTCAGCCGGAACGCACGCTGCCCTGAGCTTCGAACGCGCGCCATGCGGCGCGCAGTGCACGCGAGTCGCCACCGAGTGCGTCGGTGGCGCGCGTGGCGCACGAGAAGAGATTCGTCAGATGACGATCGATGAAGGCTCGGTCGATGCGCGAGCTCGGGCCGGCCAGCGTGAGCACACCGCGCAGCACCTGCCGCACGCCGAACACCGGCATCGACACCCCCGCCGTATCGCGCTCGCGATCCCCCATCGACACGCTATAGCCGTCGTCGCGAATGCGATCGTAGACGTCACCCGTCTGCCCGCCGAACGCCAGTAACGCCAGCCCGCCGGAGCCGTGCTCCAGCGGCAGCACATCGCCTTCCCGAACGTGAAACCGTACCGCGTGCGTTGAATCGACCCGATGCAGGCACACGCGCACGGCGTCGTCGCGCACGTAGAACGACACGCTCTCGCCGCTGACATCGGCCAGCTCGCGCATGAGCGGCAGCAGAATGTCGCCGAGATTGAGGCTGCGCTGATACAGCGCGCCAAGCATGAACGTGGCGGGGCCAAGTTGATAGCGGCCGTCGTCGAGACGCACGAGCATGCGGTGCTGGATCAGCGCACCGGCCAGGCGCAACAGCGTGCTTTTGTATAGACCGGTGCGGGCGGCCAGTTCGGCGAGCGTGAGCGCGTCGTCGTCGGGTCTGAACGCGAACAGAATGGCGCAGGCGCGGTCGATGACGGCAACGCCGGAGCTATCTTTCGGTTCGGAGGAGGCGTCGGACATCGGGGCAGGCGAGGTGTCGCGGTGATAAGTCGAAACGGTGAGTTTATGCCATGTGGAGGCCGCTGTGCGCTGTGAGGTCTTCGAGGCGCTGCCCTGTGTCCAGGGTTCGCCGGAACTGGTAGCCGGGCGACGCTATCGCAAAGTCCCTGCGTCACGCGCTGTCAGGATGCCATCTCCCACCACTGAAGGAGATCGACGATGAGTCCTGTGAGTGCCGCAACGCTTCCTCCCGCACCCATGTCCCAGCAGATACTGCCTTGGCCCGGAGACCGTCTTCACGCCGGTCTTCGCGCGGATATCGCAACGGTTCGACTCCAGCCCGGAGGCAATTTCCGTGCGACGCCTTGCGCTTCAGCCGTACCGATTCGTCATGACGGCGCGCCGCGTCATTTGCCGGTTCTGTCCGCCGTCGGCGTGCGTGTCGCCGGTGAGCCGGATACCGACGAGCCGGAACCGGCCGTCGATTTCGCATATTTCCGTGGGCCGCTCAAGCGAGACGCCACGCTGCTCGGCAAGTGGGGCGCTGCGGCGCAAGCGGGGAGTCAGTCCGAAGCGTGGTCGCAATTCGTCAGCGATATCCGCGAGCGATTTTTCGGACGCAGCCGGAAGCAACAGGTGATGGATGCGCTGATACTCAGCATCGATATCCTGCCGCCGAGCCGTCGGGCAGATGCGCTGGCCTGCCTGCTCGGGGACGGTGACGAAGGTGTGGCCGCTGTCGAGGAGTTCTGGGAGTACATCGGCATGCACCGGATTCCCGAGGGGGACAGGGCGCGTGTGACGGCGTTACTTGAGGCCTATGAGATAGGAAAGTGAGGCGAAGGAAGTAAAGCGATGGGGCATCCCGTCGAGATTGACGGAATGCCCCTTGAGCGGATGTCCTGCCCGTCCCGCTTTACAACACGCCGAGCACCGACTTGGGTTCCATGAAAGCCTCCAGACCAAACGTGCCGTACTCCCGCCCGATGCCCGAGTGCTTGAACCCGCCGAACGGTGCTGCCGGCTCATGCGTGAGCGTATTGACGAGCACTCGTCCCGCTTCGATTTGCGACGCCACTGCCGCGGCTCGCGCCACATCCGACGAGCAGACGTACGCCTGCAATCCGTACGGCGTGTCGTTGGCGATCGCGATGGCTTCGTGCTCGTCGCGATAGGGGATGATCGAGAGCACCGGCCCGAAGATCTCCTCGCGGGCAATCGTCATATCGTTATGTACGCCGCTGAAGAGCGTCGGGCGGACGAACCATCCTGCGTCGACGCCGTCCGGACGCCCCTCGCCACCCACGAGCAAACGCGCGCCTTCATCGATGCCGATGCGAATGTAGCGCTGCACGCGATCCCACTGCTTCTGGCTCACCATCGGGCCGATGCTCGTCTGCGGATCGTGCGGATCGCCCGCGCGGAAATTGGCCACGGCGGCGACGATGCCTTCCTCGAATTCGCGCAGTCGCGCCTGCGGCACCAGAATGCGCGTGCCGGCGATACATGCCTGGCCGCTGTTCATGAATCCGGCGTTCAGGGCGAGCGGGATGGCCTCGTCGAAATTCGCGTCGTCGAGCACGATCGTCGGCGACTTGCCGCCGAGTTCCAGCGTCACACGCTTGAAGGTGTCGGCTGCCGAGCGAAGGATCGAACGTCCCACGGCCGTGGAGCCGGTGAACGACACCTTGGCGACGTCCGGGTGCGAACTGATCTCGGCGCCGACCGTGTCGCCGCGTCCCGTCACGATGTTGAACACGCCCGGCGGCAGTTGCGCTTCATGCAGCGCTTCGGTGACGACGCGCGTTTGCATCGCGCTCATCTCGCTGGGTTTGACGACGGCGGTACAACCGGCCGCAAGCGCCGCTGCGAGTTTGCCGCAGATGAAGCCTGCGTCGCTGTTCCACGGCGTAATCAGACCCGCCACGCCCAGCGGTTGCATGACGACTTCCGCCGTCCCCGCACGACGCACGAACGAATAGTTCTCGAGCGTTTTTGCGGCCTCCAGGAGGACGTCGCTCGCGTGACGCGCCATCCATTGCGAGCGAGACGCCGGTGCGCCGTACTCCTCGACGATCGCTTCGAGCAGCGCGTTTTCTCTTGCGAGCACGGCCGCGTGCATCCGCTTGAGCATGGCAATGCGTTCGCGCTTGGTGGTGCGCGAGAACGCCGGAAACGCTCGTTTGGCTGCGGCGATGGCGGCGCGCGCATCTTCGGCATCCGCCAGACGCACACGGCCGATGACCTGCTCGGTGGCCGGATTGAAAAGGTCGAAGTATTCGCTGCCGTGCGGGGTGACGAAGGCACCGTCTATATAGATTTGATCGATGGTCTGCATGGTCTTGTCCGGGGGGAAATGGATGTCGATGTCTCAGAATAGGTCAGCGACATTGCCCTGACTAGTCGTACAATCAGGGATGACTTGTTGAAGGATTTGGGACAATGAAAACGTCGGGCCTTGCGGAACTGGAAGCCGTTATGTCGGTGGCGCGTCATCGGAGTTTTCGCGTCGCGGCGAATGAGCTGAATGTGTCGACGTCGGCGCTCAGTCATGCGGTCGCGGCGCTTGAGGCGCGTATCGGCGTGCGGCTCTTCAATCGCACGACGCGCAGCGTCTCGTTGTCCGAGGCGGGAACGCAGTTCGTGAATAGCATCGCGCCCGCGCTTTCGACGATTCAGACGGCGCTCGACGAGGCGGGCAGTTTCCGCGATACGCCGTCGGGGACGTTACGCATCAATACGTCTGCAGGCGCTGCGAATCAGGTGATGCCGGTGTTGCTCGACTTCTCTGTGCGCTACCCGGACGTGAAGCTCGACATCGTGACGGAAGGGCGTCTGATCGATATCGTGATCGACGGCTTCGACGCAGGCATCCGTCTCATGGAAATCGTGCCGCAGGACATGATTGCGGTGCCATTCGGCGACCGGCAGCGATTCGCCGTGGTGGGCAGCCCGGCTTACTTTGCACGTCACAAGCCGCCGCGTACGCCGGCGGACTTGCGTAACCATCAGTGCATTCGCAGCCGTATGCCAAGCGGGGCGATCTACTCGTGGGAGTTCGAGCGACATGGCGAAACCATACGCATCGACGGCACCGGCCCGATGACGCTGGATGAGCCGGGCCTGATGCTGAAGGCCGCACGCGCGGGCGTCGGTCTGACGTATCTGACCGAGTGGAACGTGCGCGAGGATCTGGAGGCGGGCTCGCTCGTGCGCGTACTCGAAGCCTGGACCCCGCCGCTTGACGGGCTCGCCCTCTACTACCCGGGCCGACGCCACATCCCCGCCGCCCTGCGCGCGTTGATCGACGTGATTCGTGAATATGCGGATGCGAATCGGGTGAGTGGCGAGAATGCGTGAGAGGTGAGAGGGCGAATTCCGTCGACGGGCAGTGTTATGAGTTTGCTCAAGAGAGGGCCGCCCACCGTGTGGCACCTGAAAGCGGCATCGAGAAGCGCAGTCGTCTGCACGTCGTCGGTAAGCGAGTCCTGACACCTGCGAGACCGTGGACGTGGCAATTGCGGCGACGACAGGCCAGCCCTTCGCCGCGCAAGCTCGCGTGAAGTCATAGCAAATCGCGCCGCTGTATGGCGACGGGCTTCAGGAGTGCAAGCAGGCCAATCGCCAATCAATAGGCGGCGGCTGCCAAAGATGGACTGCCAGACGATTTCGCGAAAACGCTGTTGCTAGCGTTCGGGGCTGACCGAGCGGAAGAGTCCGCCTCGCTCATATATAGAGAGGCGGCTCCGACCCACATGTGGCGGCGCGCGTTTGTCGGCGAACACCACTAGTGTGTGAGCTTGGTGTGACGCGCATGAAGAAGGAGGATTCTTCCCCATCTTCAAAATAGTTTCACAAAGTACTTGCGCAGTTCGGAGAAGGTGACTAATATCTCGTCTCTCGCAACGACAGCGACGCAGCGCAAGCGGC
>NZ_JBIUZU010000021.1:0-11764 GCF_044745225.1 Pandoraea sp. NPDC087047
TGAGGTGAGCGACTTCGTGGTCGTCGACCGGGGTGGCGAGGGTCACAACTGTGACGAGCAGGATTTGCCGGGCGTGTATGAATTGACGCAGGCGGCGTTGGACGCGGTGCGGCTGGCACAGAAGGCAGCGTAGGCAACGTGGTCAACGTAAGCGGCTCAGTACCAATGACCCGTCGAATATGCCCGAGCCAAATCATCTCCAGATCCGCGCGGGCGGCGGGCTACGTACCAACGGGAACGCCGCAACGCCCCCGGCACCATGCCCTCTTTGCGGATTAGGGAAGTCAAGACCCCGGTCCATCAGAGATGGGAGGCGCGAAAGCCCCCCCAGTAACCACTCACCAACAAACGTCAGGCGGCGGGCACAACGGCCGTCACTTCGATTTCGACCTTCGCTTCGTCCTCGACGAGGTCGGCGACTTCCACGGCGGTCATGGCAGGAAAGTGACGTCCGATGACGGCACGATAGTGCTCCCCGATGGCGGGGTAATTCGCCACATACTCGTGCTTGTCCTTCACATACCAGGTCATGCGAACAATATGTTCCGGCTTCGCATTGCCTTGCGCCAGAATCGCGACAATGTTCTCCAGCGTCTGACGCACCTGGAGGGCGAAATCATCCGTCTCAAAGCGTTGCTGACCGTTCCAGCCAATCTGACCGCCGACAAACACGATGCGGCTGCCTGCCGTCATCTCGAAAGCCATGCCGTTCGCATAGCCGCGCGGTTTCGCCCATTCGGGCGGTTGCAGAACTTGCAGCATCAGGACACTCCTTCAATCACAGAATCGGGTGCGGCAAAGCGCACAATCGCCTTGCGCTGGGCGTCGGGCACCGCAATCGGGGCGGGTCGTCCGCCCTCGCCTTTCGCGACCCAGACCAGCACCAGCGTGGCTTGCAAACGTGTCTCGTCGTTCGCGCCGGCGAAGCGGATGCGCAACGTCATGGACGAACGACCGAGACGAGAGACTTCCAGCGAGCGCGACAACGTCTCGCCCAAAAAACTCGGGGCACTGAAACGACACTCGATATTGGCCGTCGGCACGCCCATGCCATCGCGCAAATGCATCTCGCCGAACGACAGGCCGAGACCTTCCGCGCACCAGTCCTCGACGAGGTCATTCATCATCTCGAAGTAGCGCGGATAAAACACAATGCCTGCCGGATCGCAGTGCTTGAAGCGCACCAGCAGCGGCTTCACGAAAGCATGTGCAGCCACATCAGCCTCCGTCATCATTCCCTCCTTACCGTGCCGGCCAAGCCGTCACATCAAAGTCAGTGGGCGCCCACTGGAGCACCCTGCCCAACCGGTCAACCTGAACTGTTGCCCCCGCCCTACTGCGCCATCTGCCGTAGCTTGAACCGTTGCAACTTGCCCGTTTCCGTGCGCGGCAGCGTGTCCACAAACTCAATCGCTCGCGGGTACTTGTACGGGGCGATGTTAGCCTTCACATACTCCTGAAGCGCCTTCACCATCGCGCCGTCGCGCGGCTGGCCGTCCTTGAGCACCACATACGCCTTCACGATCTGACCGCGGGCCTCGTCTTCCGCGCCCACCACCCCGCACTCCGCGACCGCCGGGTGCTGCAACAGCGCCGACTCCACTTCCGGGCCTGCGATGTTGTAGCCAGCCGAGACGATCATGTCGTCCGAGCGGGCCTGATAGTAGTAATTGCCCGCTTCGTCGCACATGAACGTGTCGCCCGGCAGGTTCCAGCCTTGCTTCACGTAATTCGTCTGACGCGAATCTGCGAGATAACGGCAGCCCGTCGGCCCCTTCACCGCCAGCTTGCCCACCTTGCCCGGCGGCAGCGGCTGCATATTCTCGTCGACAATCATCGCGATGTAGCCCGGCACCGGCTTGCCGATCGCGCCCGGCACCACATCGCCGTTCGCCGCAGAGATAAAGATGTGGATCATCTCCGTGCCGCCGATCCCGTCGATCATCTCGATTCCCGACGCCTGCTTCCACAACTGACGCGTCGCATCGGGCAGCGCCTCGCCTGCCGACACCGTCTTTCTCAGACTCGACAGATCGTACTGCCCCACCAGCGCGGCCATCTGACGATAAAACGTCGGCGCAGTAAAACAGATCGTCGCGCGATACGTCGCAATCGCTTGCAGCAGCGCGTCCGGCGTCAGCTTCTCCAGCAACACCGTTGCCGCGCCGACGCGCAGCGGGAACGTCAGCAAGCCGCCCGTGCCGAAAGTGAACGCTAACGGAGGTGTGCCGCAGAAAATATCGTCCGGCCCCGGCTTCAGCACGTGACGCGGGAACAGATCGCACATCGCCAGCACGTCGCGATGAAAATGCATCGTGCCCTTCGGCTGCCCTGTCGTGCCGCTCGTAAAGGCAATCAGACAGACGTCGTCCACCGCCGTATCGCAGGCCTCGAAACTCGCCGGCTGACGCGCCATGCGAGCCTCCAGTGAGTCCTCACCAACATCGTGGAAGTACACCACCTGGGTCAGCACCGGACAGAAATACTCATGCCCCGCTTGCCGGTTGAACTCCAGCTCATCCTTCAGACGACCGTCGCAAAGCGCAGCACTCACCTCCGCCTTGTCGACAATCTGCTTGAGCTCCTTCGCGCGCAGCAGCGGCATCGTCGGCACACCGACCAGCCCCGCCTTGATCACCGCCAGCCAGGCGGCGGCCATGAATAGATTATTCGGACCCCGCAACAGCACACGATTGCCGGGCACCAGCGCCATATCGTTGCGCAGCACGTGGGCGATGCGATCCACCCTCTCGCGCAAGCCGAGATACGTCGTGACCGTCGGCTTGCCGTTTTCCACCGAATAGATCGCGGGGGCGTCGCCGCGTCCCTGCGCAATCGTGCGATCGAGCAAATCGGCCGCGCAATTCAAGCGCGCCGGGTACGCCACGTCCGGATTGTCCAGCAAAAACTCGGGCCACTGATCCGCGGGCGGCAGATTGTCCCGCGCGAAAGTGTCCAGATGTCCAGATCGTTCCATGTGCTTCTCCTTGCCCCCGGTCATCAAGCGTGACGCCGGCGCATCGCGCCAGACGCATTTCTTCCAAGTGTTATTGCAAGACGCCATGCCATCCCTGTCTCCCCGGGCTGCCACTGCGCACATCACAAGCCATATCTCGCGCGTCGAACGACAAGGATCAGTTGTCCTTGAGCAACTCGCGCGCAATGATCAGTTTTTGTACTTCCGTTGCCCCTTCGTAAATCCGCAGCGACCGGATCTCGCGGTACAGACGCTCCACCACCGCGCCCGACACCACCCCCGCGCCGCCGAACATCTGCAATGCGCGGTCGATCACCTGCTGCGCCGACTCCGTCGAGAACATCTTCGCCATCGCCGCTTCGCGCGTCGTGCGCTGGCCCAACACGTCGCGTTGCCAGGCGGCGCGATACGTCAGCAAGGCAGCGGCATCTACCGACGTCGCCATATCGCCCAGCGCCGCCTGCGTCAGTTGGAAATCCGCGAGCGTCTGTCCGAACATCTCGCGCGACTTCGCGCGCGTCAGCCCTTCGTCCAGTGCGCGACGCGCAAAGCCCAGCGCGGCTGCCGCCACCGACGCGCGGAAAATATCCAGCGTCATCATCGCCACCTTGAAGCCCTGCCCCGCTTCGCCCAGACGTTGCGAGGCCGGCACGCGGCAGTTCTCGAACTTCAGACGCGCCAACGGATGCGGTGCGCTCACGTCGATACGCTCGGCAATCGTCAGGCCCGGCGTGTCGGCGTCCACCACGAATGCGCTGATGCCACGCGCGCCCGGTGCTTCGCCGGTGCGCACGAACACGCAATAAAAGTCCGCGATGCCGCCGTTAGAAATCCACGTCTTCTCGCCATCGAGCACAAAGTCGTCGCCCTCCGGCGTGGCCGAACACGCCATCGCGGCGACATCCGACCCGGCGTTCGGCTCCGACAGCGCGAAAGCCGCAATCGCCTCACCGGAGGCCACACGCGGCAGGTAACGCTGCTTGAGTGCGTCGCTGCCTGCGAGCGTGATCGCGCCGCTGCCCAGCCCCTGCATCGCGAAGGCAAAATCGGCCAGCCCGTCGTGACGCGCCAGCGTCTCGCGCAGCACGCACAGCGCGCGCGAATCCAGCGTGTCCAGCGCACCGCCATGACTCGCGGGCACACAGTACTTCAGCCACCCCGCGCGGCCCAACTGACGCACCAACGACACGCATGTCGCATCTGTGTCGGCGTGATGATCGACCTTCAGCTCGCGCGTACACCAGTCGTCGAGGTCCGCGCCCAGCCGGCGATGCGCGTGGTCGAAAAACGGCCACGCCAGAAAATCCGCGTTACGGGCATTGTGGGGAGTGATATCGCTCATCGTCCTGTCCTGTTTCGTCCCGGTGCGGCGCGCGTCAGTCGCCTTTGAACACCGGCTTTTGCTTCGCGACGAAAGCGTCGTAAGCGCGGCGGAAATCCTTCGTCTGCATGCAGATGGCCTGCGCTTCGGCTTCCGCCTCGATGGCCTCGTCCACGCCCATATTCCATTCCTGATGCAGCAGCTTCTTCGTCACGCCGTGGGCGAACGTCGGGCCGCAGGCAATCTGGTCGGCCAGCGTGTGCGCCGCCGAGAGCACCGCGCCGCCGTCGTGCAGCGCGTTGAAAAAGCCCCACTGCTGGCCTTCTTCGGCCGTCATCACGCGGCCGGTGAAAAGCAACTCCGAGGCCCTGCCCTGCCCGATCATGCGCGGCAGCAACGTGCACGCGCCCATGTCGGCACCGGCCAGTCCCACACGCACGAACAGGAACGCCGTCTTCGTCTGCGGCGTGCCCAGACGCAGATCCGACGCCAGCGCCACCATCGCGCCAGCGCCCGCACAAATACCGTCGATCGCGCTGACGATCGGCTGCGGGCATGCGCGCATCGCCTTGACGAGATCGCCCGTCATGCGCGTGAAGTCGAGCAGCTCGGGCATGCTCATCTGCGTGAGCGGGCCGATGATTTCGTGGACGTCGCCGCCCGAGCAGAAATTGCCGCCCGCGCCCGTCACGACCACCGTCTTGATATCCGTCGCATAGACCAGCGCGCGAAACAGATCGCGCAACTCGGCATATGAGTCGAACGTCAGCGGATTCTTCTTCTCGGGACGATTCAGCGTGATCGTGCCGATGCTCGGACGCCCTTGCGCGTCGTTCGACACCGACCACAGAAAGTGCTTGGCTTCATAGTTCGCGAACGGGCGCTTGTGATGCGCCATCGTCAGTTTCACGTCGCTCATTGGCCGATCTCCTTGAATATGTTGTGTCTGAGGGACTCAGCCGGCAGTCACTTCGCCGCCCGCCACCGCGATCGACTGTCCCGTCATCGCGCCCGCGCCCGGCTGGCAGAGCCAGAGCACGGCGTCGGCAACCTCTTGTGGCCGCACAAGACGCCCCTGCGGATTGCGCTTGGCCAACTCGCCGCGCGCGTCGTCTTCGCTACGTCCGGTCTTGGCGACGATATTCGCCACCGCATCGCGCACGATGTCCGTCTCCGTATAGCCCGGGCAGACAGCGTTGACTGTCACGCCCTTCTTCGCCACTTCCAGCGCCAGCGCACGCGTGAGACCGACCACGCCGTGTTTGGCGGCGCAGTACGCGCTGACGTACGGATAGCCGATCAATCCGGCCGTGCTCGCCACGTTCACGATCCGTCCCCAGCCCGCCGTGAGCATTGCGGGAAGTGCAGCGCTGATGCAATGGAACGTGCCCGTCAGGTTGACGTCGATCATCTGTTGCCAGAGCGCGGCGTCCGTCTTGCCGAACGGTGCGCTCACTGCTTGCCCCGCGTTATTGACGAGTACCTGCACCGGGCCGAAGCGATCCGCCGCGCGCACGAAAGCGGCAGCGACTGCGGCGGCATCCGAAATGTCTGCGCTGACCCAGGCGACTTCGCCCTGATCGGCGAGTGCCGCCGCCCCGGCGGCGAGCGTGGCTTCGTTGCGTCCGAGCAGCGTTACACGGGCGCCTTGCGCGAGCAGCGAGCGGGCTACGGCTTCGCCGATGCCGCGCGCACCGCCCGTCACGAGCGCATGCACGCCCTTGAGCGAGGCGGGCGTGGCGCTCACCGCACTGGCCGAGGTTGTCGTAGACGTCATGAACTGTCCTTATTTACCGATCTGTTGAGCGTAGGCGGCAGCGCGCTCCAGATTGGTTTCGTACTGCCGTTTGCCGGCATAGTACTGCGATGGCCACGGCAAGTCCTTGTAGCCGATCTTCGCCGCTTCGTGCAGCGTCCAGAACGGATCGGCCAGGTGCGCACGCGCAATCGCACAAAGATCCGCGCGGCCCGACGCAATGATGCTGTTCACGTGATCCGCCTCGAAGATTGCGCCGACGGCAATCGTCGGCACGCCCGCCTCGTTGCGCACGCGATCGGCGAACGGTGTCTGGAACATGCGGCCGTAGACCGGCTTCTCCTCCTTGCTCACCTGTCCCGAAGAGCAATCGATGAGATCCGCCCCGGCGTCCTTGAAGGCGCGGGCAATCGTGACGGCGTCGTCCGGCGTGATCCCGCCTTCGACCCAGTCGTGCGCCGAAATACGCACCGACATCGGCTTCGCGGCGGGCCAGACGTCGCGCACCGCACGGAACACTTCCAGCGGATAGCGCAGGCGATTCTCCAGCGAGCCGCCGTACTCGTCGCTGCGACGATTCGTGAGCGGCGAGATGAAACTCGAGAGCAGATAGCCGTGCGCGCAGTGGAGTTCTAGCCAGTCGAAACCGGCTTCCGCGGCGCGACGCGCGGCCTGCACGAAATCGTCCTTGACGCGGTCCATGTCGGCGCGGGTCATCTCACGCGGCGTTTGCGACACGTCATCGATATAAGGGATCGGCGACGCCGAGATCAGCGGCCAGTTGCCGGTGTCGAGCGGTTGATCGATGCCGTCCCAGGCGAGACGCGTCGACCCCTTGCGACCGGCATGGCCGATCTGCATGGCGATCTTGGCATCGCTGCCCGAGTGCACAAAGTCGACGATGCGCTTCCAGGCGTCGCGCTGCGTATCGTTCCACAGACCGGGGCAGCCCGGCGTGATGCGCGCGTCGGGCGACACGCAGGTCATTTCCGCGACGATCATGCCCGCGCCGCCCAGCGCGCGGCTGCCGAGGTGAACGAGGTGGAAGTCGCCGGGCACACCGTCGACGGCCGAATACATGGCCATCGGCGACATCACGATGCGGTTCTTGAGCGTGAGCTCGCGCACGCGAAACGGCGTGAACATCGGCGCAATCGCGTGCTGACCGGGCGCGCGCTTCACGCCCGCGTGTTCCGCGAGCCAGTCCTCATAGCCTTCGACATAACCGGCATCGCGCACGCGCAGGTTCTCGTGCGAGATACGTTGCGAGCGAGTCAGCAGGGAATACGCGAACTGTTCGGGGGCAAAACGGGCGTAACGGTTGACGGTTTCGAACCATTCCGTCGAGTTGCGCGCGGCGTTCTGAATCTTGAGCACTTCGATACTGCGCGCCGCTTCGTAACCGGCCAGCACGCGCGGCAAGGCGTCGATGCCTTGCGTGCCGAGTCCGTCGGCGAGCGCAATGGCGTCTTCGAGCGCGAGCTTGGTGCCGGAGCCGATCGAGAAGTGCGCCGTGTGAGCGGCGTCGCCCATGAGCACGACCGGCACGAGCTTGCCGTCGATATCGGACCAGTGGACCCAGTGCTCGCAGATCACGCGCGGGAACTGAATCCAGATGGCCGAGCCGCGCAGATGCTTGGCGTTGCTCAACAGTTCATGGCCGCCGAGGTACTTCGCGAAGAGTTTTTCGCAGAATTTCACGCCCTCTTCCTGGCTCATCTGATCGATGCCATGCGCGCGCCAGACCGACTCCGGCGTCTCGACGATGAACGTCGACGTGTCGGCATCGAACTGATAGGCGTGCGCCTGGAACCAACCGTGCTCGGTCTTCTCGAAGGCGAACGTGAAGGCGTCGAAGCGCTGATGCGTGCCGAGCCAGACGAAGCGGTTTTGACGCGTGTCGATGTCCGGCCGGTACGTATCGGCGTAGCGCGTGCGGATGCGGCTGTTCAGGCCGTCCGAGGCGATGAGGATATCGGCCTCGTAGCGACGGGCAATTTCCTGATCGTCGCTGACGTCCGTCTCGAACACGAGTTCGACGCCGAGCGCCTCGCAGCGCGCTTGCAGAATGTTGAGGAGCCTTTTGCGACCGATACCGATGAAACCGTGCCCGCCCGAGGTCATCGTGCGGCCTTCGAAGTGGATGTCGATGTCGTCCCAGTGGTTGAAGGCGGCATTGATTTCAGCGGCGCTGACCGGGTCGGCTGCCTGAAGGTTGTCCATGGTGGCGTCGGAGAACACGACGCCCCAGCCAAACGTGTCGTACGGCCGATTGCGCTCGACCACCACCACACGATGGGAAGGGT
The DNA here is from genome assembly GCF_044745225.1 of Pandoraea sp. NPDC087047. Taxonomy (NCBI): domain Bacteria; kingdom Pseudomonadati; phylum Pseudomonadota; class Betaproteobacteria; order Burkholderiales; family Burkholderiaceae; genus Pandoraea; species Pandoraea sp. NPDC087047. The sequence continues at coordinate 8,361 of NZ_JBIUZU010000021.1, forward strand.
CGCGCAGCTTCATCAACAGCCCGAAATACAGGCCCGCGGGACCGCCACCGATACAGACGATATTCATCTCCAGCCTCCGGATTCACAGATCGCGTCGCGCTCACCGACCGTTCGACCTTTGTTAAATCGTAAATAGTTTATGCCTAAAATACTAGCGAAAAAAATTTGCGACGGCAAGGACGCTCACACGGGAGATTGGGACGATGGGGAAAGCCCCTAGATTTGGGCGGACGAGGCACCGGGCGGCGGGATTGCCGGCGAAAGGCGCGGCGTCAAAAAAGCGTGCCGGCCCATGGGCCGGCACACCGTCTTACCTCGGCAGTTTCGCGTCTGACTTACCAGCCGTAGCCGGCACCGGCGCCTATGTTGAAGTCGCTACCGCCCGTGGCGGAGCCGCCAATGGTGATCGCCCAGCGTCCGGCGACCTTGCGCTGGTAGCCAACGGCCAGCGCCGTTTGGCCACGATACGTGCCAACACCGACAGCGACGCTGTTGGGCGTCTGTATCCCGGCCACGCTTGCCAGCATATTCGACATGGCCGCGCTCATGGCCCCGATACGGTGCATGCGATCGCTCATCTGGTCGAAACGATGATTGACCTGACGCTGCAGGTTATCCACGCTTTCCTTGACGTGGTTGACCTGAGCCGTTGCATTGTTCAACTGTCCCACGTTGACCGCGTCGGTGTCCTGCGTGCCGGCCATGACATTGGTAATGATGCGTTGTTGATCTGCCGAACCGACCGATACCGAGTTCTCCCGATCGGCGACCGAGTTTGCCCCAAGCGCCACGCTGTTGTTGGCCGAGGCAACGGCATTCGTCCCGAGCGCTGCGGCGTTGCTGCCACTGGCGACGGCGTTGTCCCCCCAGACCGTGGCACCCGTGGACTGAGCTGCCGGCGCTGACTGGGCAACCGGCGCAGCCTGTGCCGCCTGCATGGTCTGCTTGTCCTGCGGGATGTCGACGTACCGGCGAAGTTTTATGGCCATGCGGGTAGGTTCGGGCTTCGGTGCAACGCTTGCTTCACCGCCTGCATCGGCAGTTTCCAGCTTGCCGACACGTTCATCCAGATAAACAAGCGCCCCGCCAACATTATTGAAGGACTGACCACTGAGCGCGTAAGTCGGCCCGTTCAGCACGCCGTTGGACCCCACGAATGCCCCGCCGCCGAGCGCATTGGCGATGTTCGTGGTCATCGTGTACAACTGCGAGCCGTTGATGGCATCGACGCTCGTGGCGCTTACGATGCCCGGCGCGACATGAGTCAGCTTGCGATCGATCATGTTGACCCCAACGCCCTTGCCGGCGAAGCTGACCTCGGTGCCGTCGGTGTCCTTGGCCACGGTGAGGGTACGGGTCTGGACGTCCTGCTGTACGAGTCCGATAGTACCGATCTGCTCGGTGAGACTGCCAAGCTGGCCGGTCAGACGGCCATCGATGGACGTGACGCGATTGTCGACATGAGTAATCGCCTCGCCGACATTGTTGACAATGGACTCACCGACGTTATAGACCGGCGCCGTGATCTTGCCATCGGCGCCCACGGTCGCACCGCCGCCCAGCGCATCTGCCGCGCCTCGCGCCGTCGCATACAGTTGCGCGCCGTTGATGGCATCGGCACTGGAGGCGCTGACCGCGCCGGCGGCAATGTGCGTCAGCTTGCGGTCGATGACGTCGCCCCCGGCATTCTTGCCGGCGAAGCTGACCTCGGTGCCGTCGGTGTCCTTGGCCACGGTGAGCATGCGGGTCTGGACGTCCTGCTGCACGAGCCCGATAGTGCCGATCTGGTCGGTGAGGGTGCCAAGCTGGCTGGTGAGGCGGCCATCGATGCTGGCGACGCGCTCGTCGACGTGAGACAAGGCCAGGCCAACATTGTCGACGCTCAAGTCACCGACGGCATAGGCCGGTGCCGTGATCTTGCCATCGGCACCCACGCTCGAGCCGCCGCCGAGGGCGGCCGCAGTCGCCGCGGCATTGCTGTCGACCACTGTCTTCACATTCCGGACCTGGCTGACGTTGACCGCATCGGTGTCCATCGAACCAGGGGCCACGTTGATAATCTGGCGTTGCCCTGTGATTGAGCCGACGGACACGGCACCCTTTAACGTGGTAATGTCGTTGCCGCTGCCATAGGCCAGTGGGTTGGTCATTCGAATAAGCGGTCCGCGATCGGCGACCGATGCTGCCCCCAGAGCAACGGCGTCGGTGGCGGTGGCAGAGCTCCACGTGCCTATCGAGACAGCCCCGGTCCTGGAAGCCTCGGCGTTGGTGCCGAGGCTTGTCGTATTCTCGGCGCTCGCGCTGGCCCCCGGACCAAACGCCACGGCGCGTCCGCCAACGGCGTTCGATTCCGCACCGATGGCGACCGCAGCACTGGCCCTGTCTTTGAGCTTCGCGTTTGCATAGGCCCCGTCGCCAATCGCAATGTCGTTCTGCTCCACGGCGTTGGCGTCTCGCGCATCATCACGGGTCGAGTTGATGCGGATAAACCGATGGCCGATATTCCCGTTGGCGATCTGTTGATTGATGTTGCCGTACTGCTCGGTGACACGATCGTCGATGCTTGTCACGCGCTTATCGACGTGGGTCAGCGCGTCGCCGACGTTATTGACGGTCGCACCGGCGACGGCATACGCTGGCGCCGTGATCTTGCCGTCGGCGTCCACGGTCGCTCCGCCACCCAGCGCACTTGCCGTGCTTTGCGCAGTGGCATACAGTTGCGCGCCGTTGATCGCATCGACGCTGGAGGCGCCGACAGTGCCAGGGGCGACGTGCGTCAACTTGCGGTCGATGGCGTTGCCTTCAGCGTCCTTGCCAGCGAAGCTCACTTCCGTGCCGTCCGTGTCCTTGGCCACCGTGAGCGTGCGGGTCTCGGCATCCTGCTGCACGAGGCCGATCTCACCTTTGTCGAGGTTGTCAAACCGTTGGGTAACACGGTCGTCGATACCGCTGACGCGACCGCCAATGTCGGTGACCCGGCTATCGATGTCGGTGACTTGACCATCGATGCCAGTGACGCGGCCATCGATACCGGTGAAGCGACTATCGACGTGGGTGATGACGTCTCCGACATTGTTCGCGGTGAATTCACCAACGGTATAGGTCGGTGCCGTGATCTTGCCGTCGGCGTCCACGGTCGCTCCGCCGCCCAGCGCACTTGCCGTGCTTTGCGCCGTCGCATGCAGTTGCCCGCCGTTGATCGCATCGACGCTGGAAGCGCCCACAGTGCCAGGGGCGACGTGCGTCAACTTGCGGTCGATGGCGTTGCCTTCAGCGTCCTTGCCAGCGAAGCTCACTTCCGTGCCGTTCGTGTCCTTGGCCACCGTGAGCGTGCGGGTCTCGGCATCCTGCTGCACGAGGCCGATCTCACCTTTGTCGAGGTTGTCAAACCGTTGGGTAACACG
>NZ_JBIUZU010000021.1:11860-30390 GCF_044745225.1 Pandoraea sp. NPDC087047
ATGACGTTGCCTTCAGCATCCTTGCCGGCAAAACTGACTTCCGTGCCGTCCGTGTCCTTGGCCACCGTGAGCGTGCGGGTCTCGGCATCCTGCTGCACCAGACTGGTCGCACTTTTGCCGACCTGTTCGTTAATGCTCTCGTAGTGCCGGGTGAGCCGGTTATCGACCTCGGTGACACGACCGCCGACATCGGTGACGAGCTTATCAACGTAGTTGACATGGCTATCGACAAAGTCAATGCGGGTATCCACGCGCGTAATCGCCTCGCCAACGTTATCGACGGGGAGGCCTGCGACGGCATACGCCGGCGCCGTGATCTTGCCGTCGGCGTCCACGGCCGCACCGCCGCCCAGCGCACTTGCCGCGCTTTGCGCCGTCGCGTGAAGTTGCCCGCCGTTGATCGCATCGACGCTGGAAGCGCTGACAATCCCCGGGGCGACATGCGTCAGCTTGCGGTCGATGGAGCTACCTTCACGGTTTTTACCGGCAAAGTCGACTTCCGTGCCGTCCGTGTCCTTGCCCACGGTGATGAGGCGAGTGTCGGCCTCCTGCTGCACGAGGCCGATAACGCCCTGACCTATTCGTTCATTCATGCCCTCGTACTGTCGAGTCAGCCGGCCATCGAAGTCGCTGACGCGATTATCCACCTGCGTAATCGCCTCGCCGACGTTATTGAGGGTCGCACCGGAGACAACATACGCCGGTGCGGTGATCTTGCCGTCCTCACCCACGCTCGCGCCGCCACCGAGCGCTGACGCCGTGGCGGCGGCATTGCTGTCCACCACCCCCTTTACCCCCTTGACCTGACTGACGTTGACCGCATCGGTATCCGCCGTACCTGCGGCTACGTTGACGATCTGCCGCTCCTCATCCACCTTGCCAATCGACACCGCCCCCCGTTTCGTACTGACGGTGCTCTCGGCGCCATAGGCCAGCGGGTTTGCCGTGCCCGTAATGAGGTCGCGGTCGGCGACAGAGGACCGGCCCAGCGCGACGGCGTCCTTGGCTCCGGCAACGCTTTGCGCCCCCATCGCCATCGCGCCTTCGGCGTTGGCGTCGGCCAACCAGCCGAAGCTGCTCGCATCGAGAGCGCTGGCTGTCGAATTCAGCCCCATGCTGATCGCGCGAAAGGCTCGGGCTTTTGCGCCGAAACCGATCGCGAGGGCGTGGTGAGAACCGGAAGGCCCCTGGGAGTTTGCAATGGCGTTCTGGCCGATGGCAATGTCGCCCTCCTTTGCGGCAACGGGGGCGTCATATTTGTTCGCGATATTGATTTTGACGCCCTTAGCGGCGCTGCTGACGGCGGTTTCCACGTTGGCAAGCGCCTCAGCGACATTGTTAGCCGTTCGTCCACCAACTTGATACGCCGGCGCCGTGATCTTGCCATCCGCACCCACGCTCGCGCCGCCACCGAGCGCTGACGCCGTGGCAGCGGCATTGCTGTCGACCACCACTTTTACGTTCTTGACCTGACTGACGTTGACGGCGTCAGAATCCTGCGTGCCGGCGGCTACGTTGGTGATCTGGCGGCGGAGTACATTCGAGGAGTCGCCATTGACGGGCCCGCCGCCGACCGATACCTCTCCCCCACTTGTGCTGACGTTGTTGCCAGCGCCATAGGCCAGCGGGTTGGCGACATCCGAGATGGCATCGCGATCGGCCAACGAATTCACGCCAAGAGCGACGGAATTGTAGGCGCTAGCGTGGCTGTTCCCGCCGATTGCTACGGCGCCGCCGCCGTTCGACGAGCCCAGGACCATTGAACGCGTTACGCTAGTTTTTGCACCGTGGCCAATCGCGATGGAAGGGTTACTGCCAATAAGACCGGAGTTCGCATTGGCGTTCAGACCGATCGCGATATCCCCATGCGTTACGGCTTGTGCGGGAGCACTTTTGAAGTCCAATGAGGGGTTGCGGCTTATATTGATGACCCTATCTCCCGACTCCGCCATGACTGGAGACGGCAGCAACACGCCCACAGCAAGCAGACTCGAAGCCAGTCTTGTCAGTATTGGATACCCGCAATTCTTATTCAGGCGTTTGCGACGCATTTTTGCTGACACCGCGCCAACACCAGCCCCACGACTCCGACTTTCTCGAGATGCTCTGTTCATGTTAGCTCCGCAATTATTCTTAATAAAATTAAGTACACCTAACTTAATAAAAAAAACTAATGGGAGCGATCACAAACTCATGAGCCGTTGCCTGACAGCACAGCAAAAACCTGCATCCGATTCAATCGGAATATGGCAAGCGAGTCGTAAAAAAGAATGAATATGTTGTGATGAAAGATGCGCACCCCACGACTTCATTCTATGAATTGCTTTGGATTATTAATTAGGCAAGCGCCTATTTCGACACCATAGGCACATCCGGCTATAGCGATAGTCGGGCGACGCCCCCCCATTGAACAGACTTCGACCCGGCGTCGATCGGGTTCATCAGAGCGACGAACCCTATTGAGTTGGCGGCTTGCCGAAGATATTTGCGCGGATCGATGGCTTTGCATCACGACACGATCCGACGAGGCGTCATGCGCAAATTTCCACGGGAGAGACCATGCGTTGTATCGGCTTGAACGCCTCAAATGGGAGATCCCCCACCTCACGTCGCCTTTCTTGCCCGCCTACCTGGCCGGCGCAGCGCGCGTACCGTCCCCGCTTTATCGGACAAGTACCAAGGCAATCTACGGTCGCGACCTGATGGGTTTGGGCAATGTACCGCGTCATCATCGACGCTCGGTTTTTGCACAACGCAGAGCCCTCCGGCCCCATCCCATGGCTCACGCGAGCCGATTAACGATCAGAGAGGAATTTGATGCACGAATGCCCGATCCCCCATGCCGTTTTGGCCGACGAGGACGCCGTGGAAATGCTGCGGGTCTGGACCGCAGAAAAAACGATGTACTGCTCGATGAAGGTCGGGATGTATCAGGAGACCCGCAAGATCTCGGAAGAGGCGGTCTGGGGCATCATCCTCGCGGACATCGCCCGGCAAGTATCAGACGCCCTGCAACAAGCCTATCCTCGCTCCGAAGCCGATTCGCTGGCCATGGTGCGGGATCACTTTCTGAACGAACTGAGCGCACCGTCCTTGTTGTCCAGTGACGATGCGTCCCGGCAACCTCACTGAAGACCCGCTCCCCAATGACAACCGTCGTCACGAATGTCACTAATTCGCAGGAGGTGGAGGTGTCACCGCCGCTTGCGCCTGCGCGCCGCCGCCGTCGGTGGCCATCTGTTCGCGATCGGTCAACTGCGCGAAGATCCACGACGAGCAGCACGTAATCAGGCCCACACACGCGAACGTCGCGCGAAATGCGGGCAGCGCCCCCGCGCCGGCGCTTTCGCCGAACGCACCGGTAAACGTCACCAGCAACGCCCCGCCGACCGTCAGGCCGAAGCTCATCGCCAGCATCTGCACGAGAGAAAACAGGCTGTTGCCCCCGCTCGCGTCGTCCGGATTCAGATCCTTGAGCGTGAGCGTATTCATCGCCGTAAATTGAATCGAGTTGATGCCGCCGAGAATGCCAAGCTGAACGATCAGCAACGGCACCGGATAGTTCGGCGTCACGAGCGCGAAGCTCGCCATTACCGCGCCGGCGAGAATCGTGTTCCAGACGAGTACCGGCCGATAGCCGTAACGAATGACCAGACGCGTCGCCAAACTCTTCGCGAAAATGCCTGTGATGGTGATCGGCAGCATCAGCAGCCCCGCTTCGAACGCGGAATAACCGAGGCTGACCTGCAACAGCAGCGGCACGAGATACGGCACCGCCGCGATACCGATTCGCGCAAAAAGATTGCCCAGCAGCCCGACGCTGAACGTATGCACGCGGAACATCGCCAGCGAGAACAGCGGCTGCGGTGTTCGGTTCGCGTAGAGGCCGTAGGCGACGAAGCCCGCGAATCCCACCACGAGCAGCACCAGCATCAGCGCATGCGCCCCCGCGATATCGGCATGGCGATCGAGCGCCAGCGACGTCGCCACCATGCCCACCGAGAGCAGCAGATACCCTTTGACGTCGAACGACGTCTGATGCGGCGCGCGCGCATTGGCGAGGAAGAAGTGCGCCGCGATACATCCGATCAGGCCCACAGGCAAATTGATCAGAAACACCCAATGCCACGACGCCACCTTCACGAGCCAGCCGCCCAGCGTCGGGCCGATCAGTGGCCCGATCATGCCCGGCACCGCCACGAACGCCAACGCCTGCAAATACTGTTCGCGCGGGAATGTGCGCAACACCGCCAGACGGCCCACCGGCAACAGCATCGCACCGCCGAAGCCCTGCACCACGCGCCATGCCACCAGCGCGTCGAGCGTGCTGGAATAGGCGCACATCGCGGAGCCGATGGAGAAGATCGTCAGCGCACTCGAAAAAACGACACGCGTGCCCAGCCGATCCGCCAGCCACCCCGACAACGGGATCGTCACGGCCATCGTCAGCGCATAGGCGATCACGACGGCTTGCATGTGCAGGGGAGATTGACCGAGATCGCGCGCCATGGCCGGCAGCGCCGTATTGACGATTGTCGAGTCCAGCGTCTGCATGAAGAAGCCGACGGAGACCACGAGAAGCATCGCTTTTTGCCGCCAGGCGGCCGGATTGGGTGATGTCATGTCGATGAGCAATGAGGGGGCATGAGCACAGACGTCTGGCGAGAGGACGGCACAAACAAGCGACCGGCAAACCGTCATGTAAGCCGCTCCACGCGTCGTCATTCGCGCCAGCAACAACCTGCGAAATCATACCGGCGTTGTGCGAGCGCATGTCGGAATGCGACGCCGGTGATCGATATCGAACCCTAGCCACCGCCCAAATGCACTGCGGCGCCGTCCGAAAAATCGGATGCGCCGCAGTCTTTCATCAGGGAACGTCGAGCGCGTCAGGCGCCCCAGACATCCTCACTACGCTACTCACGTCACCTAGCCCGCCAGCGACTTGCCGCTCACCGCATCGCGGACTTGCTCAAGCGCCGCCGGGTCTTCCAGCGTGATCAGATCGCCTGTCTCGCGTCCTTCGCAGATCGCCTGAATCGCACGCCGCAGCAGCTTGCCCGAGCGCGTCTTGGGCAGCATCGAGACGAAAAACACGCGCGCCGGACGCGCCACCGCGCCCAGTTGCCTGTCCACCGTCGTCATGACGTCACCCTCCAGCGCGAGACGCGCTTCGACCGTGTCCGCCAGTTCGGGCTGACGCAGCACCGCGAACGCCATCGCCACCTGCCCCTTGAGTGCGTCCTGTACGCCGATCACGGCCACTTCGGCCACCGCCGGGTGACTCGCAATGCTCTCCTCGATTTCGCGCGAACCGAGCCGATGCCCGGCTACGTTGATCACGTCGTCCGTGCGGCCAAGAATGAAGTAGTACCCGTCTTCGTCACGCACGCCCCAGTCGAAACTGGAGTACAGCATGCGCCCCGCCACCGTCTGCCAATACGTTTTGACGAAACGTTCGTCGTCGCCCCAGAGCGTGCTCAGGCACCCCGGCGGCATCGGCCCTTCGATCGCCAGCACGCCCTTCTCGTTCGGCCCGCAATCCTCGCCCGTGGCCTCGTTGACCAGCTTCACGTCGTAGCCATACACGGGTTTGCCCGGCGATCCGAGCTTGCTCGGCAGGACTTCGATGCCGCGCGCCATGCCCAGAATCGGCCAGCCCGTCTCCGTCTGCCAATAGTTGTCGACGACCGGCTTGCCGACGCCCTGCGTCAGCCAGCGTGCCGTCGGCTCGTCGAGCGGCTCGCCCGCGAGGAAAATCAGCCGCAGCGACGACAGGTCGTATTGCGTCAGATACGCAGCATCCTGCTTCTTGAGTACGCGAATCGCGGTCGGCGCAGTGAAGAGTTGCGTCACTTTGTACTTCTCGACAATGCGCCACCAGATCCCGCCATCCGGACGAATCGGCGTACCCTCGTACATCACCGTCGCAATGCCCGCGAGTAACGGGGCATACACGATGTAGCTGTGCCCGACCACCCAACCGATATCCGACGCACAGAACATCGTGTCGCCCGGCTTGGCGCAGAAGATATGCTGCATCGACGAGGCCAGCGCAACGGCATACCCCCCGGTATCGCGCTGCACCCCTTTCGGCTTGCCCGTGGTGCCCGACGTATAGAGCACGTAGGACGGCTCGCTCGACGCCATCCATTCGCACGGGATGAACGCATCGAGATGCTGCTCGCGCAACGATGCGTAATCGACGTCGCGACCTTCCACACGCACCATCGGCGCCAGTCCCCGATCGATCAGCAATACGCTCGACGGCTTGTGCTGCGCGAGCGCGATGCCCTCGTCGAGCAGCGGTTTGTAGGGCAAGACCTTGCCGTTGCGTGAGCCGGCGTCGGCCGAGACGATGACTTTCGGTCGCGCGTCGTCGATGCGGGCCGCGAGATTGACGGAGGCGAAGCCGCCGAACACCACAGAGTGAATCGCCCCGAGACGCGTACAGGCAAGCATCGCGAACAAGGCTTCGGGCACCATCGGCATATAGATCAGCACCCGCTCGCCGCGTACGACACCCAGCGATTGCAGCGACGCTGCCATGCGGTTCACTTCCGCGGCCAGTTCGTCATACGTATAGACACGCTCCTGCTCGGTCTCCGTCGACACCCAGATCAGCGCATTCTGCGTGCCACGCGACGGCAAATGACGGTCGACGGCGTTGTGGCAGATGTTGGTGCGTCCGCCAACGAACCACCGCGCAAAGGGCGGCTTGTCGTATTCGAGCACCTGGGTAAAGGGCGTCTCCCAATCGATCAGCCGGGCCTGCTCCTCCCAGAAGGCCGCGCGCGAGTCCGGGGCAATCGAACGGGCGTGAAACGACGCATACGAAGTCATGATGTCTCCTTGCATATATTGGATAGGCTCACGCAGACCCTTGTGCCGCACCCGGCAACGCCGGACAGGGGAAAGGCTTGCGTGGCGCCGGATCGGGCCGGCAGGGCCGAGGGCGCAGGGCCATCGACCGGCAATTCGCTTCGGTGCAATGAAATCGTCGGACACGGGCACCGTGTCTCGCGTTCAGTGTGCGCGTTGACGCTTACGGAAGGCTTACCGGACGGCCCCACGCATCCCCCGAACGGCTAGGGGATTACGCGGAGTCAGGCGAGATCGGGCTCGGGGGTGAGGGCGTCGAGCGAGGCGGTCGGTTCGTCGAGCAGCAACAACGGCGGACGTCCCCAAAGGGCGCGCGCGATGTTCACGCGCTGACGCTCGCCCCCCCGACAGTCCTGCGACGGACACCGTATCGGGGACTTCCGCCAACGACGTCACCCGCATGAATTCGGCGTGCACGGGGCCGTCGACGGGCGGTGCCTCCCTCGCGAAACCGCCGCAATAGGCCACGTTCTCGAACAGCGGACGATCGAACAGTCGGCAGTCCTGTGTGACGAACCCGGTCACGCGACGCATCGCACTCGCATGGTCACGGCACAGCAGTTTGCCATCGACGTGCACCTCGCCCTTGGATGGCAGCGCGAGCCCCGTCATCAGCCGCAGCAAGGTCGATTTGCCTGCCCCCGAGGGACCCGACAATCGCAACGTACTCGCCCGCCCCGCCCCGCAAGCTGACGTTTGTTACGACGGGCTGGGCGCGCCCCATCACGCAAATGCGCGTCGACAGCCAGGCCCAGCACCCACGGCGCCACGAGTCTCAGGCCGAGCATCAGGGCCGCCGCAAGCGTCGCGCCGGCGAGCCACAGCCGGTGCCGCGACGACGCCGTCTCCCGCATCCAGCGCGTGCGCAGCACGAAACACAGTGCGTTCCAACCCGCTAGCTGCGTCATGCCCCCGCCTCACTGCCCGTGCTGTCGGCACCATCCACGTGACCTGCGCCCTGCCGCCAACCGCGTACGAACATCTCCACGGCATACAAACGGCGAATCGTCGTCATCGATTCGAGATGATGATGGGCAATGCGTCCGATGGCGCGACGGCACGCGTCACGATCGATCCATCCCGACGCGGCGCAATACCCCTCCAGACAGACCTCTTCCACATGCGGCAGATTGGCCGCCACGCCCGCCCCCACGATGCCCGTCATCATGCCCTTGTCGCGTCGCCAGAGATTCGGCAGACCGCTGGCGAGATAAGCGGCGCGGCGCAACGGCAAACGATTGTGCATCGCGTTGAAGAGACGGTACGTCGGCATGGCGAACCCGGCCTCGACGACGGGCTGAGTCAAGAACGGGAATACCGTGCCATGGGCCGCAAGCGACGGGTGGACCTCGATATCGCGGAGATTGCCGAGCGTGCCGAGAATCTGTGCGCGCTTTCCGGGACGCATCCGTAGCGGCCATTGCGCGAGCCACGCCTGCGCGAGCGGCTCCGTGCAACGCGACTCACCGGCACACGCCGCGGCGGTTAGCAAGCCGTCCTGCGGCGTCGCCAGGGGATTCGCATGGCGCTGACGCAACTGGGCGAACGCCCCCTGCGCGACCCACCAGAGCGGCAGACGCTGCATCACCGCGAGGTCGCGCCAGGCGCCGAAGGCCCGGCGCCATTGGCGGTCAGAGAAGGCGTCGAGAAAGGCGCCGTCGGGCGGAGGCGCGAGGAAGATGGCGTCGCCCCCGTGACCGTTCACGAGACGATGGTCGCGATACGACGACAACCGCTCTCGCACGGCGTCGAGCTGCGCGAGCATGCACAGGTGCATGGCGGGACGCGCCAGACGGGGGATCGTGGCGGGCGGCGAAAACGCCGGGCATTCGATATCGAGACGTTCGAGCGGCATGCGCACATGTCGCGCGACACTGCTGGCATGATGCGATTCGTCGCTCGACGGCGACGCCGGATCGCGGTGATTCACGGCGGTGCAATGACCGGCGAGTCCCGATTGGGCGAGCGCCAGCGCCAGCGACGTCGACTCGACGCCGCCCGACAGCTCCAGCACGCCGGGCCGGTCCCCGAGACATCGCTCGGCAGAGCGTCGCAACAGGCCGAGCAGCCCCGTGCCGGACGTCATCTCGTGAACCTCGCTCTGCCCGCCCTCCGGCTGCCAGGACGGCCACCAGACGATGCGCGTCTTCGGCGCACCGCGCTCGGGGATCCACAGCGCATGGCCAAGCGGCAGACGCTCCACGTCGTACAACGCGCATTGCACGCTGCCGACGTCGCCATGCACGAGGAAGGATTTGAGCGCGGCGCTATCGAACGAAGGACTGGCGTCGACGAGCGCCGCCGGGTCGGCCGCGACATGCACCGCGCCGTCGCGGCAAAAGCGGTAATAGGTGGGACAGTGGCCGCACGGGTCGCACAGCACGAGCGTCGCCCCGCACCAGCGGTCGTGCACGATGATCCGGTAATGCCCCCAATATTGCTCGACGAAACGCTCCGGCGACTCCAGCGCCAGACGCACCAATTCGAGCGCCGGCTGAACTTCGCGACCGTCGTCCTTGCGAAACACGCGACCGCTCACATACCACGCGAGCAACTCGCTCTGGTCGCTCATATGCCGACGATCGCCTCCCCCCTCGGGGCAAATGCGGGCGACAGGCTGACCGTCCAGCCCGCGCAATACGACAGCGCCGGGTAGCGGCACGTGACGCTCGGCCGGTCCTGGTCTCAGGCGGGCAAGTTTCATGACAAGCTCCGTTTGCATTGGGGACGTGACATCCGGCTGGATGGCACGCGTCACGACTCAGGCGGGGGTCTCGTAGATCACGGCAAGCTGCTCGCGACGCCGCGGGTCGTCGCCAATCACGCGCCCCTGCGCTTCGGCCCACGCATGGGCGTAGAACGGCTGGCGCTGCACACCCACGACCAGTTGCAGACGCAAGCCGTCGTGCGCGCACCACATGGCCAGCGCCGCATACCACGGCAGACACGGCGTGCACTGTGGATAGACCAAGGCCGCACGATGCATTGCGGCAACGTACGGCGCGTAGTCACCCGGCAAGCCGTAACGGGTATGGCGAACCTGCTGCGCGTGGTTCACCCGGTCGATCACCCCGGCCATACGTGCTCTGCGGGTGGTGCGTTGCGCTTGCCAGAGCCAGTAGCTCGCGAGCATCACGTCGCGAGTGCGAGCACCGAAACCCAGATCGCCGGGCATGGCCAGCCAGGCATCGAAGCCGAGGCGCGGCGCCATGTCGCGCGTCGCCAGCCGGCTGTCGGGGGTGGCACGCTCGCCCGGTGCGAGAAGGCCCTCGGCATCGAACATGTCCTGCATCGCGGGCAGCATGTCGGCCGCAACCGCCGGTTCATGCCGCCATCCGATCAATCGGCGCAGCGCCTGCGAGTGTGCGTAGGAAAGATTGAAATAGCGGTCGTGAGAGAGCTTGAGTACGATCATGTGCGCGTCGATACCCGCGACGTGAACATCGGGGGCCAGATGACGGAAAACCGGCGCGTCCGCCCACGCGCCGGTTCCGATTCGCGTCGAATCTGCCACCTCAGCCATTACTCCCGGTCACCGGCGGCAGCGTCGGGATGCAAATCGGCTTGAAGCACAGCGGCAGCACCGTGATGCCATCGACGTCGTTGCCGAGGACACCGCGCGTGGCGTGCGTGGCACCCACCGAGGCCAGCACATCGAGTTCGGTCACTTCTTTCATGATTCCCATTTCGTTATTCATTTAGGATTACTGTTTAAGTGAGTACGAACGGGATCGTCCGCGTCTTCATCATAGGAAACAAGAGCCGGTGCAGTTGTGGGAATTTTCCGAAGGAACACGTGAACCTCGTATAGGAACTTGGGGGACGTGCGCCGTCGTCGGAGCATGCAGGAGGTAGCGAGCCGTAGGGAGACAATCCGGACGCACAACGCAAAACGCCCGTGAGGGCTAACCTCACGGGCGTTTCCGGGGTGCTTCGCGTTCGTTACTGCGGCTTATTGCCGCTTAGCGCTGCGCTGTCTTGGTGACCTTCGTAGCAGGCTTGGCGGGGGCCTTGGCGACCGTCTTTGCCGGAGCCTTGGCCGGCGCCTTCGCTGCGACTTTGGCCGACGGTGCTGCCTTGCTGCTGGCGGCCGCTGCCTTGGTCGTCTTTGCCGAGCTGGCGGCCGGGCGACGGTCGACCACGCGAATCATCTTGCCGTTTTTACCACGCACCATGCGCGTGCGCGGTGCATCGTCGTCGCTCTTCGCGGCAACCACCGGCTCCGGCGCCGAGGCGGCGAGAACGCGAGAGGCGTCCTTGACTGGCACGTGCAGCACCAACAGTTGACCCGAGGTCAGCGTATCGCGACGCAGGCGGTTCCAGCTCTTGATCTGCGCCACGCTCACACCGCTGCGCGATGCCACGCCAGCTAGCGTGTCGTGCTTGCGTGCACGCACCATCACCTTGCGCGTGTCGGGCAGATCCGGCTCCAGCGCCAGCACGGCATTGCTCGCGACCGAGGCGCTGATGTCCTGGTCGATGTCGTCCGAGCGCGGCACCAGCAGCGTCGAGCCGGCCTTCAGGCGCATGCGCGGCGCAATGTTGTTGACCGAGCGGATGACGGCAGCGTCAACACCCAGCTTGCGCGCCACGTCTTCGGGACGCTCGCGCGACGCCGACGTGTACGTCGTCCAGCTGGAGAGCGGCTTGTCGTAGCTCTTCAAACGACGCTGGAACACTTCGGCGCTGTCGAACGGCAGGAGAATCTGCGTCTGCGCTGCGCCGAGAATCACCGGCTTGCGGAACGAGGGGTTGAGTGCGCGGAATTCGTCGAGCGGCAGATCGGCCAGCTTGGCGGCAAGCGCCACGTCGATATCGCGCTTGGTGGTCACGCTGACGAAATACGGGTGATTCGGAATTTCCGGCAGCTTGACGCTGTAGATATCCGGATGCGCAATGATGTTCTTGATCGCCTGGAGCTTCGGCACGTAATACCGTGTCTCGGTCGGCATCTTCAGGCTCAGGTAATCGGTCGGCAGACCCTGCGCCTGATTGCGGTCGATGGCGCGCTGCACGTTGCCTTCGCCCCAGTTATACGCGGCGAGGGCCAGATGCCAGTCGCCGAACATCGCGTAGAGCTTCGAGAGGTAATCGAGCGCGGCGGTCGTCGAGGCGAGCACATCGCGGCGCTCGTCCTGGAACATGTTCTGCTTGAGGTTGTAGGTCTTGCCCGTGCTGGGGATGAACTGCCACATGCCGGCCGCCTTGGCTGTCGAGAGCGCCTGCGGGTTATAAGCACTTTCCACGAACGGCAGCAATGCGAGCTCCGTCGGCATATGACGGCGCTCGAGTTCTTCGACAATGTGGAACAGGTATTTCTCGGAACGCTGGATCATGCGCTCGACATACTCGGGGCGCTGCGCGTACCACTGCGTGCGGTCCTGCGCGAGATCGGTGTCGAGATCGGGAATGGCGAAACCGTGACGAATACGTGACCAGAGATCGGCGTCGTCGCTGCCGTAGGCCAGATCGTTGATCGAATCGTTATCGAGGTCGATCGGTTGGTCGCTGGAGACCCGTTGCTTGCCTTTGGCGGTCGAGGCGACAGGCGTCTTGTTCTGCGCATCGGGCGTGGAATTCGATGCACCTGTGGTCGGCGCTGTGCTGGCACACGCTGCCAGAAGCAGCGTCAGGAGCAAGCTAACGATAAGTCGCATTGATCGGGCTCGATTTGGGTTGCATCTTCATGAAATTGGCAAGAATGGTAAGGAAACCCTTCAGATGCGTCAACCTTTCTGCCTAATTTTTTTGCAAAATTTACGCCCAAAAGCCCCAAAAATAAGGGATATCCCTTAGATCGATTTCATGAAGTGTGGCCGAAGCGAGACGCAATTTTGATGCGCTTTGTGACGCCTCTCGCCCGTGCCATGCCGTCGCCATGACATTGAAACGTCAGATTCGGGGCGATTCGTCAGGGCGGAGCAGGCAGCGATGCATCTGTCAACGTCTGTACTGAGACAGAGATCATGACGCGTCGCGCTGTTGACAGCCGCCGTGGACAACATTAAGCGCCCACGGCCGGCCCGGGGGCTAGCGGAAGGTATCTTTCCAGCCGCGCACGGTGGCGAAAACGGCTTCGCGGGAAAGCGAAGCGCGCCCCGCGTGTTCCTCGGCGGACGCGATCACCGGCGGGGCGTCGCTGCGCAGGAAGGGATTGGTCACGCGCTCCTGGGCGAGCGTCGTGGGCAAGGTGGGACGGCCGGCGGCACGCAGCGCGGTCGCCTCCCGATGCCAGGCGTTGAGCGCCACGTTGTCCGGGTCTACGGCGAGCGCGAAGCGGATGTTCGAGAGCGTGTATTCGTGGGTGCAGTGCACCAGCGTGGCGGGCGGCAGCGCGGCGAGTGCGTCGAGCGACGCGAGCATCTGCGCAGGCGTGCCTTCGAACAAACGCCCGCAGCCGCAGGAGAACAGCGTGTCGCCGCAGAACAGACGCGGTGCGCCTGCTGCCCCGGCACCGAGGAAGTAGGCGATGTGACCGGCGGTGTGGCCGGGCACGTCGATCACCTGAAGCACCATCTCGGGCGCCGCGATGTGAACCGTCTCGCCACCGTTGTGCGGATGATCGACGCACGCGATCGCTTCGTGCGCCGGGCCGTGCACCGGAACGTCGAAACGTTCTAGCAAGGTACCGACACCACCGATGTGATCGGCATGCTTGTGGGTGATGAGAATGGCGCGCAGCGTGAGGCCGCGCGCATCGAGGTAGGCGAGCACCGGGGCGGCCTCGCCCGGGTCGACCGCCACGGCATCTTTGCCGTTATCGATGACCCAGACATAATTGTCCTGGAACGCGGGGACGGGAAAAACGGTCAGTGTTCCGGCCGACTTATCACTCGCCGCATCTGCGTGCGCATCCATATATACTCGCCACCATGTCAGAACGTCCGATTATAGACTGGCCCGTCTGGCTCGTCTCACCGCCAGGCCGCTACGCGCTCGCATGGGAACAGGCCCTCTTCGACCAATGGGTCGGGGATCTGTTCGGCTATCACGCGTTGCAGCTGGGTCGTCCCGAGCTCGATACGCTGCGTGAAAACCGCATGCCCTACCGCGGCCTCATTCTTCCCGCTGCGCGGGGCGTCGACGCCCCGCCGCTCATGACCAAGGCCGCCAGCGTGACCGGTATCGCCAGCACCACCAGCGATGTGACAGGTGGCACGCCGTCGGGCAACGCGGTGGCTGCCGAGAGGGTCGCCCGCGACATTCTGGTGAGCCGTTTCGACGAGTTGCCTGTCGCCACGGCGAGCACGGATCTCGTCGTCCTCCCGCATGTGCTCGAGTTTGCCGAGAACCCTCACGATATCCTGCGCGAGGTCGAGCGCATTCTCGTGCCCGAGGGGCAAGTCATCATCACCGGGTTCAACAACCTGAGCCTGTGGGGCGCCCGGGAAGAACTGGGCCGTCTCGCGGGGGCGCCGTTTCTGCCGCCCGGCGCCGATCTGATCGCATTCACGCGTCTCAAAGACTGGCTCAAGCTGCTGTCGTTCGATATCGATCGCGGCCGCTTCGGCTGCTATCGTCCGCCCCTGCGCGGGGAGCATTGGCTACAACGCTTCGAGTTCATGGAGCCGGCCGGGGACCGCTGGTGGCCGATCTTCGGCGCGCTTTATGCGGTGCGCGCGGTCAAGCGCGTGCGAGGCATGCGCTTGGTCGGCAAGGTGCGCAAGCGTATACTCGGCCTCCAGCCGGCGGCGGCACCGGTGGCGACACCGAATACCACGCATCGCCGGCTGGCCGAGGCGACCGACGCGTCCGATTGATTGTTTGAGAGATGACCTTGCCGCAAGTTGAGATCTATACCGACGGAGCCTGCAAAGGCAATCCCGGCCCCGGCGGCTGGGGCGCCCTGCTCGTCGCGGGCAAACACCGCAAGGAAATGTTCGGCGGCGAGCCCAACACCACGAACAACCGCATGGAGCTTCTCGCCGTCATTCGCGCGCTCGAAGCCCTGAATAAACCCTGCCATGTCGTGCTGCACACCGATTCGCAATATGTCCAGAAGGGCATCAGCGAGTGGATTCACGGTTGGAAGGCGCGAGGATGGAAGACGGCCGCCAAGGAGCCGGTGAAGAATGCCGATCTCTGGCAGACGCTCGACGCCGTCTCGCAGAAGCACGAGATCGACTGGCGCTGGGTGAAAGGCCATGCCGGTCACGAAGGCAACGAAGCCGCCGACCAGTTAGCCAATCGCGGCGTGGAGAGTCTGCGTCGCGGGTAGCGAGCACGCGACGAGTGGCACGTGGCGCACGCCGCGGTTCGCACCGTTGCAATGCATCATCCGCGCGTTGCGTGAGGCCTTATGGCCCACAGCGCGCCAATTCCGAAAGTACACGAGACCCCATCGAACCTCATGCGACAACTGATCCTCGATACCGAAACCACCGGCCTGAATGCCAAGACGGGTGACCGTCTGCTGGAAATCGGTTGCGTCGAACTGGTCAACCGCCGCCTGACCGGCAACAACCTGCATTTCTACATCAACCCTGAGCGCGACAGCGATCCGGGCGCACTGGCAGTGCACGGCCTGACGACCGAGTTCCTCTCCGACAAACCCAAGTTCGCCGAGATCGCCGAACAGTTGCGCGAGTACTGCCGCGGCGCGGAGATCATCATTCACAACGCGGCGTTCGACCTGGGCTTTCTCGACATGGAGTTCGGGCGCCTCGGCTGGCCGCCGTTCATGCAGCACTGCTCGAGCCTGATCGACACGCTGTTGCGGGCGCGCGAGATGTTCCCGGGCCGACGTAACTCGCTCGATGCGCTTTGCGACCGGCTCGGTGTGAACAACTCCCATCGCACGCTGCACGGCGCATTGCTCGACGCGGAGTTGCTCGCCGACGTCTATCTCGCCATGACGCGCGGTCAGGAAAGCCTGGTCATCGACGATAGCGACGACGACGAAGGCAGCGCCGGTACGCAGCGCGAAAAAATTTCGCTGCGTCAGTTCGATTTGCCGGTGATCGCAGCCGCCGCCGAGGAGATCGAGCAGCATGACGTTGTGCTCAACGGCATCGATAAAGGCATGAAGGGCACGTGCATGTGGCGCAAGGAACCCGCACCGCCGGAAGGCGAAACGTCACCGGCTGCGTGATTTCTCGCCGGATGTGACATGTCTTGCGAAAAATTCGCACGAAGGCCTTCCCAAACGAAGGAAACATCCCTATAATCGCTGTCTTTGCTGCTTGCGAGTCATCGCGAGGAACGGCGTGAAGTGATCGAAAGATATCGTCACGGCGGCAGCAAAAAAATAAAAAGAAAGGTTGCAGACTACTGCCAAAACAGTTAAAGTTCTGCTCCTGATTGCGAAACAAAACTTCAGCAATCGACACTAAGTCATTGATTTAGTTAATGATTTGGGTGGTTAGCTCAGCGGTAGAGCACTGCCTTCACACGGCAGGGGTCACAGGTTCAATCCCTGTACCACCCACCAAATTTGCGCGAACCGCGCGGAAAAAGGCCCTCAGGCAATTGCCGAGGGCCTTTTTCTTTTGTCGTCGAACCTCTGTTCAAGAGCCTTTGGTGCAAAAGCGGTGCAGTCAGAAAATGCGTCCAGACCTCAACAAGACTTTGTCTGGAGCTGCATGTGGCATCGATCTCAAAACGCGGGAACTACTGGCGAGCGTTCGTCCGGAGAAAGGACTATCCGGCGCAAAGTCGGACGTTCGACACTAAGGCCGAAGCGGAAATGTGGGCTCGTCAAGTCGAAGCCGAAATTGACCGCGGGGGTTTCGTCGACAGATCGCAAGCAAGGCGGCATGCGCTCAAGGATCTTTTCCAACGATATGCAAAAGAGGTGTCTCCTCAGAAGAAGGGAGGATCCTTGGAGATCTTGCGGCTTCGCAAGCTCGAAACCGACCCAATAGCCCAGGTCAAGATTGCAGACCTTAGCGGCCACAACATCGCTCGCTACCGGGATCGACGCCTAACCGGTACCGGGGGTGCCAAGCCTGTGTCTGGATCGACGGTGAATCGAGAGTTGACGCTCATCGGTCACGTTCTGAGCGTGGCACAAAAGGAATGGGCGATTCCGATCGAAATCAACCCCGTATCGCAAATTCGACGCCCCAAGGAAAATCGGGCTCGCTCTAGGCGTTTGCGTCCCGGCGAGGAGGAACGCCTGTTGGCAGAGCTTTCGCTGGGCTCAAGGTCTGAGAACGGGACGTTTGAGGCAGGTGGAAGTAGAAACGAATTTCTGCGCCCTATCGTAATTTTGGCGATCGAAACGGCCATGCGTCGCAGCGAAATGCTGTCTTTGCGCTGGGGAGATGTTCACCTTCCCGAACGATACGCACGCCTCCACGATTCCAAAAATGGGGAAGCGCGTGACGTTCCATTAAGCACTCGGGCGATTCAAACGCTAGAGCTTCTCTCCGCGCATGGCGTAACGCCAAACTCTGCGGTCTTCCCCATTTCCTCGGAATCCCTAAAAAAGGCATTTGTGCGCGCCTGCGAGCGAGCTCGCATCGAGGATCTTCACTTCCACGATCTTCGCCACGAGGCAACGTCACGCCTCGCCGAGCGACTAGACAATGTTCTTGAGCTCTCTGCAGTCACTGGCCATAAGACGGTACAAATGCTGAGACGCTACTACCATCCTCGGGCCGCGGACCTAGCCTTGAAGCTGGGCTAAGAACTCCATTCGATCCGGAGCGGTCGAGCCTGCTGCGCCAACAGCAGGCCCAACCTGACCACATTGACACCTACCGAAGAGGTGAAGCATGGCTAAACTCGATTTTACCGACGTCGTGATGATGCTGTGGGCAAACGTATATTGGGTCGTTCAGTCACAAGCCGCTGAGTCGGCGCAAGAAAAGGCACTGACCTACGCTCGGCAGCAACACTACCTTGAGTACCCCCAATGCGCCGCAACGCCTCAATAGGCCCACAAATACCGTGCGACACGTTGTGATACAGCACGGCAACGTTGCTCAACGTGCAGCACGTTGGTCACGAACACCAAGGCACAATCGAAAGGAGCGAGCGCAGTGCAATCCACGGATAGACCAACAACATCGCGAATCCTCGTCGTCGATCTGGAAGCAACCTGTACCGACGAAAGTAGCAGCCACGAATATGCCAATGAAATCATTGAGATCGGGGCATGTTGGTGGTCCGACTCGGAGGCTGCACCGTCTCTGCGCTTTCAGACTTTCGTGAAGCCAACCAGAAACCCCCTACTCACCTCATTCTGCAAAGAATTGACGGGGATTCGTCAAGAGGACGTAGACACCGCCCCATCGTTTTCCGGTGCGGCAAGCTTGCTTCGCAAATTCGTAACCGCGTACCAACAGCCTCACTCCTTCTGGACCAGTTGGGGCGCCTGGGATCAGCGTCAACTTGCACTGGATTGTGGGTTCTACGGCTTAGCGGATCCGATCGCCCTACCTCACGTCAACGGTAAGAGATGGTTTTCCAAGGCTCGAGGTGGAATCAAAGACGTTGGATTGCGCAAGGCATGTGAACTGGCCGGCATGGAATTTGAGGGGGCGCATCACCGCGCGCTGGACGATGCATTGAATGTAGCGAAGCTACTCTCCCTCCTGATCTCGTCTGCCTCGCCCCCGTTACTATGTTCGCACCTCGATAATCGAGGTTTTGGCCAGCCAGGCCCGGCATGATTCCCGCCCCCAGTCGTAACCATGATCCGG
>NZ_JBIUZU010000022.1:0-30018 GCF_044745225.1 Pandoraea sp. NPDC087047
GCTGCGACGTCCTTTTTGCCATGCTGCGCGACGGCACTTTTTATCAACCCAAAACTGCCACCAGTGCTTGACGAACTACATAGGGGCACCCCCCCGGAATCGAAGCTTTCTTCGAGTGCCCGCTCACCGGGCGACGGACGAATCCCCCTATAATCGAACGATCGTTCGCGAAAATCCGCCGCGGCAGGTGTCTGTCAATTGCGCGTCGACGCAAGGATGCTGCCGATCGAACGTCCTGCTCAAGGAGACTTCATGGCCCTTCCCAAGATTCTGCAAAACCTGGCGCTGCCCGTGGTGGCCTCGCCGATGTTCATTGTGAGTTACCCGGAGCTGGTGCTCGCGCAGTGCAAGGCCGGTATCGTCGGTTCTTTCCCCGCGCTCAACGCACGCGAGCCACAGATTCTCGATGACTGGCTCTCGCGCATCACGGAAGCGCTCGCGTCGTACAAGGCGGCGAATCCGGACGCGGTCGTCGGCCCGCTCGCCGTCAACCAGATCGTGCATCAGTCGAATCAGCGTCTCGAGCATGACGTGCGCGTGTGTGTGGAGCATCGCGTGCCGATCTTCATCACCAGCCTGCGCGCGCCGCCCCGGGAGGTGCTCGACGCGGTGCACAGCTACGGCGGCATCGTGCTGCACGACGTGATCAACCTGCGTCACGCGAACAAGGCGCTCGAAGCCGGTGTGGACGGGCTGATTCTCGTGGCGGCGGGCGCAGGCGGTCACGCGGGCACGCTCTCGCCGTTCGCGCTGGTGGGCGAAGTGCGCAAGATCTTCGACGGCCCCATCGTGCTCTCCGGCTCGATTGCCAACGGCGGCTCGATTCTTGCGGCGCAAGCCATGGGCGCCGATCTCGCCTACATCGGCACGCGCTTCATCGCATCGACGGAAGCCAACGCGAGCGACACCTACAAGCAGGCCATCGTCGAGGCGAGCGCCAACGACATCGTCTACACAAACCTGTTTACCGGCGTGTCGGGCAACTACATTCGCCAGAGCATTCTGAACGCGGGCCTCGATCCCGAAAACCTGCCGACGGCCGACAAGACCGCCATGAACTTCGCCAAGGCGAAAGCGTGGAAGGACATCTGGGGGGCCGGTCAGGGCGTGGGATTGATGGATGACGTGCGCCCTGCGGCCGAGATCGTTGCGCGCCTGAAGCAGGAGTACGACGACACGCGTCGACGGCTGGCGGGCTGACTCCCCATATCTGCGTCGTCACGCACGATTCACGACGCTCAACATCACGAAATCGACAACGCACCCCGCCGAAGCACAAGCCCGGCGGGTGCCCGGCATGCCATCGTCTCCTGGGCTGCCGCAAATGCACGCTGCGCTGACAATGCGTGCCACGGCGGCCTCTTCTTCCAGAGGAGCCGTTCATGCCAATTGCTTCGCACCATCGCGCCATCAGTCTCTCGCCGTGTTACGGACTGCCTCATGTGGCGCATATGCCTCATGCGCCCCACGATCCCCGCAATCCCCGCAATCCCCGCAATCCCCGCAATCCGCCGCATGCCTCCGAGGGCTTGCTCCGTGCATTTCATGGGGTACGTCCCGTGCGACCCGAGCCCCTGCCATTTCCCCCGCTGCATCGTGAGCGCGCAGGCGCCGGCCGGCCGTCGGCCGGCACCGTATGGCCCACCGCGCTCGCCATCATGCTGGTCGCCAATCTCGCCGCCCCCGCAGCGAGCATGATCCCAAGACGCGCGCGTCACCCGGATCTCGACAACGAAGCAGACACCGCCGTCACCACCCCATTGGGTCCGGAAACGCTGCCCGACGCCAACGCCCCGGCATCGTCCGCGTTCAATCACGTTGTCGTCAGGCCCGTAGCGCACTCACCAGTCAGGTCCGAATACACCTTCCACGAATTCCTGAAAGCGGTATCCACGGCGCGCGCGCCGTTTCGCTATCTGGGGGAGTCGATGGGCGACGCCTATGAGGTGCTCAGCGGTCAGACGGTCGATCCACACGTGCGTCTCGGCGTCCGGAAAGCAGGCGAAGCGCTGGATGTCGCGACAGAACAGCTGCCCTACGTCAGCCTGTTGCGGCTGCCGGGGAATCTGGCGGACATCGCCGAGGACGAAGTCGAAGGCAAAACCCCCGACGCCGAAGAAGTGGCCGGACTTCTGCAATATGGAGACCCGCGCAGCCTGGGATCGGCACAGCCGCTTGACGCCGATTCGCCCCCGGTCCGCTCGCCGGTAGCCTATCGACCCGTGGCGGAATCCTTACCCACACATCACGGTGACGCCTCGCACCCCGCACCGGACGCCGACAGCCTGTCCCGGGAAGCGCCAGGCGTCGTCGCACCCGATGCGCCAGACGGCGAGCGTGACGAAGGCAGCGACGGAATGCAAGCGCCGCCCGCGCCACCCGTGGCCGGAGCGAGCGCCCCCCTCCGCGCGAGCCAGTCTCACATCGTTGACGAAGATGAATATCTGCGCGGCTACGAACAATCATTGCCGGCGGATCAGCTCCCCGCCGGCGAGCCGTCGCGCCTCGTGCTCGTGAATGGACACCACTACCTGAAGGGTGACGCAGGCTACTACCGGGCGCAGCGCGGTCTCAGCGCCGACCATTGGCTTGTCGATGCGCCCCAAAGCAGCGACCGGCGGGCGCAAGTGCCGGTGACGTATGACGAGAGCACCGGAGAATGGCGCGCCCACGCGCCCTTGAAACTGTGCGGCGGCGGGTGTGGTTTGAGCAAGCACCGTTATCCGCCCGACAGCATCGTCAATAGCTTTGAAGATATTTCGAGTGCTATTGACCATATTCCCGACGACACCGCGCAAGAAGCGATTCAAGTTGCGTTTCTCACATTGGGGAAATTGCATTTGCGACGAACGAATCGCGCCGATCTGCAATCGCTTCGCGACAATTCGATCATCAACCACCGTGCTGCCCTGCGCGCTGTCATGGCAAGCCGAATCGATCCGAACTTGCCGCTGATAAAGCAGCAGTGCCTTGCGTCCGAGATCACGTCGATGTATTACGCGTGGAATACGGCGGCCGAGGCATTTTGTCAGGAAAACGCTGAAATTCTCTTCTTCAGCCTGCGCCAGAACGGCCTGTCGAGAAGTCAAATCCGCATGATCACGATCAAGCCGCACAACCGGCCCGCTCATGTGATGGTGCTTTACACCGATTCCAAACACCTGATCGAGCTGATGGACCGCTCAACGCCGAAGCAGCCGCAACTGCATCCGGACGGCATCAGTCACGAGTTCTTTCTGGGCGCCATCTACCTGACGCGCGATTCGACGGTACTGATGGATCCGTGGAGTCAAACGAAAGCCATCTCATTTACGAACGCAGCCAGCACATCGGACGTTGGCAGCATGATCAACCGGGCACTCATCGATATCGGACATCAGCCAGGACACCCCTACACCGTGTCCGTCACGCGCCCGCTCGGCACCTATCGAACCTCTCCGAGTTCGGTGAGTTCGGGGAGTTCGTCGGGAAATTTTGCGTCAGGCCCGCTCAATAGGGGCGGCAGCGTGTCATCGGGAGATACCGCGTCATCGGACGCGGGTGCCCCGGCGGCGTCGGGTTGATGCGCCGATGGGCGACGCGCGCCGCCAGCGGGCCGGCTGAGCGTTGACTCACGCACGTTCGGACTTGCGACCATCCGACAAACGATAACGGCAGTCGCCGAATCGCAAGCGCCCTCCGACAAGGCAATGGCAATCTCCTCCCCCGGGCAACGGCATCACAGACGGATCTGGATGCTCGTTGCCCGTCTTACGGAGGCCTTCCCATGTCGTATGTATCGCGTCACGCAGCGGTCCAGCCAGCCCCTTGTTACCAACTCGCCCCTACGGCAAACCGTCGTCGCGAACGCGAGACTTCAGCGCACGAATTCTCACGCAGATTTCACGGCTCGCACACTTCCCGCCGACATGTCGCCGACGTCGAAACCTCGCTGCGTCGTCGCAGCGACGTCAGTCGCGGACCTGTGTCCAACTGGTCCGCCGTGTTCGCCGTAGCGCTGGTCGCCAATCTCGCCGCGCCAGCGGTTTGCGCGGCGCCATCGCGGCCCTTCGCATCAGGCAGACGCGTCGGACGCGATCCCTCCTCGGACATCGCTGCGCCGCCCGCCGATGCGTCAAGTCACGTGCCCGATCAAGTCGACATCCAGCCCGTTCAACGGGCAGCCATCAAGACCGAGTATTCCTTTCCCGACGTGATGCGGGCACTGGCCTCGTCGAGCGCACCGTTTCGAAATCTGGGAAAAGTGGTCGGAGACACCCATGCCGCCGCCACCGGCGACAACATGGATCGCGACACGCTCAACACCATGCAACGTGCGGGGGAATTCCTGGACACGATCACGGCATTGGTCCCCGCGGTACAACGTATCCGCGTGCCGGGGTATGCCGCGGATGTCACCGCCAATGCCGTCGAAGGCAAAGTGCCGGGAGGCGAACGCGTCTCGCAAGTCCTGACATTCGCCGATCCGCGCGCGCTCGGGGCCGGGATACCCGTGCACCCCGGGAAGGCAGCGAATCTTCCAGTGCCGGCGCAACCGGCGCCCGATCCCGCCCCCGCACAAGAGCGCGCACCGGAAGGTGACGTCGGCGCGCGTCTCTCGGATGGCGGAGAGCCGGAGAAAGCGGCACCCCAGGCGGCAGTCGATGCGAGTCCCGTCGATGAAGTCGCGTCAGGCGACACGGGCGCGGGCGCGGACGCTGAGGGTCACGAAGACGAAGCCCCAGCCTCAGCCCCAGATCAGCCCAACGTGCCAAACGCGAACGCGAACGCGCCATCGTCAGCCGGCGCGCCGCGTATCGAAGGCGAGCGCGAGTACCTTCAGGGCTATGAGCAGCCACTGCCATCGGCGTCGCTCCCTGCCGAGCCGAATCGTCAGTTGGTCGTCGTCGGGGGTCAGCACTATCTGGCGGGAGAGGCGGGCTACTACCGTGTGACGCGCGAGCCGCAAACCGGCCGTTGGCTGGTCGACGCGCCACGCGGCACACGTGCGCAGGTGCCGGTGACATACAACGCTGAAACCGGCGAATGGCATGCTCACGCGCCGTTGCGGTTGTGTGGCGGCGGATGCGGCCCGAGCCGCGAGTCCACCCCGGACAGCGTGGCGTTGAGTCAGAACCAGGTGGCCGACGCGATCCGTCATATTCAGGACCGGGACGTGCGCGACGCCATTCAACTGGCCTACGGCGACCTGGCCAACCTGCATCTGCTACGCTCCAATCGCGAGGACCTTCGTCGACTGCGCGACAACTCGATCGTCGAGCACCGACGTATGCTGGTACCGCAATTGATGAGGCTCGATCCGTATTCGACGCTTTTCGAGCAACAGCGCGAAGCCGCCGAAATTACCGCGATCCACTACGACACCTATACGGACTTCGGCATCGACGACCTCAGTCCCGAAGCGTTCTGCCAGGAGAATGCGGAGATTCTCTTCCACTACCTTCTGACACGCGGTGTCCCGAGTCACCACATTCGAATGGTCACCGTGCGGCCGCAGGGCCGGCCGCCACACGTACTGGTGCTCTATACGGAATCGGATCAGTTCATCGACCTGCTCGATTTCTCGACGCCGCAACCGCCCGTCATCGGTCATGTCGACGGCATGAGCAGCGAGCGATTTACCGCGGCCTTGTTCCTGACACGCGACACCACCGTGCTGCTAGATCCATGGAGCAGAATCAAGGCCGTGTCGTTCAAGAACACCGATGCGATCGAAGAACTGATGAGCATGCTCGACGTGGCGCTCGCAGACGCGGGACATCGCCCGTCGGATCCGTTCACGGTGTCGCTCACCCGGCCGTATCCTGCCCCGCGAGATCGTTTGGCGGAGACGATGGCGAGCGTGTCGAGCTTGCGCAGTGCAGCGAGTTCGGCCAGCTCGGGCAGCTCGGGCAGTCAGTCAAGTGCGTCTACCGCCAATAACACGCCCGATAAAAGAGGATGATGCGTGGAGAGTGATGCGCGAAGGATGACGCATGAGAGTTCACAGCAACTTACATCGTCATCCAAAATAATAATTTCACAAAATCGACAGCTTTTCTGACCGATGCGCAAGCCTGCCTGACTGAGGCGGTGGCAGTCTTCTTCTCCCGGGCTACCGGAGCACGGCCGCGCAGTTTTTCGGCGCGTCGTGTGCCGGTAGTCCCCACATCGAGAGGATTCTTCATGCTGCACGCCTCAAATTACAGTGTCCAACGCCCTATGCCCCGCTACGGGCTTCCCTGCGCGCAGCAGCACCGGGAGGGGTCTCGCCTGGCACCGTACGGATTCACTCATACCTTTTGTCATGCCCGCTATGCGCGCGCCTGCGCGCCCCGTATCGACACACCGCAGCGTTCGCATCGCCGCACGGCAGCCGCCCCTGCGCAGCAGGTCTGGCCTGCTGCACTGGCCGTCATGCTCGTCGCGAATCTCGTCACGCCCACCGCCGGCAACCTTCCTCGCGCGCTGGCCTCCGATCCGCTCGGTGCCGACCTGCACTCGCCACGAGACGCCGCCCTCGGTCACGCCACGCGTGCCGTCAACGCAAGCGCAGCCGCTTTCGTGCCCGACGATGTCGACATTCGCCCCGTCGAGCGCCTCTACATCAAATCCGATTACACGATGACGGACCTGCTCAAGGCGGTCGCCACCGCGCGTGCACCGTTCGAGAACTTGGCAGACTCGCTCGGCGACGCCTACGCCGTGCTCAGCGAACAGGCGCCCGACCCTGTCGAGCGAGAACGACTTCGTCGCGGCGGCGAAGTGCTGGATCTCACGACGGGGCTGATTCCCGAAGTCAAAATGCTTCGCTTGCCCGGCCACATCGCGCAGATCGCCCTCAACCAGATCGAAGGCAAGTTGCTCCAACTGGGCGAGGCCTCGGACATGATGCAGTATCTCGATCCCAAAGCGATGGCGGGTGTCGCTCGGGTACCGAAAGCGCACCACACGGTCGAGGCAGTCGAGGTAATGCCCGCCCCGGTCGGTGCACGCTCGGCCCCCGCCCGCCTCGCGCCTGCCCCCCGCCACCCGGGCCGATCCCGCGATGAAGCCGCCGCGCCGCGCACCGGTGCCGCGCCGCCCGAGGTGCACGGCGCACCGGATGCATCGCAGGGGTCGGGAGGATCGGGCGCATTAATCGATGAATTAAGCGATGAATTAAGCGATGGCGGCGCAGCCTCGCAGCCTCGCATGTTCATCGAGGGAGAAAGTGAATACCTTGCCGGTTACGAGCAGCAAATTGCCCCAGACCGGTTGCCGTCCGGCGAACCCGGACGCTTCGCCGTCGTCGACGGTCATCACTTCATCGCAGGTGAGAACGGCTACTACCGCGTGAGCCGCGATCAGCGCGACGACATCTGGCTGGTCGACGCCCCGAACCGCGATCGCGCGCGCGTTCCATTGACGTTCGACCCGGCAAGCCGCCAATGGAAAGCACAGGCCCCGTTGCGGCTATGCGGCGGTGGCTGCCATCAGAGCCGGCACCTCGCCAAGTCGGACAGCATCGCCGAGCGATGGCCCGAAATTGCCTCGTCCATCGCACACCTCGCCGACGAAGACACGCAAAACACGATACGCGCGGCCTACGGCAATCTGGGCAGTCTGCGGCTGTTGCGGGGCAATCGTGACGACCTGCGCGGTGCGCGCGATTACTCGATCGTCGGTCATCGGGCGGCACTGCAACGAGCGATGCGCGGCATCGACCGGAATGCGCCACTGCTCCAGCAACAGCAACAGGTCGCGGCAACGACGGCGATGTACTACTCGTACAATCCGCTGGCGGAAGCCTTTTGCCAGGAGAATGCGGAAATTCTCTTTCATCTGCTGCTCGAAAGCGGCATACCGAAAGAGCGCCTGCGCATGATCTCCATTCACCCGCAAAACCGGCCGTCGCACGTCATGGTGCTGTACACCGAGTCGGAGCCGTTCATCAGAATGCTGCATCTCGCAACGCCGTCAGCTCAGATGCGCGGACGTCCCGACGGTATCGGCGATCGGATGTTCGCACGCGCGATCTTCCTCACGCGCGAATCGACGTTGCTGCTCGACCCGTGGGGCAAGACCAAGGCCACCGGGTTCTCGACGGCCGCGAGCGATCGCGATGTCCAGATCGCCCTCGACAGATTGCTCACCAATATCGGACGACGCGATCAGCGGCACTTTGCCGTGTCGATCACGCGTCCGTTCGCAACGCGCCCGCGCGGCATCAACAGTGTCAACAGCCCCACGGGAAGCGCCGTGAGCAGCGTCAGCGCGCTCGATCCGTCCGTCGAGCCTGACGACTTGTCGTCCTCGTCCGTCGGTTCGGACGCCGCCATATGAGCGATCGCCCCGCTACGGCACCCCCCCATCCCTCTTCGTCCTGCGTTCGCGGGCAAGCCATGCCTCTGTACCGACGTTCTTTCGGAGACGTTGTCATGCCGTATGCTTCTCACCGTCGCGCCATCGTCACGCTACCCCGCCATGGGCTGCCTTATGCCACCGCACGGCAGCCGGCGTGGCCGCGCGCCACTTCCGGTCTGGCACACACCTTTCGTCGCGCCCGCACGGCACATGCGACGTCAAAGCCTTGCATGCTCAACACGGCCCCCGAATCTCAGCCGACCCGGCAATCGCACGGGCTCTGGCCGGTCGCTTTCGCCGTTCTCCTGGTCGCGAATCTGGCCACACATGCGGGCAGCGCCGTTCCCAAACGTTCCATGAACCGGACTGGCGACGATGGCGACATGTCAGGCACGCATGCGGCCGGTGCCGGGGTTCCCAACGGCTCGAGTGGCGAATACGCGCTCGCGTTGCCCATGGGGCAACGGACTTCCGACGATGTCGCCATAGCGCCTGTCGCGCTCGGCCCCATCAAGTTGGAGTATTCGCTGACGGAATTTCTCGACGCCCTCGCATCGTCGAGAAATCCGTTCCGTCACACGGGCGACGCGCTGCTTCAAATGTACACACTGGTCACTGGCGAGGTCGTGCAGACACACACCCGCAAGTCGGTCGACCAGTGGACAGACGCACTGGATTTCGCCACCGGCCTGATACCGGATGTCGGGATGACGCGAATGCCGGGCGAGGCCGCCGGACTCGTGTTGGATCAGATCGAGGGACGACGGCCGGACAGCGAGCAGATTTTCGGCATGGCGCAGGGCTCCGTCCCGCGCAACTTCGGCAGCCAGGGTATCGTGCGCACGCGGCCGGATTTCTCTGAGGTGCGTCAGCCCATACGGCCCAAGGCGCCCGTCCGGGGGCAAGGCGGCGATGGGGTAGCGCCCGGACCCAACGCACTGGCCGAACCAGTATCGGATACGTCATCGGAGGCCAGGCCCCAGCCTGCCGGCACGGGACACGAACTTCACGCCGAACGCGTCGCCGACATCGAACCGCCTGTCGATGACGGCGGCGGTGTGCCGGAAGCAACGCACTTCGCCAATGCCGACGCACCCGCAGGGCCGGAGACACTGCGGATCGAAAATGAACACGAGCATCTGCAAGGTTACGAACAATCGCTGTCACCCGATCAGTTGCCGCCCGGCCCCCGACCTCGCCTGGTTTTCGTCGACGGATTTCGCTACCTCGCCGGCGAAGCCGGTTACTACCGGGCCACGCGCGGACATAGTCTCGACCACTGGATCATCTCCGCCCCGCGCGGCGCCAAACAACAAGCGCCGGTGCCCGTGCACTTCGACGCCGCCACCGGAAAATGGCACGCCGAAAAACCGCTGCGCATATGCGGCGGCGGGTGCGGACCGAGCCGCGAAGCGACACCCCACAGCATCTCAATGGATCGGGAGAAGGTGTGGGATGCCGTACGGCATCTGCCCGACGAGCGTATCCGCGAAGGCATTCGCTTTGCATTTAACGATCTGAGTTCGTTGCATCTGACACGCAGCAATCGCCCCGACCTGCACATGATGCGTGACAACTCTATCGTCGATCATCGGGCGTCATTGCGGGCGTCGATGAAACGTATCAAGCGCAATGCGCCGCTGCTCAAGCAGCAGATAGAAGCGTCTCTCGTCACCACGATGCATTACTACTGGAATCAACGTGCGGAAGCGTTTTGTCAGGAGAATTCGGAGATCCTTTTTCACTACCTGATCGCCAACGATATCCCGACTTCGCGAATCCGGATGATCACCGTCAAACCGAAAAACCGGCCGCCGCATGTGCTCGTGTTGTACACGGAATCGGAAAAACTCATCTCCATGCTCGAGTCGGCAACGCGGTGGCGTTGGTGGAGACGCTTGACGGCGCATTCGCGGATATCGGTCATTACCCCGGCAATGCTTACCAGGTGTCGATCACCCGTCCGCTCGGTGTTCGCAGGGGCAGCACCCTCAGTCTGGCCAGTGCCGGTAGTGGCACCAGTGGTGGCAGCAGCGGCGGTGGGGAGAGCAGCAGCAGCGGCACGGGAAGCAGCAGCGCAGGAAGCGTGGGAAATGCGGGCACCTCCGGCGCAGGCCCCATCGTTGCTGTTTGAACGCCGATCGACAGTCCTCGACGTCACGCCCCAACCCACGTCACCCTGGGAGATTCCGATATGTCTCTGACAGCACACCATCGCGCCCTTGGCGCTGCGCCATGTTATGGGGCGCCGCACGCAGCACCGCGCAAGAAGACGAACGCCACGTTCCCCGGCGCGTTTCGTCGCGCGCGTACCGCACGCGCCCAACGAGAAACCGTCAACGTCTCAGGCAAGCCGCGCAGCGTGCAGCACACCGCCTGGCCTGCGGCCTTCGCGCTCATGCTGGTCGCCAATCTGATCGCCCCGGCGACGGCTGCGCTACCGAGTCGGTTCAGACAGACGTGTCCGGACGATTGGGAGCCACATCGCGCCAACCCGCCATACGTTCGTCCCGCGCTGCCCGCGCAACCGTCGCCCGACGTGGTGGTGCGCGCTGTCGAGGCAAAACCGACGATCAAATCCGACTACACGCCGTTCGACGTATTCAAGGCGGTGGCGGCGGGGGCTTCGCCGTTCTCAAAGACGGGCGAGTCGATCATGGACGTCTACACCGTCGTCAGCGACAACGAAGTCGCGCCCGACGTTCGGCAAGCCGTGCGAAGCTGGACTGGGGCCGTCGACATCGTCACCGGTATGGTGCCCGACGTGCAGATGCTGCGCCTGCCGTCCGAGATGGTCGAAATGGCGGTCGACATGTACGACGGCAAGTCCCCTTCCTTCGATCGGATGAACGGCTTAATCCAGTTGGCTTCGCCGCGCGGGTCGCACGCTCATACGTCGCGAGACATGAGACCGGAGCGGCGCCCCGGGCGGATCGTCCACGCGCCGAATGTGCCTGCGCCAGCGTCCCCGTGGCCAGCGCACTCCCCGGCCAACGGCAAGAAATCGGCACCGAAGCAGAAATCACCGAAAGTGCCGCGGCCCATGCCGAAAGAAACACGCGCCGGAGGTGCCCGCACGCGCGTCGCGCTGCACGGCAACGAGATACTGGTGCGCCGCTTCCCGATTGAGGGCGAGGCGGAACACCTCACCGGTTATGCGCAAGTCCTGCCCCGCGATCGGCAACCCGCCGACAGGACTGCGCGTCTGGTTTTCGTAGGCGGTCAGCGCTACCTGCGCGGAGACGCCGGCTACTACCGCGCCACGCCGGGCCTGAGCGACGATCACTGGCTGATCGACGCCCCACGCAAGAACAAGGCGCAGGTGCCGGTGACCTACGATCCGATGACAGGCCAATGGCAAGCTCAACCGTCGCTGCGCCTGTGCGGCGGGGGGTGCGGCCCCAGCCGTCCGCTGACGATAGACAGCATCGCCGGGAGTTACGCGGACATCTCCGCCGCCACCCGGCACATTCCGGATAGAGCCGCCGCGGAGACGATTCAAAACGCCTTCGCCGACGTCAGCCGACTGAATCTGATCCGTTCCAACCGCGCCGACTTGCGGGCCATGCGGGACAATTCGATTGTGGATCACCGTGCCGCCCTGCGCACGGCGATGAAGGGTATCGACCGACGCCTGCCGTTGGCCAAACAACAACGTCTGGCCGCCGAGGTGACGGCAACTTATTACTACTCGCATCCGTTCGCAGAGGCCTTTTGCCAGGAGAACGCAGAGGTTCTGTTGCACTTCCTGCTTCAAGACGGGATCGACGTCGATCATCTCCGCATGATTACCGTCAAACCGAAAAACAAGCCACCGCACGTGATGGTGCTCTACACGGAGTCGCAAGCGCTCATCGAACTTCTCGACGTGTCCACACCGAACCCGCGGGTCGGTCTCCATCAGGACGGCATCACGGCGGCGCAGTTTGCGTGGGAGGCCTATATGACGCGGGAGACGACCTTACTACTCGACCCCTGGAGTCGAAGCAAGGCCATCTCTTTTATGGGGGCGCGCACGCCAAAGGGCGCCGCCGACATTCTCGACGCCGCGTTCGTGGACATCGGGCACACGAGCGGCAATCCGTGCACCCTTTCCGTCACCCGCCCGGTTGCGTCGCGCCGGCCCGTGCTGAGCAGCCAGAGCAGCGGTGGCAGTCTCGAGAGCGCCGCCAGTTTGGGCGCGACGTCCTGGACATCGATGCAATCGGGCTCGAGTCCGTCCGATAGTCCCGACCCGCGTCGCGCATGACTCTCCGGCGCCGTACCGTTCGCTGCCGCCCACCCCCCATCGGTCATGCTGCGCGGCCTGGCCGTCGCATCGTTCGCGTGTTCACTTCTCTGAGGAACCGTTCCCATGCCCCATGTCTCTCGTCACCGCACCCCCGCCACCCTGCTTTGCTACGGACTTCCGCACGCCGCTCAGCATCGCGCAGCATCGGGCCGTGCTGCGCGTCGCCTCGAAGATCGGGACGATTGCCGATTGAGTGACGGACTCGTGCGTGCGCGCCCCGCACAGGCGGTGTACGTCTCAGGAGCCGAAGCCGTCCCGCCTCGCGGCGCATCACTCGGTGCATCGCGCGGCGCACAGGAGCACGGCGGCCCCGGTCTTGCCGTCTGGCCCGCGGCCATGGCGTTGATGCTGGTCGCCAACCTCGCCGTGCCCACAGCGGGTCACGTGCCGAGAAGAGATGGACGACCGGGGGAGCTCGCGCACGACGGTGAATTCGGCCAATCCCCCGGCTCGACGGACCATCCGATGGCTGCGGAAGAGTCGCCAGACGTCATTATCGAACCGCTCGAACACGTGAAAATCAAGACGCAGTACACGGCTGGCGAAGTCCTCAAATCCATCGGGAGTGCAAGCGCACCGTTCCGCAATTTCGGCGCATCGGTGGCGAACATGTATGAGTTGCTCACTGGCGAGACACTCAGTCAGCACGCGCACGACGAGTTGATGCAGGGCGGGGAGATGGTGGATATGGCGACCGGACTGATCCCCGAAGTGGCCGCAATGAGAGTGCCGCCGGAAATCATCGAAGTCGTCGCCGACAACCTCGACGGCAAGCCCGTCGCCCCCGAGCACATCGTCTCGATTCTGCAAAACGCAGACGTACGCACCATGGCTCGCCCGGCCGGAACCGGCTTGCAACCGGCGCTTCGGGGTCAGCGAATGGAGGCGCCAGGGCAGGTGCCGGGCGACACCTTCGTGCCCCGTGATGTGGAAAATCCCGACAGTCCCCGCCGCGAAGGCGCGCGCAAGACGTTCAACGACGGTGGCCGGGATCTGGCCATCGACGTGATGACGGGCGACGATGAGGCGCAGGTGCCTGCCCCGGCGCGCGCCGACGCAGGCCGTCCCGCCCGTCAGCTCACCACGGCCATCGAGGGCGAACGTGAATACCTGCAAGGGTATGAACAGCAGATCGCGGCGGACCGATTGCCATTCGGCGAGACCGCGCGGCTGGTGCTGGTCGAAGGCCATCACTATCTGCGCGGCGAGGCCGGGTACTACCGCGCGACACGCGGGCAAAGCGGGGATCACTGGCTCATCGATGCCCCTCGCCACGACAAAGCACAGGTGCCGCTCATCTACGACGCGGCGACCAAGCGATGGCAAGCCTTCGCGCCGCTGAGAGTGTGCGGCGGCGGCTGTGGAAACAGCCGCGGCATGCCGCCCGACAGCATTGCGCTCAATCGTCGCCATGTCGACGCCGTACTGAGTCACCTGCACGACGACGACGCACAGAATGCCATTCTCACTGCGTACGCCAAGGTAGCTCGCATGAACCTGAGACGCACCAATCGCGCGGACCTCAGCGCATTTCGCGACGACTCGATCGTCCGCAATCGTGAAATGATCCGGTCCGCACTCGCGAAAGCCCCGGCAGAAGCATCGCTGTTCGAGCAGCAGCGTCTCGCAGCACAGGTAAGTGCGACGCATTACCGTCTGAATCCGGGCACCGAAGCGTTCTGTCAGGAGAATGCCGAAATCCTCTTTCATTTCCTGCTGGAGGGGGGCGTTCAGACCGACTGCGTTCGCATGATCACCATCCATCCCAGAGCGCGCTCACCTCATGCGCTGGTGCTCTACACGGAATCGGACGAACTGATCCACGCGCTGGAACTGTCAACGCCGAGGCTCTATGAGGGGCCCGGCACCGACGGCATTACCGGAGACAACTTCGCCGGATTCATCATGGCCTCGAGAGAGTCGACGGTGCTGCTCGATCCGTGGAGCCGGGTGAAGGCCGTCGGATTTTTCGCCGCGAAAGACGCCGAAGAGGTGCGGCACGTCCTCGACGCCGCGTTTGCCGACATCGGACACCAGCCGGGCGAGGCCTATGACGTCGCGCTCACACGTCCGCTTGAGCCGCGACGCAACAGCGTGCGTAACCGGGACAGTCTGGGAAGTGCCGGGACACGATCGACGGGATCGACCTCGACCGGTTCAATGGGCGCAGCGAGCGCGTCGAGCGCATCAAGTCATTTCGGCGCGTCGCGCTCGCTCGATCCGGCAAACTCGCCCGTTCTGCCTGCGCCAGGCGAAAGCGAGATCCCGAAAGGTGCGTGAGGCCAGGCAAACGTCAGCGCATCTGCGGTTCGATGCATCGACGCGAATCCGTCCTCGACATACCACCGGCGCGTATCGCACGCGCCGGTCTTGCTCCACTCAGAGCGCTCAGTACCTATCAACGCCACAACCTGTCTTGCGGCCCGGCATGACGTGCCGGTCGAAACGCGACGGTTGCCGCTCATGGCATGGCATCCGTCGTCGCCGCCACGCAGCAATGCAACGGAATCGATAGCGCGCTCCGCCGAAGCTCAAACGCACCGCCTCACCGGATGGCAGTCTTCTCCACGGCCGCCGGATCGGCTTCACGCCCGCCTCGCCACGCCCCTATCCAGCCTATCTCCAGGAGGTAATCTCATGCGGTATTCGTCGCATTGTCGTGCGATCAATGCTCCTCCCAGCTACCAGGGCAGCGGTACCGCGCTCTCCCGCAAGGCTGACGTGCGAGGGGCACCCGAGTTCTCTCACGAGTTCCGCAGCACGCGCAATTCCCGCCGGCACATCAGCCACGATCTGGCGGCGCGCGCTCATGCGGGCGCCGAGCCCTCGCGCGCCAGCCCCTGGGCAGTCGCCCTGACAGTGATGCTGATCGCCAATCTCGCGACACCCCCAACCCTCGCAAATCCCAGGGTTCCACGACTCCCGGACAGGTCGCGGGAAGAAGGAAACGCCCCCGGCAACGCGACCACGTGGCCCACCGCTGGGCAAGCGGACGACTATCCGGACGTCGTCGTCAGTCCCGTTGAGCGGCAGTGGATCAGAGATCACTACACCGCACTGGAGTTTCTCAGGGCCGTGGCCAGCTCCACCACGCCATTTCGGAATCTGGGCAGAGCGGTGGGTGACGCGTACAGCATCGTGAGTGGTAACACAGTGGAGCCCCACGTGCTCGCGAAGGCCGAGCGGGCCGGCACCGTCGTGGATTTCGCCGCAGGCTTGATACCGAACGTGCAACTGATTCGATTGCCGGGACGTTTGGCCGACGTGATGGCCAACGCCCTCGAAGGCAAACCGGCGCAACCCGAAAAACTCGTCGGCATCTTGCAGTTCGCCGACCCGCGCGCGTTGGGGGTCCACATGCCGGTGCGCCCCGGGTCCGTACCGGCGCGACCTGTCCCGGCCGGGCCATCCCCGGTGGGGGAGCCGGTGTCGGATCATGACATCGAAGCCGGCCTGCCGGCGGAATCGTTCGGAGAAGAACCTCGGCCGGACGAGCCGCCCGAACCGGCCGAACCACACGAGCCGCACGAGCCACCGGAGCCCCCTCCCGAACAAAACGCGGAGCCCGTCAGGTCACCCGAGTTTGATGTGCGCGAAACCTCTCCCGATCGGGCGTTACGCATCGATGGAGAACGCGAGCACCTTCAGGGATACGAGCAGACGCTGCCGCCCGAGCAAATACCTTCCGGCCCCCATCGTCAACTGATCAACGCCGGCGGTCGGTACTATCTGGCCGGAGAATCCGGCTATTACCGCATAACCCCCGGGTATCAGGCCGGTCACTGGTTCATCAACGCCCCTCGCGGCGCCGGTGCACAAGTGCCGGTGATTTACAACCGACAGACGGGCACATGGCGTGCCGAGGCGCCACTACGTTTGTGCGGGGGTGGATGCGCTCCGAGCCGGGAATCCACGCCGGACAGCGTGGCCATGAGCAAGAACGATGTGGCCGATGCGATTCGCCACATCCCCGACCGAGACGTGCGCGATGCGATACAACAGGCTTATGCCGACCTGGCGCACTTGCATCTCCAGCGCACCAATCGCGCGGATTTGCGGCCGTTGCGCGACAACTCGATCGTTGAGCATCGCCGTATCCTGATGCCGCAATTGATGCGACTCGACCCGCTTTCAACGTTGTTCGAACAACAGCGCGAAGCGGCAATGATCACCGCGATCCACTATAGCAACTACGGGGAGAACAGTCTTATCGACCTCACGCCGGAAGCTTTCTGCCAGGAGAACGCTGAGATTCTGTTTCACTATCTTCTGAAGCGTGGCGTGCTCAGCCACCACATCCGCATGATCACCGTGAGGCCGCAGGGTCGCCCGCCACATGCCCTGGTGCTCTATACGGAGTCGGATCCGTTTATCGATGTGCTCGATCTGTCGACGCCACAGCCGCCGGTCGCAGGCCATGAAGACGGAATCCCCGGCGATACGTTTATGGGGGCTCTGTTTTTGACGCGTGAATCCACCGTACTGCTTGACCCCTGGAGCCAGATCAAGGCGACATCGTTCCTGTGGGCCAACGACATCGCAGAAGTGCAAAGCATGTTGGATATCGCACTCGCGGACGCCGGACACCGCCCCGGACACCCCTTTACGGTTTCTCTGACTCGTCCATATCCCACGCCGCGCGAGCGTATCGCTTCGGCAATGGGTAGTTCCGCGAGCATGGGAAGCGCCGGCAGTTCAGGCAGTTCGGGAGGTTCGACAGGCGAATCCGTGCTGTCCCACGCCGTGCACCGCGCCCCGCCACCTCATGTCTCTGGAAGCGGTCAAGGCACGCCAGTTTGACGCCGGCCTGGGATTACCTTCACGGTTTGCGTCACGCACCGCTCGGCATGCATGACGCGAACACGAGAGGTTTGAGGGGGCCGGGCAGGTTCGTTGAGCCGATTCGCTGAAAAGCGTCCTGACGGCTCGCGACGCGCACGCTTATCCGCGCTATCCGCCCATTCCCTCCGAAACCGGCGCGACCTGCGTGCCGGTTCTCCTGAGCGTTCAGGCGGCGTGGCCGCGTCAATAGATGTACACGCCGCGCCCGGTCTTGCGACCCAGATAGCCGGCGGCAACCATCTCCTTGAGCAACGGACACGGACGGTACTTCGAGTCGGCGAATTCTTCGTAATAGACGTTCATCACCGACAGGCAGACGTCCAGACCGATCATGTCGGCCAGCGCGAGCGGCCCGATCGGATGATTGCAGCCGAGCTTCATGCCTTCGTCGATTTCTTCCGGCGACGCGAGATTCTCCGCCAGCACGAAGAACGCTTCGTTGATCATCGGCACCAGAATCCGGTTGACGACGAAACCCGGCGCATTCTTCACCGTGATCGGCGACTTGCCGAGCTGGCGTGCGAGGGCGTCGACACGTGCGTGCGTCTCGTCGCTCGTTTGCAGACCGCGAATGATCTCCACGAGCGCCATGAGCGGCACCGGATTGAAGAAATGCATGCCGATGAAGCGATCGGGATTCGCGACCGCAGCGGCCAGTTTGGTCATCGAGATCGACGACGTATTCGACGCGAGGATCGCGCCGTCCTTCGCCACACCTTCGAGCTGCTTGAGAATCTTGATCTTCAGATCGAAGTTCTCGGTGGCGGCTTCGATGACGATGTCGGCCGTGGCGAGCGCGGCGTAGTCGGTCGCGGTCGAGATGCGTGCAAGGGCGGCGTCCTTGTCGGCCGCGGTGAGCTTGTCTTTCTTGATGAGGCGATCGAGGCTGCCGGCAATCGTCGCCACGCCTTTCTGCACGGCCGCATCGCTGATGTCGACCATCGTCAC
The DNA here is from genome assembly GCF_044745225.1 of Pandoraea sp. NPDC087047. NCBI lineage: Bacteria > Pseudomonadati > Pseudomonadota > Betaproteobacteria > Burkholderiales > Burkholderiaceae > Pandoraea > Pandoraea sp. NPDC087047. Next base: position 18,407 of record NZ_JBIUZU010000022.1, read on the forward strand.
CGGCAGCCCGGCCACCGCACACGCCTGTGCAATGCCGTTGCCCATCGTGCCTGCGCCAATGATGCCCACGTGTTGAATCGTCATGTCGTCTCTGCTCCGTTTGTGCTGAAAGGTGGCGGGAATACCGTCTTGCGCGGTGCACAAATCATAGCGCGGACACGTTGGATCGGTGACACAGGAAACCGCTGTGCGAAACGTCATGCGATCTTAACCCGACGTCGTTAGGGGCACATTCGATGCCCCAGCGAAAAAGGGGCAGACAACGATGTCTGCCCCTTCGATGATGCTCGACGGCACGCGTCGCGAAGACGCGTGCCCTTGCGCATTGCAACGATCAGAACTTCATGCGAACGCCGCCGCCGAAGGTATCGCCGCCCGAGAGCGAGCTCACCTTGTCGTTCATGTACGCGGCGTAGATGTCGGTGCGCTTGGACAGGTTGTAGTCGTAGCCGAGCGCCCACGTCTTGCGGTTGACGTTGCTCGCGCCCGAGCTCTTCGTGTAAGCGTACGACGCGAGCACCTGACCGTTGCCCAGCGGCACGGACACGCCGAGCTGGCCGCCGTTTTCCGACACGCCGCCACCGGTGATGTTGTTGCGGATGTACTGGTACTGGCCGAAGAACTTCACGACCTGGAGGTCATACGTCGCGCCCAGTTGCAGCGCCTGCTGGCTGCGAAAACCTGCCATGCCGGCGAGGTCGTCCGGTGCCGAGTCGAACTTGACCTGCTGATAAGCGACGGTCGCCGCGAACGGGCCGTTGAAATACAGCGCCGACGCGCTCCACTTGTTCTGCCCCGTCTCGCCCGCCTTGTTGCCAAAGGCGTACGACACGCTACCCGAGAGACCCTTGAAGTTCGGCGTCGTGTACATCACGGCGTTGCTCCAGCCGGAGTCGCCCACGATGCCCTGACCCGCCTGGCCGATGAAGGTGTGGAACACCATCGGGCTGAAGGTGTACGAATCGACGAACGGGTTGAACAGAATCGTCGAGACGAAATACGACGTGGTCAGACGGCCGATCGTGACGGTACCGGCGGTGTCCGACTGCAACCCGACGTAGGCGTTGCGCGAGAACATCGAGTCGCCCTGGAAACGGCCGTACTGACCGGTCTGCGGACGGAAGAAGTCTTCGAGCACGAACACGGCCTTCAGGCCGCCGCCGAGATCTTCGTTACCCTTCATGCCCCAGTACGACGTCGACATGCCGCCGCCGCCCTGCGTCCAGGCGCGATCGCCCCCTGGATTCTTGGTGGCGCCCACCCAGGCGTCGACCTGACCGTACAGCGTGACGTTCGACTGTGCGAATGCCGGTGCGCTCACGCACGCGCCCAATACGAGTGCCCCGCCAATGCCCTTGGCCATGCTGCGCTTCATTGACTTCTCCTTGGTTTATGTATTTTGTGTGCCTGTTCCCGCCTTGCACGGGACCTGCCGGCGCCCGTTTGAGAAGCGCCTCCCTGATAAAACGGCCGTGATTCTCGCACAGCCCCGCCATGCGCAGAAAGACCGGAACGGCGAGGACAGTTGCGCCACACGAGATGGCCCGGAAATGGTGGGGAGACAAAAATCGGACGACCACCCGTGCCACGGTTAATCCCGGTATAACGAGATCGATATAGCCCGCATATTGCGGGGTTAGGAAAGGCTCACATTCATGGTGATATGCGCGAATAATGGGCATCGATCAAACGCGACTTGCAGATGCCTTTGCGCATAGAGGCGTGCATCCAATGTTGCACATGTGCAACATTCGGTGCAGTGGGCGTGGGTGTTCGGAAAAAAAAGAATGACGCCGGCGCTCAGAGACTACGTGTCGGGAGAGCGCAGCGAGGGGGAGTTGGCCAGGCGTGAACGATGCGCGCGCGATGCATCACTGATGCATCGGCGATGGCCGACCGGTGAGCCGGAGAACGGTGGCGTCGGGAAGTGCGGGGGTGAAATCAGCGGTTGCCACGTCCGCCCTGACCACCGCGTTGGCCCCGCGGCTGCCCTTGCGGTGTGAACTGGCGCTCGCGGGGCTCAGCCGGCGCGGCCCAGTTCGGGTAGGCGGCTTGCCCACGGCCGCGATCGGCATTGAAACGGCTGATGTCTTCGCGCAGCGACGCCTTGTTCACGTCCAGCATGTCACGCCCACGTCCGCCCTCGGCCCAGGCAGGGTAGGCACACACCAGCAGTAACAGGAAGCAGCAGCGAAGTCGGGCACTCATTTCGGTTCAGCCACATCGGCCGGCCACTAAGGTGGGGCCGGTTGGCACGAGGCGCCGCAGACACTTGCGGGTGGCATGTGCGCCATACGCCTCAAGGATGACTGTACCGGGGCAGCCGAACGAGCGTCGACTGAAAAAATGTTAATGCGCGGTGCGGTCTGCAACCGTTTGTAACCGGGCGACGAACGCGAGGGCGTGCCTCCCCGTCGATGCGCACAAAGCCATGCCGGACGGGGCTGAACGAGCCCCAACCTGCGCGGGGCCTCTTACTGGCCGACCTGCTTTTCGACGGACAGCGAGATCTCGCGCATACGGTCGCCGCGCGGCGTCACCAGATCCTGCGCCGTCACGGTGAAATTGACCGGACGCGGGTACTTCCTGCTCGCGCTCTGCCATTCGGCGGGCAGTCCGGCCGGGTTCGTCGTGGTCGTGCGCATCGTGGTCACGCCGCGGGTGCAGCGCGAGACGTCGGAGGCAAACCGCTGCGCCTGGTTGCGCAGATCCATTGGCGTGATCTTCTGGTAGTCCCAGATGCACTCGTAGGTCGGCGCGAGTCCCGTTGCGCGGAAGACCTTGCAGTCGCCACCCGGCACCGAATACGTCGCCTGATAGCTTTCGCCGCGATCGTTCTTGGCCGCGAGCGGGCCGGTGATGTCTTCAAAGCCGCTCTGCGCGCTCTTGGCCAGCATGAGGATGCCCTCGCACTGGTCGGCGGCGAAGGCCGACTGCGCTGCGCACAGGCTAGCCAGCAGGGCCCATCGTTGTAGAGAATTCATTGCCATTATTGGAATGTTTGACTGGGGTGCGGCGGCGAGCAGTAGGGTTGCCGTGCGGGGCCGCGCCACGCTGCGATATCGCCGGGAATGGTGTCATTAGAACGCAAAGTTCGCGCGGACGAAACCACGGTCACAAAGGAAATCGTGCGCCAATTCGAGTGCATTCGGGCCTGATAGTTCTCGCCGGACGATTCTCTCGGCGAGCCCGCGCCCGCCTCATCCAAAAAGCCGATCCATGTGTGCCGCGCGCGACCTATACTCAAAGCGCAGCGAAGCTGCATGGGCACGGCCGAGAACCAATGGCGGTTCGATGCATGACGGCAATACCCGCTGGCGCCAAGTCTCCTTGGCCCATACCACGCCGCGCCGGTACACGCGGCTGGCGATGCCCCGATGGGGCCTCAACCGGCGGCTTAGCCCGCCGGTTTCTATTTGGGCGCAATGTCTCCGATGCCGCCAACGCTTGCGAGCGCACCGCCGCGACACCTCATGCCGACGGACTAAGCGAAAGTGCGGATTTCGCCTGCCGCGCCGCTCTGCAACCATCGAATCACAAGATCAATAGTTACCGGGCACTCACCTTCGGGATGTCAACGGAGGGATCGTGAATACCAGCGGGTATGACACGTCGCACCTGATCGACTTCGTCCGCGGTCATGGCGGTACGCTCGCGCACGTGCTCGGTGCTCTTGAGAAATTTCACCTTCGGCACGGCCATTGGCCGTCCCGTCTGTTCCTCTATCCCGAAACCCTCGCAGCACTCGTGCAGGACCTCACGCCCCTGGGCTTTTATCGCCTTCAGCAACGGCTCGACGTCGTGGCCGATCTGGAGCGCGACCTGTTCTGCACCGACGACGGCGGCAACGTCTCGATCTATCGCATCCAGGTGGCGCCGAGTTCATCAGGCATCGATGCGGCCGCGTGCTGGCTGGGTTTGATGCCGCAGGGCGCATTGGCGGGATCGGCCGGATTGGTCGCGCCGGCCCCATCGGCAGCACCGACGGCATCGACCGCACTGGCCACACCCACTGCATCGGTTGCGGACGGCACACCGCGTCCATCGGCCGCACCCGCACCGCCGCGCTGACGGGGGCACTCGCTCCGCCGGCCGCTGTCATAGCAATATCGTGTGGCGCGGCTAGTCTGGCGTGCCGTCGGCAACCGTTTCACTGCGCCGGCAAATGCCAGCCCCCAACCCGACTGTTTGACTGCCACCGGCCCCCGTCGCATTGCGCGGGGCGATATCACCTCCGCCCCTTATTCGCCGGAGAGATGTCATGAACCGACTCGCGATCGTTCTGGATGGTTTGATGCTGCTCTACCTCGCCGCCGCCACCGTGGTCGGTGTGCAATCGAGCGCCACCGACGGGCACCCGTTGCTCGCCAGCGTGCTTGGCGTGCTGCTCGCGTGTTGCGTGCTGGCAGTGATCGCAGCCCCGTTCTACGTCTCGCTCGTGGTGCTCGTCGCGCAATCCGAGCGACATCTGCGACTCGCCGCGTGGCTGCATCGGGTGCTGCTCACGGTCATGGTCGTGCTCATCCTCATCTCGATGCTTGCACGCGACACGATCGAGGTCTCGGCCCCGCTCTTCGTGCTGGTCGCGGTCGTGTGTATCGTCAATCTCGTGGCGCTGTCGAAACGGCGCACGCACTTCGACGCCTTCCATCTGTTCGAGCATTGACGGGCATGCCACGCATCGCGGTGTCGAGGCTCACTATCGTGCACCGTCCGTCGATTTGCGAGCGGTGCATACGCGATGCTAGACTGCGCAGCATGAATCGCTGGCGCAAACTCCTCGTGCTGTTGCTGTTATGCGTAACCATGCCGTTGCAGGCCATGGCTGCGCTGCGCACGCATTGCGCGCCGGGAACGTCCGCGGCTCCGGTGCAGACTGCCGCGGCCACGCTGAGCGGTGACGCCTCGGCCATGATGGCCATGCATCACGCGATGACGATGGGCGACAGCGATGCGATGCCAGGCATGCACCATCATGGTGACGATGGCCCGCTCGCCGCCGACATGGCCAGCGACAGCGCCGCTGCCGCCACTTCGTCGCAGGGGGCGCACAACCATCACGCCAGTTGCTCGGCCTGCGCAGCGTGCGTCGTTTGCACTGCGCTCCCGCCGAGCGTCGTGCTTCGCTTGCCGGACGCCCAGCCGTCCACCGCCATCCCGTTCCTGCACACGACGGCCACCAGCGCCATCGTTGCCGTTCTCGAACGCCCTCCGAAAACCCACGCCGTCTGACGGCCCCGTATCGGGCCGGACATTGCTGCGGCAGTCGCTGATGCCGCGCACGTCCGTGCCGGATACCGCCGTCTTCGTTCCCCGCAGGACTGACTCTACGCACTGTCCCGCGACCGGCCTGTGTTCGCCTGTCGCGCGCGCCGCGAGTCCGTCTGCCCGATGAACGTGCGACGCCGGATTGCCCGCGCAACATTTGCCTGATCGCGGTACCTCCTCCGCCGTCGCCAGCTCGACGAGTCTTTCGATGACGTTTCTTTGCTTACGACGGCCCGCCTGTTGCGTGCCGGTCGTGCTATCGCTGTGGGTCGCGGGATCTGCGCCTGCCATCGGCGCGGAAAGCGCCACGATCAGTCCGCCAACGCTCACGCCGATGGGCACGACGTTGGACGCAACAATGCGCGCGACGACACGGCTCGCTGCCGACGACCCCGCGGCACCGGACGCCCCGTCCAACCCGCATGCGGGACACGCCGGCCGCAGCATGCACGCAGGCTCGCAATGACGGGCACACTTTCGTTCGACCAGAGCGCACGTCTCACGACACCCGCGAAGCGCCGCACGGTCATGGTGCGAACGCAACGGCACCGTCGCGCGCCACTCGGCAGCGTCGCGAGCCCGTGGCAAGGCAGTAGTTCAGCGTTACCCTCTCCCCATCGTCAGCCCGCTAGCGCAGGCAAAACCGGAGTCAAATCATGATTCGTTCACGTCTTACTTCGCTGTTCAACCGTTCCGTGGCCGTGCCGCTCATGCTCGGTGCCGCCTCGCTGGCGCTCGCCACGCCGGCATTTGCCGACGATCCGCACGCGACGCATATGCAGCACAGCCATGGCGCCGGCGAGGCCGCCGCCATCGGTGAGCCCGGACAAGACGCACAGGCCACGCGCACGGTCGACGTCGACATGCGCGACACGATGCGCTTCTCGCCCGCCACGCTGACCGTGAAGCGCGGCGACACGGTGCGCTTCGTCGTCACGAACAGCGGCAAGGTGCGTCACGAACTGACGCTGGGCACGTCCGCGTCGCTCGCGGAGCACGCCAAGATGATGCAGCAGATGCCGGGCATGACGCATACCGAGGCGAACGCGGTGACGGTCGATCCCGGCCAGCGCAAGACGCTCGTGTGGCACTTCACGCAGGCCGGCACGGTGGAATTCGCCTGCCTGGAGCCGGGGCACTTCGAAGCCGGCATGCGCGGCGTGATCAACGTGCGCTGATTCGAGCATGGGGTGGGCCTTCAGCCGGCCCCATCGGGCGCGCCATTGTTACGGGTGGCGCGGGTGATGCGGGTGATGCGGGTGATGCGGGTGATGCGGGTGATGCGGGTGCATGACCCGCGCAGACGACACCGGCAGCCTTGCTCGTGGCAATCTCATGCCGTCGCCGCGGTCATACCATCGTCAATCGTCACACCGTTCGAGGCCACCGCTGAGGGCTTCCGTTGCATCGGCCTCGAACGCCGGCACATCGCGCACTTTCAGCCGAAGCTTCAGCGTAACGGCGTCGTCGTAGGCGGCGTCGAGCACCTCGGCGCTGTGACGCTCCGCCAGCCGGCGCAGCGTCGCCTCGTGCGCGAATGTGCAGCGATAACGCGGCTCGGCCATCGGTTCGACAGCGGTGAGCGTCGCCAGCTTGAGCGCTTCACTCACCGCCTGTCCGTAGGCCCGGGTCAGTCCGCCCGCCCCAAGTTTGATACCACCGTAATAACGCACGACCACCGCGAACACGTTCGCCAGTCCCTTGTGCATGAGCACGTTGTACATCGGCTTGGCGGCGGTACCCCCCGGTTCGCCATCGTCGTCGAACCCCGACGCCCCCTCGCACAACAACACCCAGCAGTAGTGCGTGGCGTTGGGATAGCGCACGCGCAACGCATCGAGTTCGCGCATGGCCGCCTCGCGCGACGTGACGGGCATGACGATGCCGATAAACCGGCTCTTCCTGATATCCAGTTCGGTTTCAACCGGTGCGGCCAATGCGTACATACGGCTGTCGTCCCCCGGCGCCTTACAGGCACACCTCGCCGCGCGCGAGCTCGATCACATTCCCGCCCACACGAATCTCGCGATTCGCCGTGACTTCGAGCGTCAGACGGCACGGGCGCTCGATGGCGTCGCCCTGCGACACGCGCGCGCGCACCGGCAGCGGGTATCCCTGCCCGATCAGCCAGCCGCCCAGATTGGCGCAAGCCGAGCCCGTGCCCGGGTCTTCGCTCACGCCGCCGCCCTGCGTCGTAAAGAAATAGCGGGCCGTGACCTGCAACTCGTCGCCCGTCTGGCCGTCGATGGAAAACACGTAACCTGTCTTGCGCTCGAGGCTGGACAGCGGCCAGCGCTCAAGTCGTGCGCTGTCGGGCTGGGCACGTGCGACGGCGTCGGCATTGCGCAGCGGAATCAGCAGTTGGTCGGCCCCCGTGTCGACCCATTGCGGCGCTTGCGCAAGATCGTCGCGGCTCAGTCGCACGAGTGCCGCGATGTCCGCATCCGCCTCCTGGGCCTTTTTGATCTTCGGTTCGCCGGACGCCGGGGCAGTCAGCGTCCAGTGATCGCCCTTCGCCTGCACCGGCACCAGACCGGCCGCGAACTGCAACGTGACGTTCTCGCCAAGATCGCGCATGGCGCGCAGCACGTGGGCAGTGCCCAGCGTCGGGTGCCCGGCGAAGCGCATCTCGTAACCGGGCGTGAAGATCCGCACATGGGCGTCGGCCGTCTCCGAGGGAAAAATGAACGTCGTCTCGGACAGGTTGAACTGACGCGCCAGCAAGCGCATTTCGTCGTCGCTCAGGCCGCGCGCATCTTCGAACACGCACAACGGATTGCCGCCGAACGTGGATTCGGCGAAGACATTGACGATACGGAATGCGTAACTGCGACTCATGGCGATGCTCCAGTAGGCGATGGATCGAACGATTGCGCGGCCCCGCACGCCTCATGAGCGTGAAGTCACCGCGGGCTTGCAGACCGTGCCAGCCATCTCGCTGGCCGGCCGGCTGGCCTTTCGAAAGAAGGCTCGTAGTCTCGCACATCGAGCCCCGGCACGCGCGCCCTCACCGGCGCTTTCGGCCTTTTGTACCCCGTGCCATAAGAATCTTCCGTGCCGCGGCCGGAAAACACGTCAGGCTTGCCGAAGCCAATTGTCACCTTTTTCAGGACAATCATTCACAACGCAGATGGATTGTAGTTCCCGTAGGGGACTCTAAAATGTCATTCATCGAGGCCAATCAAAGCCTCCTCACGAAACGATGAAGACACAGGAGCCCATCATGCTGGACATCAGAAAGGCGGGAGATCGAGGCGTTGCCAACCACGGCTGGCTGAGCTCGCGCCACACGTTCTCGTTCGCGAATTATTACGACCCGAAGCAGGTCGGCTTTTCCGATCTGCTGGTCATCAACGACGACCGCGTGGCACCGGCACAGGGCTTCGGCAAGCATCCGCACCGCGACATGGAGATTTTTTCGTACGTGCTCGAAGGCGCGCTCGAACACAAGGACACCATGGGCACGGGATCGGTGATCGAGCCGGGCGACGTGCAGTTGATGAGCGCAGGGCGCGGCGTAGCGCACAGCGAGTTCAATCACTCGCCCACCGCCGCCGTGCACTTCCTGCAAATCTGGATCGTGCCGAATCAGACAGGTATCACGCCAGCGTATCAGCAACAACGCTTCACGCCGGAAGAAAAGCGCGGTCGGCTGCGTCTGATCATCTCGCCGGACGGCAGCGACAACTCGCTGCACATCCATCAGGATGCTCGCGTGTACGCCGGACTGTTCGACGGTGACGAATCGGCCACACTGACGCTCGCACCGAACCGCTACGCCTACGTGCATGTCGCACGCGGCAGCGTAAGTGTGAACGGTGTGGCGCTGAGTGAAGGCGACGGCGTGCGTGTGCGCGACGAAACCGCGCTCACGCTCTCGCATGGCACCGATGCGGAAGTGCTGGTGTTCGATCTGCGTCCGGTGGAAACGCCTGATTTCTAAGGCGATCCGCCGCGCCCCGGCGCCATCGGGAGCGACGAAAGGTAGATGCCGCGTACGGCAGGCTTCCCGCCGTGCGCCGCACCTCGGACGCCGCCTTCCCTCGGTGTCCACTCGGCCGGTACCTCACGGTGCCGGCCGTTTTTTCTTACGTGACGGCAACACCGGCACGACGATTCACACGTCGCGCATCGTGAGCGAACAGGCGTCGCCGCGCGAGTCTCGACTGACGGTCACGCGCGACAATCCCGTCAGATGCGGGGCCAGTGCACGCCAGATGAACGCGCACAGATTCTCCAGCGTGGCCGGGCCGAGCCCCGCGACATCGTCGAGCAGACGATGATCGAGCCGCTGGCTCACGCGGGTCAGTTCGACGTCGAATTGCGCAAGATCGAGCACCATGCCGGTCTCGCCGGACGGCCTGCCCGTCACCTCGACCGTTGCACGGTAACTGTGCCCGTGAATACGACGGCTCGCGTCAATGCCCGGCGGATCGATATCGCGCCGGACCAACGTATGCGCCGCTTCGAACAGGAAGCTACGCGTGAGCGTGAATTGCGCACGCGTCTCGGGGACTGTCTGCGTGCGCGAGGGGCGTGCCGCCGTTCGCTTCCGTGCACGCCCGTCTTCAGCCGTCTCAGTGCGCCCAGCCCGCGGCGTACTTGCACGACTCATGCGCCCTCGTCCGCCATTTCCAGCGGCAACGCATGCTCGTCGCCACGCCATGCAACGTCACCCTGCGAGATTTCGACAGCGCTCAGACGGCAGGCCTTGAACGCCTTTTCGATGGCATCGCGGTCCAGATCGCGGCCGATGAACACCACTTCGTTGATACGGTCGCCCCACGGCGCTTCCCAATTCGCCTCGATGGCCACGCGCTGCGGATCGCCTTCGGGCGGCCACTGTTCCGGATCGGCCGCCGCCCACCACTGACCGATCGCCTCCAGCGTTGCCGTGTTGCCAGCGCGAGAGTACGCCAGCGCCCATGCCGGACGATTCGCGGCCCAGACGTAGCCCTTCGCCCGGATCAGGCCGTCGAACGGCATCGACATGAACGAAGCAAAACGCGCCGGATGCATCGGCTCGCGGTGGCGCAGCACAAAGCTCGACACGCCGTAAGTCTCGGACTCGGCGTCGTGTTCGCCCGCGAGCGCCTGCGCCCATCCCGCCATCTGCTCCGCGCGATCCGGATCGAACAGCTTCGTGCCAAGCACTTCGGTGAGCGGCACCTGCCCGCGCTCGCCGAGCACGATTCGGGCCGACGGATTCAAACCGGTAATCAGCGCCTTGACGGCGTCGAGTTGCGCCGCGTCCACGCAATCCACCTTGCTCACCACGACGACATCCGCGAACTCGATCTGCTCGGTCAGCAACTCGGCCAGACGACGCTCGTCTTCCTCACCGGCGATTTCGCCGCGCTGCGCGAGCGTATCGAGCCCGTTGAAGTCCTCGAGCACGTGCAGCGCGTCGACGACCGTCACCATCGTGTCCAGACGCGCGACGTCCGCGAGCGATTGCCCGGCTTCGTCGCGGAATTCGAACGTGGCGGCCACCGGCATCGGCTCGGCAATGCCGGTCGATTCGATGAGCAGATAGTCGAAACGGCCGTCCTGCGCGAGCTCGCGCACGGCAATCAGCAAGTCCTCACGCAACGTGCAGCAGATACAGCCGTTGCTCATCTCGACGAGACGCTCTTCAGTGCGCGAGAGCGCCGCACCGGCATTGATCGCGCCGCGCTCGACGAACGAGGCGTCGATGTTGACTTCGCTCATGTCGTTCACGAGCACGGCAACGCGCAGGCCGTCGCGATTGCGCAGCACGTGATTGAGCAGGGTGGTTTTGCCTGCGCCGAGAAAACCGGAAAGCACGGTGACGGGCAGACGACGGTCGGCGTCGCCGGATGGGGGCAGAGGGTGAGTCATGACAACAAAGTCCTGTGTTCTTGGGGGCAGGCAAGGCATGTGTGCACGCCCCCCGAAGGATGCGCGCCGACGGACACCCCAGGGGGATGGTCCCGCCACACCGGCGCCTGGGATGCCGGTACAGCGGATCGTGACGCCGTTGGCGCGCGCCGTCGGGGGGACCGGCGCGGCGTCACGCCATCGCAGGCGCGTCGGCGCGCATTCGTGGCGATGCCAGTCGATCACCGGACATCGCGTGGCGGGCGTTCGGCGTCAGCGCTGGGCGAGATCCGCGCTTCGCGTTCGCTCACCGTCGCTGCACCGTCCATAGCCGATTTAATGCAACAGAGTTGCAATATTGCGCGATGATACGGCGGACGCTTTGTTTTTGCAACTCAGTTGCACGCCCCCCCGTTACTATGTTCGCACCTCGATAATCGAGGTTTTGGCCAGCCAGGCCCGGCATGATTCCCGCCCCCAGTCGTAACCATGATCCGGGGGGT
>NZ_JBIUZU010000023.1:0-7848 GCF_044745225.1 Pandoraea sp. NPDC087047
GCTGATCGCGTATGTGGCATGCCGCGCGCCGTTCGACACGCAGACGATGCGGACCCGGCTGGGTGGGGTGCTGCCGGAGTACATGGTGCCGGGGGTGCTGGTGGTGCTCGACAGGCTGCCGCTGAACGGCAACGGCAAGATCGACCGCAAGGCGCTGCCGGCGCCGGAGGTCGAAGCGCGTACATACGAGGCGCCACAAGGTGAGGTGGAGCAGGCACTGGCGGCGGTATGGGCCGAGGTGCTGGGCATCGAGCGGGTGGGCCGTCATGACAACTTCTTTGAACTCGGTGGCGACTCGATTGTGAGCTTGCAGATCGTGTCGCGGGCGCGGCGCGCTGGCTGGCAGATCACGCCCCGGCAGATGTTCGAACGTCAGACGCTGGCGCTGTTGGCATCGGTGGCCGAAGCCGGCCAGACGGCGACGCGCTACACCGCCGCGCTGGGCGACGTGCCGCTCCTGCCGTTCCAGGCGGCATTTTTCCGCATGGATATGCCCGCGCGCGATCACTGGAATCAGGCCGTGCTGCTGCAAAGCGCCGAGCCGATCGACGCGTCTCACCTGGAACGCGCGCTCGCGGCATTGCTCCGTCATCACGAGGCGCTACGCATGCGATTCTCGCTGAACGGCGGTCGTTGGACGCAGACCTGCCCGGCAGCGAATGACGTGGAAACCACCGGACTGCTGTGGCAACGCACGGCGCAGCGTGCCGAAGACATCACGGCACTGTGCAACACCGCGCAGCGCAGCCTGGACATCGCCAATGGACACTTGCTGCGAGCGCTGCTGATCGAGACTGGCGGCACCTATCGGCTGTTGCTGGCCATTCACCACCTTGCGGTCGATGGCGTGTCCTGGCGCGTACTGCTGGAAGACCTGCAACAGGCGTACGCCCAGAGCATCGCGGGCGCATCGATTGCCCTGCCCGAGCGGACCGCTAACCTGCCGGACTGGGATCGCGCGCTGCAGGCGTATGCGCACGCGCATTGCGACGAACTGTCCTATTGGCAATCGCTGCAGCCCGTGCCGACCACGTTGCCGTGCGATGCGCCGACGGGCGGCAACACCGTCGCTACGCGCGCCAGCGTGAGCATGCGTCTGGATGCGCCAACCACGACGGCGTTGCTGCGGCAGGCACCGGCTGCGTATCGGACGCAAGTCAACGACATCCTGCTCACTGCACTGGGTCGTGCGCTTTGCGTGTGGACGGGGGACGACAGCGTACTGGTCGATGTGGAAGGCCATGGTCGTGAAGCACTCGGGACCGTGGATGTCTCACGCACTGTTGGCTGGTTCACGAGCCTCTATCCTGTGGCACTGCATCCGACTGGCGAACTGGGGACCGCGCTGCGCAGGGTGAAGGAACATCTGCGCGCGATTCCCGGCAAGGGCATCGGCTACGGCGTGTTCCGCGAGCAGGGCGCGACGTTGCCACGCGCGCAGGTCGTGTTCAATTACCTTGGTCAGTTCGACGCCGCGTTCGGTGACGGATGGCGTCCCGCCGATGAATCGGCCGGCGATGTCATGGATGAGGGTGCCGAGCTGATGCACGACATCGCCGTCAACGGTCAGGTGTACGGCAACGCGCTGCAACTGACGCTGCGCTATAGCAGCGCGCGCTATCGGCCGGGCGCCATGCAGGCGCTTGCCGATCGATTCCAACAGGAACTGGAAGCGCTGATCGCACACTGCACCAGTGGCGTGAGCGGGGTCACGCCGTCGGACTTCCCGCTCGCATCGCTCTCGCAGGCACAACTGGACCAGATCGACGTGCCGGCCGCGCGCCTGCAGGATCTGTACCCGCTCTCGCCGATGCAGTCGGGCATGCTGTTCCACAGCGTGTACGAGGCGCAGTCGAGCGGTGCCTATCTGGGCCAGTTGCGGGTGGATATCGGTGGCCTCGATGTCGAGCGATTCCGCGCGGCGTGGCAAGCGGTATTCGAGCGTCACGACATTCTGCGCTCGGGCTTCCTGCCCGGCGAGACACCGCTGCAGTGGGTGGCCCGGCAGGTCGACGTACCGCTGGTTGTCCATGACGGCCATCACGATGCCGACACGCTCGCGGCGCAGGATCGCGCCAAGGCTTTCGATCTCGCGCAGCCGCCGCTGATGCGATTGACGCTCGTGTGCACCGGTGCCGATCGCCATCATCTGATCTGGACACATCATCACTTGCTGCTCGACGGCTGGAGTACGTCGCAACTGCTGGGCGAGGTGTTGCGCCACTACGCAGGCCAGCCGCTGCCAGCATTGACGGGCCGCTTCCGTGACTACATCGCATGGCTGGCCAGACAGGACGTGGGCCAGTCGCAGGCTTACTGGCGCGAGCAACTGGCACCGCTCGATACGCCCACGCGCGTGGCGCAGGCACTGCCGAAACCAACCGGCCGTAGCGGCTATCGCGAGTATCCGCGCGCCTTCGATGCCAGCGAGACGGCCGCACTCGTTGCCTTCGCACGTGCGCGCCACGTCACGCTGAACACGCTGATCCAGGGCGCGTGGGCGTTGCTGCTGCATCGTCTGACGGGGCAGGACGCGATCTGTTTTGGTGCCACCACGGCAGGCCGTCCCATGGCGTTGACTGGCGCAGACCGCATGGTCGGTCTGTTCATCAACACCGTGCCCGTGCTGGCACAGGTGCGGCCCGGCGAAGCGCTGGACGCGTGGATCGCACAACTGCAGGCGCAGGGCAGCGCGTCGCGCGAGCACGAGTATCTGCCGCTGCACGAGATTCAGCGTGCGGCCGGCGCGGCCGGACAGGGGCTGTTCGACACCCTCATCGTGTTCGAGAACTATCCGATCGACGAGGCGCTGGCGCAGCAGGACACCGCGCTGCATTTCGACAACGCTCACTCGACCAACGGCAATCACTACCCGCTCACGCTGCGCGTGAAAACCGGTGACGTGCTGCGGTTCGACTACCTGCACGACCTCGCGCATCTCGACGAAGCGATGGCGGAGCGCGTAGCCGTACAGTTCGAGTCGCTGCTCAGGCGCATGGTCGGCGCCGGACCGCAGGCTGTGCTGGGTGCACTGGCGCCCGATGCCGGCACGGCACTGGCCGGTGAGCCGGCCCCCGACCTGTGGCATGCCGACGTGCTGTCGCTGTGGCGGCAGTCCGTGCAGCGCAGTCCTGATGCCATGTCGGTGGCAGACGAAGCGCGGCAATTGACGTTCGCGGAACTCGACCGGTTGAGCGACGGGCTGGCGATGGCGCTGCACGTCCGTGGCGTACGAAGCGAAACGCGCGTGGCCGTGCATGCGCAGCGCAGCGTTGAACTCGTGCTCGGCCTGCTTGCCGCCCTGAAGGCCGGGGCCGCCTACGTGCCGCTCGACCCGGCATTGCCGCCGTCCCGCCTCGCCTATCAGATCGCGGACAGCGGCGCAGCGATCGTGCTCGATGCGCAAGGCATGACCTGGGCGCCGGGGGTGCCCGTGCTGTCGTTGCAAAAGGAATGGACGGCTGCGGAGCGTGTGCAGGTCGCAGTGCATGCCCATCAGGCGGCTTACCTGATCTACACGTCGGGATCGACGGGCCAGCCGAAGGGCGTGGTCGTCAGTCATGGTGCGCTGGCGAACTATGTGCAGGCGGTGCTGCGTCGCATGGATCTGCCGGCATCGGCGCGCAGCATGGCCATGGCGTCGACGGTCGGCGCCGATCTGGGCCACACGGTCTTGTTCGGTGCGCTCTGTTCGGGCCGGCTGCTGCATCTGCTGGCGGCCGAACGCGCCTTCGATCCGGACCGGTTTGCCGACTACATGCGGCGCCATGAGGTGGACGTTCTCAAGATCGTGCCGGGGCATCTGCAGGCGCTGCTGAGCGCGCAGCGGCCACAGGACGTGCTGCCGCGCCACCGGCTGGTGCTCGGCGGAGAAGCTACGCGCTGGCCGCTGCTGGCGCGCATAGCCGAGCTGAGTCCCGAAACGCAGGTGATGAATCACTATGGCCCGACGGAAACCACGGTCGGCATTCTGACGCAGGAAGCGGCGCAGGCGGATCGGGGTGCCGCCTCGCTGCCGGTGGGCCGACCGCTGAGCGCCAGCGTCGCGCATGTGCTCGACGCCGGACTGAACCCGGTGCCGCGCGGCGCCGTCGGCGAACTGTATCTGGGCGGGGCGGGGCTGGCCCGCGGCTATCAGGGCCGGGCGGGACAGACGGCGGAGCGCTTTGTGGCCAGCCCGACGGGAGATGGCGCGCGGCTTTACCGTACCGGCGACCGGGTGCGCGCGCGTGAGGACGGTAGTCTGGAATTCCTCGGTCGCGTCGACGATCAGGTCAAGATTCGCGGTTACCGCGTCGAGCTGGGCGAGGTGGTGCGCGCGCTGCTCGCCATGCCGGGCGTCGGCAAGGCCGAGGTCATCGCGCGCGATGCCGACGACGGCCGCACGCAACTCTACGCGTATGTGGTGGCCCGAGATGGCGCAACGCTCGATACCGCTGCCGTACGCGAAGCATTGGCGCAGACGTTGCCCGACTACATGGTGCCGGCTGGCATCGTCTGCCTTGAGGCGTTGCCGCTGACGCCGAACGGCAAGGTGGATCGCCGCGCACTGCCGGAGCCCGTACTGGCGCAAGCCGACGATTTTGCCGCGCCGCAAGGCGAGGTGGAAGAAACGATCGCACAGATCTGGGCCGATATCCTGCGCGTCGCGCGCGTGGGACGTCACGACAACTTCTTCGAACTCGGCGGCGATTCGATCCTCACGCTGCAGATCGTGGCGCGTGCGCGCCGACGCGGCTGGAAAGTGACGCCGCGTCAGTTGATGGAGGGGCAGACGGTGGCGGCCGTTGCAGCAGCGGCTACGCCGGTGGCTGCGGTGCCGACGCAAAAGGCTGCGGACACCTCTGCGGAATGGTTCGCGCTCACGCCGGTGCAGCGCTGGTTCTTCACGCAGCATGCCGACACGGCCAGCCACTGGAATCAGTCGCTGATGCTGGCGTGCACGGCGCCAGCCGATGCGACGCCGGTGCATCGTGCCGTAGCGCACGTGGTCGACCATCACCACGCGCTACGGCTGCGTTTTGCCCGGCGCGACGGTCGTTGGCAACAATCCCACGGGCCGGCTGGATCGCACGCATTCGAGCATGTGGATCTGCGCGATGCCCCGGACCCCGCAGCTGCCATCACGCAGGCCGCCGATGCGGCGCAGCGCAGCCTCACGCTGGCGCAGCCGTTCAAGGCGGTCTGGATGGATCTCGGGTCGTCCGGACGATTGCTGCTCGCGGCCCATCATCTGGTGGTCGATGGCGTGTCGTGGCGCGTGATCGTGGAGGATCTGCAGACCGCGCATGCGCAACTGCTCGCCGGGCAGCCGGTGCAACTGCCGTCCACCACCAGCGCCCTGCGCACGTGGGTGAGCACGCTGCAACGGCATGCCGACAGCGTGGCGCTACAGGCTGAGTTGCCGTTCTGGGAGCAGACGCTGGATGGCGACAACCGCCGCCTGCCCGCCAGGGCGGACGGTTCGAACACCGTGGCCGATGCGCATGCACTGAGCGTGAGTCTCGACGCGGGGCGCACCCGTCAGTTGCTCAGTGAAGTGCCGCGCGCCTATCGCACGCAGATCAACGACATCCTGCTGGCGGCTCTGGCGCGCACGCTGTGCGAATGGGATGGGCGCGAGAGCGTGCTGATCGAACTCGAGGGGCACGGGCGCGAGGAGCTGGACGCAGGCGTCGACCTGTCGCGAACCGCAGGCTGGTTCACGTCGCTGTTCCCGGTCAGGCTCGCGCCGGGCAGCGAGGGGCCGGGCGCGACCATCAAGGCTGTGAAGGAGCAGTTGCGCGCCGTGCCTCGCAAGGGCATCGGCTATGGCGTGCTGCGTCACATGACGGCATCGGGCAGTCATTTGGGCGATCTCGGATATCCGCAAGTAACGTTCAATTATCTGGGGCAGTTCGACCAGACGTTCGCATCGGACGGCATGTGGCAGGTTGCCCGTGAATCTGCGGGGACGCAGCGCGCTGCGGGCAGCACCCGCCGCACATGGTTCGATGTGGGGGCCATGGTGCATGACGGATGCCTGCATCTGAGCTGGTCGTTCAGCAAGGCGCTGCATGACGAGGCCACGATCGGGCACCTGCTTGAGCGCTACCGGGATCATCTCGACGCCCTGATTGCGCATTGCGTGGACGGCAGCCGTGGCATCACGCCGTCGGACGTCCCGCTGGCCGGTCTGTCGCAAACACAGCTCGACACGTTGGCGGTGCCCGTCGAGCGACTTGAGGACCTGTATCCGCTGTCGCCGATGCAGGCCGGCATGCTGTTCCACAGCCTGCTGGAACCGGACGGCACGGCTTATCTCAACCAGTTGCGCGTCTCGTTCGTCGGGCTCGACGTCGAGCGTTTCCGGCAGGCATGGCAGGCCGTTTATGCGCGCCACGACGTACTGCGCACCGGTTTCCTGCCCGGTCAGTCGCCGCTGCAGTGGGTGGCCCGGCCCTCGGAGTTGCCCATTGCGGAACTGGACTGGCGCGAGCCGGCCCCGGCGGCGTGCGACGCCGCGCTGGAAGCGCACGCGGCGGCCGAACTCGCCCGTGGCTTCGATCTGACCACGCCGCCGCTGATGCGGCTGGCACTCGTGCGCACCGGCGAGCGGCAGCATCACCTGATCTGGACCAGTCACCATTTGCTGCTCGACGGCTGGAGTACGTCGCAACTGATGGGCGAAGTGTTGCGCGCTTACGCGGGACACGCGCTGGCGTCGCCGCAGGGACGCTATCGCGACCATATTGCGTGGCTGAAGGCGCAGGATGCCGACGCGGCGCGCGAATACTGGACGGCACAACTTGCCCGTCTGCAGGGCAATACGCATCTGACCAAGGCCCTGCCGCCGGCGACGACCGTGGCGTCAGGCAAGGGGTTGCAGACGCGTGCACTGAGCGATGCCACGACCGCGGCGCTGACCGATTTCGCGCGGCGCGAGCATGTCACCCTCAACACGTTGGTACAGGGGGCGTGGGCGTTGCTGCTGCAGCGTTACACGGGCCAGCCGTCGGTCGCGTTCGGCGCTACCGTGGCGGGCCGTCCGGGCGACCTGCCCGGCGCGCAGACCCTGCTGGGGCTGTTCATTAACACCCTGCCGGTGGTTGCCGAACCTGCGCCCGGCCAGACCGTCGGCGCATGGCTGCGCGCGATTCAGGGACAGAACATCGCATCGCGCGAGTACGAGCACACGCCGTTGTACGAGATCCAGCGTTGGGCGGGGCAGGGCGGTCAGGCGCTATTCGATTCGGTGCTGGTGTTCGAGAACTATCCGGTCGATCAGGCGTTGCGCGACACGTTGCCAGGCGGCATGCAGGCCACCGTCACGCATCGGCGTGACGAGACCAACTATCCGATGACGGTGTCGGCGTTTGCCGATCCGGCGCTCACGGTGCAGTTCGGCTATGAGCGGTCGTTGTTCGACGACGCCACCGTGACACGTGTGGCGGACCACACCATTCGTCTGCTGGAAGCGCTGGCGCAGGGGGGGGAGCAGGCTGTCGGCGATATTGCGCCGCTATCGGCCGCCGAGCGCACCCAGCTCTCGGCGTGGGGCACGAACGACGAACGCGCAGCGGAAGTGCCGCTGGTGCACGAGGCGGTGCAGGTGCATGCGCGCTTGCGCCCGGATGCGCTGGCCGTTCTGTTCGAGGACGAGCATCACGGCTTGAGCTACGGCGAGCTCAACCGCCGTGCCAACCGTGTGGCGCATGCGTTGATCGCCCAGGGCGTGCGCGCCGATAGCCGTGTGGGACTGGCCGTACCGCGCTCGGTGGAGATGGTCGTGGCGTTGCTCGGCATTCTGAAAGCCGGGGCGGCTTACGTGCCGCTGGACCCCAACTATCCGGCCGAGCGGCTGGCGTA
>NZ_JBIUZU010000024.1:0-2033 GCF_044745225.1 Pandoraea sp. NPDC087047
GCTGCGACATAATCTCACTTCTCTGCTGCTGATGCAGCGACGCAGAAAACGAAGCGACGGCGCGGTAAGTGTGCGACGAAGCGAAGTCAGATGCGATTGATCTTTAAAAATTAAACAACCGATAAGTGTGGGCACTCGATGAATGGTGCGTCTGCTTCGGCAGATAAGCTTTAAATTTATTGAGGCTCACATAGTAATAGGTAAGTTAAGTAATTAACTTGTCAGCATACTTTGAGAGCGACCGGTTCTAGTGATTTATCACGAAAAACCGAAAACAGTAACAGGTTTAAACTGAAGAGTTTGATCCTGGCTCAGATTGAACGCTGGCGGCATGCCTTACACATGCAAGTCGAACGGCAGCACGGGTGCTTGCACCTGGTGGCGAGTGGCGAACGGGTGAGTAATATATCGGAACGTACCTTGTAGTGGGGGATAGCTCGGCGAAAGCCGGATTAATACCGCATACACTCTGAGGAGGAAAGCGGGGGACCCTTCGGGGCCTCGCGCTACTTGAGCGGCCGATATCAGATTAGCTAGTTGGTGAGGTAAAAGCTCACCAAGGCGACGATCTGTAGCTGGTCTGAGAGGACGACCAGCCACACTGGGACTGAGACACGGCCCAGACTCCTACGGGAGGCAGCAGTGGGGAATTTTGGACAATGGGCGAAAGCCTGATCCAGCAATGCCGCGTGTGTGAAGAAGGCCTTCGGGTTGTAAAGCACTTTTGTCCGGAAAGAAATCCTCTGGGTTAATACCTCGGGGGGATGACGGTACCGGAAGAATAAGCACCGGCTAACTACGTGCCAGCAGCCGCGGTAATACGTAGGGTGCAAGCGTTAATCGGAATTACTGGGCGTAAAGCGTGCGCAGGCGGTTTTGTAAGACAGATGTGAAATCCCCGGGCTTAACCTGGGAACTGCATATGTGACTGCAAGGCTAGAGTATGGCAGAGGGGGGTAGAATTCCACGTGTAGCAGTGAAATGCGTAGAGATGTGGAGGAATACCGATGGCGAAGGCAGCCCCCTGGGCCAATACTGACGCTCATGCACGAAAGCGTGGGGAGCAAACAGGATTAGATACCCTGGTAGTCCACGCCCTAAACGATGTCAACTAGTTGTTGGGGATTCATTTCCTTAGTAACGTAGCTAACGCGTGAAGTTGACCGCCTGGGGAGTACGGTCGCAAGATTAAAACTCAAAGGAATTGACGGGGACCCGCACAAGCGGTGGATGATGTGGATTAATTCGATGCAACGCGAAAAACCTTACCTACCCTTGACATGTACGGAATCCTGCTGAGAGGTGGGAGTGCTCGAAAGAGAGCCGTAACACAGGTGCTGCATGGCTGTCGTCAGCTCGTGTCGTGAGATGTTGGGTTAAGTCCCGCAACGAGCGCAACCCTTGTCCTTAGTTGCTACGCAAGAGCACTCTAAGGAGACTGCCGGTGACAAACCGGAGGAAGGTGGGGATGACGTCAAGTCCTCATGGCCCTTATGGGTAGGGCTTCACACGTCATACAATGGTCGGTACAGAGGGCTGCCAAACCGCGAGGTGGAGCTAACCCCAGAAAACCGATCGTAGTCCGGATCGCAGTCTGCAACTCGACTGCGTGAAGCTGGAATCGCTAGTAATCGCGGATCAGCATGTCGCGGTGAATACGTTCCCGGGTCTTGTACACACCGCCCGTCACACCATGGGAGTGGGTTTCGCCAGAAGTAGGTAGCCTAACCGAGAGGGGGGCGCTTACCACGGCGCGATTCATGACTGGGGTGAAGTCGTAACAAGGTAGCCGTAGGGGAACCTGCGGCTGGATCACCTCCTTTCTAGAGCATGCACTGGAAGTTGAGTGTTCACGCTTATCGGTTGTTGACTGCGTAGATCTAAGTCGGGTCTGTAGCTCAGGTGGTTAGAGCACCGTCTTGATAAGGCGGGGGTCGAAGGTTCAAGTCCTTCCAGACCCACCAACTCTTTCCACCGACGCCTGGTAGAAAGAAATCTGGCTGAGGCAAGGCACCAGAAGCTGCTGCATACTT
>NZ_JBIUZU010000024.1:2130-5085 GCF_044745225.1 Pandoraea sp. NPDC087047
CGAAGCGAACGCGGCGAACTGAAACATCTAAGTAGCTGCAGGAAAAGAAATCAACCGAGATTCCCAAAGTAGTGGCGAGCGAAATGGGACCAGCCTTCAAGATTTAGCACCGGTGTTATCAAAACGGAATGGAAAGTCCGGCCATAGTGGGTGATAGCCCCGTATGAGAAAACCCTGGTGTGGAACTAAGCTTGAGAAAAGTAGGGCGGGACACGTGAAATCCTGTCTGAAGATGGGGGGACCATCCTCCAAGGCTAAATACTCGTAATCGACCGATAGTGAACCAGTACCGTGAGGGAAAGGCGAAAAGAACCCCGGGAGGGGAGTGAAATAGATCCTGAAACCGCATGCATACAAACAGTCGGAGCCTCGAAAGGGGTGACGGCGTACCTTTTGTATAATGGGTCAGCGACTTACATTCAGTGGCGAGCTTAACCGAATAGGGAAGGCGTAGCGAAAGCGAGTCCGAATAGGGCGTTCAGTCGCTGGGTGTAGACCCGAAACCAAGTGATCTATCCATGGCCAGGTTGAAGGTGCGGTAACACGTACTGGAGGACCGAACCCACTAACGTTGAAAAGTTAGGGGATGAGCTGTGGATAGGGGTGAAAGGCTAAACAAACTTGGAAATAGCTGGTTCTCTCCGAAAACTATTTAGGTAGTGCCTCGTGTATCACCTTCGGGGGTAGAGCACTGTCATGGTTGAGGGGTCCATTGCGGATTACCTCGCCATAGCAAACTCCGAATACCGAAGAGTGCAATCACGGGAGACAGACATCGGGTGCTAACGTCCGGTGTCAAGAGGGAAACAACCCAGACCGCCAGCTAAGGTCCCTAAATATTGCTAAGTGGGAAACGAAGTGGGAAGGCTAAAACAGTCAGGAGGTTGGCTTAGAAGCAGCCACCCTTTAAAGAAAGCGTAATAGCTCACTGATCGAGTCGTCCTGCGCGGAAGATGTAACGGGGCTAAGCAATATACCGAAGCTGCGGATGCGAGCTTGCTCGCATGGTAGGAGAGCGTTCTGTAAGCCTGTGAAGGTGTCTTGTAAAGGATGCTGGAGGTATCAGAAGTGCGAATGCTGACATGAGTAGCGATAAAGGGGGTGAAAGGCCCCCTCGCCGTAAGCCCAAGGTTTCCTACGCAACGTTCATCGGCGTAGGGTGAGTCGGCCCCTAAGGCGAGGCAGAGATGCGTAGCTGATGGGAAGCAGGTTAATATTCCTGCACCGTCGTATGATGCGATGGGGGGACGGATCGCGGAAGGTTGTCCGGGTGTTGGAAGTCCCGGTCCCTGCAGTGGAGAAGGCGCTTAGGCAAATCCGGGCGCGTAATTCAAGGCTGCGGGGCGAGCGGAGTAAAATTCGTGAAGCAATTGGAAGTGGTTCCAAGAAAAGCCTCTAAGCTTCAGTCATACGAGACCGTACCGCAAACCGACACAGGTGGGCGAGATGAGTATTCTAAGGCGCTTGAGAGAACTCGGGAGAAGGAACTCGGCAAATTGGTACCGTAACTTCGGGATAAGGTACGCCCTTGTAGCTTGACTGGCCTGCGCCAGGAGGGTGAAGGGGTTGCAATAAACTGGTGGCTGCGACTGTTTAATAAAAACACAGCACTCTGCAAACACGAAAGTGGACGTATAGGGTGTGACGCCTGCCCGGTGCCGGAAGATTAAATGATGGGGTGCAAGCTCTTGATTGAAGTCCCGGTAAACGGCGGCCGTAACTATAACGGTCCTAAGGTAGCGAAATTCCTTGTCGGGTAAGTTCCGACCTGCACGAATGGCGTAACGATGGCCACACTGTCTCCTCCCGAGACTCAGCGAAGTTGAAGTGTTTGTGATGATGCAATCTACCCGCGGCTAGACGGAAAGACCCCATGAACCTTTACTGTAGCTTTGCATTGGACTTTGAACCGGTCTGTGTAGGATAGGTGGGAGGCTTTGAAGCAGGAACGCTAGTTTCTGTGGAGCCGTCCTTGAAATACCACCCTGGCTTGTTTGAGGTTCTAACCTAGGTCCGTAATCCGGATCGGGGACAGTGCATGGTAGGCAGTTTGACTGGGGCGGTCTCCTCCCAAAGTGTAACGGAGGAGTACGAAGGTACGCTAGGTACGGTCGGAAATCGTGCTGATAGTGCAATGGCAAAAGCGTGCTTAACTGCGAGACTGACAAGTCGAGCAGGTGCGAAAGCAGGTCATAGTGATCCGGTGGTTCTGTATGGAAGGGCCATCGCTCAACGGATAAAAGGTACTCTGGGGATAACAGGCTGATACCGCCCAAGAGTTCATATCGACGGCGGTGTTTGGCACCTCGATGTCGGCTCATCTCATCCTGGGGCTGTAGCCGGTCCCAAGGGTATGGCTGTTCGCCATTTAAAGAGGTACGTGAGCTGGGTTTAAAACGTCGTGAGACAGTTTGGTCCCTATCTGCCGTGGGCGTTGGAAGTTTGAAGGGGGCTGCTCCTAGTACGAGAGGACCGGAGTGGACGAACCTCTGGTGTACCGGTTGTCACGCCAGTGGCATCGCCGGGTAGCTATGTTCGGAAGAGATAACCGCTGAAAGCATCTAAGCGGGAAACTCGCCTTAAGATGAGACTTCCCTAGGAACTCGATTCCTTTGAAGGGTCGTTCAAGACCAGGACGTTGATAGGTCAGGTGTGGAAGCGCAGTAATGCGTTAAGCTAACTGATACTAATTGCCCGTAAGGCTTGATCCTATAACCAGTGTGTTTTTCCTGGTGTGAGTGTCGATGTGCCGATACCCTCACAACCCACATGTTGTACTACGCTTCTTCCGAATTGGTTTTGCTGACCTAGTCAGCGGAACATACAAGTTATGCCTGATGACCATAGCGAGTTGGAACCACCCCTTCCCATCCCGAACAGGACCGTGAAACGACTCCACGCCGATGATAGTGCGGATACCCGTGTGAAAGTAGGTAATCGTCAGGCTCCCCTAAA
>NZ_JBIUZU010000025.1:0-4863 GCF_044745225.1 Pandoraea sp. NPDC087047
GAGGTCGAAGCGCGTACATACGAGGCGCCACAAGGTGAGGTGGAGCAGGCACTGGCGGCGGTATGGGCCGAGGTGCTGGGCATCGAGCGGGTGGGGCGTCATGACAACTTCTTTGAACTCGGTGGGCATTCGCTGGCACTCGTTCGCGTCAATGCACGACTGACCAGCCGCCATGGCTGGGACATTCCCATGCGTCAGATATTCGATCACCCCACGATCGGGGCGATCGCACAGCACGTGCCGGCGGCGCAGGGCGCCGATGGTGGTCACCGGCAGCAGCGGCTTTCCCTGATGGATAGTCTGCTCAACGAACTCGAGGTGTAATTCATGACATTGGAAGCACAGCAGATCGCCCGCCGCTTTGCGGCGCTGGCGCCGCAGGCGCGTCGGGAATTCGTGAAGAAGCTGGAGGCCGCCGGCCTGAGCGCGGCGGACTTGCCTATCGTGCCGGCCGACCGCTCGGCACCGCTCCCGCTGTCTTATGCGCAGCGCGGCATGTGGCTGACCTGGCAGCTCGATCCGTCGAGCCCCGCCTACAACCTGCCGGGTGCCCTGTATCTCGAGGGTTCGTTGGACCACGACGCGCTGCACGCCAGCCTCAATCAACTGGCCGCCCGCCACGAGATTCTGCGTACGGTGTACGAGATCGGAGCCGATGGCGAGCCGGTGCAGCGCGTGCTGCCCACGCATGAGGTGGACCTGCCTTATCGCGATCTGCGCGGCAACAGCAATGCACTCGATACAGAGCTCGATGCCTTCTGCACGATGCCGTTCCAGCTCGATACGGCACCGCCGTTCCGCGCGGCGCTGTTCCGGTGCGGCGAGCAGCAGCACGTATTGGCACTCGCTGCGCACCATATTGCGGCCGATGGCTGGTCGATCCGTATCGTGATCGACGAGTTGCTGGCAGGGTATGAGGCGATCGTGGCCGGGCGTGTGCTGGCGTTGCCGTCGTTGCCCATCCAGTACGCTGACTTCGCCGTCTGGCAGCGCAACTGGCTGGGTGCTGGCGTTATGGAGCGCCAATTGGCGCACTGGACCGCGCGGCTTGGCGACACGCACGCCCCCATCGAATTGCCATTCGATCACCGGCGCGTTGCCCACGCCACGGCGGAAGGGCGTCACGCATTGACGCTGCCGGCGGCATTGAGCGAGCAATTGCGTGCGTTGGCTCGCACGCAGGGCGCCTCGCTGTTCATGGTCATGCTGGCGGTGCTCAAGGTGGCGCTGTATCGCTACGGTGGGCAGGCCGATGTGCGCGTGGGCGCGCCTATCGCCAGCCGTGACAAGGTGGAGACGCTCGGTCTCGTGGGTTGTCTGCTCGACGTACAGGTGTTGCGCACGCAGGTCGATGCCGGCAGGGACTTCGCCACGCTGCTGGCGAGCGTGCGGGAGACGGTACTCGATGCGCAGACGCATCACGATCTGCCGTTCGAAGCGCTGGTGGATGCCTTGCAGCCCGAGCGGCAGCCCGGCGTGCATCCGCTGTTCCAGGTGAAATGCACGCAGCAGGACGACAGGCCGGCCGCGATGACGGTGGCGGGACTGGCGGTCCGCGTGGAAGCCCGCAGCGGCGGGCGCGCGCACTTCGACCTGAGCTTCGATTTCACCGACCGTGCCGAGGGTATCGAGACTGTGCTGGCGTATGCCGCGGGATTGTTCGACGCCGCCACGATGGCGCGCTTCGCGCAGACACTCGTCGGTATCGCCGAACAGGCCGTGCGGGCACCCGACCTGCCGCTGGCGTTGTATCGGCTGCATGGTGAGCAAGCCATGCTGGAAGGGCCGTCGGTCACGTTCCCTGCGGAAGACCTGCTTGGGTTGTGGGACGCCGCAGTGCGCGAGGTTCCGCAGCGCGACGCGGTTCGTCATGAGGACCGGCACTTCAGCTATGCAGCGCTGGATGCCCATGCCAACCGTCTGGCCATGTTGCTGCAGGCGCAAGGGGTGGGGGTGGAGACACGCGTGGGCATCTACGCGGATCGATCGTGCGAGTTCGTGCTTGGCGTGCTGGCGGTGCTCAAGGCGGGCGGCGCGTACGTGCCGCTCGATCCGCAGTTGCCCGCCGACCGGCTTGCCTATCAGCTTGAAAACAGCGGCGCGGCGTTGCTGCTCGCGGCGCAGGCACCGGCGTGGCCGGTAGCCGTGCCGGTGTTGCCGCTGGCTTTCGATGCGCAGACGCCGGTAGAGACGAGCGCGTCGGTGTGGCCGGCCGTATCGACCAGCCAGGCCGCCTATCTCATCTACACCTCCGGGTCCACGGGCCAGCCCAAGGGGGTGACGGTCACGCGCGGCGCGCTGGTCAACTATGTGCAGGCGGTGCTCGCACAGATGGCGCTCCCGGCCGATGCCGAAAGTCTGGCCATGGTGTCGACCGTCGCCGCGGATCTCGGGCATACCAGCTTCTTCGGCGCGCTGTGCAGTGGTCGCACGCTGCACCTCATCAGTCGCGAGCGCGCTTTCGATCCCGACCGTTTCGGTGCCTATATGGCCAAGCATCGGGTGGGCGCGCTCAAGCTCGTACCGAGCCATCTGCAGGCATTGCTGCAGGCCGCCGAACCCGCACACGTGTTGCCGCGCTGTCTGCTGGTGTTGGGCGGAGAGGCGACGCACTGGGACTTGCTCGACCGTGTGCGCACGTTGCGCCCGGACTGCCGCGTCATGAATCACTACGGTCCCTCCGAGACCACGGTGGGTGTGCTGACCCAGCCCGCGTCCGACGCCAGCCGTCTGGCCGCGAGCTTGCCGATTGGCCGTCCCATCGCCAATATTCAGGCGCTGGTGCTCGATGCCGACCTGAACCCGGTGCCGCAGGGCGCGACCGGTGAGCTGTATCTGTCCGGTGCGGGCCTCGCGCGCGGTTACGCGGCGCGCCCGGGACAAACGGCCGAGCGCTTTGTCGCTCATCCGCAGCACGTCGGTGAGCGCATGTACCGCACCGGCGACAAGGTGCGTCTGCTTGCCGATGGCAGCGTCGCGTTCCTGGGGCGGGTAGACGACCAGCTCAAGATCCGCGGATACCGCGTGGAGCCCGGCGAGGTCCGCCGCGCGATCCTGGCGCTGGCCGGCGTCACGCAAGCCGAAGTCTTGCCGGGAGAGGCGGACGACGGCCGCACCATGCTGTGTGCCTACGTCGTAGGTGAGGGCATTGATGCGTTGACCATTCGGGCCAGCCTGTCGGCATCGCTGCCCGACTACATGGTGCCGGCATCGATCGTGCGGCTCGATGCGATGCCGCTGAACGCCAACGGCAAGATCGACCGCAAAGCCTTGCCGCAGCCGGAGCGCGAGAGCGGTGCCGTCTACGAAGCCCCGAGGGACGCCCTCGAGCAGACGCTGGCCGATATCTGGGCCGACCTGCTCGGCGTGGACCGCGTGGGCCGCACCGACAACGTGTTTGCACTGGGCGCCGATTCGATTCTCAGCCTCAAGGTAGTGGCGCGGGCGCGCAAGCAGGGCATCAAGGTGCTCCCGCGACAACTGCTCGAACATCAGACGCTGGCCGAGTTGTCGCGAGCGCTACATCCGGAATCCGACGCGCAGACCGAGGTGGCCGTCCCGACGATTCCCCGACGCGCCGATCCTCTGGCGCCGGTGCCGCTGTCGCACGCGCAGATGCGTCAGTGGTTCGTGTGGCAGTTGGACCCGCAGAGCACCGCACACCATATCGCGGGCGGCTTGCGCCTGCGCGGCGCGCTCGATGCCGAGGCGCTCGACGCCAGTCTCGCGGCGCTGGTGCAGCGTCACGAGGCGTTGCGCACGGTGATCGAGTCCGATGCCGATGGTCACCCGATGCAACGGGTGCGAGACGATTTCCGACTCGACCTCATGCGCGCAGATGCAGCCGATCCGGCCGATGTGCAGGCTCACGCGGCACGAATGGCGATGACGCCATTCGATCTCGACGGGGGCTCGCTCGTACGCGCCGGCGTGATCCGCGTGGCCGACGACGATCATGTTCTCGTGGTGGTCATGCACCACAT
The DNA here is from genome assembly GCF_044745225.1 of Pandoraea sp. NPDC087047. Taxonomy (NCBI): domain Bacteria; kingdom Pseudomonadati; phylum Pseudomonadota; class Betaproteobacteria; order Burkholderiales; family Burkholderiaceae; genus Pandoraea; species Pandoraea sp. NPDC087047. Next base: position 3,984 of record NZ_JBIUZU010000025.1, read on the forward strand.
CGTGTCGGATGGCTGGTCGATGCGCCTCATCGTCGACGAGTTCGTACAGCAATACCGTGCGCGGCTCGATGGCCAGACGCCGCCGTTGCAGCCGCTGGCGATTCAGTACGGGGACTATTCGGTCTGGCAACGGCAGTGGCTGGAAGCAGGCGAACAGGCACGTCAGCTCGCCTACTGGAAATCGCAACTGGGCGATGAGCAGCCGGTGTTGCAACTGCCGACGGACGCACCGCGCCACGCGGCCGACGGCTATCGCGAAGCGCGTCACGTGGTCATGCTGCCCGACGACCTGGCGCAGACGCTCAGCCGCCGTGCGCAAGCCAATGGCGCCACGGTGTTCATGGTGTTGCTGACGGCGTTCCAGTCGCTGCTGAGCCGCTATACCGGTCAGACCGATATCCGCGTCGGCGTGCCGATTGCCAACCGTCACCGTGCAGAAACGCAGGAGGTGGTCGGTTTCTTCGTGAATACGCAGGTCATGCGCCTGCGGCTGGATACGCGTACCACGCTCGCACAGGCGCTTGCTCACACGCGCGAGGCGGCATTGGGCGCGCAGTCGCATCAGGATCTGCCGTTCGAGCAACTGGTAGAGGCGTTGCAGCCGGAGCGCAGTCTGAGCCATCACCCGCTATTCCAGGTGATGTTCAACCATCAGCGCGATGGCCGGGCCGCGCTGAAGCATCTGCCGGGGCTGACGGCGGAGCCGTATGCCGTGGGCGAGCAGTCGGCGCAGTTCGAACTGGTGCTGGAGAGCATCGAGCAGGAAGACGGTCAGTTGCAACTGACGTTGCGCTATGCCGCTGAACTCTTCACGGCAGGGACGATTGCGCGCATGGCCGAGCACTACGTGGCCATGGTGCGTGCACTGGCGACCCAGCCG
>NZ_JBIUZU010000026.1:0-3627 GCF_044745225.1 Pandoraea sp. NPDC087047
TCCGCGCATCAGGAAAGCATGGGTGGTGGGCTGAACCTCAGCATGGGGGGCGCATCCGGCAGTTTCAGTTACTCGCGCGGCAATGCTAGCGGGAATTACGCGGGTGTCGTCGAGCAGTCGGGGATTCAGGCGGGGAGCGGTGGATTTGACGTCAACGTTGCGGGTAACACAGACCTTAAAGGGGCATATATCGCGAGCACCGCAGACCCATCGAAGAATCACCTGACGACGGGTACGCTGACGTTCTCCGACATCGAGAATCACTCGGAGTACAGCGCGAACAGCTTTGGGTTTGGAGGCGGGTTCACGGTCGGCAACGGCGGCGCGAACGAGCGTACGACGGGCAACAGCTCGGGCAAGAACACGGGCGGTATTGCGCCAATGCTGCCGCAGTCGGAGAGCGGTAGTGAGCGGGGCGTGACGCGCAGCGGTGTGAGCGATGGTGCGATTACGCTGACCAACGGCGCGAACCAGACGCAAGATTTAGCGAGTCTGAATCGCGATACGTCGAATCTGAACGAAACGGTGAACCGGACGCCGGACTTGCAGAAACTGCTGGTCGATCAGTCACGACTGATGGCGGCGGCGACTGCGGCTGGGGAGGCAGTAGCGCGGGATATTGGGACGTATGCGGATAAGAAGACGAAAGAAGCGCAAGCACTGGCGGACAAAACGACCGACCCCGATTTGAAAGCGCAATACCAGAAAGAGGCGGATGACTGGGAGGAAGGTGGAGATTATCGCGCAGCGATGCACGCGGCGGGTGGAGCAATCGTAGCGGGCTTGGGTGGCGGGAATGCGCTTGGTGGTGCGCTGGGCGCTGGCCTGACGTCGAAGCTTGGTAAGGAACTCAATGATCTGAGCGACAAGATCCAGAATTCCCACCCGACGGGCAACGCGGATATCGATCAGGCGCTAGCGCAGATTGTTGCGACGGGCGTTGGTACGGCCGTAGGCGCGGCGGCAGGCGGGGCGTCTGGGGCTTTCACCGGGTTTAACGTCGATCGGTTTAACCGGCAGTTGCATTCCCAAGAGAGCGCCGTCATCTCGAAGTTGGCGAGTGAAAAGGCCGAGCAAGTATGTAGGGGAGATGCTGCCTGCATTGCGCAAGCCACTATTTACTGGACAGATATCCTCGAACGTACTGCCAAGGGACTAGTTGACGATGCGGAAAACGAGAAGAACTTGGTCTATCTTCAGGGGATGATACAAGCGGCAGGGAGCAGCAATAGTATCGGTGCTCAAGGAGGTGTAGCGCAGCATCTTGCGAGCATGAAAGAAGCGCAAGACATGCTCTCGTCATTCATGGGGAAGACAATCCTTGTTAAAGGAAGTCCAGTGATCTCTGATGGATCTCCACAGACCTATTTTAGTGCGGCGGACGAACAGCGAGCCAATCCATACACAAACTACTTGCTTGGTAGTCAAGCGCCGGGATCGATCATTCCAGGGATGGAGTTGCGAGATCAGAGTCGGCTAACGTATCTAGCTAACCCTAACGGTGCGGCACAGCCAGTTTATCCACTAGAAGAATGGCTCATCGGGGGAAAACTTGTTGATACGCTAATTGGGACACTTGGTCGACTGTTGTCCTCAGCAGATATCGCCATTTTAGGGCGTGCCTCCGCTTCGGCCGGAGGAAATATTAGCGCGCAACAGATCACACGGGAAGGCACGCAACTTCGACTTACGTCCGCCGACCGCACGCTTTTGTCACAATTGAATACGGTTTCCAATACTGCCCTTCAAGGTGATCTTCGGGAGTATGTGGTCAATAACTATTTCGTACGGAATGGTTTCAAATCAATGGAAGGGAAGTGTGGTGGCAACAATTGTTTTGATGGCGTGTACATCAAGGGTGACACTGTTTATGTGGTGGAGGTTAAGCCATTGAAGAGTAATGGATCGATCAAGTTGAGTTCTGAGAGTGGAAATCTTCCTACGCAGATGAGTGATGGATGGATAGAAACGGCAATTGATCGACTGGGCCGAGGGTCTAGTGATCAAAGAGCTACGGCTGCGGCAATTCGATCCGCGATCGATAAGAATAGATTGGTGAAGATTGCGACAGGTGTAAATTCGGATGGCGTGTCCGCTATGAGACTAAAGTGAGGTGAAGCATGATGGACGAATTTTCTCGCAAAAATCTACATGGGTACGAAGCGTCAAAACGAGGCGTAAGCGAAGTTGAGAAAAAATTTAAGGATGGAAAAGTCGTGATTTCGCCGGCTTTTTTGTCGATGCTGAGGTCTGATCATCTGAATGTCGCGATATATGATTATTTTTCCGCTGGAGACGAGTTAAGTCTAAAGAAAAATCTCTATGCTGCAAGCGAACTCACGCTGGAGATTTTGAAGTATGGAGAGCAGTATGCGTTCTCGACGGATATTGAAATTTTTTGCTCGTTGATGTCGGATTGTGATTCTGTTGTTGTCGATATATGCAATTTCGATGATGGGGCTTTCTCAAGAAACAAGAACAATCCGTTGCTTCATCAATTTGTGTCCCATATGTATCAGTTGGCAATCAAATCGGATTGGAGTGAGCTGCAGGTTAAAATTGATAGAATCGCTAAAAATGGTAGGAAGAATGAGAGAAAAAAATCGATGAATGGACAAGATTTTTTTTCCCTATTGATTGCTGGGGACGTAAAAGGGCTTGAGAAGTCTATTTTGGAGAAGGTATCGGAAAAACCTTTGCGTCCGGTAGTTGAAGGGGTGCTTTCTGTTGCGGCAACGTTGGAGGCTAAAATCTGTTGGAGGCATGGGATTGAGGTGAAGTTTGACAGCCCATTAATTCCAGAAAATCTTCTCCCTATAAGGCCACTGCCGGAATATGTAAATTCTTATGATTTCATGTTCTCAAGTAGGCGGGGTGAAGGTGGCGTTGCAAAGATTCTGAGAATGCTCGGAATTAATCGTTAATTTTTTATTTATTTAATAAAAAAATAATATAGAAAAGAAAAATTATTCGGGCTTGGCGTTTGCCATGAAGAGTAACCGGCGCGAATGTGTATTGACCCAGTGAAAACCTGCTCACGTCATAATTAAGGAAAAGACGATGAGCAAGAAGATGGACGAAGACATCAAGCGATAGACGGTGCAGCGCCAGAGCACGCTGGTGCTGGACATCATTCAGGGCAAGACGATGGTTGCCGAGGCGGGCCGGGCCTACGACATGTCGGCATCCGAAATTGAGAACTGCGTCGGAGATGGCAAGCGCGGCATGGAAAACGCGTTCCGAGCGAATCTGCTGGACGTGAAAGGGCAGTCCGAGCATCAGATCAAGGCCCTACAGGAAGCGTGCGATGAAGCTATGCAGGAACTGCGCACACGAAAGAAATTGCAGTCCCTGCTGGGCGAGGACGACAAGTTTTTGAAACGGTCCGCAAGGGATTAAGGGAAGAAGGCATAACCGTCTCAATCTCAAAGCTGTGCCGTTGGTTTGAAGTGCCACGCTGCATGGTGTATTACCGGCTGGTCAAGTCTGGGCGTGACGCGCAGCGGTGAGCGATGGTGCGATTACGCTGACGAACGGCGCGAACCAGACGCAAGATTTAGCGAGTCTGAATCGCGATACGTCGAATCTGAACGAAACGGTGAACCGGACGCCGGACTTGCAGAAACT
>NZ_JBIUZU010000027.1:0-2626 GCF_044745225.1 Pandoraea sp. NPDC087047
TGGACTTGGCGCGTTCGCTGACAGATATGCGTACCTAAATTGATAGCCGTTACCCTCGGCGCATCGCTGAATGCTGGCACCGTGCGCATCTGCATACCGTTTTCGTATTCCTGGGAGCAGATTCAGCGCGCTCGCGGAGCAGATGCATATTTGAGTCGACGGTAGCTCGATCCATGGTATTCGCTTGCAACTCGGCGTCGTCGACCGTCTCGCCCTTGTTCAGGAACACAATGATATGCACTACACCAACCTGGCTGGGCCACTGCGGTGAGTTGCGTACTTGGACCGCTAGCCTTTCGTACTCTCGCGGTGTGCTCGGTGTGCTCGCATGATGGATGCGTCTGCATTGATAGTTGTTATTCTCGGCGCTCGCTTAATGCCGGTGCGGGGGTACGTATCTGCGCCGCTTGCCCGTCATGCTCACGGACCAGGGGTAGCTCGCTACGTTACTAGATTGCGTGTCCGTATCCCCCCTTACCTCTGAGCTCATCCGCTCTGCTATTGCTGGCATGGAGTGTCGCCTGCCTCAGCAAGATTCCGCTCGGTAAGTCTTCGGTTCTACTGCATCGTCGTCGGTTCGCCTGCACACGAGTTATTCGTGCGAAGTGACACACCGCAGGGTGGCAAGAATGTCTGGCGGTGTATTTCAAGCGCAGGAATTACGCCTATGACTGTCTCTTGCCGGTCGAACGTCGAACGCGCACCGGAAACGTCGCCACCATCTTGGGAGGGGCGGCACAAACTTGTGGCCGCCACTCCCGCTACCAGCCTCCCCTAATTTATCGTCACCGCTTCCGACTGCAGGTGACTGTGGTCACGCGTTATGGCGTCTCGCGCGGTTTCGCGACGCCATCGCTTCAGTCGCGCACGGCTTCGATTCGCTTTATTCATCGTTGGATTTCGCCTAATTCATCTCATCAGCATGGCGAGATGTGGGGGCGCATATGCTCGTCGTATCAAGTGCTCTTGATGCACCCCAACCCGGCTTTGGTATGTTTTCTAAAGTTTGCTGCTCATTTCAGAAAGCAGAAAAAGTGCCGATGAACGGAGATCGGCGAAATGCCGAATATGTACGAGCATTTGCTCAGAACATCGAGATGGAGTTACCGCATGACATCCTTGCGGATTATGCTATTGCGGTTTTAAACGGCAATATGAGCGCGAACCGGTCTATGCCGGAGAACTCGAACAAAACATAAAAAATGAACCAGATGTCCATTCCGGGGTTAAGGCTTCCTCCTGTCGTCGTGATATCGCTTGTCGATAGTCACGATCGTCGTGCGTATATCACCCAGCAACTGAAGCAAGCAGGTGTGCCGTTCAAATTCTTCGATGCAGAGCGTATCTCCGAATACCCTTCGACATACGATGCGGAGTCTCGGTTAAAGATATACGCCAACCATCTGACGCTAGGCGAAGTCGGTTGTTACGACAGCCACTACCGCATCTGGCAGGATCTCGCCCGCTCCAACGACGACATCTGGTGCGTGCTTGAAGATGACATCGAGCTCAAAGCCGATTTCGCACAGCGTCTCGCCTCCGCGCTCGACGTCTCGGTTCATTGGGGCATCATGCGACTGAAAGACGAGGGGTCTGCCGGCCGTTGGAAGGTTGGCGAGTTGCCGGGCGGAGGTGTTCTCCATGATCACCGCAAACAGCCTGGCGGCACACAGGGCTATCTCATTCGCCGGGACGCCGCTTTGGCGCTGCTGGAATATGGCCGACGCATGATTCACCCCGTCGACGACATGCTCAACCGAAATTGGGAGCACGGGGTTCGCATGATCTCGATTTCGCCCGATATCGTGGTGCATCGCAACGACGATCTGGGAACGACCATCGCCGGCCGCCAGAAGGCGAAACGCACCATCTCCCAGAAATTGCGCCGGGAGTTCCACATGGGGCGGGACAGTTTCAATCGCCACGTGGATGTCTGGCGCCGGCGTCTGTTCGCAGGGGGCCGCTAACCGCAACAAGACCTCTCCTCCAACACCTTTTATCTCGATAAATCAATGAGTTGCCGCGTGTTCTGAAATTTATGTGAGCCGCAGGCACAAAAACTGCATATTTAATGCGTGGAAGGTGTTGACAAGGTGGGGGGACATCTCCATAATTGCAAATTCTCTGCGGAGGGGTGCCCGAGTGGCTAAAGGGGGCAGACTGTAAATCTGTTGGCTTACGCCTACGTTGGTTCGAATCCAACCTCCTCCACCAGAATGCGGAAGTAATAAGCGTCGGAAGCAAGAGTCTCCGGCGCTTGTTGCCAAGTGGCGAGAGTCAGAATCCAAGCGGGTGTAGCTCAATGGTAGAGCAGAAGCCTTCCAAGCTTACGACGAGGGTTCGATTCCCTTCACCCGCTCCAGGTGACGCGCAGAAGTAGTACAGGATTCGCCCATGTGGCTCAGTGGTAGAGCACTCCCTTGGTAAGGGAGAGGTCGGCAGTTCGATCCTGCCCATGGGCACCACAAGATAGTGTTAAGCGCGGCAATCAACATGCCGAGCAACCTCGGCAATAGATAACCCGTTAGGAGTCGGAAATGGCAAAGGAAAAATTCGAGCGGACTAAGCCGCACGTGAACGTCGGCACCATCGGTCACGTTGACCATGGCAAGACCACCCTGACGGC
>NZ_JBIUZU010000028.1:0-2308 GCF_044745225.1 Pandoraea sp. NPDC087047
CGCGCGAGGCGCTTGCATTGCCCGTCACTCCCATCGACACGCCCTGGCTGCCCATGGAGATGCCCAGCCCGACGCCCCCCGAGACGCCGGTGGAGCTGCGATGGTGTGCTGAGGTGTCGGTGGCGGCGAGGATATCGAGCGAGCCGTCGGACGTGAGCCTGATGTCCTGCCCGGCGGCGATCTCGCTGCCGCGAACGAGCAGCGAGGACTGATCGCCGTCTCCCAAGGCCGATAGGGTGACGCTGCCGCCGGCGCGAACCGTGATTCTTATCGCGGGAGACGTGCACTGTTCGTCTGGGCGATCTCTAAGGTTCGCTCGATCATCTCGATGGAGATATAGGTTGCAAACCCGAGGCGATCTCCCGATTCGAAAGACTTCTTGTAAAACTCTAGTTTTTCGGTGTCGCCAAGCAGAGCGAGCGCAGCCAGGTGGCGCAGTGGCATGGCGCCCCACGTATTTGTAGGTAGTTGCGCGTGCCGGATGATTTCACTGTTGATGTCGACACTTCTTGCCCACTCAATTATTTCATTAGTTATTGGGATGATGGTTGCCTCGCTAATTTCACTGATCTCGCGAGTGCGAAATTTCATTAAAGCTAGTGGTGCAATCAATTTTTTTTGTTGGCGTATTTGGCGAGCGATGTCGCGAAATTTCTCTGTACTTGTTGATGGAATGAAATCGGCGGTGTAATGAAGTTGAAATTTCCTTATTGATGGAATAATGATCAATATTCGATCGCATAAATTTAATTCTAGAACTGTGTCTCCAACTTCATCTTTTTGGGGGGTCCATTTATTTTGTTTTAGTATTTCTATTGTTGTTTTTTCACTCATTTTTGGCTCCTGGAAATCTAATGATTTCGATTTTAATTCCATTGGGGAGGTTTTGCTCGGTTAGTGGTTTTGAAGAGTCAAATCCAAATATTTCAGCAACTGATCCGCGAGGAATTGCGGTTCCATCAATTATTTGAGGAAATATTTCGGATTGCCTTTTGGTGAGTTTTGCATCTCCAGTTTTGATCTCGATAATTCTGAGTTCTCCATCAGGAGATTCAACAACAATGTCGGGGCGGCAGCGCCCACTGCCACATGAGTCGCCAAACGAGATTTCTTTATTGCTAACACGGTAGCCAAGTTCGGTTAGCTGCTTTTTTATGTCATTTGCAATATCCATATGATGGTCGTAATGATCCTTAATATGGAGTTTGTCCAGTAACGGATCAGAAACCAATGGGCCGTTATTGGGTGTCGCAATAACGTTTGGCCCTTTCACGCCCTTATCCGGTGTTGAAACAATTGTAGCCCCGCGCTCACCTTGATCTGGCGTACCGGTAATGGTCGGCCCCTTCTCCCCGGTGTCAGGTGTACCGGTGACGGTGGCCCCGCGCGGCCCGTTATTTGGTGTGCCCATAACGTCATCGTCGTTCGCGACGTCGCCAATGACTCGTGCGACGACGCCTTCGACGATCAACTGATTTGAGCAAGCGAATCCGGAGATCGCACATGTGGCCTTGGTCAACGCGCTCTTCAGCCGGTCCGCGACGCTCTTGCCCTCAGAGGCGGTACCGGCACTGCCTGCGACGGTTGGATCGAGGCCGCCGCTATCGCGTCCGTCACGCGTACCGTTGCGAGGACGTAGCGGCCCCCCCGTCTGAGGTGGCGCAGGCGGGGCGATCACGATCCCTAATGTATTGTTCTCTGCCTCGGTCTTCGCACTCGTGGACGCAGTCGCCACGTCGCCGCCGACGCTCGCCGTGACCCCAGCCACGATGGACGTGATGAGGTTGACTCTTGCTTCACGCTCGGATTGGGAAAGGTCATGTCCCGGTTTGTCACCGGTTGCGAGCAGGCTGCCTAACAGTGATCCGGCGGCCGCCCCCATCGCGCCTGCGTTGCAGTTCCCACTGGAGGCCGCACCTCCTGCGCAACCGGTAATGGCATGCAACGCGGCTTTCGATGTCGGATCGAGCTTTTCGCCGAGTGTCTTGATCTCCTTGGCTGCGAGACCTTGCAGGTAGTTCACCGTTGCACGCGTTGCCATTTCTCCGGTCGCACCGGTGACATTTCCGCTGATGCCTGCTGTGATGGCACTGACGATCAATCGGTAGTCGCCCCCCGGTCCCCACTTCTTTGCCTCGGCTAACTGCTGGTTCAGCGAGGCAAGTTGTTCGGGGTCGGTGGTCTTCTTCAACTGTGTCTCTATGGCTTCGGCTTCCTTAGCCCGATTGCCCACAAAGGTGCCGACCTCGCGCTGCAGCGTCTGCATGATCTCGAAGCTGGTTTCGATTTGCGCTTTGTCGAAGTTGTT
>NZ_JBIUZU010000029.1:0-2231 GCF_044745225.1 Pandoraea sp. NPDC087047
TCGTCTTGCCCTGAATGATGTCCAGCACCAGCGTGCTCTGGCGCTGCACCGTCTATCGCTTGATGTCTTCGTCCATCTTCTTGCTCATCGTCTTTCCGTCCATTAGGACGTGAGCGGGTCTTTACTAAGGCAATACATCCCGCCGCTAATGCGCCGGCACTCGTGAAATCTACAGCATTGCCTTGCGCCGAGCCGTGCTTTCTCAGGAAATTATCTTTTCTTTCCCGATCAAAAAACACCACCCTATCGATCAAAAATTCCACCAAACAATCGTGAAATTAGTCCTTTCCTCTCATAGCCAACCGAAAGAAAATCGTATTCATCCGAATACCTCGCCAGCGGTCTTACCGGAAGGAAATCTCTCGGGACGAGATCACTATCAATATCCACTTCAATACCGTGCATCCAGCATATTTTTGCTTCCATTGTCGAGATAATAGAAACAATACCTTCAGCCATTGGATTAGCCGCCTCCCCACTAACCTTCGCCAATATCTCATTCTCGAGCGAAGATTTATCTCGAAGCATCAGTAATGAGAAAAAACTGCTCCCGCTTTTGACTTTATCTCGATCCTCTTTCTTTCCGTACTTTTTCATTACTTCCAAACCACGGCGCACACCATCAAAATCAGACTTTATGGCCATTTGATACATATGCACCATAAACTGCGGGTATCGAGGATTTTTTTTATTATCAGCATAATCACCCTGATCGAAATTCGACATTTCATCAATAACCAATGGCGCATCCGACAAGATAGCCCATAGCAACGGCATTGGAGTTTGCAACCTACCCTCACTACTTAAAATCAAGGCAGCAAGGTGTAATTTGCAAGCAGTATAAAAATTCTGCTTCATCCCTGACATATCATGCTTCGTAATGTAGTCGTACAAACCCATCACGAAATGCGAGTTCGACATTATCGCGTAGCAAGCCCCCAGATCGATCTTTCCTCCACGACGTATCTTTTCCTCCGCATCGCGCCGCCAACGCACTGCGCCTTCATAGAGGCGGCTTTTTTCCTGCAGAACGTAGCCATCCATCAATCACCTCACTTGATTTTCACCGCAGTAACTCCGTTGCGGTCTACTCCGGTCACAATTTTCACCACTTTCCCGTTACCCAAGGCTGACATGATGACTTCCGCGGTAGCGCGTTGCTCCGCTGTTCCCTTGTACAATCGTGACACCGCATTTTCGACCCAATCTTGGGACATCTGGGTCGGAAAGCCCTCAGATGGCCCATTCAGCTTTACTGATCCGTCTGATTTAAGCGGCTTGACTTCGACGAGATAGATGGTGTCGCCCTTAACATAAACCCCGTCAAAGCAGTTATTAGCTCCACATTTTCCTTCCAAAGGCCTGTACCCATTTCTAACAAAGTAATTATTTACCACGTACTCTCGCAAGTCTCCCTGGACACCCGTAGAAGTCACTGAGTCAAGTTGGCCAAGGAGCGTGCGATCCTCCGCAGCGAGACGTAGCGCTACGCCTTCCCTCGTGATTTGCTGTGCACTTATGTTCCCCGCAGGAGACGCCGAAACGCGCTCCAAGAGGACGATGTCAGTGGCGGCAAGCAATCGCCCGGCAGTTCCAAGCAGTGTCGCAACCAACTTCCCTCCAAGAAACCATTCTTCTATTGGATATACCGGTTGGGTCGCTCCGCTGGGTGTCGCAAATGTATCCATGCGATTTCGATCGCGCAATTCCATACCCGGAATAATCGGGCCGGGAAGCTGCATGCCCAGAATCGAGTTGATGTACGGGTTTGCCTTTTGGCCATCCGTTGCACTAAAAAACGTTTGAGGCGCGCCATTTGACATCACGGGATTGCCACCAACAACGATCTTCTGGCCCATGTAAGCCGAGAGCATCTCCTGAGCGTCTTTCAGGTTTGCCAAGTAGGTAGAGACACCTCCTTGCGCTCCAGCACTATTGGGATCAGCGGACGCCTGCATCAGCCCTTGAAGATACGACAGATTCTTTGAATTCTCTGCGTCGTCTACCAACCCCTTTGCAGTACGCTCAAGGATGTCCGTCCAATACACGGTTGCGCGTCCTAAACACGTCGCGTCCCCCTGACAAATCGCTTTCGCTTTTTCTTTAGCCAACGCAGCGATGACTTCCGTCTCCTGAGGATGCAACTGCCGGTTAAACCGATCAACGTTGTACCCGGTAAGCGCTCCCGAGCTTCCGCCAACCGCCGCGCCTACCGCAGTACCGACGCCCGT
>NZ_JBIUZU010000030.1:0-1987 GCF_044745225.1 Pandoraea sp. NPDC087047
GATGCCGATACGCCCCAGCCACTCGTGCCGAACGACACGCCAAAGCTTCCGCCTTTCGACTCGTTGTCACTACACGTCGACTCCGTATCCTTGCTGCTGAGTACGTTGACCTGATTGTTCGCTTGCAGGAGAACGTCCTTAGTATCGATGTTCGAGCCGATGATGTTGACGTTGCCTTTCCCTGACGCCGTATCCCCGGTCGCTATGAACGCTGTGGTGCCTCCCGCCTTAACGTTGCTCGAGACGTTCTGCGTGCTATCGACGGATGACGTCGAGCGGCTGCTCGACGAAAAAAACTCAACTCGATTGTTGGCTTCCGGCGTTTTGCCCGCTTCGAGCGCGCTCAGTGCGCTCAGTGCGCTTTTAGCTTCACTGAACGCGCCAACCTCGCGGGCGGCAACTGCGTAACCTCGTAGTGCCGACACCTGACTCCAGTTGCGAAAGCTGTTTCTGAGTCGCCAACGATTTGTCGAGATTCAGACCATCGAAGGCATTCGTTGCACTGTTCGCCCCGGCGACACCATTTGTGGTATTCGTGCTCCAGCGAACAACCGTCTAGCAGCTACGTCCTGACCACTGCTACTTCAACTCAAGCGCGATCGTTGATATCGAGCACCATTTACATTTCACTCCGCCGCCGACTTAATTTGAATTGCAAGCTCATGACGAAATTCGTCAACTGCATTCGGGCACCCGTAAATTACCGTTCGAATTCGACCCAAAAACAACTCCAAACGCCCTTGCCCCCAAGGACCGTCAACGACTTTCATGTCTCGATATGAGTAGGTGGACGCGAGAATCAGGCTAGTAACTAGATAACGATCGTACAGACTGAGACGATAGACCCCTCCCCCGGCACGAATCCCTCGATTTCCATAAACGACTATAGCTCGCAGGCTACGTCTTGCTTGTCCTCCGCTCCTATCGACCCGCCGCTTGAGTCCTGGAACGACGACGAAAAGGACGAAAAAAAACAAGAAGAATGAGACAACCAAGATTCCGCCGCCGACTGAATCGATCTTCGCTACATACATGCGGCTTACCTCCCGTTCTGATATTGATATGTTGGATCTACAGTAACGTTGACGGGAGAAGAAACCCCCAATCCGATACCGAAACTTACTCCGTTAAAATACCTTCCTGGACTAATCCAAGATTTTTCTCCCCAGGCTACAGAATTACTCGGTGTAATCTGAATACCAAGGTATTTCCCGAATCCGACATTTACGACAGAAGGTCCGGAGTACTTCGAATCCCCAGAAATACCGATGTTTGCTCCAATGTCATATATTGTCCCGAGCGCAACATCCGGTTTGATCGACATCTCTCTATCGTTCACCGTATAGCTGAAATTCGGCCCAAGGCCAACCCCTGGCGTGATTGGTAGATGAAAGCCAGCCTGAAGACTGATAATAGGTCTGTTCCTCGGATCAGAGTTCAGAATTCCAGCAGAATTTTCCCCAGTGTTCCATCCAGTCCCGAACGGCCCGTTTCCCTGATTCTTCAGCAGGTCAGGCGACGGAAGCCCCATACTCTCAGACGACGGCACATTCCAGCTGTATGGCGAACTTCCGCCCCCCGTACTCGCCATGATCAAGTCGCGCAACGCATCGGGAGGTGGGGATAGCATCGCAGCATCCTGGACAAGATACTTGTTTCCGGACGTATCGACGAAAACATGCATGCCGGTACTATCGTAAATCTCCTTTGCCTTTGTGTCGGCATTGAGCGGCACTACCATTCCCGTCCACGCGGTCTCGCCATAGGTGCTGTTATTGGCCGAGCGCATAGCATTTTCAATTTGATCTATCGAGACCGGAGATCCATCTTGGTTGACGATGCCTCGTCGCCTTGCATCCTCCAAGACTTTCTTAGCGAGCGCCTTTTCATCCGGATGCAACTGCCGGTTAAACCGATCAACGTTGTACCCGGTAAGCGCTCCCGAGCTTCCGCCAACCGCCGCGCCTACCGCAGTACCGACGCCCGT
>NZ_JBIUZU010000031.1:0-1980 GCF_044745225.1 Pandoraea sp. NPDC087047
GTACATGGTGCCGGCGCCGCTGATGGTGCTGGAGAAGCTGCCGCTCAATCCGAACGGGAAGGTGGACCGGCAGGCGTTGCCGGCGCCGGATGCGGCGCAGGTGGCATCCGAGCCGCCGCAGGGCGAAGTGGAGACGGCACTCGCTGCGATCTGGGCTGAAGTGCTGGGGCGCTCCGCTGTCGGCCGACACGACAACTTCTTCGCACTGGGGGGCCATTCGCTGGCCGTGCTGCAAACGCAGGCCAGCGTGCAGCAGGCGCTGGGCGGACGCCTTCCCCTCAAATCCTATTTCGAAAACGCGACGTTGAGCTGTCTGGCCAGCGTCCTGCAAGCGCATCTGACCGAGGGCGCAGCCAAGGAAGCGGCCGGTCTGGACGAGATCGACGATCTCCTTGCCTCTCTGGAGAATTGAATGGAACAACGCAAACAGGCCCTGGCCGAGCGATTCGTGGCACTTCCTGCCGGCAAGCGGCAGGAATTCCTGGCGGTATTGCGTCGTCAGGGGGTGGATTTTGGCCTGCTGCCGATCGTGCCCGCGCCGGCCGAGGAACGTCTGGTCCTGTCGGCGGCGCAACAACGGCAATGGTTCCTGTGGCAGCTCGATCCACAGAGCGCGGCTTATCACATCGCGGGGGCGCTGCGTCTGCGCGGTCATCTCGATGTCGGCGCACTCGAAGCCAGCTTTCAGGCGTTGGTCGCACGGCATGAATCCCTGCGCACGGTGTTCCGTGCCGATGCCAACGGACTGGCGGAGCAGGTGATTCATCCGGCGGTGACGGTGCGGGTGCCGCTGATGGATCTTGGCAGCGTGCCGGCACAAGCGCGCGACGCCCACGCCCGTGACCTCGCGCTGCGTCTGACTCGCGAGCCGTTCGATCTGGGCAGCGGACCGCTCCTGCGCGTGGCATTGCTGCGTCTGGCCGACGACGAGCATCTGCTGGTGGTGACGATGCACCACATCGTCTCCGACGGCTGGTCGATGCAGATCATCGTCAACGAATTCGTCGCGCAATATCGCGCCCGCGTGCAGGGCACGGCTGCGACGCTGCCCGACCTGCCAGTGCAATATGCGGACTTCGCACTGTGGCAACGCCACTGGCTCGACGCCGGCGAGCAGCAACGCCAGCTTGCGTATTGGCAGAATCGGCTCGGCAGTGAGCATCCCGTGTTGCAACTGCCGGCCGATCATGCTCGCCGTGCCACCGCCAGCTATCGTGCTGCGAAGCATGCCTTCGATATCCCGGCGCCGTTGGTGGCTGCGCTGCGCCGTCGTGTGCAGCAGGAGGGCGGCACGCTGTTCGCTGCGTTGCTGGGTGGACTGCAGGCGCTCCTGCATCGCTATACCGGGCAGCCCGATATCCGCGTGGGCACGCTCGTCGCCAACCGGCAGCGCCCCGAGGTGGCGGGCCTGGTCGGCTTCTTCGTCAACACGCAGGTACTGAGCAACCGGCTGGGTGCCGACATGCCGCTGCAGCAGGTGCTGCAACAGGCGCTGGACGGGGTGCTCGAAGCGCAGGCGCATCAGGATCTGCCATTCGACACGCTGCTGGACGTGCTGCGTCCCGAGCGCGGTCTGAGCGCGAATCCGTTGTTCCAGGTGCTGATCAATCACCAGCAGGAAGACTACCAGCCGAGCCACGATCTGCCGGGGCTCCATGTCTCGGGCGTGGACCTGGGCGCGGCCGAAACCGATTCGCGCTTCGAACTGATGCTCGATACGGTGGAGCGTGCCTCCGGCATCGTCGGTGTGCGCATGACCTACAGCGCCGACCTGTTCGAGGCATCCACCGTCGAACGATTGGGCCGACACTATCTGGCCATGCTGCAGGCACTGGCCGACGCTGCGGACCTGCCGTTGGGCGAGGTGCCGCTGCTCTCGTCGGAAGAGCGCACCCAGCTCTCGGCGTGGGGCACGAACGACGAACGCGCAGCGGAAGTGCCGCTGGTGCACGAGGCGGTGCAGGTGCATGCGCGCTTGCG
>NZ_JBIUZU010000032.1:0-1528 GCF_044745225.1 Pandoraea sp. NPDC087047
GCACACACTCCGTGGATCGCTCATCTGGCCATCCGCTCATCGTGCGCAACAACTGTCAACCCTGACAGGTCATCCGTCGACCCACGCCCCGCGTGCGCTAGTTCGCTGTCCCCTGATCCCCAGGTGTATAAGAGAACGGCGCCTGCGGGTGGCCTGGAATGTCGATCTTGATGATCGGCAGGAACTGCCCCGTCTGATTGAAGTAGTCGTTCTGGATATACTGCGCGCCAGCACGGAAGTCCTCCGACTCTGTCGTGTACATGGCAGCCTCGAGCGGAATCTGCTCTGGGACATCCTGCGGCCACGGCGCGACGATGAGCTCGTTCCACTTCTCTTGCAGGATCAACTGAGGTACCGGAAGCGTCGTTCGCGCCGCCAGACTGAGATTGAAAGCGGCGGTATCCACCCCTAACGCGCATTGATAGTACCAATCTGTGCGATCGTAGTTGGCTCGCCAGGCCTCCAAGGTGGTAATGCCCAGTTGTGCACACGGCACACTCAGCGGATCGGCACTAGCACCGCATCGATCCGGGCGTATGTCCGTATTGGCGTCGGTCGGGTAGATGCAACGCGCCGTAAGCGGCAACTGCACCGGTGCGCCGAATGGGGCGAATATCAGTCCCTCACCGCCTTCGTACGCGATAGCGGTAATGCCCGCATCCACTCGCATGTAAGTCGCGGCTACGCCGTTGCGGGTAATCGAACTCGGGCTTGGATTCCACGAGTGGAATCCTTCGCCATATCCCGTCACCCGGACGATCACGCCGTTGCACATAAACGCCGCCTGATCACGCGGACACGGCGACGTATCGCCGAATCGCTCATTCAGACGTTGCGCCAATGCAATACCATAGTCCAACTGATCCCGCTCATCGAAGCCAAACGCCGTAGGCACGCCACCTGTCATCGCCATGCGCAGGATGGGCAGCCACTGCCCTGTCGCATCGAAGTATTGCCTCTGGTAGCGTTGTGCCTGCGTGAGTTGCCCGCCATTGGCGACGTCGTAATAAAACGCCTGCAACGGAATCGTCTCGGGCCTCGCAGGATCCCAGGCCGCGAGAAGGAGCATTGTCGGGCTGTCCGCCAGATCCGCCGATACCTGCTCGTGCGCCTCAAGACTTGCCTTGAATTGACTCGCTATCGTCGCGCTGAGTGAGCACTGTCTTGAGACATCACTTCCCTGTGCGTTGAAATGCGCGACCCACGCGGGCGCGCTGAATACGCCGAGCCCAGAGCACGAACTCGAGTCATTGGGTGTGGAGTGCCCATCGTCTACGACATTGCAGCCATGCGATGTTGCGTCTGCGGCAAGCGGCATCGCAAACGGATACGCGCAACGCACTTCGTAAGGCTTGCCCTGGCCTGTCGCGGTAAAGCCGTCCGCCAAAATGAGTCCCGCACTCGAGGCCAACGCTACCGTAGTCACATCGCGTCGGACATACGCCACGCTCGCCGACTGCAACGACGTCTCCTGCGCGGTGAGCTGGCCAAACGTGACGGCAGAGTCGCCCGACAGGGCACGCATCAA
>NZ_JBIUZU010000033.1:0-1487 GCF_044745225.1 Pandoraea sp. NPDC087047
CATCCGCTCATCATGCGCAACAACTGTCAACTCTGACAGGTCATCCGTCGACCCACGCCCCGCGTGTGCTAATTCGCTGTCCCCTGATCCCCAGGCGTATAAGAGAACGGCGCCTGCGGGTGGCCTGGAATGTCGACCTTGATGATCGGCAGGAACCGCCCCGTCTGATTGAAGTAGTCGTTCTGAATGTAGCGCGCGCCAGCACGGAGGTCCGCCGACTCTTTCGTGTACATGACAGCCTCGAGCGGAATCTGCTCTGGGACATCCTGCGGCCACGGCGCGACGACGAGCTCATTCCACCACTCCTCATAGGGTGGCGTTGCCGGGAACGTCGTTCGCGCAAGCAGGCTGAGATCGAATGCGTCCTTATCAACCCCTAGCGAGCATTGGTAGTCATACCCCGTCGCGACATAGTTGGCTCGCCAGGCCTCCAAGGTGGTAATGCCGAGTTGCGCGCATGGCGCGCTCTGCGGAATCGACCGCATGCCGCATTTGTCTGCTCGCAGGTCGGTCCACCCATCGGACGGAAACATGCAACGCGCGACAAGCGGCGTCTGCACCGGCGCGCCGAATGGCGAAAATATCAGGCCTACGCCGCCCCCGTGCGCGACATCGAAAATGTGAGCGTCGGTACGCATGTAAGTCATCGACACACCATGAAGCCGGACGGCCGTCGGGCTTGGATTCCATGAATGGAATCCGGTGCCGTACCCCGTCACCCGGACAATCACACCATTGCACATAAACGCCGCCTGATCACGCGGACACGGCGACGTATCGCCGAATCGCTCATTCAGACGTTGCGCCAATGCAATGCCATAGTCCAACTGATCCCGCTCATCGAAGCCAAACGCCGTAGGCACGCCACCTGTCATCGCCATGCGCAGGATGGGCAGCCACTGCCCTGTCGCATCGAAGTATTGCCTCTGGTAGCGTTGTGCCTGCGTGAGTTGCCCGCCATTGGCGACGTCGTAATAAAACGCCTGCAACGGAATCGTCTCGGGCCTCGCAGGATCCCAGGCCGCGAGGAGCAGCATTGTCGGGCTGTCCGCCAGATCCGCCGATACCTGCTCGTGCGCCTCAAGACTTGCCTTGAATTGACTCGCTATCGTTGCGCTTAGCGAACATTGCTTTGCGACATCGCTTCCCTGTGCGCTGAAATACGCTACCCAGCCGGGCACGGTGGACACGCCGAGCCCCGCGCACGAACTCCATTCGGGTGGCGTGGGTGGTGCGGGTTGCGTGTCACTTATCACGTTGCAGCCATGCGATGCTGCGTCTGCGGCAAGCGGCATTGCGAATGGATACGCGCAACGCACTTCGTAAGGCTTGCCCTGACCTGTCGCGGTAAAGCCGTCCGCCAAAATGAGTCCCGCACTCGATGCCAACGCCACCGTAGTCACATCGCGTCGGACATACGCCACGCTCGCCGACTGCAATGCCGTCTCCTGCGCGCTGAGCTGGCCAAACGTGACGGCAGAGTCGCC
>NZ_JBIUZU010000034.1:0-1461 GCF_044745225.1 Pandoraea sp. NPDC087047
GGGGGGTGCCCCTATGTAGTTCGTCAAGCACTGGTGGCAGTTTTGGGTTGATAAAAAGTGCCGTCGCGCAGCATGGCAAAAAGGACGTCGCAGCGCCGGCGAGCCAGCGCGATAAGTGCCTGGTTGTGGCGCTTGCCCTGCTGGATTTTTCGGCTGTAGTAAGCCTTTGAGATCGGGTCTCGCAAAGCTGCAAAGGCCGAGAGAAACAGGGCGCGTTTGAGTACCTTGTTGCCACGCCGAGAGGGATGCTCGCCTCGAATCGAGGAGCCAGAGCGCCGGGTCACCGGCGCTAGGCCGGCATAGGCCGCCAAGTGGGCGGCCGAGGCAAAGGCCTTGTGCGCCACCTCGGTCAGGAGTCGCGCTGCGGTCCTGAGCCCGACTCCGGGCATGCTGCTCAGGACCGGCCAAAGAGGGTTGCTTTGCACCAGGCGTTCGACCTCGGCGGCCATCTCGTCGCGTTGCTTGCGCAGGGCGGCCAGTTGTTGGGCGAGGCGCGGCATCACCAGTGTGGCGGCATGAGTGCCAGGCACGACTACGGTTTGCTCGGTAAGCGCTTGCGCGATGTCAGCGGCCAGGCTTTTGCCAATGCGTGGCGCGAGCTTAATCAGGCGATTCGCCAGCGTTTTTTGGCCGGCGGCGGCCAGTGCTGCGGGCGAGGGGTAGTGCTCAAGCAGATCAAGCACGGCGGGGTGATCCAGGCGAGGCCCGAGCACGCGCTCAAGCGCGGGATGAATCTGCGTGAGCAGGCCGCGAATGCGGTTGCTGGTCTGATTGACTTGCTCGGCCAGATCGTCGTCGAAACCGCAGAGCATGGTCAGTTCGGCGAGCGGCTCGTCGGCCAGACGCAATGAGCGCAGCGTATGCGGCATGGTGCGTGCGGCATCTGCGATGACGGCGGCGTCGCGCGCGTCGGTCTTTGCTTCGCCTGCGTGCAGGTCGGCGATGCGACGCATAGCCAGACCTGGCAAGTAGGCGACGAGCGCACCGGCGTCGCGGGCTACGGCCAGCGGCAGTGCGCCGATGGTAGCCGGCTGATCGACGATGAACAGGAGCTGGCCGTGGGCTTTCAACTCATTGATGAGGGCGCGCAGTTGGGCCTCATCGTTAGGCAGGGCCTTGTTGTAGAGGCGACGGCCGTTGCGATCGAGAGCGACGGCATGGTGGTGGCCTTTGCCGACGTCGACGCCGATGAAGACATCG
This sequence comes from Pandoraea sp. NPDC087047, assembly GCF_044745225.1. Classification (NCBI taxonomy): domain Bacteria; kingdom Pseudomonadati; phylum Pseudomonadota; class Betaproteobacteria; order Burkholderiales; family Burkholderiaceae; genus Pandoraea; species Pandoraea sp. NPDC087047. The sequence goes on from NZ_JBIUZU010000034.1 coordinate 1,201, forward strand.
ACGGCGTCATGAAGTGGAAAGTTTTGCATTGCAGTTGGCACAAAAAGTGAATTGGCCTGCAAGAACCCTGGTGGCAAGTCTCGGCATCCACGTTACGGACGGCGTCGGAATGTCCGTGCCAAACCCCTATCAGCGATCACCAGCCACCCACCAGACCCGGTGACAACACCCCCCGGATCATGGTTACGACTGGGGGCGGGAATCATGCCGGGCCTGGCTGGCCAAAACCTCGATTATCGAGGTGCGAACATAGTAACGGGG
>NZ_JBIUZU010000035.1:0-1366 GCF_044745225.1 Pandoraea sp. NPDC087047
AAAATCTATGGTCACCCCCATTTTTGCAAGACTGATGTTTGGTGCAGTGTTTGGCTTGCCTAAATCTATCCGGCGTCGTTGTGGGAATAAGCTCCCCGCGCCACGATGAGAGTCGCGCCTGACGATCCTAAAAAGCCGCTCGGCTTCGAGAGCCAATTTTTCAATCAGGTTGTTCGTCAGGCCGGTATGCCGTTCACGTCATCCAATGTCAGTCGTCGCAAAACCGGGTGGGTGGACTTCGGAAAATCGTTATGGGGCGAGCGCTCAGGCAGGCATGGCGCTCGATCCTGCATCAAATACGGTATTGCGCGTGGCCAGCGCCCATGCCGTTCGCGCCAGTTTGTTCGCCAGCGCGCACGCCACCACGTTTGAATGTCGGCGCGTGAGCATGGCGCGCACCCAGTCGGCGAGGCGCCCCCGCTGGTGCTCAAGGCGCTGCATGTACGATCTGGCGCATTGCACGAGCAAGCGCCTCAGATTCTTGTCGCCGCGTTTGCTAATGCCTAGCAACGTCGCTCGGCCTCCCGTGCTGTACTGCCGCGGCACAAGCCCCGTGGCTGCTGCAAAATCCCGGCTGCACGCGTATTGCTTGCCGTCGCCCATCTCGGTGGCTAGCACGCTTGCCGTGATCGGCCCAACACCGGGAATGCTCAGCAGACGCTGCCCCAGATCGTCCTGGGCAAGCTGCCGGGTCAACTCCTTTTCGATCTCTCCGATTTGCTCGTTCAGATATTGGAAATGCGAGTGCAATCGTTCCAGCACAGCGATGAGCCTCGGCGGCAGCGCATGCTCAGCTAACGCCGCTGGCAGGCGTTTAATAACGGCCTGACCGACCGGCAAGCTGATGCCGAATTCGAGCAAAAACCCATGCAGTTGATTGACCGTTCTAGTCCGATCCCGGATCAGGGATTCGCGTACGCGGTGCAGTGCACCGAGCGTCTGCTGAGATTCGGTTCTTGGCGTGACGAAGCGCATGGACGGACGTGAAGCTGCCTCGCAGATGGCCTCGGCGTCGACGAAATCGTTTTTGTTGCTCTTGACGAAGGGGCGCACGAACTGCGGTGAGATGAGCTTGACCTGATGCCCGAAGCCCGCCAGCTTGCGCGCCATGTAATGCGCGCCAGCGCAGGCCTCCATGACCACCGTGCAGGCATGAAACGTGGCGAAAAACTCGACCAGTTGCTTGCGGCTCACCTTCTTGCAAAACACCGCTTTGCCGCGTGCGTCCTGCCCGTGAAGGTGGAACGAGTGCTTGCCCAGGTCGATTCCTATCAACGTCACGTTCTGCATGATGGCCTCCAAAATGAAAACACCCTACCGCGTTACCCGCGTGTAGGGTGGGGGTGACCATCTCATTAGCCGCCCG
>NZ_JBIUZU010000036.1:0-1167 GCF_044745225.1 Pandoraea sp. NPDC087047
TGCTCAACCCCGAGCCGGCCGTCTTCATTCCGGGCAAATACGACGACAACGGCAAGTGGATGGACGGTTGGGAGACCCGACGCAAGCGTGTGAACGGCTACGACTGGTGCATCGTCAAACTCGCGCGCGCGGGCGTGCTGTTCGGCGTCGATCTCGACACCAGCCACTTCACCGGCAACTTCCCGCCTGCGGCGTCGCTCGAGGGCTGCTACAGCCCGCACGGCGCACCGTCCGAGAGCGCCGAGTGGTTCGAACTGCTGCCCTCGACCACCTTGCAGGGCAATGCGCACCACTACCACGCCATCACCGAGCCGCGCGCCGCGACCCACGTACGCGTGAACCTTTACCCCGACGGCGGTCTGGCCCGTCTGCGCCTGTACGGTATGCCGCAGAGCGACTGGGCGGGGCGTTCGCGCGACGAACTGATCGACCTCATCGCCATGGAAAACGGCGGCTACGTCGTGGCGGCCAACAACCAGCACTTCGGCTTGGCCTCCAGCCTGTTGATGCCTGGCCGTGGCGTGAACATGGGTGACGGGTGGGAGACACGCCGGCGTCGGGAGCCGGGCAACGACTGGGCCATCATCGCGCTGGCGCAGCCCGGCGAGATTGGCAAAATCGAAGTCGACACGGCGCACTTCAAGGGCAACTTCCCCGACCGCTGCTCCATTCAGGCGGCATACGTCACCGGCGGCACCGAGCAGTCCCTCATCACCCAGTCCATGTTCTGGCCCGTGTTGTTGCCGGAGCAGAAGCTCGCGATGGACAAACAGTTCTATTTCGAAGCGCAGATTCAGAAGTTGGGGGCGATCACCCACATCCGCTTCAACATCATTCCGGACGGTGGCGTGTCGCGACTGCGGCTGTGGGGCCGTTTGAGCGACAAGACGGCGTAATCAGCAAAACCCCTCTCGCGGCCAGCGCGGGAGGGCGCAATAAACAGAGAGAGAAGATAAAGGGAGCATGACATGGCGGGTTCGGCGTTGAAGATCGAGCGGTTGACGCGAGAGGCGTTTGCACCGTTTGGCGACGTGATCGAATTGGCGGGGGCGAAGCATTTCGCGATCAATGGTGGGACGACCGAGCGGTTTCACGATCTGGCGACAGTCGATTTGGGTCCGGAGGGTGGCCGCACGTTGGTCAACGTATTCCGGGGTCAGCCCAGAG
>NZ_JBIUZU010000037.1:0-1097 GCF_044745225.1 Pandoraea sp. NPDC087047
TCGGAAATGGCAAAGGAAAAATTCGAGCGGACTAAGCCGCACGTGAACGTCGGCACCATCGGTCACGTTGACCATGGCAAGACCACCCTGACGGCTGCTATCGCAACGGTTCTGTCGTCGAAGTTCGGCGGCGTGGCCAAGAAGTACGACGAAATCGACGCGGCGCCGGAAGAAAAGGCACGCGGTATTACGATCAACACGGCACACATCGAGTACGAAACGGCTAACCGCCACTACGCACACGTTGACTGCCCGGGCCACGCCGACTACGTCAAGAACATGATTACCGGTGCAGCCCAGATGGACGGCGCTATCCTGGTTTGCTCGGCAGCTGACGGCCCGATGCCGCAAACGCGTGAGCACATCCTGCTGGCCCGTCAGGTTGGTGTGCCGTACATCATCGTGTTCCTGAACAAGTGCGACATGGTCGACGACGCCGAGCTGCTTGAGCTCGTCGAGATGGAAGTTCGCGAGCTTCTGACGAAGTACGACTTCCCGGGCGACGATCTGCCGATCATCAAGGGTTCGGCCAAGCTGGCGCTGGAAGGCGACAAGGGCGAACTGGGCGAGCAAGCGATCATGTCGCTGGCTGAAGCGCTGGACACGTACATCCCGACGCCGGAGCGCGCAGTGGATGGCACGTTCCTGATGCCGGTGGAAGACGTGTTCTCGATCTCGGGTCGCGGCACGGTGGTGACGGGTCGTATCGAGCGCGGCATCATCAAGGTCGGCGAAGAAATCGAAATCGTCGGTATCGCGCTGGATGGCGACAAGCCGAAGATCGACAAGACGACCTGCACGGGCGTTGAAATGTTCCGCAAGCTGCTCGACCAAGGTCAGGCAGGCGATAACGTCGGTATTCTGCTGCGCAGCACGAAGCGTGAAGAGGTTCAGCGTGGTCAGGTTCTGGCCAAGCCGGGCACGATCAAGCCGCACCGCAAGTTCTCGGGCGAGGTGTACATTCTGTCGAAGGATGAAGGTGGTCGTCACACCCCGTTCTTCAACAACTACCGCCCGCAGTTCTATTTCCGTACGACGGACGTGACGGGCTCGATCGCGCTGCCGGCCGACAAGGAAATGGTTATGCCTGGCGATAA